>CAYJJG010000011.1:0-51528 GCA_964370435.1 uncultured Holdemania sp.
TGGTGTGAAGCATGAGTAAAAAGTTCTCTTGTTAGTCACTCCCTTAGGAGGGGTCTATTATATCCATTTAACTAAGAGGGTATAATTTACTATAGATGTTTATAACGAAGCTATAGCACTTATTGTGGCGGAATGTCATTAATTATTCAATTGGGCCTCAAAATACTACTATTATATTCTATACAAAAACTACACATATTACTAGCTTTAAATTATTGATTGTTAACTATGCAGTAGTTGGTGTCTTGCAAATCATTTGCATAGGTTAGAATCTTTGCTATAATGGAGATGGTTTAATAATGTATTTTTTTTAATACATGGGTATACTATGAGTAGAATTAAACTAGGAGGAATAAAATGAAAAAAATAGTAGCATTAGCATTAATTACTACTTTACTTGCAGGTTGTAGTTTTGGTTCAACAGTAAAAGAACCACCAACAATGGAGGAAGTAAACGAAGTTTTAGCAAATTATGAAGGTCCAGTTTACAGTGTTATCGATGATGTCGCATTGGATGCATTTTATAAATTAGATGTGAGCCTTATTGAAGAGTATGTGGTATTGAAACCCAATGCAAATACATTAGCTCATGAAGTACTTCTTGTTACTGCTAAAGAAGGAGAGTTAGAAACTGTTAAACAACAGGTAGATGCTTATTTTGATTCACAAGAGCAAAGTTGGTCTAGTTATTTACCAATACAATATGATTTAATTAAAGCTCGTGTTACAGAAGAGGTAGGGAATACGTATATTGTTGTAGTACATGAAGAAGCTGGTGCTATAGTTGATGATCTTGTAGCAAGCTTCAAATAGTGGTTTTTAGTTCGTTAGAATTTTTGTTTTTCTACCTTCCTATAGTTTTAGTGGTGATGAAATTTTCACCACTAAAATATAGGAATTTTTGTTTTTTCATGGTTAGTTTATTTTTCTATGGATGGAGTGATCCTTTTTATATTATCTTGATGCTTATTTCAACAGTAGTTGACTATTATAATGGTATGATGGTGAAAAAGTATGAAGATAATCGAAAAAAGGCAAGAGGTTATGTGTTGTTTTCAATTATATTTAATTTATCTTTATTAGGATTTTTTAAATATGCAGATTTCTTAATAGGTATCGTCAATTCATTTGGCTTATCCATTCCTTTGTTAAATATTACCCTTCCGATAGGAATATCTTTTTATACTTTTCAAACGATGTCTTATCCCATTGATGTTTATCGAAGACAAGCCGATGTACAAAAAAGCATTATTGATTTTGGAACCTATGTAGCTATGTTTCCGCAATTAATTGCTGGTCCAATTGTGCGTTATAAAGATATAGCTACACAACTTAATGAGCGCTATAGTACAAGTGAAAGTTTCAGTTATGGAATAAAAAAGTTTACAATAGGTTTATTTAAGAAAGTGTTTTTTGCGAATAACGCTGGAGCAGTATTTGCTTCGATAACGGCAATGGATTCAATAAGTGTAGCGAATGCATGGCTTGCATTAATAGCCTATGCATTTCAAATATATTTTGATTTTAGTGGCTATAGCGATATGGCAATAGGCTTAGGTAAAATGTTTGGTTTTGATTTACTTGAAAATTTTAACTATCCCTATATTAGTCAGTCGATTAGTGAATTTTGGCGTAGATGGCATATTTCATTAAGTAGTTGGTTCAAAGATTATGTATATATTCCTCTAGGTGGTAGCCGTAATGGGCTAGGTAATACGATTAGAAACTTGGCAATAGTTTGGTTTTTAACAGGATTATGGCATGGAGCATCCTTAAACTTTGTATTATGGGGTGTGTATTTTGGGTTAATAATTATTATGGAAAAATTGATAGGTTTAGCAGTTTTAAAAAAATTACCACGATTTATCAGACATCTATATACCCTATTTTTAATTCTTATAGGGTGGATGATTTTTGCCTTTGATGATTTTGCACTTATGACTACTTTTGCTGGTTATTTATTTAATTTAGATAACATTATTGATGAAGCCTTTTTATTTATGATTCAAAGCGAAGGATTGTTTTTGTTGCTTTGTGCTTTAGTAAGTACTCCGCTTGTAAACTATTTTTATGGGCGTTATATAAATAAATCATTAAAAGAGCCCTTATCAGTAGTATTAGTGATGGCTGCTTTACTGATATGTACAGCTTATCTTGTAGAAGCTTCGTTTAATCCGTTTTTATATTTTAGATTCTAGGAGGTCTTATGAAAAATACTGATAGAATATTAATTTTTTTATTTTTAACTTATTTATTTGGTTTTTTCATTTTACATCTAGTTATGCAAGATGTTGATTTTAGTGAGGAAGAAAATCGAGTATTAAGTACTTTGGATGATATTAAAGTGGATGAATTCTTAACGGGAGATACTGCTCGTGATATAGAAGTGTATATCCAAGATCAATTTCCACTACGTTCCCTATTTGTTGAGGCAAAAACAAGAATTGATTATACCATGAATAGAACATTAATCAATGGTGTTTTTATTAGTGATAATAATTTGATTCAACAATTTAATACTATTGATGAGGAAACTTATCAAAGCAATATGCAGACTTTTAACAACTTCATAGCTAAAATTGAACAACCTTTCTATATGATGGTTATTCCTACAGCTGCTGCTATTAATGAGGATAGGCTACCTCCATATAGTCAAAATTTAAATGAAGAAGTTTTAATAGCACAAATAAAAGAGGATTTAAAAGAGGAAAATTTTATTGATGTGTATGAAGATTTAAAAGCACAAGAAGATCAGTTGTATTACAATAGTGATCATCATCTTAATGCTTATGGAAGCTATGTTACTTATAGTGTATTAATGAACGATTTAAGTCAAGAGGTTGATAATTTTACTTTTGAGGTTGTAAGTGAAGATTTTAGTGGCTCACTTAGCTCTAAGAGCGGGGCGTTTTGGGTTGGTGATGATGTAATTGTTAGACCACGGCTAAGTGGTGATATAAGAGTACAAGTTACCTATGAAGCCAGTGACGTTACTGATAGTGTTTTTAATGAGGATAATCTATTAGTAAAAGATCAGTATACTTATTATCTAGATGGTAATCATGCCCTTGTTGAAGTTGAAACATTTCAAGAAGATAAACAGAATATATTAGTTTTGAGTGATTCTTATGGGCATAGTTTAGCACCATATTTAATAGCTAATTTTAATAAGGTTACTTTTATTGATTTGCGTTATTATCATTTGCCTGTAAGTGAAATCGCACAGGATTATGATATCGTGTTAGGATATTATGGTATTGATAGCGTTGTGAACGATACGAATATTTCTTGGCTTGAGTAATGCTCGATAAATAGTAACTTTAAAAACTAAAGTAAGGATTAAGGATAAAATATTGAAAATGTATGATAAATATAGCTGAATATTTACTTATATTAACAAATTTTTATAGGTAATATTTTCGTTATTGAGCAAAATTAAAGACTATGCTAGTATAAAAGTGGATGGTTAAGTTGAGGTTGAAATCTCAGAAGACGGTATTGTTAGATTATCTACAGAAGATAATTTCTGGATGACAGTATCTGATAAATGCTACATAGAAACAGAAAATGGTGTAATCATTAATCCTATAACTCAATTGATTAGTAACGAAGATTATAAAATTACTTTATCTAGTCTTGTAGTTAGTCCTGATGATAGTATTATTTTGTCAGAGGATGAAACACGTTGTCAAATTGTACTTGAACTTAATATTGAAGCTAAAAGTGCGATGGTATTTGCAATATTCGCAGGAGATAGAATCTTCGGTTGTATTCAAGTAATTAATAAAAGAGTAGATGATTTCTTTGACATGGATGATCTTTACTTTGCAGAAAAATTAGCAAAGTTTGCTTCTGAAATGTTTGTGAAATACGGCATATTAAAGGCAGAGCGTAATGCTGGTGCTGAAGAAGTAGTACTATTCAGCGATTTAATCCGATGTGGAGATTATCGTAAAATGGAAGCAATACTTAAAACTGTAGATGAAGTTAGAGATTTAAATGCAGATCAACAAAATATTGCTGTATATCATATGAAAAAGGTGTTTGATTTATTTAATAAATAGTAAAAAGGGATATTTCTATAAGAAGTATCCCTTTTTTAAGGTATAATGGTAAAGGTGGAGGAACAAGATTTGGAAAATAAAATAAAATTAATTGTGAGCGACATGGATGGAACATTATTAAATGAGAAAAAAGAACTTCCCAAAGATATTTTTGAGGTTATCGATAAATGTATTCAAGAAGGAATTATCTTTGCGATTGCTACGGGAAGGCAACATCAAAATATAAAAAATTATTTTAAGGGTTATTGTGATAAAATGCTGATTATAGCTGAAAATGGAACGATAGCAACATATCAAGATACACCATTTTATTTATCAAAAATAGATGCACATAGAGTGCCTGAGTTCATTCAAAATGCACGCACAATAAAAAATAGTTGGGCAGTGTATTGCACTAGTGATAAAGCTTATATTGAAAATAATCACCCGCAGCTAGTAGAAGAATGTAAAAAATATTATTCATCCCTAGAAGTTGTAGAAGATTTATTAAAAATAGAGGAAGATTGTTTAAAAATAGCTATCTGTGATTTGGATGGTGCTGAAACTAATAGTTATCAATTATTCAAAGAGTATGAGGAAGAATTTCAAGTTACTGTATCAGCAGCTATTTGGTTAGATATTACTAATCATAGTGAAAACAAAGGAAATACTTTAGCTCAGTTTCAAAAACAATTTGACATAGCTAAAGAAGAAACAATGGTTTTTGGAGATTACTTAAATGATGTTTCTTTGATGCCCTTAGCACAAAAAAGCTATGCAATGGAAAATGCGCATCCTGATTTGAAAAAATTAGCTAATTTTATCGCGCCAAGTAATGAAGAAAATGGAGTAACAATTATAGTCAAAGAATATTTAAAAAAAGTAGGAGGGTAAGGCTATGCGTATTGGGACAATAGGGACAGGATTTATAGTTGAAACTTTTATTGATGCGGTTAAAGAGAATGAGCACTGCAGTGTTATAGCGTGTTACTCTAGAACACAAGTTACAGCTAATGCTTTTGCAACTAAAAACAACATAAAAAAAATGTATACTTCTTTTGATTTGATGTTACAAGATGAGGATATTGATACCATTTATGTAGCCTCACCTAATAGCTTACATGCAGCTCAAACAAAAGAAGCCTTATTAGCTGGGAAAAATGTCATTTGTGAAAAACCATTTTCTTCTAATAGTAAGGAGCTTGAAGAAATTGTAGCTTTAGCTAAAGAAAAGCGATTATTTTTATTTGAGGCTATTACAACGATTCATTTACCAAACTATAAATGGATTAAAGAAAATTTACATCTATTAGGTGATTTAAAAATGGTAATGGCTAATTTCTCGCAGTATTCGAGAAAATATGATGAGTTTAAAAGTGGAGGTACACCTAATGTGTTTACTACAACATTTTCAGGTGGAGCTTTAATGGACCTTAACATCTACAATTTACATTTCGTTATGGGGCTATTTAGCGAGCCTAAAGAGGTTCATTATTTTGCCAATAAAACTAAAGGTATTGATACTTCGGGAGCCCTCTTACTCGATTACGATGATTTCAAGTGTAGCTTAGTTGCATGTAAAGATTCTAGATCACTAAACAGTCTTCAAATACAGGGAGAAAAAGGATATTTTAGAGTAATAAACGAACCAAGTAAATGTGGTGAAGTAGAATATGTAACAAATGAAGGAATACAAACAATAAGTCTTCACAAAAAAGAAAATCGTATGTATTATGAAGTACTAGAGTTTCTTAGAATAGTGGATAATAAAGATTACCAAAAATGTTATGATTTATTAGATTATTCATTAACTGTTATGCGTGTTTTAGATAAAGCAAGAAAGAGTGCTCAAATAGAGTTTAAAGCAGACTGTAGCATAAATTTAAAAGAGGCTTAGCCTCTTTTTTCATTAGTATTGCTACGTTATTTTAAGTTTAGTTCTTCTTCTATAATCATTGCACAATCATAGACAATCGTCTTACATGTTCTAGCTTCGGTATTTTCGCTTTTTAAAGTAGAACACACATAAGAGCCATGCATTGTTATAAAAGCCTGTGTGCACTCATCCACAATTTTACATGTAGCGTGTTTGCTGGCGCCTTTATTGGCGATACCTTGACTATTAATCAATCCAATAATCATGGCCATTGCAGATACTGCACCACAGATTTCACCGCGAGCACCAAAGCCACCACTAAATCCCTCAGCTATTTTATATGCTGTTTCTTGGTCGATACCACATTGGCTGCTATAGGCGCATAATAAAGCCTGACTGCAGCTATAGCCATTTCCAAATAAACTTTCAGCTAAACTAACACTATTCATTAGTAGTCTCCACACTGTGGATTTTTTCAATTCTTCCTTGGTGGCGACCACCTTCAAATTCAGCATCTAGCCAAGCATCTACTAAATCTTTAGCAAGCTCACTGCCAACGATACGAGATCCAAAAGCTAATATGTTGGCATTATTATGTTGCTTAGTTAAGCGTGCAGAGGCACAATCACTAACTACAGCAGCACGTATGCCATGAACCTTATTTGCAGCAATTGAAATACCAATACCAGTACCACAAATTAAAATTGCTTGATCAACTTTTTTGCTTATTACTGCTTTAGCTACTTTGGCTCCTTTATCTGCATAATCACACTTTTCATTTTCATTGCATCCAAAATCAATAACTGTGTGACCTTTACTTTTTAAGTGCTCAATGATTTCACATTTTAATGCTACTGCAGCGTGGTCATTTCCTATACCTATAATCATTTTATATTCCTCCAACTTAGTATATATTAACATTAAATTATCTATTATGAATAACTTTACTTACTTTTTCTAATAATTCGACATCATTAATCATATCATCAAAACTATGTATACTGCTTTCAATACGCTCCTGTACTAAGCAAGTATGGACTTCTTCTATTTGTGCAAAGAAATCATCAATGATAAGCTTACTTTGATACTCTTTACTAATGCCATTAGTAGTAATTACAAAAGACTCTGTTCTATTAAATACTTCAACCTTAATAATAGTATCATCCAGTTTAATAAAAGCATTCCGTTCAGCTGGATTAATTTTAGAAATATTAATAAGTGCTTGTTTATTATCCTTAAAATTCAATTGTACTCTAGTATCAATATCAATATGATTCTTAAAAAGTACAGTAGGATGTATTGAAACAGGTTCTTCTTTTATAAAAGTGTGCAAAAAGGAAATGCAATATGAAGCAATATCATACCATGCGCCTCCTTGTTCAATATCAAAAAAATAACTATTTGCATCGATACTTTCAAGGGAATCATCACAAAATGACATCTCTATTGTAGTTAGCTTATCAAGGTCTAGTTTGCTTAATTCTTCTTTGAGTAACTTAAAGGCAGGTGTAAATTTAGTTTTCATAGCTTCCATGAAAAAAGTATTCTCAATTTCTGCTAAGGTAGTGATTTCTACAATTTCCTGTTTAGTTAAAGTTACTGGCTTTTCACATAGAACAGCTTTTTTAGCTTTTAAGGCCTCCATGCTCCAATAATAATGTAGTTTATTAGGAAGTGCGATATATACGGCATCAATTTCCTCATCCAGTAATAAATCTTGGTAATTTTCATACGTTTTAATATGTGAATAAGCTTTTCGAACATGATCTTTCTTTGATGCAATAGCAACTAACTTACCACTAGTGCTGTAACTTAAACTTTTAATAAAGCGTACTGCTATATTACCAACTCCGATTACACCCCAACGTATCATATTAATTCCTCCATTATTTTTAATGTTTAGTGATAGATCAATAACATTAAAGTGTCATTTTTTATCACCCTATATTTATAATTATATAGGTCAATTTAATAATATGCAAAAAAAAGGTACTATTACGAAAGTAATACTACCTGTATATTGCTATGGAGCGAATGAAGGGAATCGAACCCTCGTGTCGACCTTGGCAAGGTCGCGTTCTACCATTGAACTACATTCGCAAAAATGGTGCCGACTATAGGACTTGAACCCACAACCTACTGATTACAAATCAGTTGCTCTACCAGTTGAGCTAAGTCGGCATCGCTATAATATAATAGCAAAATCTTTAGTATTTTTCAAGCCTTAAACTATAAATAATTGCTTTAATTTATTCTTTAAAATGATGAAAAAGACTCCTTTTATTTAAAAGGAGTCTTAACAACATTATTTATTTCCGTCTTTAACTATTTCACTTAGCGAAGCTAATGTACCAGCAATGTCTTGAAGATTACTAGGAACAATTAGTTTAGTAGATTTTCCATCAGCTACTTTTTCTAAAGCTTCATAACCTTTAATTGTTAAGAAAGCCTTGCTAGGATCTGCAGTATTAATTAAAGCAATACCTTTAGCCTGTGCTTCAAATACTCTTTCCATGGCTTGTGCTTGACCTTCAGCTTCAGCAATAGTTGCTTCTTTTTGAGCGTTGGCACGAAGAATCATGGACTCTTTTTCACCTTCTGCAGTCAAGATAGCAGCACGTTTTTCACCCTCAGCTTGTAGGATTTTTTCTCTACGTTCACGCTCAGCACGCATTTGTTTCTCCATAGAATCTTGTATATCACGTGGTGGAACAATGTTTTTAACCTCAACACGACTTACTTTAACACCCCAAGGGTCAGTAGCTTCATCTAAAATAGCACGCATTTTAGTATTAATGATATCTCTAGAAGTAAGTGTTTCATCTAATTCTAGGTCACCAATAATATTACGAAGAGTTGTTGCAGTTAAATTTTCGATAGCACTAAGCGGTCTTTCAATACCATAAGTATATAATTTAGGATCAGTAATTTGAAAGAAAACAACAGTGTCAATCATCATAGTTACGTTATCTTTTGTGATAACTGGTTGTGGATCAAAATCTCTAACAATTTCTTTAAGCGTAACTTTATTAGAAATGCGATCAGTAAATGGAATCAATATATGAAGTCCATTTCTCCAAGTGTTGCTGTAAGTTCCTAGACGCTCGATTACAAAGGCGGAACCTTGTGGAACGATGCGAACTACATAAACAAGTAGTCCTGCAAGTAGTGCAAATAAAATAACAAAAATAATAAATTCGAACATAAAATTTTCCCTTTCTAGTTAATTAACTAATTTTTTTTACAATAAGTTTACTACCTTCAATTGCCAATATCTCAACAATTTCTCCTTTTTCAATAGTTTTACTGTCAACAGATACAGCATTCCAAATTAGTCCTTGGATTTTCAATTCGCCAATTTGGTGTTCATGTATAGTTTTTAACAGAGGTACTCTTGCTGTAATCAAACGATCAGCATTAGTAGCAACTTGATTACCACGCATACTATTAGCAAAGATAGGACGAATAGTAACAAACAATATAATAGATACTGCAAAGAAGACTAAAACTTGAACTGCAAATGATAAACTAAGCATCGCAGCACCTAACGCAAATACAGCGCCAAGAGCAAACCAAATACTTACTAAAGTAGATGCTGTAGCTACTTCTAATACTATTGAAGTAATACAAATACTAAACCACAGCCAAAAATATAACATATTCATATCATAACTCCTTTCTTTACTTGTTGATTTGATTGCTTAGGTCTATAATCAACATATTTTCTTTTTCATCAATATGTGAAGCAAATTTAACACCATTTAATTCTTGATTCAACATTGAAGTAATCATGTCGATAACAGACTTATTAGAAATGCGTGCATAACCTTTTCCTAGTGAGATTTTATGCAGTTGCTTAAGCGGTACTAAACTGAGATCGATTTCTCTTTTTGATACTGGCTTAATAGCAATTTGCCTTTTTTCTTCACTTATACCTATTATACACCATCTGAAGTCTTTAAAGTAATTAGCAACAACATTATTTAAGGTAAAGTTATTAGGATATATTGTTACTACGCCAAAGTAATTGTTACCATCTACCCATTTAAACATGTATATCCATCCTTTCTATAGACTTATTATATTATATTTCTTATTATTTTGCAATATATTATTATTTTTCTTATTTTTTAACTTTTCATTGCGGGGTAAATTGCATATAATAACTATATTGGAGGCGCCTATGTCTATAATAAGAATAAATGAAGTAAATGTAAATTATCAGCAAACAGGTAAAGGAAAAGATATCGTTTGTCTTCATGGCTGGGGACAAAATATTGCCATGATGGAAAAAATAAGTAGTCATTTTGAATCAAATTATAGAGTAACCGTATTAGATTTCCCTGGCTTTGGGATGTCAGATAATCCCACTAAAGCATGGGATTTAGAAGATTATACTCATTTTTTTGCATCATTTTTGAAAGAATTAAAGATTGAAGACCCAATCATAATAGGTCATTCTTTTGGATGTCGTGTTGCGATTAATTATGCGGCTCAGTTTGCAGTTGATAGTATGGTGCTTACAGGTGCAGCAGGACTTCGCCCAAAAAGAGATTTAGCATGGTATATTAGAACTTATACGTATAAAACCCTTAAAGTGCTTGTGAAGCTTCCGGTATTAAATCGTTTTGAGGAGCAGTTTAAAAGCTACTTCGGTAGTGAAGATTATAAACAAAGTAGTGGGGTTATGCGTGAAACCTTTGTAAAGATTGTGAATAGTGATGTTAGAGATGTACTTTCTAGTGTTACAGTGCCAGTACTCTTGGTGTGGGGAGCATTAGATGATGCTACACCATTATGGATGGGAAAAGAAATGGAAAAACTCATGCCAAATGCAGGGCTTGCAATATTTGAAAATGATGATCACTATGCTTATTTTAATCAATGGGATCGTTTCAATCGATGTATTACAATATTTTTAGAAAATAAGGAGAATTAAAAGATGGTAAACTTAGTGCTAAATTGTAGTTTCATGTTGATAATGGTGATTTATATGATGATTCCAACAAAGCATATTTTACACATGCTTCAACAAAATCGTTATGAAATTGATCGTCTAAAAGAATGGATGAAAAAACAAATAAGAACCTATAAATTGGATTTTATTGCCTTAATTTCTTCAATTCTTATTATACTGACATTCTTTATTGATAATGTCGTTATTCGTTTAATTGTTTTAGCATGGTTATTGTTGCTTCATGCTTTTGTAAGTTTTGTACTAGAGAGTAAAAAATCACAAAAATACATTAAACCATTGCATATCACTACTAGAGTTATAAGACAAGCAGTAGTGATGTTAATCCTGAATGTAGTGTGGTTATCGTTACTCATATGGATTTTACCAATGGCCTTTTGGCCACTTACGGCACTTATCGCCACATGGGTAAATTGGGGATTAGTATTTGTGATGGTAATAGTTAGTGAACCATTTGAAAACAAGCTAAAAGAATACTATATGTCTCTTGCTAAAAAGATTTTAAAAGATCATCCTGCTAAAATCATTGGGATTACAGGTAGTTATGGAAAAACTTCTAGTAAAAATATTGTCCAAGCTGTTTTATCAGAAGAGTTTTATAGTTTAATGACACCAGCTTCTTTTAATACTCCAATGGGTATTACGATTACTATTAGAAATAAATTAAAAGCAGTGCATGAAGTATTCATTTGCGAGATGGGGGCTGACCATGTAGGTGACATTGAAAAATTAATGAATTTTATAAACCCTCATTATGGTGTAGTAACATCGATTGGACCACAGCATTTACAAACTTTTAAAACTATGGAAAACATCATAACTGAAAAAATGAAAATGGTAGAAATGTTACCTGCTGATGGTGTCGCTGTTTTAAATAAAGATAATGAATTCATCAAGGCATATGATATTAAAAATAGCTGTACAAAGCTATGGTATGGGATTAATGAAGAAGATGTTGACTATCGTGCTATTAATATTGAATATACTAATAAAGGATCACGTTTTGTTGTGGTTGACCGCGAAAATAAACAAGTAGCTTTTGAAACTAGTTTATTAGGGGAACATAATATTACTAATATTTTAGCAGCGATCGCCATAGGAAGAACGATGAATATAGACTATCCTAAGCTTCAAAATGCAGTTAAGAAAATGAAAGCAGTGGAACATCGTCTTGAAATGAAAAAGATTAATGGATATAACTTTATTGATGATGCCTTTAATTCTAATCCAGTAGGATCTTCAATGTCGCTTGATGTATTAAAAATGATGGAAGGTAAGCGTTTTATTGTTACTCCAGGTATGATAGATTTAGGAGAAAAACAAGAAGAACTTAATAAACAATTTGGTAGTCAAATGAAAGATAAGGCAGATGTTGTTATCTTAGTTGGCATTAATCAAACTAAATCAATTGTGCTGGGACTTCAAGAAAGTGGTTATAACATGGATAATGTCCATGTAGTTAAAACAGTAAAAGAAGCATTTAACTTAGTATATAAATTAGCTACACCACTAGATACAATTTTATTAGAGAATGATTTACCCGATGCATTTAATAACTAAAAAAAGTCGATTATTCGACTTTTTTATAATCCAATTTTTTTAAGATAATGAATAACTCCTTCATCATCGCTAGTAAGCGTAATATCATCACTAATAGCTTTAACACTATCTAGAGCATTATCCATAGCCACTCCCCAACCAGCGGATTCAAGCATGGTAATATCATTTTCACCATCTCCAAAAGCTATAAACTGCGATAGAGGGATGTGAATAAGATCACTTAATTGTTGTATTGCATGTCCCTTTGATACATGAATATCCATGATTTCAAACCAAGATTTAGAAATAAACATTCTGGAAAATTGATTAGGTAATTGCTTTTCTAATTGTATTGAAAATTGTTGAAGATCAGCATATTCACCATAAAAACCTATTTTACGTAATCCATTTTTTACAAACTTTTGAGGATTAAAAGTGTATATGATTTTTCTTCCTGCGAATTGTTTAAATACCCAACCTAAGTTTCTGATTACTTTAATGTAACGTTTAATAAGTAAAGGAATAGTTCTGATACTTAAGGTTTGATAAAATTCGCTGTCGTTATCAACAAAACCAAGGATGTTATATTTTTTTGCTAAATCAAAAATTTTGATGCAATCTTCTTGTGATAGACGCTTATTTTCAATCGGGATACCCGTATTAAAGTCTTCGATAAATTGTCCATTGCAGCTAACCATATAACTTTTATTTTCTGCACTTTTGAGTAGTGTTGCAATTTCTTTAATTTCTAATGGATTTCTTCCAGTACATACAATAACTTTAATTCCTCGCTCTTGTAACTTTACTAAATAATCTACAGTAGTCTGTGTGATTTTTTTAGTGCGTGGAAGTAAAGTTCCATCAAGATCAACACATACTACTTTAAAATCAGACTGCATTATTTATGTTCCTCGCTTATTATTTCTGTTTGTGTTACTGTACATTGTTTCTCTTTAAGACGCCAGTGTACTAATTCACTTAATAACGTATATATTAAGGCTGTTGTAGGCACCGCCACTAACATACCAAAGAATCCAAATAAACCACCAAATATTACAATCGATAGTAATGTCCATATTGCTGGAAGACCTACTGATTTACCTACCACATTAGGATATATTAAATTAGTTTCCAGTTGTTGAACAATTTGATAGAATATCACAAATAGTATTGCTTCTAATGGATCTGTTGCTAAAATCAACAAGAAACCAAATATCATCGCAAACACAGCACCAACAATTGGAATAATGCTTGCGATAGCTACAATCACTGCGATTAAGACTTCATAACCATTTCCAAGATTAAATACAATCATACCTATGTATATTAATGAGCCTAGAATCACATTTTCTAAAAGCTGCCCAGATATATAATTTCCAAAAATATCATTAGCACGCTCTGCTATATCAAATAAAGCTTTTGCTACTTTATAAGGGAAGATAGCTGCTACTATTTTTCTAAATTGTACTAGTAAAATTTCTTTGCTTGATAGTAAGTATAAGCTCATCATAAAACCCATAAAGATATTACCAAATAAAATTGTAAAGGATACAGCATTCTTTAAAATAAGTTCTCCAGCATCACTTACCCAAGTTGTGGCTGACTGCAAGATAGCTTCCCAATTACTAGAAATTGAATCGATATATTGATTAATAATATCAGGATTAACATTAATGAGGCTCTCCTCTAAATTTAATTGAATAAACAATTGATTTATAGTATTGGTAATACTGATAATGTAGTTAACTAAATTATTAGATAACAAAACAACATTATTTATTAACTGTGGAACAATGATACTTAATAATACACTGATTAACGTAAGTGTTAATATTACTGTTAAACTTATTGAAATACCTCTTATTCTCTTATATAAAAAGGTATCTTGCTTTAAATGTTTTTTTAATAAGCATTCAAACTTTACCATTGGAATATTTAAAATATAAGCAAAAACTATAGCATAGAAAAAAGGTGAGCATAAAACTAAAAATTTTGATAAAAAAGATGTAATACTATTAGAATTTATAAGAATTAGTACTAAAAACGCACAGAATAGTATTAATATTATCCATGGTTTTATTTGTTTTAATGTTTTTTGATCAATGTTCATTTAAAGGTCTCCTTATACTAGCAATAGTACAATGAAATACCTTAAAATACAACTCTAACAAGTATAACTTATATAAGTTTAAAGAGTACTAAGCATAGGTAATAGTATAAGTTCATATAATGTTACGGGTGAACAAGATGAGTAAAATATTAGTAGTAGATAATCTTATTAAAAAATATCGTTCTTATGTAGCGGTAGATGATATTAGTTTTAAAGTAAATAAAGGTCAAATTTATGCATTTTTAGGTCCTAATGGAGCAGGAAAAAGTACAACAATGAAAATCTTAGCAACGATGCTCTATCCAACATCTGGTAAAGTAACATTTAATAATCAAAGTTTTTTTATTAATCAACAAAAAATAAAAATGCGTATAGGGGTAGTTTTTCAAGATAATACTTTAGATGAACAGTTGAGTGTTTATTATAATTTGTATTCAAGAGCGCTCTTATATAAACTTAGTCATCAAGAGATAAAGAAAAGAATAGCAGAACTTGCAGAAGAGATGAATTTATCAGCGATATTATATAAGAAATATCAACACTGTTCTGGTGGTCAAAAAAGATTGGTGATGATTGCAAGAGCATTAATTCATCAACCAGATTTAATAATTTTGGATGAGCCTACTACTGCTTTGGACCCTCATATAAGAAACTTAGTGTGGGAGAAACTTTTAAAATTTAAACGTGAAAAAAATTTAACTATTTTCTTTTCCTCTCATTACATGGAGGAGGCTACTAAATATGCGGATTTTATTTGTATGTTAAATAAAGGGAAAGTAATTATGGCAGATACCCCTGCAGCTTTACTTCAACATTATGGAGATAAAAGACTATATATTAAAGAAGAAAAGAAAGAATATCAAATACAAGTAAAAGATGCGAGGGAAGCTTTAGTGATGCTTCATAGATTAGGTAGACATCTAAATTCATTTGAATTAAAAAATCCATCTTTAGAAGAAATATTCTTAAATGAAACACAAGTTGAGGTAACTTTATGAGATTAATTCCGCGTCATTTAAAGATGTTTTATTTAGACCCATTACACTGGATTATTAGTGTTATTTCAGTGGTAGTTATTTTATGTTTATATTTTATGTTTATTAGGGATTTTACATTAACAGCTATAGAAGATATGTATATCGTAAGTAACTACTCAGAACAATTTACTGATTTTCTTATGGTTGGTGGACTTCTCATTGTGATAGCATCAACTACCTGTATTCCAATTAGCTCTATTCTGGTAAAAGATAAAGAATCCAATGTAATAGCAGATTTCAAAGTAGCTCCACTTTCTAATTTTGCTAGAATACAATCGTATGTATTTGCGAGTATGTTAGTCTCTGTTATTGCGACAATGATGACTTTTTTTATTGTGCTAGTGTTATTTAAATCACTCTATGATTATCAATATAAGCTTTCCTTTATTTTACAGTGCATGGGATATTTATTATTAGCATCATATATAAGTGCCTTATTATTGATGGTTTGTTCCTATTTCTTTAAAAAAATGACTTCTTTTGCAGGATTTGGTAATTTATTTGGTGTTATTATTGGATTTTTAACAGGGGTTTATATTCCAATTGGTTATTATCCTGAAATGGTTCAAAGTGTAGTATTTTTATTTCCTTTAGGAAGTATGACTTCTTCTTTTAGGAGTTTGTTTGTAAAAGATACTATGAATTTGTTGTGTTTAGATTACCCAGATTCAGCTAAAGAGCTCATCAATACTATTTTTGGAATGCAAATTGAGATAGCTAATCAAGTGGTAAGTCAAGAGCAAGTATTTCTTTATTTTATATTTTGGATTGTGGTGCTTAATGGATTACTGTTGATTATGAAAGATTGAGTTTATAAAATAAAATAAGTTAGTAGTACTTTTTTGAAGTTTGCAGTATAATAATTAAAGACTAAGGAGTGATTACATTGAAAATAAAAGTAGCGATATTATTTGGTGGAGAATCTGTTGAGCATGAGGTGAGTATTATTTCAGCTATTCAAGCGATGAATGCATGCGATCAAGAGAAATTGGAGGTTATTCCACTTTATGTTTCTAAAGAAAGAGAAATTCATTATTTTGAAGCTATTCCTACTGCTGAAATGTTTAGTTCCTTAGAGGTATTGAAGAAAAAGCAACCCAAAGTTACCCTAGTTAAAAAGGACAATACAGTGTATATTAAACCACTGAAGTTTGATCTATTTAAAAGAGAAGTAGTTACTATTGATGTAGCTATTCCAATTATGCATGGTACTAATGGAGAAGATGGAACGATTCAAGGGTTATTAGAGATGCTTAAATTACCTTATGCAGGCTGTGATGTAGTTGCGGCAGCATGTGGACAAGATAAAGTAATGATGAAACATATTCTTGAAAATAGTGGACTTCCTATATGTCCGTGGACATGGGTGTATGCACATCAATTTGAACAAGAAAAGAGTAGTGTACTAAAGAAAGTTGAAAAAATTGGTTATCCAGTGATTGTTAAGCCAGCATGTTTGGGTTCTAGTATAGGTATCGAAATTGCCCATAATGAAGAAGAATTAATAGAGGCAATAAAAGAATCAAGTCAGTATGATGCTAAAGTAGTTATCGAGGGTATGATTCAAAATTTAAGGGAAATTAATTGCTCGGTATTGGGCGATATATATGAAGCTAAAGCCAGCGTATTAGAGGAAGTTGGAACAGCAGATAGTGAATTTTTAGATTATAAAGCAAAATACTTAAATGGTGGAAAAGGCGGAAGCAAAGCAAGCAAAGGTGCTAAAGCTTATGGTTGTAAATCTGGTGGTATGGCGAGTACAGCTAGAATGGTTCCAGCACCATTAGATAAAAAGGAAACTAATAAAATTAAATCATTAGCATTAAAAACATTTAGTGTTATGGGGGCAAGTGGAGTTTGTCGTATTGATTTTATGATGGATAATGAAACTAAAAAAATCTATGTAAATGAAATTAATACTATACCAGGATCGTTGGCATTTTATTTATGGCAAGAAGAAAATGTGGATTTTACTGCATTAATGGATGCTCTAATTAAACAAGCTGTTTCAAGACAAAGAAGAAGAGAAAAAACAATTACTTCTTTTGATACTAATATTTTAGAAAACTACAAAGGTTAAACTTGAAATTATTTAAGTTTTATTAATAATAAACGTAAAAAATATCGGAGGATAATGTATGGTTGAAGTATGTTGTGGGTGTGTGGAAGATTGTATTGTTGCGCAAGCAGGTGGAGCTGATCGTATCGAGTTAAATAGTGCTTTACAGTTAGGTGGATTAACGCCTAGTGTAGCTTCACTAAAGCTAGCTAAACAAAAAGTAAATATACCGATAGTAGCAATGGTTAGGCCACGCTCATCGGGATTTTGTTATAGCGAAATCGAAAAAGATGTAATGTTTGATGACGCTAAGATACTTTTAGAAGCTGGGGCTGATGGTTTAGCTTTTGGTTTTTTAAGTGAAGATGGCACCGTTGATGAACAAAACACAGCTAAAATGTGCGACTTAATTCATAGCTATAATAAAGAGGCTGTGTATCATCGTGCATTTGACTGCACTGTTGATCCAATAGCAGCTATGGATGCTTTAGTGGCATGTAAGGTAGACCGTGTTTTAACGAGTGGACAATATGAGTTGGCACCTGAGGGTATAGCTATGTTGAAACATTTAAGTGAGCTATATAAAGGTAAAATTGAACTCCTTGCAGGAGCTGGTGTTAATGAAACTAATGCTGCTAAGATTATGAAGGAAGCCAACATCACACAAGTACATTCTTCATGCAAGGTTTGGCTAACTGATGATACTAGCATCAAGACGAAAAGTAATAATCAAGAAGGTGAAAAATACGATGTTGCGGATTTAGAAAAAGTAAAGCTTTTAGTTCGAGCAACGAAGTTAGTTTAGGAGGTACAAGATGGATGTTATTATAAATATAGAAAATGCCTGTTTAAAGACGGATAGATTAATACTACGTCCTTGGAAAAAAGAAGATTTAAATGATTTTTATGAATATGCATCTATGCCTGGTGTTGGTGAAATGGCAGGTTGGAAACATCATCAGTCAATTTCAATGAGTGAAGTTATTTTGAATTATTTTATTGCAAAAAAGGAAGTTTTTGCTATAGAATATAAAGAAAATAATAAAGTAATTGGATCAATAGGACTACATTTATCATGGGCTAATCAAGATTTTAGATATCAAAATCTTAAAGTTAAAGAAGTTGGTTATGTCCTATCTAAAGATTATTGGGGCCAGGGTATTATGGTTGAAGCCTTAACAGCTATGATGACTTATTGTTTTGATGAATTAAAATTAGAGGCGCTATCTACAGCACATTTTACAATGAATGCGCAATCACAAAGAGTAATCGAAAAATGTGGATTTGAATTTGTAAAAGATAGTGAATATTATGTAAGTGCTCTAGAGGAAACTTATCAGGACAAAAAATACATTCTAATCAATAAAAAATAAACTCATGTTTATAAAGAAACTTTATAATTATCTATGCAAAAGGACGATATCATAGCGATATACGTCTTTTTATATAGTAGCTATTACTTGTATAGCATCAATCAAGTGCTTTTAAGCAATTCTTTTATAGTTTCTTATCGATTGAAGAACTATCATAATTGAAATCAATATTGATGGTATAATAAAAAAAGAAGTAAATTCAAGATTTTTAGGTATGTTTAAGGTTATAGTTGTGTAATAATCGTATGATTCATAAAAGGAGTGATAAGTATGGTAACAACGAATTTTAAAAGATATGAACTTAAATATAAACTAACTAAAGAACAATACGGGTTGCTTATAACTGCAATGCCAAATGAAATGCAACTAGACCAATATGGACGACATAAAATTTCTAATATTTATTTTGATACTGAGGATTATAGAGTAATAAGACACTCTTTAGAAAAACCGAAGTATAAAGAAAAACTTCGTATTCGCTGTTATGGTGAACCTAGTGAGAGTACTATTGTTTTTATAGAACTTAAAAAGAAATTCAATGGGATAGTCTATAAAAGAAGGGTTTATTCAGAGCAAAGCAAAGTTTTTTCCTATCTATGTACTGGTGAAAAGACAGTTGAGCAATCACAGATACTTCGTGAGATTGATTATTTCAAAAAAAGCTATGATGAAATAAAGCCAAAAGTATATCTATCTTATGAAAGGGAAGCTTTTTTCTCTACGCTAGATGAAAACTTTAGGCTAACATTCGATTTTAACATTAGGGCACGAAGCAGTGATGTTTCACTTTTTAGCAGTGATGATGATATGGAAGTTTTGCCTACTAACTATGTTCTACTTGAGGTGAAAACAGTTAGGGGACTACCCAATTGGTTTTTGCAGTTTTTAGGTGATAATAAAATTTATAAAACTTCATTTTCTAAGTATGGAACAGCATATCAGACATACTTTATGCCACAATTTATAAGCAGTATAAGGAGGTCAAATAATGTTTAATGATATATTCGCCGGAATTTTCAACACAACTTCAACGTTGGATATTTCTTTTGAAAACTTTTTTATTTGCATGATAACAGCTATAGTTTTAGGTGTTTTTATAGCAAAAATCTATTCTTTTAAAGAAAAAAGCTCTAAAGGATTTGTAGTTACTTTAGCACTTTTGCCGATATCGGTTACTATGGTTATCATTATGGTAAATGGAAATATTGGTGCAGGTGTTGCTGTTGCGGGGGCATTTAGTTTAGTGCGTTTTCGCTCAATGCCAGGGACGGCAAAGGAAATTATTGCTATTTTTACTGCAATGTGTACAGGGCTTACAATTGGGATGGGATACATTGCATTCGCAGTAGTCTTTTCTGTTATTGCCTGTATCTTTGCATTAATTTTAAATATTTCAAATTTTGCAGAAGAAAAAGAAAATGGTGCTCGCACACTGCATGTTACTATTCCGGAAAATCTTAATTATACTAATGTTTTTGATGATATCTTCAAAGTATTTACTAGAAAGTCAAAATTAATATCGGCGAAAACAACAGCTATGTGTAGTCTTTTCAAGCTAACTTATGAAATTGAGCTCATTGATACAGATCTTGAAAAACAGTTTATTGATGAACTAAGGTGTAGAAATGGGAACTTGGAAATTATAATTGGCGCACACGAGTCATTTATAAATGGACTATAGAAAGGACCATGATATGAAAAAACACATAACAATTTTAATAGCATTAACGATGCTCTTATTAGCTGGTTGTAACACGACAACTAGCGATAACGATACTACAATAGATTATGATTATAACCAACAAGAACAAGCTACCACTCAACCTGATACTGCCATTGAAACAAGCACAGATAGTGTAATGAATACAGCTATACCAGTTTATTCCACTGAGAATCATTTAAGTGATTTAGCTGAAAGTACTCTATTTTTTGATGGCGAAGAAATTTTGATTACTGCGAGTGGGACTTATGAATTCACAGGCGATTACTCTAGTAGCACTATTACAGTAAATGTTAATAAAGATACCGATGATGGAATTGTATATATAGTGCTAAATAATGCAAATATTGAAAGTGAATCAGGAACACCGATAAATATTATTGAAGCTAAAGATGTGGTAATAGTTCTTGAAGGCGAAAACAGTGTAACTCAAGGTGAAATCACTACAACCGACACAGAATTCCCTTCTGCTGCAATTTACTCAAAAGCAGATACAGTTATCACAGGTGATGGAATTTTGAATGTGACAACAGGGTATCAAGATGGAATTAATAGTCGTGATGACCTAGTAATAGAAGGTGCTACAATTATAGTGAATGCAGTTGAAGATGGAATTGTTGGTAAGGATTTCCTTGCTATTTCACAGAGCAACCTTACTGTAACAGCTGGGAAAGATGGACTAAAAACATCCAATTCACAAGAACTTGATAAAGGGAATATCATTATTATCAGTGGTAATTTTACAATTGATGCTCAAAATGATGGTATTAGTTCTGATCAAATTTTACAAATTGATGGAGGAACATTTAATATCACCAGTGGTGGAGGTTTTGTTGAGGTTTTAAATGAAATCACTCAAGGTGAAGGAGCAGGTGATACTGTTCAAGCAACGGATTTATTAGAAGATAGTATGAAAAGTCTTAAAGCGCTTAATTTAATAGTGAATGATGGAAATTTTACAATTTCTTCTTATGAAGATGCCATTCATGCTAATCACAATTTAACAATAAATGGCGGCACTTTTGTTATTGTTTCAGGTGATGATGCGGTTCATGCTGATGTTGATTTAGTGATAAATGATATAGATCTAATTGTTGAAGATGCCTATGAGGGTATTGAAGGGTCAACGATTACTATAAATGGCGGGGATATTACCATAAATGTACTTGATGATGCTATCAATGCAGGAAGTGAAACAGGCTACGTAAAAATTACAGATGGAACAATTTCGCTTAAAGCTCAAGGTGATGGGATTGACTCTAATGGTGATTTAACTATAGAAGGCGGGGAAATCATTATTGAGGTTAATGCAATTTATGCAGGTGGAGATAGTGAGCTTGATGTGACAGGTCTATATAGCATTTCAGGCGGAACAGTAGTTGATGAAAACGGAAATGAAGTAAGTCCACTTACTGAGCGTGGTCAGCAGCAACAAAGACCTAATAGACCTTAAGGTATTAGTTTTGATAGGGTAATGAATATAAAGTGTACCTAATTTAAAATTTGTGTGCTCAGCTTTTAATCAAATACAGTATATGGCTTAATTTATATTGATGTAGATTGAAAGATAGCATAATAGATGTTACGATTTAATTATTAAAGAGTAGGACAAGATTAAATAGCTTTATTTAGCATAATTAATCTTTAATTAAATAAAGAGGGACACGAATATGAAACAGATAAAAAAATTATCGAAAAAACAAAGGAAAATGCTTGATCGTGTTCATATAATTTTAGGGGTATGTTTGATTGTATTTGGCTTCCTTATGTATACAGAGATTGTAGATTATGTTTTTGCAGGATTGATGGCTTTTGTGGTTTCTGTTATGGGCCTATTTGCTGCAGGCATAGATTTTATCGATAGAAACCAACATTTTAGAGGCTATCTTTACTTTGTATTAGGTATAATAGGGATAGGGGCACTTATATTTACAGCCTATTTTATAAGTGTAGTTAGATACTTTTAGATTATATGTTATAAATGAAAAACTGAAACTCTTTTATGTATACAAAGTTTCAGTTTTTTTTAAGTTTAATTTGTGTTATGAATGATCTTAATTAATTGGTGATAAACACCATCTTCTTCGGGTTCAGCTATAAAGTGATTAGTTTTCTCTAGTATAGCTTTATGTGCTGATTTAGGTGCATAATTATTAGAAAAAGTATTGAACATACTTAAATCATTCAAACTGTCACCAAATATAGCGATTTCTTCTTCTTTAATTTGATATTTATGTGCAAGCTCTAATACAGCTAAGGCTTTATTTGAGTTGCTTTGGACTATTTCAATGAAAAAATCATAAGAATTTGAAACATCAATGCCTGTTATGGTTTTGATTTCATTGAGACATTGTTCCATATTATTAAGGATTTGGATATCCAATTTTAAGATTGGAATAGCTTGGTTGATTAAATCTTCTACACTGTTAATTTGAATATAATCGGTT
Organism: uncultured Holdemania sp.; assembly: GCA_964370435.1. Taxonomy (GTDB): domain Bacteria; phylum Bacillota_I; class Bacilli_A; order Erysipelotrichales; family Erysipelotrichaceae; genus CALVGQ01. Next base: position 23,180 of record CAYJJG010000011.1, read on the forward strand.
AAATAAACTTCTTTGTTTAACATTGGGATAGCCAAGTCTTCTTTAGTTAAAGTACGATTAAGTATAGTTGAGAAATAGCGAAGTAAGTTGTTGTATTGATTATCTTTAGTTAAGGTGGCATAGCGATGATTATTACTATAATAAGTTAAAGTATGATCATATTTACTTAATATTGCAACTATGTCTCTAAGTTTTTGGTTGTTGAAACCATGTAATGAAGTTGTATTATCTAAATATCGTGTTTCATGTCCACCATTTAAAATTAAGTCAAAATTAAAACTATAGGTGTCTAATAATGCTTTAGTATTGCCGTAACTTCTTCCTGTAGCAATCACAAAGCGTATATTATGATCAGATAATGATTTTAACAAGGTTACTGTTTTTTCTGATAATTTTTGAGAAGCAGGTACTAGGGTTCCATCTAAATCACATGCAATTAATTTAATCATAATATAAATCCTTTCTTACCTTTAATAGTACTAAGGGGAGTCATTAATGTCAATTTTAATGTACATAAAAAATAGGTAAGTTGTAAATTGAAAGAATATAGTGTTCGTGATATACTTTTAAGGTAATAAAAGGAGGACTATTGATGTCAACACCACATAACGCAGCAGTTAAAGGGCAAATTGCAAAAACCGTTTTAATGCCAGGAGATCCACTACGTGCAAAGTTTATTGCCGACACTTTTTTAGAAAATCCAGTAGAGTTTAATACCGTAAGAAATATGTTTGGATATACAGGGACTTATAAAGGCAAAGAAATTTCAGTTATGGGTTCAGGAATGGGGATGCCAAGTATTGGTATTTATTCTTATGAATTATATACAGTATATGATGTAGAAAGTATTATTCGTATTGGTTCTGCAGGGGCATATAAAGCAGAGTTAGATTTATACCAAGTAGTATTAGGTTCAAGTGCTTTTAGTGAATCTACTTATGCTAAAACAGCATATGGTTATGAAGAAGATAATATTAAACCAACACAAAGTTTAAATGATAAAATTAAAGCTTGTGCTGAAAAGTTAGCTATACCAGTAAGTGAAGTAATTATTCATTCATCAGATGTATTTTATCGTGACGGTGATTACATTCAAGGTTTAGTTGATAACCATGGAGTAGACTGTGTTGAAATGGAAAGCTTTGCATTGTTTGCGAATGCTAAAAAGTTAAATAAAAAAGCAGCATGTTTATTAACTATTTCAGATAATCTTATTACTCATGAGGCAACAACTGCAGAAGAAAGACAAAATAGTTTTACTAATATGATGAAAGTTGCATTAGAAACTGTTGTTGAATAATAAATTAAGAACTACACTTTAAAGTGTAGTTTTTTAATGCTTTTTGTAGATAGAGAGTATTTATTTTTGCAAATCGCATACCAACATAGTAAAATAGGGTAGATTACGTAAACTATATGAAGTAAAAATTAAAGTAGAATAGTGTAAAATAGCTCATAGTAAATCTGACATTGAGGATAAGGGGCTATTGATTAAGGATTTGTTTATACCGTAACAAGAAAGGGCAGAATTGTATGTTTATAGAGAATAAAAAGAGAGAACTACTTGGTAAACATTTTGTTATAACAACAATTTGCCTTTTAATAATTGTCTCACTATTTTATTTGGTGATTATGGGTATTAGACCTGGCGCGGCAGAGGTAGACGATACAGGGATAGAGCAAATAGATTTAGGGGAACAAGCGATAACACTTAATAATCAATTAGCAATTTGGTATCCAGGAGCATTATATGAATCTAAAGATTTTTTATTGTCACCAGATATAAATATTAATTCTGAAGAAAAATATGGTACTTATCGCATACTAGTAAACATACCTGCTGATAAATCCTATGGAATTACAGGGCTTACTGCAGATTATGCCCAAAAGGTTTATGTGAATGGTGAATTACTCTACGAGATAGGACAAATTAGTGATGATAAAGTACAGTTTGTGCCTAAAACAGATTATTATTCGCTATATTTTACACCTCCAACTAATACCACCGAGATAATCATTCAAGTCGCCTATCATAATCATGAATATGGTTTTTTGAAAGATATTTATTTGGCGGAACAACAAGTAATTGTAGAGCGAAATCGAGCTGAGTTTTTAAGTAATGGCATTATCCTTGGCATCTTATTAGCCTTTGTGTTATTTTTTCTTGGGATGTTTTTAAGTTATAACACAAGAATTAGTTTTCTTTGGTTTGCGCTAACTTGTCTTTGTGCTGCTTTGCGTTATGCTATTTATTTCAGTAAAGATATCATGGTATTATTGCCTGATTTATCATGGTATGCCTTACATAAAATTGAATATGTATCTCATCTAGGATTCTACTTTTTTCTAAGTCTCCATGCATTATCGGTACTGAATCTTAAGCTGGATAAATGGCTCAAATATGCTTTCTTTGGCGGGCTAGGAATGATTTGTATCTACTATATACTTATGCCCTCGACAATATATACGCAGTATATATTTATTATTGGAACCATCATTTCTGTGCTTTTACTTGTCGTTGCATGCTATATTTTATACAAAAGTTATCGACAAAAATTATTTAATAATAATGAAAACCTTATAGTAGGATTAAGTACTGTGATTATGGTAGCGATATGGTTTATTGAAGCATTTACTTATCAAGGGTTTTCTTGGTATGTACAACCTTATATTACTATGCTTATTGTATTTTTTAATGCGATAGCACTTACGTTACAGTTTTCACGTACTGAACGCGAACTGGCTTATTTGCAAAACAGGGAACAAGAGATTGCAAAAAATGCAGCTACCTTGGAACGGATTAATACTATGAAAACAGATTTTTTCCATAAAATGGCTCATGAGATTAAGACTCCACTTGCTATTATGAGTGGGTATGCCCAACTTACAGGTAGTCAAATTACAAACGGTGAAGTAAATGCTGAAACAACCCTTAATTTAAAAGTTATCTCTGCAGAGGCTAAAAGGTTATCTGAACTTGTATCCAATCTAATGGAGATGCCATCCACACCAATTTCTGAAGCAATATTAAATGAGATGTCTGTCGCAGAGTATTTACGCTATGTTTCAGTTATATGCAAGGGACTTTTAGAGAAAAAAGGCAATCACTTTGTGATTAAAGGTAACATTAATCAAATCATATTAGGTAATATAGAAATGCTTGTGCAGATGATGATTAATCTTGCTACAAACAGTAATAAACATATGAGTAATGGGACTTTTACAATTGAAGTATCTGAAAAAAATGAACATGTAGTGCTGATTGTTAGTGATACAGGATGTGGTATACCTCAAGGGGATGCGGATAAGATTTTCGAAAAAGGGTTCACAACCAGTGGTACAAAAGGCTTAGGGCTAGCGATATGTAAAGAAATAGTACAGCTTCATAAAGGTGAAATAGAACTTTTGGATGAAAGAAAAGGTGCAGTGTTTAAAATCATAATACCGATATATGAAAATAAAGAGGTGATATCATGAACAATATTTTACTTGTGGAAGACGATCCACATCTTAATAATATCAATAGACAGGCACTTACTCGCGAAGGTTATAATGCTCAATGCGTTTCAACTGTAAGTGATTGTTTTAAGGCGATTGAAAACTCTTCGTATGATCTTATCGTGCTTGATATTGATCTTCCTGATGGAAATGGGCTTGAAGTCTGCAAACAAATAAAACAAAAGTATACTATTCCCATTTTGTTTTTAACTGCTATGGGAGAAAGTAGTGATATTGTAAAAGGGTTAAATGTAGGTGGCGATGATTATATGACAAAGCCCTATGATTTAGATGTTTTAATCGCTAGAATCAGAGTGCGACTACGTTCTTTGCAAGCTCAAGCACCAATGCGTATTGTGGGTAAACTTCAAATTGATAGTGTAAGTGGGATAGCACGATATGCGGGTAAAGATTTACTTTTAACTAAAAGAGAATTATTGCTTCTATGGTTACTTGTAGATAAGAAGGAAGAACAAATAGATCGTGATGAACTTTATCAAAAAGTATGGGGTTATCCCTCTGTTGATAACTATAATGCCCTTAGGATTCTAGTGTCTAGAGTAAAAACGAAACTTATTGATGCAGGATGTAAACTTCAAATTGTAACTGAGCGTCAAAAAGGATACACTTTACATGAATAATAAAACTAAAAGAGAAACCTTTCATTTTTGACAGGTTTCTCTTTTTCTATTGTAGCTAATAGGTGATTTTTTTATAATGGAAAAAGTATAGCTTTGTCGAAAAAAAGGAGCTGTATATAGGATTTGAACATAAAGGAAGTTGTGGGGCAAGGCATTAAAAAGAGCGATAAAAACAAAAAAGGGAGAACTTATGAAAAAAACAAAATTAGGAAACAAAATTTTATCAACGTTGCTAGTCCTTTGTATGGCGCTAGGAATGTTGCAATTAGGAAGCACAACTGCACATGCGGCAGATACAGAATATAGTATGGCGCTTGGGGTGAATGGTGTTAAAAGCCGTAGTCTTGATTCGTCAAAAAATGCACAAGATGCTGTAGTTTATGAAGGTGATGAGATTGTGCTGGGTAACTACGTGGGTACCAATATATCATGGGTGCGTTTAAATGCAGAGGGGCTAATGTTTTCATCAGCAAACATACGCGAGTCACTGTTTTCGACTGTTGGCTCTCGCGCTTATCCTGATAGCACATTGAATTATGCGATGGCACACTATCACGGTAGTGCTTTAAACTTATCCAGTACTGAGTTGGTAGTAGTATCAGAAACAACGCTTAGTGCTGATAGTATGTATGATGTTTCAACAGGTCATGATTCACAACGCTTTTTTCCTTTGTCACAGGATGAATATTTTTCTTATTTGGGTACCAACTCTACATTAGCTAAAGATACCACTGGATCGTGGTGGCTACGCAATGGACGTGCTGTATCTGGAACTGATGGAGGTACGATAGTTGTTGATACTTCAAGTAATCTTGGTAGTAGACCTGCGTTTAAGTTGGATTTAAACACAGTGCTTTTCACTTCTGCATCAAGTGGTAGTAAAGCAGATGAGTTAGGTTCATTTGAAGAGTTAGGCACATCATCAGCACCTACGTCATGGAAGTTGACTGTGAAGGATGCAGATCGAGGGTTTTCGTTAAGAGAAGAGCCAACTCTAACTCTTAGTGATCGCAGCGTGAGCTTTACATATGATGGTGCAAAGACAGGTGAAAATGAATATATTTCAGTTATGTTAGTGGATGACAGTAATAATATTACGCATTATGCAAAAATAGTGGATTTAGCATCAGCATCAGCTAGTGGTTCAGCTAGCTTTGTTTTACCTAGTAGTTTTAATGAAGGTGATACAGTAAATATTAAAATATTTAATGAACAAATAAATGGAGATAATAAAACTGATTTTTCAAGTGCTTTCGTTGAAAAACAACTATCTTTAGTCTTGCCTACCGTAGAAGCACCAACATTCACACCTAATGGAGGTAGTTTTGATAGTACACAAAATGTAGAGATAGCTTCAGCAACAGTGGATGCGGATATTTATTACACTACAGATAACACAACTCCTACTACAGCAAGTACTCCATATAGTGGGGCAATCACATTAAATGAAACAACAACAGTAAAAGCAATTGCAGTAAAATCGGGTATGACTAACAGTAGTGTATCGACTGCAGATTTTACAAAAAACGTGATAATACAAGCCGTAGAAGCACCAACGTTTACACCTAATGGAGGTAGTTTTGATAGTACACAAAATGTAGAGATAGCTTCAGCAACAGTGGATGCGGATATTTATTACACTACAGATAACACAACTCCTACTACAGCAAGTACTCCATATAGTGGGGCAATCACATTAAATGAAACAACAACATTAAAAGCAATCGCAGTAAAAACAGGAATGGCGAATAGTAGTGTTTCAACTGTGGATTTCACAAAAAGTGCAGCTAGTAGCACATCGCTTGTTGCCTTCGGGGATAGTATTCCAGCAGGCTATAAACTTGCGGATATGGATAATGAAAACTTTGTAGCATTAATAAATGCAAGTGGTTATGCAACGACTAAAAATCATGGTATTTCGGGATTAACTTCGATACAGTTAAAAGAAAAGATGGTAGATGATCATGAGTATGATGCGGATATTGCATCTGCAGATTATATAACGTTAACTATTGGTGGTAACGATATTATGGAAGTATTCTATACCCTCGTAGCTAATAAATATAACTCAACCTCTTCTATTACGACACCTTATTTACCAGTTGATGAAGTGGCAGATGCCTTAGCAAATAGTAGTGATCCTAGAAGCTTTAATACAATGCTTACTGCAATTGGTATCATTGGCGATGGGTATTATACTTATGAAGCAGAATTTGAAGCTAAATATGCATTGGTAAAAGCCAATGTTCAATCCATGATTGATTATATTAGAGGAAAAAATAGTGATGTTGAGATAGTTGTTACTAACCAATATAATCCATACAAAGGGATTATTATCTTCCTTACTAATGTTGGAGCATTTTTTGATGCGGGTTTATCATCTGAAGGTGGGTTTAATGAAACTTTAAGTACATTAAGTGATTGTACACTAATTGATATCTATACTGAGTTTGAAAATGCAAATGAAACACCAAGCACGGTAACTAATGCGACAGCGGCAGATTTAGATTTTCATCCTAATGCTGAGGGGCATAAAATTTATGCAAATATGTTAATCAATACACTATTTGGTAATTATACAATTACACTAGATGTAAACGGTGGTTTTGAAATAAGCCCAACAGCAATTAAAACCAATCCACAAGGAAAGCTGGATGCTCTTCCGACTCCGATAAGAAGCAATCATTCTTTTGATGGTTGGTACACTGCCCTTACTGGAGGCACAAAAATTGATACTAATCACACATTTGATCAAAATGTTACAATTTATGCAAGGTGGATACAAGATGCTGTAGAAGCACCAACATTTACGCCTGATGGAGGAAAATTTACTACAGATCAAATTGTAGAGATAGCTTCTTTAACATCAAAGGCATCGATTTATTATACTACAAATGGAACAGAGCCAACACTAAGTAGCACGTTGTATAATGGTCCAATTACTGTAAGTGAAACAACTACAATAAAAGCTATTGCGATTAAAAATGACATGCTTGATAGTGCTGTATCATCGGCTACTTTTGAAAAAGTACCGTCTTATCTTGTTGAGGTAACTAATGGTGTAGGTGGTGGTAATTATGCAGAAGATGCAGATATTACTATTACAGCTAATGCTGCCCCTGCTGGACAACAATTTAAGGATTGGACATTAACTGGTGTTACTGTAAGTGATAATACTCAAAATCAACTTACCTTTAAAATGCCTAGTAATGCAGTTGCTGCAACAGCTAATTATGAAGACATTACCACGAGTGTAATTTTAACACCGACCAATGTAGTTTTACAAAAGGGAGAAAGTCAACAATTTTCAGCATCAATAGTAGGTGAAGGAAATCCATCACAAGCGGTAGTTTGGCAAGTTAGTGGTAACAATGATAATGCAACTCAAATTGATAACAACGGATTACTTACTATAAGTGCAACAGAAACTGCAATAAGCATTGCAGTAACGGCAGTTTCTGCTGCTAATAAGGAAGTTTTTGCTATAGCAACAGTAACCGTAAGTGATTTTGCACTAACTAAACATACGATAACTCCATCAGCAGGAGCTAACGGAAGTATTTCTCCAGATAGTGCTTATGATATTAGTGAGGGAGCTAATGTTACTTTTGTTTTCACACCGAATGCAGGCTATGAAGTTGATAAAGTGCTAGTCAATGGTCTAGAAGTAACGCCAACATCACCAACAACACATACTTTGACTAATATAACTGAGAATACCGCAATTGAGGTAACCTTTAAGTTAATCCAACCAAAATTAATTCAAGGAGCACATCAGCGAATTACCATAGGTAGTGAGGCAGTGTTTATTTCAGATGCTCTTTTTGAAAATTATATTCGAACTGAGGTAAATGATAAGGAAGAACATAATTCTACAACAGGTAACAACAATAAGGTTGTAGTTGAAGATGGAAGTACCAAAGTAACTTTAAGTGCTGCTTTCATAAAAGAACTTGGGGTAGGAGAACACAGAATAGAAATAGAAAGTTCTAATGGTATCGTTGAGACAGGCTTTTATGTACTGGAAGTTAATTCACCACCATCGCATGATGAAGATGAAGGAAATGTTCAAGCTGACATACCTGATACTAGAGACTATAGTGCTATGTGGCTATATCTTATTATGTCTTTATGTTCTCTTGTAGCAATTGGGTTTATTGTTTATAAAAAAAGAAAATTGGTGTAATAGCCAGCAAATAAAAGAAAGGTGACTTATTGTGGTCACCTTTTCTATTGAAAACAACAAAGAAGTTTTAATTACTTAAGTGATAATTGTCTATCTCTCACAATACTGGGCGCATAGTCTAAATTAGAGGTGAAAACAATGACAGTAATAATGAAATTTGGAGGTACATCTTTAAGTAGTGATAAAAATAGAGCTTATGCTATAGCAAAGATAAAAAAAGAAGTGGATAGAGGAAATAAAGTAGTGGTGGTTGTTTCGGCAATGGGAAGAAGGGAAGAACCTTATTCAACGATGAGTTTATTGCAGTTTAGTGAATGCTTACCTGATTATCAAAAAGATCGACTAATTGCACAAGGAGAAATTTTAAGTAGTTTAGTATTTGAAAATGAATGTCGAAAAGAAGCGCTTTTAGCACATGCTTGTACTCCGACTGAAATAGGAATATTAACTGATGATAGTTATGGTAAAGCTAAAGTACTACAAGTGAATCCAATGTGGATAGAACATTATTTAAATATTGTTGATGTAGTTATTGTGCCAGGGTTTATAGGGCTTAGTTTAAGTGGACGAGTAAGTACCTTAGGGCGAGGAGGAAGTGATAAAACAGCAATAGTATTAGCCGATGCTTTAAAGATTAATCCTGTGTATATTTATACCGACGTAGATGGCATATATGAGCGTGATCCTAAACATTATCCTGAGGCTAAACGTTATCCTTATTTAACGTTTGAGCAATGTTTAGCGCTTGTAAAGGCAGGTGCTTGTGTAATGATGAAGGAAAGTGTTCAATTTGCTCAATTAAAGAATATTGATTTTTATGTGGCATCTACTTTTAAAGACAGTGATGGTACAAAAGTTGGTAGTATTTAATAGGCTATTTTAGTATACTATATATAGTAGAGGAGAATAGTGATGAAAAAGATTATTTTTATTAAGAATTTAAACTCTGAAGAGGATATTGAAAAAATCAAATTAGCATTAATTGAAACCCGTGCTGATTATTCTGTATCGTTAGCGAATAAAGCAGTGATGATTGAGGGTAATAATGATATTTTGCATTCAGCAAAAATTGCAATTAGAGAAGCAGGATATGTAATAGAGTAGATTTCTTACTCTATTTTTTTATGCAATAAGGTTATGTTGATGAATGCGGACACTCCAAATAAAAAATACAGGCACTGAAGTACTATTGGAAAGTTAGCTAATAAGTTTTGTAGTATATTTGTTTTAAATACAGCTAAAAAACCATAGTTTAAGCATGCTACTATGCTTAAAGAGAGTGATAGCATATAAATATTTTTCATTAATTCTTCTCCTTTTTTCTTTATTCTATGCATGAAATGTTATTTCAAATCATAACTTTACTAACAGAAGGAAAGGTGAAGGTATGAAAAATAAAATAGCTGTAGCTATAGCAGTGGTAGTGGTGGTATTATTGATGTTTTTTCTTTTGAAACCTGATTCGCTAGAAGATAAGGTGAGTGATTTATCCGAGGATTTAACTAGTTATTATTTAGAGGGTAATATGGAGATTACCAATCAAGAAGATTATAAGAACTATTTAATTACATCATCTTGGATGAAAGACGGGGATAAAGAATATTTTAAAGTCAGTATGATTGATAAAGCTCTTAATCAGGAACAAATTATTTTAAAAAATGATGATGGTGTATTTGTGATTACTCCATCACTGAATCAAGTATTTAAGTTTCAAGGAGAGTGGCCTTTAAATAGCCCTAAACCTTATTTGTTACAGACGATGTTTGATATAATAAATGCAGAATGTGAAATTAGTAGTGAAAATGGTGGATATTTAATTGAAGCAGATGCAAACTATCCAAGTTCTCCAACATTGGTTAGACAAGAAATACGAATGACTTCAGAGTTAAAACCGGTTAGTTTAGTAGCGTACAATAGTGATGATCAAATAGGGTTGCAAATGGATTTTAGTGTTGTTAATTACGATGAGGTATTTCCAGATGGTACTTTTGATACACCAAAATCAAGTATAGAAACACCTACAAGTAGTTACACAGGTTTAATTGAGTTACCATTATATCCCATGGCTGTTTTTGATTCTAAGTTAACTTCTAGTACGGTAAGCGTTCAAGATGGAAGCGAAAGTCATGTAATGGAATTTAGTGGGGATAAAGAGTTTACTGTGGTACAAAGTGAAGCGGTGAATGCTGAGGAATTAGTAATTGAAGAAATAGAGGGGGAGCTTGTAGAAGGATTAGGGATGATTGGATATTATAACGGTAATAAATTGACAGTATTTTCCAGTCAGTTAGAAACCTCTGTATATTCTCAAGATTTATCAGTTAATGAAATGCTTCAAGTTGTAGAAAGTATGCAAGTATCAGTTATGAAATAATGATTAAAAGAGGAGAAGTGTATTATGCTGATTTACATGGCAGTGTAGGTAGTGAACAAGGAGGAGTAAGACCGGTGGTTATTGTTCAAAACGATAAAGGCAATCGTTTCTCTAAGACTTTGATCGTAGCGCCGATTTCAACAAAACTTACAAAACCTCCGATACCAACGCATGTAATGATACCCTCTATTTCGTTAGAACGCGTTTCTATGATTTTGTTGGAACAACTTAGAACAATAGATAAACAACGCTTAGGTGCATGGATTTGTAGTCTAGATGGTGAAACAATAAGTAAGATGGATGAAGCCATTAAGGTGAGTTTGGCAATAGGTGTTCAAGAGTAAGTAAGGGTATAGAAAAATACCCTTTTTTTAAGAATAAAATAGTATGAAAAAAAATTAAAAAAATACTTGCCAAGCATAATACACTATGGTATTATAAATAAGCGCTGAAGAAGTACTCAAGAGGCTGAAGAGGTGCCCCTGCTAAGGGTATAGGTCGCGCAAGCGGCGCGAGGGTTCAAATCCCTCCTTCTTCGCCATTATGAATATAGTGGTGTTCAAGCTAAAAATGGTCCGGTGGTGTAGTGGTTAACATGCCTCCCTGTCACGGAGGAGATCGCGGGTTCGACTCCCGTCCGGACCGCCATTTTTTTTATTTGCGGGTGTAGTTCAATGGTAGAACTTCAGCCTTCCAAGCTGACTACGTGAGTTCGATTCTCATCACCCGCTCCATGAGTTATCTAAAGGAAGTATTACGAAAGTAATGCTCCCTTTTTTTGTATTTCAATAGTTTATAAATTTAGTTCATATAGTAAGGTAATTTGCTTGTGGAAAGATAGCTTATCTTATACTTTGAAGATTAGTCGATGTTATTAAATATAGCTAGTATAAGGTGTCTATGGTATACTAATTATGTTATTAGTATATGGAGGTTTCAGTGAAAAGAAAGAATATATTAATCTTGGCGATTATTTTAAATGCAGCAATTTTATTGTTTTTATCAGCTATGTATGAAGTGGTCGTTACACAAGAGGTATTTAAAGAAAATGCTATTGGTCAAATAACTTATTTTATGGGGAGTGGGTTACTTTTAATTTTTTCCTCTTCCTTAAGCGTTATCTTGATACAAAAAAGAAGGTTACAAAAAAAGGCAAAATGGATGTATCCACTTATTTCAGGGATTATATCGGCAAGTATTGCAACTTTAGCCTTTGTTTTTGCTTCAATGTTTCCTTGGGGTGACAACAACATTATGATGGTGGATATGTGGGGACAATATACACCTATGTTAGCTGATTTAAAGGCTTTATTAATGGGGGATGGCAGTTGGTTTTATACTAATCAAATCGGACTAGGAACTAATTTTCTTCCACTTTTTGGATATTATTTAGCAAGTCCTTTTAATTTGTTGTTGGTGTTCTTTCCTACAGCATATTTACCACAAGCTTTTATGTTGATTACAATTATTAAAATAGCATTATGTGGGGCTGCATTTACGGCATGCGCACAGTATTTGTTTAATAGACAACACATAGCTACCATTACTTGTGGAGTTATGTATTCAGGAATGTTTTTTATCCTAGCTTATTCTTGGTGTATTATGTGGCTTGATGTATTGATTTTATTACCACTATGCGTAATGTTACTAGAAAGAATGTTAAAAACTAAAAAAATGGTTCTTTACAGCGTCACGCTTGCAATTACCATTGCCTTAAATTTCTATATGGCTTTTATTGTGTGCATCTTTTTAGCGCTTTATTGGTTAGTGTGGGCGTTTAAAGAAGAACGTACAAAAGAAGAAATAATGCAAGGATTTATTACTTTTGTAGTGGCAAGCTTGCTAGGTGGGGGCTTATCGGCTCTTATTACTTTACCAGTGGTTTTAGGACTACAAGGTACAAGTGCAGCTAATGATACACTGCCGGCATGGAATACACAAATGCCACTATTTAATATTCCAACGCAAATGCTATATAATACTACCTTGACTATACGCTCAGGTAATTATGCCAACATAGGTTGTGGAATTTTGGCTCTAGTAAGTGGTTTTCTATATTTTACTACAAAAGCTATTCCTGTTAGACGAAGAATAGTTTATGGTGCTTTATTAGTTTTATTAGCTTTAAGTTTTACTATTAATCGTTTAGATTTAATATGGCATGGTTTTCATGCACCTAATGATTTACCTTATCGCTATTCTTTTATTTGGTCGTTTGTGTTACTGATTATGACCTGTGATTTGATGCAGTATATAGAAACAATTTCTACTAAAACCTTGTTAAAGACTGCAGCGGTAATGAGCGCTTGGTTAATGTTGGTGGATGTTGTTTCGGATGAGCGATTGTCTTTTTCAGTATTGTTTGTGTCCTTGTTATTTATCAGTTTGTATTTTGTAGTTATTTTATATAGTAGCATTACAAAACATACTGCAGTTGCTTCCGTGCTTATTTTGTTTGTGGTGATTATGGAAGTATTATCACAGTCTAGCATTCATCGCTTTCAAATGGATAAACAGGAAGGCTATGGTAGCCAAGGAAATTGGACAAGTGAAGAAAACAGTGGTCGACAACATGTTGCTAGAGCATTTAATGAATTGAGTACAGATTCATTTTATCGCTCTGAAATGTTACCTTTAATGACTTTCCAAGATTCTGCATTATTTAATTATGAAGGAATTTCATCATTTGCTTCAACGTATTACTATACTACTACAAAGACTATGAAGAATTTAGGTTATGAATCTAATGGTATTAATAGTAGTGTTTATCGAAGTTTTATGCCAACGATTGATTCTTTATTGGGGATAAAATATATTGCTTTACGAAGTGATTTAAGTAACTATCAAGGCTTAAATACTATTGAGAATTATGATTTGAGCAATGTTGGTTGGTATTTATATGAAAATGAGACTGCACTATCACTAGGTTATATGGCAACGGCGGCTATAGCAGACTATGAGTCTACACGCTATAATCCAATACAAACCCAAAATGATTTATATCGTGCACTTACAGGGGAAGATCAATCTTTATTTTTACTTAATAGTGTAAAAGCAGTCACAAATAATTATTATACTGCTCATGAAATTACTGTTAATGATACAGCTTTTGGCATTCCTAATAAAGGAAGTGAAAGTGTAGCAACTTTTGAAATAGAAATTGAACATCCTGGACATGTCTTTGTTTATGTTGATTGTACAGCTGCCAAAGATATTGTCGTAAAAGGAGTTAGTACTTGGAATTATCCACATAATCAGCCGTATTTCATTGATAATAGCTATCGCTTAGCAGGGGACAAAGTAACCATTGAAGTCACTAGTGAAGGGGTCTCTGGTAATATCTATGTGGCTACTATTAATGAGGAGGTTTTTGAATCTGCTATTAATAAATTAAAAGATAATGAGCTACAAGTGACAACATGGGAAAATGGTTTAGTTGAAGGTACTATTGATGTGAGTGAGGCAGGAGTGCTAATGTTGAGTATCCCTTATGATAAGGGATGGTCTTTAAGTGTTGATGGTAATTCGACAGCATTATTGGCGATTGATGAGGCATTCTTAGGGGCTTATTTAGAAGAAGGGCAACATCATATTAAACTAACTTATACTCCACCAGGCTTAATAGTAGGGAGTATACTTAGTGTTCTTAGTGCTATAATATTGTTTATATTAACACGGTTTAAAATAGAAGAGCTTTTAAAAAGATTGGGGAGTATTTAGATGATAAAAATAGTTATGCCAGTATACAATGAAGGAAACCAAATCTATAATAATGTGCTTACAGTACATAATTTTTTAAAACATCAAGAGATTGAACATGGTTTTTTCTTGGTTGATGATGGAAGTAAAGATAATACATGGCAAGAACTTAAGAAAATAGTTGAAGTTGTTGAGTATACAGAGATTTTACAGCTATCACGTAATTTTGGAAAAGAAGCTGCTTTATGTGCTGCGCTTGAAAATGTTGAGGGAGATGCTGTAATCGTTATGGACTGCGACCTTCAACATCCGTATACTAAAATACCGGAGATGATTCGACTGTGGCAAGAACGAGAAGTAGATATAGTTCATGGAGTAAAAGCTGATCGCGGCAAAGAGAGTATCCTATATCGTATTTTTGCAAAATCGTATTATAAGTTATTTAATTCATTTACTAAATTAAACATGAATAATGCATCTGATTTTAAACTTTTAAGTAAAAAAGCACTTGAAGGATGGCGTCAGTGTCGTGAATTTAATACCTATTTCAGAGGGATGTCTAATTGGGTTGGATTTAAATCGGTGGAAATGCCTTTTCATGTTGAAGAAAGAAAAGAAGGACAATCTAAGTGGAAATTATCAAGCTTAATTAAACTAACTATCACTTCGATTACATCATATACTTCTTCACCATTAATGTTTGTATTATGGTTAGGCTTACTAATGGGGTTTGGTGGTATTGTGCTATTAATTCAAACACTCTATATGTATTTTAGTGGACAATCCTTAACGGGATTTTCTACCGTTATCTTATTGCAACTATTTACTGGCTGTGGAATTATGGTTGGGATATCAGTTATAGGCCTTTATATATCTAGGATTTATGAAGAAGTAAAAAATCGCCCACGCTTCTTAGTTCAGGAGCATATCACATCAAAAAGTAAAAAATAAAGTTTAATTATAAAGTTATAGGACATACTATTATCATCAGTAAACTATTGACAAATAAGAATATTGGGCTATACTATTCTATGTTGATAGGGGAGTAGCACACATCAAAGATGTGATAGTATTCGCCAATACGGCTATTAGCCCGGATACTTTATCGAAAGATTGCAAGACCTATCTCACGTTTTTTTTGTGAGAGGGTCTTGTTTTTTACGTAAGGAGGTAAAAAATGCAATACAATCGAGAAATTAAGGAAGTAATTGAAGATTTAAAGAGTAATGAAATTAGTGGACTTACTAGCGAGGAAGCACAAGCTAGATTAGAACGTGATGGATTCAATGAATTAAAGGAAAAAAAGAAACAATCAATGTTGGTGCGATTTTTACATCAATTTGCTGAACCATTAACTATTATATTAATCATTGCAGCAGTGGTTTCGATAGTGGTTGATCCTCATGAGTGGGTAGAAAGTTTAATCATCTTTTTAGTAGTAGTATTAAATGCTATATTAGGTGTTACTCAAGAAAGTAATGCTGAAAAATCACTAGAAGCCTTAAAACAAATGAGTGCTCCTAATGCTAAAGTAATTCGTGGTAATGAGCGTTTAAGTATCCCTTCTAGAGAGTTAGTAGTGGGAGATATCGTGCTTATTGAAGCAGGTGATTTTATTGCGAGTGATGGACGTTTGATTGAATCGTTTCAACTTCAAGTGGATGAAAGTGCTCTTACTGGGGAGTCTCTTCCAGTTAAGAAAATCGTTGATAGTATCAATAAGGATGAATTAGCACTAGGAGATCAAAAAAATATGGTCTTCTCTAGTACGGTTTGTACGTATGGTCGTGGTAAAATGGTAGTTACTTCAGTAGGAATGCAAAACGAGGTTGGTAAAATTGCAGAAATGCTGATGGATACTAAAAAAGAAATCACACCACTTCAAATTAAGTTAGCGCAAATTAGTAAAATAATTGGTGTTATGAGCATCTTAATTTGTGCTGTTGTGTTTGGTTTAGAGTTCTATTCACGTGGTGATGTGTTGGATGCTTTTAAAACAGCGATTGCTTTAGCGGTTGCTGCTATACCTGAGGGACTAGCTACAGTAGTTACTATCGTATTAGCTATTGGAGTTACTAAGATGGTTAAAAATAATGCCATTATCCGTAAGCTTCCAGCAGTAGAAACACTTGGCTCAGCAAGTATTGTATGTAGTGATAAAACTGGAACTTTGACTCAAAATAAAATGACTATCGTTAAGAGTTATAGTGAAAAAGAAGGTATTGTAGATTTTAATGAACAAGCAAGTGCAGAAGTTCGTGAAATGATGATGTACTTTACTATGTGTGGTGATGGTGAATTAAAAATCGAAAATGGCAAAATAAAACCTATCGGTGATCCTACTGAAACGGCATTTGTAGAGGCAAGCTATAAATTGGGTGATAAAAAAGAAGAATTATCACTGAAGATGAAGCGTTTAGATGAAATTGCTTTTGATTCAACTAGAAAATTAATGAGCGTTTTTTATGAAGTAGACAATCAAATAATATCTATTACTAAGGGAGCTCCTGATGTACTACTTAGTCGCTCAATCAATGCTAATGAACAAGCACTACAAGCTAATGAAGCAATGGCTAATGAAGCTTTACGTGTTTTAGCGGTGGGTATTCGTAAATGGGATAAAATGCCTAGTGAATTAACAAGTGAAATAGTGGAGAAAGAACTTACTTTCTTAGGACTGGGAGGTATGATTGATCCACCACGTCCAGAAGTAAAAGTGGCTATTGAAGAAGCTAAAAAAGGCGGTATTCGTACTGTTATGATAACAGGAGACCATATTACTACGGCAAGTGCTATTGCTAAACAATTAGGAATATTAGAAAAAGAATACCGTGCTATTACAGGATTAGAATTAGCAGCTATGAGTGAACAACAATTAGCTGATGAAATAGAGAGTATTGCAGTATATGCACGTGTTGCTCCAGAACATAAAGTTCGTATTGTTAATGCATGGCAAAGTAAAGGTCATGTAGTGGCGATGACTGGAGATGGGGTTAATGATTCTCCTGCACTAAAAACGGCTGATATTGGCTGTGCTATGGGTATTACAGGAACAGATGTAACTAAAGGTGCTGCAGATATGATATTAACGGATGATAATTTTGCAACTATAATTGAAGCAGTTAAACAAGGTCGTGGTATTTACAACAATATCAAAAAAGATGTACAGTTCTTACTTTCAAGTAATATTGGTGAAGTTGTAACTATCTTCGTAGCTTCTTTATTAAGTGCACTAGGTATGTCAATTGGTGTTCCATTAATGCCTATTCACTTATTGTGGGTAAATTTAGTAACTGATTCATTACCTGCGTTTGCTATTGGCATGGAACCGGTAGAAGATAATGTAATGGATTATCCTCCACGCCCTAAAAAAGAAAGTTTCTTTGCTCATAATTTAGGATTTACTATTGCATGGCAAGGAATAATGATTGGTAGTATCACGCTAACAGCATATTTAATCGGGAACCAAGTAAACCATGAATTAGGGATGACAATGGCGTTTATGACTTTATCTACAGGGCAATTATTCCATTCTTTCAATATTAAAAGTTCACACAGTGTGTTTCATAAATCGGTATTCAATAATAAATATCTATGGATGGCATTAGTAGCTGGATTAATTTTACAATTTGGAGTAATGTATATCCCGGGGATTAATACAGTATTTAATTTAGTTCCACTGAATTTATATTATTTAGGGATTACTTTCGGATTATCCTTGTGTCCAATTGTGATTGTTGAAATAACTAAATTATTTAATAAAAAATAAAAGGCGATTTATTCGCCTTTTTAATTGCTTTCGTAGTTTTTTAATAAAGAGGTAGCTAAATTTTTTATATCAGCGATTAATGATGGAGGCGATAGTACGGTTATCTTATCTTTAAATTGAACTATCCAACTAAGAAGAGTAGGTGATAAGGTTAATACTAAATTAACAGTGAATGTTGAATCCTTTACTTCGCTTATTAACACCTCTTGTCCAAATTGATCAAAAACCTCATTAACAAGATCGATATCCACTTTTAAAGTGATGTTCTCTTTGTTGCCACTATACATACCTAAAAAATGTTTAGTGTACTCGCTTAAATCAAAAATAATTTTTTCATGAGTATTTGGTTCTAGTTTTATATTTTCCATCTTATCAATACGATAATGAATAAAGTTTTGATACTTCTGATAATAGCCGATACAATAATAACGCTGATTTTCCCATATAGTTGCATAAGGAATTAAGTTATAACGCTTAGCTTGTTTGCGATATTTTTTTTGTTTATTAACTGTAATATCAAAATATTGAAAAGTAATAGCTTGATTTTGCAATATTGCTTGTTGTAAGGTATCAATATTATAAAGTATTCTTTCGTTGCCTACTTTATTTTCAGGGAAATAACATTGGCTTAGTAAGGATTGTTGTTCAAATTCATTAGTAAGTGAGGTCAGTTTGTGTACTAACTCCTTTGATTTTTTCTTAGGCAAAAAAGAACTCGCAAAAACAGCATCAATTAGTAGCTTTAATTCAGCGCTTTGAAAATAAGGGGCACTACAAAAATATCCTTGTTTTTTATGGCGTGTAAACAAAATTTCATAACCTAACTGATTTAATGTTTCAATATCTTTATAGATTGCCTTTCTTTCTGCTTGAATACCGTGGTCGAAACAATGTTGCATAATTTCAGGCATACTAATGGGATGGTTTTCATCAGATTTCTGCTGGAGCAACTTTAGAATTAATAGTATTCTTGAACGTTGATTTAATGTTTTCATACAATATCCTCATTTATATAACCATTGTACCATAAATGGAACAGTATAAATTTTAGATTTTGCTAAAATTGGTCCATGAGGTGAATTATATGAAATTAAATAAATTATTACTTTGCATAATATTAGTGTTGTTAGGTTTGTTTTGTTGGTTCAATGAGTATTTGATGTTGTGTGTTGTATTTGGTGTCAGTAGTGCTTTGGTAAGTAGTGCATTGAATAACAGGGAACTTTTTGAAGAAATATTTACGCTGACTATTATTATGTTTTTAGTGTATGTAATATTAGTGTATGGAGTTAATAAACAACTATTATATAGCGCATTTAGTATCTACTATTTTCTAGTTAGTATTACTTGGGCAAATTTAATAATTTATACCTATTTAGATAATAGCTTTAGCTATTTTATTCATAAAATAGAGGTGGTTGGATTACTTTTTTTACTGCTAGTATTATGTTTAATAATAATAAGTTCAGGCGAAGCTCTTGCAATGACTATCAATGAAGTAACTAAGGGGAATGTCAAATTTACTCTTGTAATTATTTGGATAAGTGTATTGTTTCCATTTATTTCAGCTTCAACAATACAACATAGTTACTGTTGGATTAAAAAGACTAGTTTAACTTATCGCTCAACCACTAAAAATATGATAAAATAAGAAGTAATGAGGTGAGTTATGATTACTTATTTATTTAAAAAATGGATAAAATCTGATCAGTATCATGATCAAAAAATCCGTGAAAAAGTGGGTTTAATGGCTAGTGTTGTTGGTATTTGTTGTAATATTCTTTTATTTATTGCTAAACTTACAGTTGGCTTAATGTCAAATTCTATTGCAATTATCACCGATAGTTTTAATAATCTTTCTGATAGTGCTACCAATATTATCACCTTTATTGGCTATAAGTTAGCGGCAAAACCTGCAGACAAGGAACATCCCTTTGGTCATGGACGCTATGAATATTTAACTTCTTTGATTATAGCAATTATTATTTTATTTGTTGGTTTTGAGCTACTCCAAAGTTCGATTGATAAACTTGTGAATCCAACTATAGTTACTTTTAATAGTGCTACGCTAGTGGTCTTATTTATTGCTATAGCAGTTAAATTTTGGATGTCACAATTTTATAAAGTAGCATCCAAAAAGATACATTCTACAGCTTTACTAGCTGCCTCACAAGATAGTCTTAATGACACACTTTCTACTTTAGCTGTTGCGCTATCTTTTATAGCCTCTTTATTTACCAAACTCCCAATCGATGGGTTTGTGGGTATTTTAGTATCACTGCTGATACTCTATAGTGGTTTTCAAATTATTTTAACTACGGTAGATGAATTGTTAGGTAAGCCGGCTGATG
The DNA here is from genome assembly GCA_964370435.1 of uncultured Holdemania sp. Taxonomy (GTDB): domain Bacteria; phylum Bacillota_I; class Bacilli_A; order Erysipelotrichales; family Erysipelotrichaceae; genus CALVGQ01. The sequence continues at coordinate 43,698 of CAYJJG010000011.1, forward strand.
AAGAATTGATCGATAAAATTAATAAACTGTTAACGGAAGATAAAATGATCATCGATGTACATGATTTATTAATTCATGATTATGGTCCTGGTAAATTAATAGGTAGTGCCCATGTAGAAGTAGATGCAAAAGAGAATTTTTTGATTGCTCATGATATTGTTGATCAAATCGAGAGAAAAATAAGAGATGAATTAAATATCATGATGACTTTACATCTAGATCCGATAGAAACAGATAATGAAATAATAAATGAAAATAAAGAAAAAGTGAAAGTTATTCTAAGTGCTATTCATCCCAAATTATCTTTTCATGATTTTAGAGCCGTTGTTGGACCTACTCATATTAATTTAATTTTCGATGTTGTAATACCTTATGACGTTTCTTTAACTAATGAAGAAATTGAGCAACAACTTTTACAAAAACTAAATACCCAAGAAATAAAATACTATACTGTTTTAACTTTTGATCGTATACACCATCAATAAAAGCACCCGTAGGTGCTTTTATTTTAGTAATTTTCTTTTAAGAAATGGTAAATATTTTCTAATGTTCCACTAAATAAGGCTTCGATAGTCTGATCGCTTTCAATAAGCTCATCAGTTACAAAAATTACTTCAATACCAATTTTGAAAGCTGCACCATCCTCCTCAATATCATTTCCAATCATAATAACATCTTCTGCTAAAAGGTTATTCATTTGAAGTACTTCTTGATAATATTTTGGGTTAGGCTTACAGTAGTGCGCATTTTCATAGGTTGTGACATAATCGAAATCATCAACGCTTAAATCTGCCCAGTTAATTCTTTGGTGGGTTGCTAAATGAGGGAATAAAGGATTTGTAGCACAAATAATACGGTATCCCTTTTCTTTAAGTAAAGTTATAATTTTTTTGCTATAAGGATTAGCTGCGCAGGCTTCTTTAGCCTTAAGGAATTCATTAGCATAAAAAGTAATAATATCTTGTTCTATCGATTCTTTTTTTATGTGGGTTAACCCTTCAAAAGTTTCCCAGAAAACTATTTCATTGGTGGCACTGCCATCATTTTTAACCATTGCTTGTTGACCGGCAACCATACCATTAATGATTAGCTTAGGATCATGTCCTAAAGGCATCATTTTTTTAGAGAATTCTCCAAAATAATATTTCATGAATAATTCTTGATTCATCGATAATAAAGTTCCATCTAAGTCAAATAAAAAAGCTTTTTTCATTTTGTTTTCCTCACTTCTAAAATAATTATACTAGGAATATATAAAAAAAACCACATTAAGTGGTTTAATAATTTATAACTTCGTTTGTAGCTAATATTGTAACGGAAATTTTTGCTCCCTCTACTGAAACACTAACATCAGCAGGAGTTAAATTTCTATCCTTTAATTCAGTTTGTATTTTCTTTTGCATTAATTCATTTAATTGTTCGATTTGTATAATCATATAGTAGCCTCCGTTATTATCTTATCATACTAAATATCATTCTATTTTGGAAATATTTACAATAAACGTTTCTCATAACCTCCACTTACTTTAAGACCTTCACTGATAATGATGAATGCTTGTTTATCCTTAGTTTGCACAAACTTTTTAATGCGTTCAACTTCGTACTTGGAAACAATAGTTACAATAACCTCTTTATCTTGATTAGTGTAACCTCCAATGCCTTTCCAATGGGTAACGCCACGTTTAAATTCATTGATAATATCTTTCTTTATTTCAGGATTACTTGTAAAAATCATTAGACTTACTTCTATGTTTTGAAGATGTACTCGATCTAAGGCTAAAGAGCTTATCACAGCAAAGATGATAGAATATAACGCTGTAGGTAAACTAAATAACATTGCACAGATGACATAGATTACAAAGTTAATCCCCATAGCAAGTTTTCCAACTGAAAAGCCTTTGGCTTTTAAAGTTAATAATACCCCAAGAATATCAACGCCACCAGCACTTGTTGAGCGAAGTAAAACAATACCTGATCCCATTCCTGATAGAATACCTCCGATGATACAAGAGGATAAATAATCATTTAATATCGGAATACTAGGGATAGGTACTAGTGAAAAAGTGATTGTTTGAATAACTATACTAAGTAAAGATCCTGCTAAAAATCTTTTGCTTAGATATTTATAGGCAATAAATAATAAGGGAAGATTTAGTCCTAAATTAATTATACCTGCAAAATCAAATTCTGCACTTAGATTAAACTGTGTCACTAACAGTGTTCTGATAAGTTGTGAAATACCGACAACTCCACCATTGTATAAACCCAGTGGAACGATAAATAAGTTCAATGAAGCACTAAATAAAACAGACCCAAAGACAATATAAAGAAGGTCTTGTGTAGTGAATAATTTTTTCATTGTTATACTATTTCAGCTTTTTCAATAACATCGCCATTTTTCATTTTTAAAACAGCTTCAATGTTACTTGTAACTTGACCAAAGACAGTATGAATACCATCTAAATGGGGTTGTGGTTGATGAACTATAAAGAATTGACAACAGCCTGTGTTTAACCCACGGTGTGCCATTGATAAAGCACCTTGAACATGTTTGTGAGGATTGTTTTTGGTTTCGCATACGATGGTATAACCTAAATCACCAGCCCCAGTTCCATTAGGGCAGCCACCTTGTGAAACAAATCCTGGTATAACACGATGGAAGGTTTTTTTATCATAATAACCTTCTTTAATTAGTTTAGTGAAGTTTTCCACTGTTATTGGTGCTTCGTTTGGATATAGTTCAAAAGTAATAATTTCTTTATTACTTAATGTAAATTTTCCTAGTATTTTTTCCATTTTTTTTCTCCTTTTAACTATTGATAATTATACAGCTTAACTTATATGAATACTAGCTTTTTTTTATGATATAATTTTTATAGTTGAGGTAAGAATATGAAATATAAATGTCCCTTTTGTTCAGAAGTTTTAATAGAAGATAACCTTAGTTTAAGTTGCAGTAATAAACATAATTTTGATAAAGCTAAAAGTGGTTATGTTAATCTTCATGTGAACAATAATTCATCTAAGAGTCATGGTGATAATAAGTTGATGGTACAAGCGCGTAGTGCTTTTTTAAATCAAGGATACTATAGTTATCTAAAGGATGCACTTGTTGAGCTGATTAAAGCTATAAATCCACAATTAGTGGTAGATTGCGGATGTGGAGAGGGTTATTATACTAGAGCTATTCAAGAAGCGTTAAATCAATCAAAAGTAATAGGGATAGATTTATCTAAAGAAGCTATTAACTATGCTGCAAAAAGAGATAAACAAAGTAGTTATGTCATTAGTTCTATATATAAAGTACCTTTACATAATCAAACTGCTGATGTTGTTTTATCGATGTTTGCGCCTGTCGCTTTAGATGAGTTTGAGCGCTTATTAAAAAAAGGTGGCAGTTTGATTGTGGTTTCGGTAGGCAAGGGACATTTGATGCAACTTAAAGAAAAAATATATAGTGAAGTATATGACAATGAACAAGAATTTATAGTGGATTCACGCTTTAAGTTAATAAATCATCATCAGCTTACTAGTGAAGTTACGATGAATACGCAAGAGGATATTATGCACTGTTTTATGATGACCCCTTATTTTTATCATACAAAAAAAGAAGACCAAGATAAGTTAGTACAATTAACTAGTCTAACTACAACTTTAGCCTTCGATGTTCAAATCTATCATAAGCTATAATTTATTCTTCGTATATATCGCTACCATCACAGTCGATTCCTACAAATACAGGGAAATCTTTGACTTCTAGTTTTCGTATAGCTTCGCTGTCTAAATCTAAAAAGGCAACGTCTTCTGAATGGGTGATACATTGACTCAAATAAGCACCAGCACCACCAATAGCCACGAAGTATATTGCATTATACTCAGCGATGGCTTTTTTTACTTCAAGGCTACGATAGCCTTTTCCAATCATTGCCCCTAATCCTAGATTTAAAAGTGTAGGTGTATAGGAATCCATGCGAGTAGATGTCGTGGGTCCAGCACTGCCAAAAGTAGCATGGGGTGGAGTTTTAGTTGGACCAACATAATAAATAGTGGCATCTTTTAGTGGCAAAGGTAATGGTTTTTTATCTTTAATAAGTTCACATAGGCGCTTATGTGCGGCATCACGTGCAGTATAAATGATACCATTAAGGTACACTTTTTCACCAACTTTTAAAGATTTTCGTACTTCTTCACTGATTGGGGTTTGTATTCGTTTCATTATAGAACCTCCTTGGCGTGTCTTAGTACATGACAATTGATGTTTACTGCCACAGGCATACCGGCAATATGAGTAGGGAAATGTTCTATATTTACTTTTAGTACAGTAGTCTTACCTTTTAATCCCAAAGGACCAATATTTAGAAGGTTCGCTTGAAGAGTAAGTTCTTCTTCTAGTTGTTGATAAGAACTATCTGCATTAAAGGTATCTAAAGGACGGCACAAAGCTTTTTTAGCTAGGTAAGAAGCATAATCAAAAGTACCGCCAATTCCTACACCAACGACCATTGGAGGACAAGCATTGGGTCCTGCTAACTTTATTGTTTCAAGCACAAAGTCGAGTACTCCCTGCTTTCCTTCAGCAGGTTTGCACATCTTTATTCGTGACATATTTTCTGAGCCAAAACCTTTTGCGGCAACCTCAATAACAACTTCACTACCTTCGACTATTTCACTATAAATAACACAAGGGGTATTATCTTTTGTGTTTTTTCTTTCAAATAAGGGATCACTCACAATACTGTTTCTTAAATATTCTTTTTGATAAGCGGCTTTTACACCGTTGTTGATTGCTTCTTTTAAATTTCCTTCAATAAAATGAACTTCTTGACCTACTTTAAGCCAAACAATTACCATTCCAGTATCTTGGCATATAGGGATATGTTGTTTTGAAGCAAGTTCAGCATTTTCAATAAGTATGGATAAGGCTTCTTTAGCGCGCTCATTATTTTCTTGATTTATACTGTTTATTAGTTTTTCTTTAACATCATCAGGATATACAAAAGCAATTGTTCCACATAATTTTTCGACAACACTCTGTATTTCGGATACACGAATATCTCTCATTTTACTCACCTCTATACGTTTTATTTTAACATAAAATCAATTTGCTTGTAATATTTGCTGAAATAAGAATACAATAGATATAGAGGTGATTAAATGAAAAAGGTAGAATTAGAGTCTTTAGTATTAAATTGGGTAAAGAGTATTCATCATGATTGGGCGGTAATAACTGTTCAAGACAAAGGGAAAGTCAATGGGATGACAATAAACTGGGCACAAATGGGATGGCTATGGAATAAGCATGTGGTTAGTCTTTATGTGCGTCCACAACGTCATACGTATCCCTTGATTAATGAAGAAGATACTTTCTCTTTAGCCTTCTTTGATGAATCGTTTCGCAAAGAATTAGCTTATTTAGGAAGGGTTAGTGGTAGGGATGAAGATAAGTTACAAGTGTGCAACTTCACTACTTCATTACTAGATGAAACACCAGTTATTGATCAAGCAAAGATGGTGTTCACACTAAAAAAATTACATGTAAGTGACTTGAAAGAAGATGATTTTACAACTACAGCAATTACTGATAGTGCCTATCCAGAAAAAGATTATCATCGCGTGATTGTTGCAGAAATAGTTTCTTGTTATATCGAAGAATAAATTTAAAGCCCTTAGGGGCTTTTTCATTTATGTATAAAGTGAAGTTATTGTGAAATTTAGCAACCATGTATTGACAGTGCTAAAATTGTGTACTATACTATATTAGCAGTCGCTCATTTTGAGTGCTAAGGAGAAAATATGGCTAAAAAACAATTTAAAGCAGAATCAAAAAGACTATTAGATCTTATGATTAATTCTATCTATACTAATCGTGAGATATTTTTAAGAGAAATTATCTCTAACGCTTCTGATGCCTTAGATAAAAGACATTTTTTATCTTTAACTCAAGAAGAAAATCGAATTGATAGTGATGAATTATTGATTAAGATTGAAGTCAACAAAGATGCTCGAACAGTGATTATTGAAGATCGCGGTATCGGTATGACTAAAGAAGAATTAGAAACTAATCTTGGAACTATCGCTAAGAGTGGTTCATTAGAATTCAAAAAACAATTAGAAGAAAATCAAGATGTTGATATTATTGGGCAGTTTGGAGTAGGGTTTTATTCAGCGTTTATGGTGGCTAAGAAAATAACTGTTGATTCTAAGAGTGTGCATGAACCACAAGCTTATCGTTGGCAGTCTACTGGAGAAGATGGTTACACCATTAGTGCGATTGAAAAAGACATTATTGGAACAACGATTACACTTGAAATAAAAGATTCTACGGAGGATGAAAACTATGAAGAATTCTTAGAGTCGTGGACAATACAACAACTGATTAAAAAATACTCAGATTATATTCGCTATCCTATTCAAATGGATGTAGAAACTACGCGTAAAAAAGACCAAGTAGTTGAAGGTGAAGAAGAATATGAAGATGTTATGGAAGAGCGAACTATTAACTCTATGATCCCTTTATGGAAAAGAAATAAAGCGGAAATTGAGGAAGAGGAGTACCATAGTTTTTATCAATCTAAATTTATGGATTATGAAAAACCAGCAAAAGTCATTCATTATGCACTAGAAGGGGTTCCAACGTATAGTGCGTTACTCTATATTCCATCAAAAACGCCTTATAATTTTTACAGTACAGAATTTGAATCTGGTTTACAGCTTTATTGTAAAGGGGTCTTTATCATGGATAAGGCAAAAGACCTGCTTCCAGACTACTTTAGATTTGTAAAAGGGTTAGTGGATAGCGATGATTTGAATTTAAATATAAGCAGAGAAATCTTACAACAAGATCGCCAAATGAAAGCTATCGCTAAATCTATTGAAAAGAAAATTAAAAGCACTCTAGAATTAATGCTTAAAAATGATCGTGAACAATATGAAGAATTCTTTAATAATTTTGGTATGCAACTAAAATATGGTTTATATGATAAGTTTGGTGCCAACAAAGAAGTGCTTAAAGATTTAGTGTTATGGAAATCATCGTATGAAGATAAATATACTTCTTTAAAAGAGTATGTTGAGCGTATGAAAGAAGATCAAAAATACATTTATTATGCAGCGAAAGAAAATCAAGAGATGATTTCAATGTTGCCACAAATGGAGCGCTTAAAAGATAAAGGTTATGAAGTTTTATACTTTACTGATGATATTGATGAATTCGCGATTCGAGTGTTAATGAATTATGATGAAAAAGAATTCAAATCGATTACTCAAGGTGATTTAGATATTGAGAGTGAAGAAGAAAAGAAAGAAAAAGAAGAGATTGCTACAGAGAACAAATCACTATTAGAGGGATTATCTGGAGCACTTAGTGAGAAAGTAAAAGAAGTACGCTTATCAAGTCATTTAAAGACACATCCTGTATGTTTGGTTGCGGATGATGGAATATCTATGGAAATGGAAAAAGTGTTAGCACAAAATCCTGATGGAAGTGGTGTGAAGGCAACGCGCATTTTGGAGTTGAACCCTAATCATGCAATTTTTAAATTACTGCAAGACACTCATGAGAGTGATCAAGATAAGGTGAAAGAATATGCAGAACTACTTTATGATCAAGCGTTGTTGATTGAGGGCTTAGATATTGAAAATCCAGTAGACTATGCTAATAAAATTTGTGAGTTAATGATTAAAGCAAATAAGTAAAAAAAAGTACAGAATTAATAGTTCTGTACTTTTTAAATGCTTTATCACTATTATAAAATAAAAACATACTACCAGAGTAATATGTTGAATTAACACATGGAGCGGGTGATGAGAATCGAACTCACGTAGTCAGCTT
>CAYJJG010000012.1:0-5552 GCA_964370435.1 uncultured Holdemania sp.
AAAAAGGGGTTTTAGACCCCGAAAGTTTAAAACCCCGAAATATGTTCGATACCCAAATCCTTTAGAAATAAAGAATCAAGCTGGCTTTTTGGTATATTTAGGATATGGAAAATTTGAACAGTTTTCATCCTAATTACAAAAGTAATTCTATACCATGCCAATTAAGTTTGCCAATGGATTTATCCATAAAAATAGATAAATCTAATGAGGTAGTCTCCTTTGCCGAAGCTATGAATGGATTAATTTAAGAAAATATTTTAAAGCAGTAAGCAGAGGAAATAGAGGATATAACAAAGAGACAATGTTGAAGGTGGTATTATTTGCGTTTTTATTAGGAATAAGATCCTTAAGAGAAATAGAATCGTTATATCAAAAAGAAAGCTGTAAGATTAACTTTCTTAAAATTTAATCTTACAGCCTCTTTATTTTAAATTATTTATAGCTACTTCTAATCGTCTAAGTGTTTCTTCTTTTCCTAAGATTTGAGCAATTTCAATTGCACCTCCTGGTGTAAATTGTTTAGCACTTAGCGCAATACGCGTTGGAAATAGCACTTGACCATTTTTTACTTCAAGAACTGTAACTAGGTTCATCATTTGGTCATGAATGTTTTCGAAACTCCAATCAGATAACTTTTCTAACATCGCTTTAACTGCTTCTAAAGACTTTAGTGCCACTTCTTCATTTGTCTTCATTTTTTTATTAATATAAAATTCATTACTAAATTCAGCATAAGTATCAAAAAAGTCAACCATTTCTTCAATTTCCATAAGGGTTGTAACACGGGGTTGAAGAATTTTTGCGATTTCTTTTTTATCATAACTTGTAGATTTTACTGCATTTTCTATATAAGGTAGAACTAACTTGAAATATTCTTCGAAAGGCATATTCCTAAGGTACATTCCATTCATCCATGATAATTTATCAATATCAAAGATTGCTCCAGAAGTATTTATTCGTTTAACATTAAATGCTTTTTTTAATTCCTCTAAACTATAGATTTCTTGTTCAGTTTCAGGTGCCCATCCAAGAAGAGCAATATAATTAATAATTGCTTCGGGAAGATATCCTTTGGTAACTAAATCTTGAAATGATGCATCACCATTACGTTTAGAAAGCTTTTGATGTTCATCCTTCATAACCGGAGGACAATGTACATAAGTAGGAATATCCCACCCAAATGATTGATAAATTAAATTATACTTAGGTGTACTAGATAAATACTCATTACCGCGTACAACATGAGTAATTTCCATTAAATGATCATCAATAACATTTGCGAAATTGTAGGTTGGAAAACCATCTGATTTAAGTAATACACTTTCATCTAAAGTACTATTATCGACAGTGATAACACCATAAACTTCATCATTAAAAGATGTTGTTCCTTCAGGATTGATATTTTGGCGAATTACATAACTTTCATTTTGTGCAATTCTTTCATCTACTTCTTCCTTACTTAAATGTTTACATGGATCATCAAATTTAAAGGAAACATTGGAAGCATTGGCTATTTGTCTTTGTTCCTCAATAGTGTGTTCCTGACAAAAACATACATGAGCACCACCTTTGTTTACTAGCTCCCATGCATAATCTTTATACATTCCACTTTTCATGCGTTCTGATTGCACGTAGGGACCAAACTTACCGCCAATATCTGGTCCTTCATCATGCATTAATCCGCATTGTTTAAGTGTTTCATAAATAATATCAGTTGCACCCTCGACTAAACGTCCTTGGTCTGTATCTTCAATTCGTAAAAGAAAATCTCCATCTTCTTTTTTAGCTACTAAATATTCATATAGTGCTGTACGTAAATTTCCGATATGCATATATCCTGTAGGACTAGGTGCAAAACGTGTTCTAATTTTAGTCATGTCATACCTTCTTTCATGCCTTATTATACCTTATTTTAAATTAGTTTCAAATCTTTCAGTAAAAATATTATCCATACTTTAAAAAATTATGATAAAATTATTAAATGTTATTAATAAAAGTATGTATATGAAAGGATGGACTGAATCTTATGGTCATTAGATTAGCTACTAAAGTTGATATAGAAAGTATTATGAAAATTATTGAAGAGGCAAAGAAATTTTTTAAGATAAATAATATACCACAATGGCAACAAGGCACTCCTAATGAAAACACTATATTAGAAGATATAAGACTTAAACAAGCATATGTATTGGTAGATGATGAGGATGTTTTAGGTACTTTTGCCTTATGTTTCCAAGAGGATGCAAGTTATGATCATATTAATCAAGGACGATGGTTGAATGATTTCGAATATGGGGTACTACATCGCGTAGCAGTTAGTAAAGAAGCTAAGGGGAATGGTTATGCGTCAATGATTATGAAATTTTGTGAAGAGAAGGCTTTGCAGCTTGGGATTGAAAATTTGAGAGTAGATACTCATCGACTAAATGAGTCAATGCAAAGGTTAATTGCAAAAAATAATTATATTTACTGTGGAGTTGTCCAGGTTTGTGAAGTTGACGGTGAGCGGTTAGCTTATCAAAAGGTGTTAAAAAAAGCTTAGGCTTTTTTTTGTTGATTAATTATGAATGTTGTATTAATGACCTTTAACGCCTCGTATATTCATAAAGCTTTATCCTTGAGGTGGCTTTATGTTGCTAGAGATACAAATCATGAGGTGCAAATATTAGAATTTACAATTAAAGATGATCTTAGTCATTGTGTAGATCATGTTTTAAAAACACAACCTGATGTAGTGGCGTGTAGTACCTATATTTGGAATATTGATATGATGAAGAAATTCATTGTTGAACTACATAAGAAGAACCCTAAAGTAAGAATTATTTTAGGTGGTCCAGAAGTATCATACGAAAGCGAAGATCTACTAGCACTACCTATTGAATGTATTCTTAGAGGTGAAGGGGAAGTAACACTCTGGCAAGCAATTAATAATGAACAGGATATTGATGGTTATTTAAGTACAAATTATTGTTCATTAGTTTCATATGCTAAAGTAAATTTAGCCTACTTAGAGACACTGGAAAGTCCGTATTTTTTAGATTTTGACTTAAAAGATATGAATAAACGTTATTTTTACTTTGAGACTTCACGAGGATGTCCATATCGATGCAGTTATTGCTTGAGCTCCTTAGATAATCAAGTAAGAACATTTTCAAAGGAATATATTCAAAAACAATTAACTAAGTTAACAAGTTATGAAGTTAAACAAGTTAAGTTATTAGATCGCACCTTTAATGCTAGTGATGAATTAAGTTTTCAATTCATTCATCTTTTGGAAGGACTTAATACTGATTGTTCTTTCCAATTTGAAATTGTAGTAGACCGCTTATCAAAGCGAATGATAAGCTTTTTACTTGAAGAGGCCACGGTAAGTAGATATCGATTTGAAATTGGTATTCAATCTTTTCATTTACCTACTTTAGAAGCAGTAGAGCGTTGGCAGGATTTAGAAAGATGCAAAGAAGTTATTCGATTGCTTACTGAGCGAGGGTATCAACTGCATGTTGACCTTATAGGAGGCTTACCTTATGAAAATCTACAACAATTTGAACAATCTTTTAATCAATTATTCGAAACTAAAGCAAAAGAAATTCAAGTTGGAATATTAAAGCTATTAAAAGGAACTAAACTAAAATCTCAATGCAATGAGTTTAAAATAAACTATGATGAAAATGCACCTTATACCACTAAAAGTACGCAGTGGATGAGTGAACAAGATATTCAATGTATACATGATGTTTATCATGCGACCGAAAAATTTTATAATAGTGGTCGCTGTTATCGTAGTCTACATACCTTAGTAGATCTTCAGTATATTACTAGTCCATTTCTGTTTTTAAATAATTGTGGTAAAGAAGCTGCCAAAATCAAACAAATACAAATTATTGATTATTTTAATATAGTATTTAACTTATTAAATAATAAAATAAATGATCAGTTTAAATTGCAGTGTATATTATTAACTGATTACTATTTACTTTTTAAACAAAGACCTAAAAAATTATTTAATTATAATATTGATGTTGAAATTAGAAAGAAAATATTTAAAAATGCTATGATGGTGTGTAATTTAAGCGAAGAAATAGTGTATAATTATACTGAAATAAGTTATGGATACATAAAAAATAGTGTAGCTATACAATTGGTTGTGTATTCAAAGCAACAAGTACTACCAACAAGAATTTGGTTCGACATTAATAATCAAGAGGTGATATTAGATGAAAGAAATATGGATTGCAACAACTAATCAACATAAAGTATCAGAATATGAGCATATGTTTTCGCATTATGGAATAACAGTAAAAAGCATCAATGATTTGCAAGAAAAGATAGATATCGTTGAAGATGGGCTTACCTTTGAAGAAAATGCATTAATTAAGGCTAAAGTTTTAAGCAAATTAATAAATAAAGCAGTAATATCTGATGATAGTGGGTTAGTAATTGATTGCTTAAATGGTGAACCAGGTATTCATTCAGCTCGATATTTAGGTCATGATACTGATTATACCTATAAGAATAGTGTAATTATTGAAAGACTAAAACAGGTATCCAACCGTAATTGTCGCTTTGTGTGTGCTATTGCCTTAGTCATACCTAATAAAGTTGAAAAAGTGTTTGTAGGCACAATAGAAGGTATAGTTAACGATAAAATTGAAGCAGGAAATGGCTTTGGATATGATCCAATATTTTATGTTCCATCTATTGGTAAATGCTTATCACAAATCAGCAATGAAGAAAAAAATAAAATTAGCCATCGCGGCAAAGCTTGTGAAGAATTAATGGAGTACATTAATCATGAAATGTAGGTCTTTTTTAGCAACAATTGCAGGATTTTTGTTACTAATTGCGCTTTTTGTAACTGTTTTGGATGTGATAAGTTTTGATCGTAGTTTTTATAAAACAGAATATATAAAATATAACAATGCTGAAATCATTGGTATTTCTGAAGAAGACCTAGAAAACGTTACTGAAGTCCTATTAAGTTATATTGAAGGAGACCGTGATAACTTAGATGTTGAAGCATCGATTTCTGGTGAGTACCGTGAAGTTTTTAATCAAAAAGAAAAAGATCACATGGTTGATGTAAAAGTACTATATCAAACAGCAATTTCAGTTCGAAATGGCTGCTTTTTAGGCTTTATAATTGTTGCTTTAATATATTATAAGAAATATAAACAAAACAGTTTATATTACCTGTGTAAAGGTTATTTAAAAGCTTTTGGTTATACATTAAGTCTATTTATAGTTGTTGGATTTTTTGCTTTTCTAGATTTTAATGCTTTTTGGACTTTGTTTCATCAGCTAGTTTTTACTAATGATCTGTGGTTATTAAATCCCAATACTGATATTTTAATTATGATGGTCCCACTTGGTTTTTTCTATGATTTAGTATTTAAGATTGCTACAACCTATTTAGTTAGTGTGATTACATTAATGATCATAGCTGCATTCATTAAAAGAAGGGGGACAAAATCATGATTCATGTTGTATTATATCAACCTGAAATACCACAAAACACAGGCAATATTATGCGTACCTGTGCTGCTACTAAT
>CAYJJG010000012.1:5562-49822 GCA_964370435.1 uncultured Holdemania sp.
TTTACACCTAATTAAACCTCTTGGCTTTCGTCTTGATGAAAAAGCAATTAAGCGATCAGGTATGGATTATCGAGAAGATGTTGATTTTTATTTATATGATAATTATGAGGAATTTTACAAACAGCATCATGATGGTTTTTATGTATTTATGAGTCGTTATGGTAAAAAAGCACCAAGTGATTTTGATTATACAAGCACATCTAAGGATATATATCTAGTCTTTGGTAAAGAAAGCACAGGTATTGATAAAGCAATACTTAAAAATAATTTAGAAAAATGTGCTCGTTTACCTATGAACCCACATGCTCGAAGTTTAAATTTATCAAATTGTGTTGGTATTGTTGTTTATGAAGTGTTAAGACAATTAGATTATTTGAATTTAAGTAATGTAGAAGTAATCAAAGGAGAGGATTGGCTACTTGATGAGTGAATTGCTTGATTATTTTGAGCGAAGTAAAAAACTTGTACACCTTGCATCAATAATATTGGCTAACTATTTTGTAATATCGAGTATAGTGAATATTGCACTAGGATTAGAAATTATTTATAGTGATGGTACGATAGAATTTATTGACATATTAGATTCAGTATGGCTGCCAATAACATGGATTGGCAGAGCAGTTTTATCTTATATGCAGTACTATTTTAGCAATGGACTGGTTTTTCTCTTATCTTTAATCAATACTATCCAATACCATGACCTTATTTTATTTGTATTACTATTTTTTTATTGGTCAGTACTTACGAAAAATACTGTTATATTATTAAAACAAAAACTATTTTATTATATTGTTATGTTACAAGCTATAAGTTATTGTGTCATGCTGTCCTTCATTTATTTAGCATTAAATTCTTTAAGTACAGCTTTAGCATTTAATAATTTAAAAACAGGAGCTTTAATATTCATTATCATTAACGTTATTAGATTATTATTGGCAAGTATAACATTGTTTTTAAGACAAAGAAAAAAAAGATATACAGAATGATAAAAACAAGAAAGTATGTACTTTCTTGTTTTTATAATATAAAGTTTATTAATTTGTATAAATTAAAATTCCTTCATGTTTGAAAAATTTGCTTTTTCATTACCGTCATTTTTGCTTCTGATGTGTTGTTTTCCATCGCGCCCTTTAAATAACATAGCATTTTCTATTTTTCCTTTTTCGACAGCCTCTAAAGCCATTTCATAATCATAAACTTTTCCAGAATTTGATTTAAATTCTGCTAAAGTTCCTTCACTGTTTTTACGTACAGCAACGAATTTCTCTTTTTTTGAATTCTTTTCTTTTTTTGACATTTTTATCGCCTCCTGATAATATTGTGGATATTAAAAATGTGCTTATGCATTTAAATTTTCTGTAAAATTTGGAAAGAGCATTGATTGTATTATTGTTAAAGGTTAGGTATAATATAAATGAGGTGATTGGTATGATAGAGAATATTAATGATTTCTTATCACTTGCAATATTAATAGGATTTTTTCTATGCTTATTAGTATTTGCTTTTAATTATTTTAATGGTAAAAGAATAAAAAGACATATGCAAGAAGAAGAAAGTTATTATGCTGATTCAGATAGTTTTGATAACATCGATTAGAGGAGGAGAATATGTTTAGTCAAAAAATTACATCAAAAAATGCACCTGAGGCAATTGGACCATATTCAGCGGGTATAAAATTAGGAGACTTTGTTTATTTATCTGGACAGCTTCCAGTAGATGCAACTACAAATGAAGTAGTTAGCGGAGGAATTAAAGAACAGACTGCACAAGTTATAAAGAATATTGAAGCTTTATTAGCAGAATGTGACTTAGAACTTAGACATGTAGTAAAAACAACAGTCTTTATGACTGATTTAAATGAGTTTCAAGAAATGAATGAAATTTATAGTGCATTCTTTAACGAACCTTATCCAGCACGATCAACGGTACAGGTAGTAGCTTTACCTAAAGGTGTTAAAGTAGAAATTGAATGTTTAGTTATCGATACATTAGTGTATGAAAAACAAGCTCAACAAAGTTGTCAAACACAGGGTTCAGAGTGCGATTGTGGTGGTAGCTGTGGTGATGATTGCGGTTGTGAATAAAGCGGATATCCGCTTTTTTATTTTATATATATTTCATTGTATGTGAATTATGGTATACTACTAATAATGACAACATAAAAAAGCCATCACATTAAGTGAGGGATTTTAATATGAACAATTTATTGTATTTATTTTATAATACAGAAATTCAAAGTACAGTTGTAGTTTTTGCATATGAACAGATTAGTTATATAAAAGCAAAACCAAAAAAAATAATTAAATCTAGTTGTAGCCTGTTTGGTTGTGAATATAGTGGTGCTAAAGTTAGCTTTTCTAAATTAACAAATATAAAGCGAAAAATACCAATATGTTTATCGGTATATTTTAGAATTATCATGATACCTAGCGTTGCTGAAAGTAATGACGATTGTGTGTACATTCAGTATAATAAAATCAAGAAAATAAAACCTGTACATCAAGGATGTGTCATAGAATTTAAAGAGGGTAGTACAGTTCATGTTAATTGTAGTGCAAGGAGCTTAAAAAAACAAATAGCAGCCTGTGATTACTTTTTAGAAATTGCTACTAATCCACATAATTTAAAAGAAATGATTGTAAAAGGATTCATTTAGATTATAATATAATTGAAAAAAATGGGGATATATTTATGAAGTTTACACTAAAAGATTTAAAAACATTTTGTGCAGTTATACTATCAGCATTAATCACTGCATTAGCTATACGTGCTTTCATTGATTCAGGTGATTTATTTCCAGGAGGATTCTCTGGAATTGCAACCCTAATATCAAGGTCCATTTGGCAATTTGCAGGTATTGAGGTTTCTTTTGGTGTTTTATATCTATTATTTAATATACCTGTTACCATACTTGTATTTCGCTTTGTAGGTAAAAAGTTCGCATTATTTTCAATTATTCAATACTCGATGACTAGTTTTTTTACCACTGTTTTGCCAACTTTTCCAATTACTGAAGATTTATTACTCATTGCAGTGTTTGGTGGTATTATATCAGGACTAGGAGTTTCAGTTGCTTTAAGGGTTAATGCATGCGCAGGGGGAACTGATTTTTTAGCGATTTATTTTAGTTCCAAATACAATACTCCTACATGGAATCATATAATGGTTGCAAATACTCTTTTATTAATTATAGTTGGATTTTTATTTACTTGGGAACAAGCACTGTATTCTATAATCTATCAGTTCTGTAGTATGCAGGTAGTAGGTTCACTTCATAATCGCTATAAATTAGATTCGTTATTTATTATTACCAAATATCCTAATGAGGTTAGTAAGGCAATTCATGAAAAATGTCGTCATGGTATTACAAAAGTTAATGCTGAAGGGATGTACACTCACGAAGGAGTTAGTTTGTTGTACATGACAGTTAGTGTTTATCAAGTGGACCGCGTTACTGCTATAATAACCAAGGTGGATCCAAAGGCATTTATTACTATCAATAAAACAGAAAGAATCATTGGAAATTACTATCAAGAGCCAATGGAATAAGCAAAGAAAAAGCTATCATCATAGTGTGCGATGATAGCTTTTTATAAATGCTTTGTTACTGTATTTGGTAGTATTTTATTTACTAAAGTGTTATTTAAAAGTTAGCGTTTTTTAATTTCTAGTCCTACTTTACGTTGTACTTTATTTAATTTTTTACTTGCCAACATACGCGCCTTAGTAGCACCATCTTCAAGTACTTGTTCAATGGTATTACTTTCTAATATAGCGTGATATCGTTGTTGAATCAATTCGAGTTCATTACAAACAACTTCAGCAACCTCTTTTTTAAAATCACCATATCCCTTATCCTTAAATCGAGCTACAATATCATTAATTGGTTCGTTAGATATACTTGAATGAATTTGTAGTAAATTACTTATTCCTGGTTGATTTTCAGTATCAAAATTAACTTTTGCAATATCATCAGTTACTGCTGACATAATTTTTTTTCTAGCCACTTTAATGTCATCCAATAAATAAATACAACCTTTGTCACTATGTTCAGATTTACTCATTTTTTTAGTAGGGTCACTTAATGACATTATTCGTGCTCCAACTTTTTGTATTAAGGGCTCGGGAATATTAAAAGTTTCACCATAGCGATTATTAAAGCGCATTGCAGTATCACGTGCTAATTCAACATGTTGTTTTTGATCTTCACCAACGGGCACATAATCCGCATCATAAATTAGAATATCCGCACTCATTAAAGTAGGATAGCTAAAAAGGCCGGCTGAAAGATTAGCTTCTTTTTTTGACACTTTATCTTTATATTGGGTCATTCTATTAAGTTCTCCCATATAAGTGTTACAAGACATAATAAATCCTAACTGAGCATGTTCCATAACGTCGGTTTGTAGAAAAATAGTTGCCTTTTGAGGGTCAAGTCCACAAGCCAAGTAAAGTGCTACTGCATCTTTCAAATTTTTCTTTAATTGTTGAGGGTCTTGATACACAGTTATGCAGTGTAAATTAGCAATAAAAGCAAACATTTCATAATCTTCTTGGTACTTTACAAAGTTCTTAAGTGCTCCTATGTAATTTCCTAATGTTAACTGTCCTGAAGGCTTTATACCACTTAGCATTCTTTTCATTTTATTTTCTCCTTTAAATAAAAAAGAGGTGTTCATTGATGTTGGGACGATGATAATCGCGGTACCACCCAACTTGTCTTCAATGAAAACCTCTTATAAGATAACGGATTAACCGTCTGTAAACTCATGCTTACAGCTGTTCACAAGTCCCACTTGATTAAGTAATTTTGTTTAGCTCGCATCATCCGCTAAATTTCTATAACCCATTACTTAACTACTATTCTTGATCAATACTTTACAAATATTTAAGCATAATTAATGTAAATAAGCAAGATTAATTTATATTGTTGTTTTATTATGAAGTAATTTACTAAAGAAGTTAATGGTACAAAATAAACCGATATACATGACGGCACTCATTAATAGTGCGATTGTAAAGTCAATTGAAAGAGTATAGCTTGATTGTAGTGTGGTCACTAACATTAGGGAAGTGGAAAGTGAAATGGGTATTGCAGTAATTTTTAATACTGTTATTGTATATTTTTTTAAACGCTCTTGTTTAACGAAAATAAAACTTGTTCCCAGACCAACAAAACCAAGTGCAAGTGATAAAACGATGTAAAAATTATGAATCAAACGCGGTAGTAAAGTTGTACCACCATTTATCGATTCTCCCCATATTAACATGGCTTCATCCCCAGGATAACTATAGTAGATTTGACTTAAATTTAAGTGCTCAGCATTTGTTTTATCAACTGTAAAAGAAGTAACGGGCTTGTCCATCAAGGCTTCATGGAAAGAAGTACTATAGAAGGTGAGATAAACTTGGTACTCATTATCTACCAAATTAGAAAAAGTTTCTGCTTCAACAACATGAACTTTTGGCATATATTGGTTGTCAAGATTATTGAAATTAAAAGTAACTTTATCGTCTGTTTCTTGTATTTGATATAATAAATTATCATGTTGAATATAATCAGGTTCCAACAAGAATGAACAAAACAGTAGTGAGAAGTAAATAAATATTAATGTACATAAAGTAATAATGTAAATTTTAGTTCTTTTAATTTGTGATTTTATTTTTTTTAATGCATTTATGTCGCTATTCATTGGTAGATGAACAGTATCTTTTAAACTCGCTAAAGATTTTTGGCATTCAGAGCACTCTTTAAGATGTTCCTCGATAAGTATATTACTACTTTTTGAAGTAAGATTTTCAACATATAAGGGTAATAAATCTTCGATTATTTCGCAGTTATTTTTCATAAGTATTCCTCCATTTTTTCTTTGACTTTCTTTCGAGCTCTATAATAAGTAACACAAGCCCAATTTTCATTGCGTTGAAATAAGGTTGCTATTTGTTTAAAACTCAAGTTAGCAAAAACTCTTAAATAAAAGACTTCTTTATACGGCTCCTCAAGTTGATGCAGATAGTGATGGATTGCTTCACTTACTATTTTATTGGAGACTGTTTTTTCTACATTAATATCGCTTGCTACAGTAACTTCGTCTATAGGAATAAACTGTTTTTGTTTTTTTAAATAACTAAAGTAGGTATTTTTTGCGATTTGGCATAACCATATTCGAATATCAACTTCATCTCTGAAAGTAGATAGTGCCTTCATGGCTTTAAAAAATGTTTCTGCAGTTAACTCCTCTGCTAGACTTTCATCTCGAGTTAGCGATTTGAGATATAAAAAAACATCTTTAAAATAGAGTTTATATATTTTTTCAAAATCCTTCACTTTTTTCACCTCCTATATCTATAAGACTCCGAACAGATAAAATCCTTACATAATTTATGTTAATTATATCATTATCTTACAAATATTAAATTATTCATTTACAATTTTTACTATATAAGATAGACTTAAATAAAGGAGAAATGTTTATGATTGTACTATATTCAGCACCAGGATGTTCTTCTTGTCGAAAGGTTAAGCAATGGCTGAAGGACCATGACTTAAAGTTTGTAGAAAAAAATATCTTTAAATCAGTTTTAGATGAAAACGAGATTAAATATTTATTAACACGTAGTGAAAATGGCACTGAGGATCTAATATCTAAGCGCTCTAAAATAATACAAGAAGGAAACTTAGATATTGAAAGCATGAAAATTAATGATTTAGTCTATTTCATGCAAAAAAATCCTTCGATATTAAGAAGACCTATAATTTTGAATTCAAAGGTTTTACAAGTAGGGTATGACGTAGAAGAAATTGAAGCATTTATACCAAAAGAACTTCGAAGTATCGCTGAA
Source organism: uncultured Holdemania sp. (assembly GCA_964370435.1). Lineage (GTDB taxonomy): Bacteria > Bacillota_I > Bacilli_A > Erysipelotrichales > Erysipelotrichaceae > CALVGQ01. Next base: position 12,406 of record CAYJJG010000012.1, read on the forward strand.
AACAGTTGTAATGCAAATTGTACTTATTATGGTTGTTGCGGTTCTTTAAGAAAGTAGTAAAAAGCACGAAGAGTGCTTTTTTTCATAATATTATAGTGCTATAATATAAAAGATTGAGGTAGAAATATGAAAATTTTAGTAGGTTTATCGGGAGGCGTCGATTCTGCGATTGCAGCTTATTTATTAAAGCAACAAGGACACGATGTTACGTGTGCTTTTATGAGAAATTGGGATTCTATGGCAAACAATGATACTTTAGGAAATCCTACTTTAGATCAGGCTATATGCCCGCAAGAAGAAGATTTTAATGATGCACAAGCTGTGGCAAAATCACTAGGTTTAAAGCTACTTCGAGTTGATTTTATTAAAGAATACTGGGATGATGTTTTTCAAACATTCTTAAAAGAGTATGAACGTGGAAGGACTCCTAATCCAGATATTTTATGTAACAAATATATTAAATTTCATCAATTCATGAATTATGCTATGAAAAAAGGTTTCGATATGGTTGCAACTGGACATTATGCTGATATTGAGCATTTTGATAATTATGCTGTTTTAAAACGTGCCAAGGATGAAAATAAAGATCAAACTTATTTTTTATCTCAAGTTTCCAAAGATGCACTAAAGAAAACATGTTTTCCTTTAGGTAAATTAGACAAATCTGAAGTTCGAAAAATTGCATTAGAGCTTGATTTAACGATTGCTAAGAAAAAAGATTCTACTGGAATTTGTTTCATTGGTGAGCGTAATTTTAAGCAATTTCTACAAAATTATATTCCTAATAAGCCAGGTAATATAGTTGATATTAATACAAAAAAGATACTCAAAGCACATGAAGGGGTATTATACTATACGGTTGGCCAAAGAAAAGGCTTAGACATTGGTGGTGAAGGTGGACCTTGGTTTGTAGTGGGTAAGAATGTATATACTAATGAGTTATATGTTGCAAATATTAAAGAAGATGGCATGTTATATAGTGATGCTTGTAAAGTAATTAACTTTAATGAGCTATTGTCATTAGATTTTAGTAATGAAATTAGCTGCACAGCAAAATTTCGCTATCGTCAAAAGGATGTTCCAGTTACCATTAAAAGAATAGATGAGAATACGGTATACGTTAGTTACCCTCAAGGTGCTAAAGCAGTTACTTGTGGTCAAGAAGCAGTGTTTTACCTTGATGATCAAGTTATTGGCGGAGGAGTTATTGATAAAGTATATCAAGAAAATATGGAATTAGATGAACGTATTCAGGAGGTACTAAAGCATGCAGTTACTGAATAATAAAAAAGCATGGCATAATCTATTACTTTATTTTGTAGGGTATATACTTGTATTACCGATAGTAGTAACTATAGTATTATCTATATTTATACCTAATGTTTCTTTTAGTTTAGTACTTTTTATTGTTGAAATTTTACTGCTGATACTTTATTGGATAGCTAATAAAAATTTTTTATTAGCAGAGATTAAAGACTTTAATCAAAATATTAAGCAAAACTTTGTTACTATAACGAGCTGGTTTGCTTGGATTTACATACTCAATTTCGTATCCAGTGTACTTATAAGCTTTTTAGGAACAGATAGTATTAGTAATAATCAAGCAGGCATTGAAGCTAGCATTCAGGAAAATCTTGGATTTACTTTATTTTCTATTATAATTATTGCGCCAATAGTAGAAGAAATAGTTTTTAGATTATCCATATTTTCTTTATGTATCAAAAAAAGTAAAACATTGGCCGTAGTTATAGCTTCTGTGTTATTTGGTTTTCTTCATATTGCAGGTTCTTTATTTGCAGGTGATTTTCAAGACTTAATTCATATTTTACCCTATGTTTCTATTGGCTTTTGTTTATGCCAATGTTATTTAAAAACAAATAATTTTATTGCAGTTATAATACTTCATGCAATTAATAATATCGTAGCTGCGCTAGCTATCGTTTTATCATTATGATTGAATTAACGGAGGTTCAAGCAAAATTTATTAAATTTATTTTTCATAATAAAGATAATAAGTTTTCTGTTGCTTTATTTGAGTTGATTGATCTAAGTGAAAAAGAATTAATTGTAACAGGATATTTTAATGGTTTTGAAAAAGAATGTATTTATGCCATTAAGGGAAAATATGTTGAACATGCTCGCTATGGGATGCAGTTTCAAGCTGAAGAAGTAACACGTGTTCTAAATGATAATAAAGAAGACTTAATAAGTTACTTAAGTGGTACCTTGTTTGAAGGTATTGGAAGAAAGTTTGCAACAAGTATTGTAGATACGTTAGGTTTAGATTGTATCGAATTAATAAAAGAAAACATTAATATATTGGATAGCGTACCTAAAATGAATATCAAAAGAAAAGCTGCTTTGATGGAGGGTATTAACGCTTCTCAAGATGGACTTCAAAAATCGATTTCTTTTTTTAAAAAACATGGCTTTAATTTGCGAAGTATTATTAAAATGGAACGTAAATATGGGTCAAATGCGATTAATATAGCGTGTCAAAATCCTTATCAACTCATAGAAGATATTGATGGAGTAGGTTTTTTAACAGCTGATAAATTAGCGATGAATTTATCTTTTTCTATGGAGGACCAACAACGTCTAGCAGCAGCACTTGTTGCTTTAGTTATGGAATTATGTATGGCAACTGGGGATACTTATGTTGCTTTGGATGTGTTACCTAAAGCTTTAATTAAAAAAGCAGGGGTAGATAACTTTGATTTTGATAGTTTATTAGAACTATGTATATCTAAAGGATTATTAATAAGAGAAGAACATCGCATTTATCATCATAGTCAACATCTAGCTGAAGAGGTTATTAGTGAATACTTTTCCTGTTTTCCTAGTGAAAAAATGGATACACCAAGTGAAATTGAAATTTACACATTAATTGAAGAATTACAGATGGAAGAAAAAATCCAGTATGATGAAATTCAGGCACAAGCAATTTTAAATTTCTTTAAAGAAGAAGTATTGGTTTGTACTGGTGGACCTGGTACCGGAAAAACCACTGTAGTAAAAGCGTTAGTTGCATTATTTAGGAAGTTATATCCTTATTATCAAATTGCTTGTTGTGCACCCACAGGAAGAGCAGCTAAGCGATTAGCAGAACTTACCGGCGTAAGCTGTTCAACAATACATAGTCTACTGAAATGGGATTTAGAAACTAATACTTTCGGTAAAAATAGTGAGGATCCTCTTGTTCTTGATTGTCTAATAATAGATGAATTTTCTATGGTCGATTCTTGGCTGTTTTCACATTTACTAAAAGCGGGTGCACAAATAAAAAAAATATGTATTATTGGCGATGAAGACCAGCTACCTTCGGTAGCATGTGGTAGTGTTCTTAAAGATTTAATAGCATCACAACAATTTTCAGTAACACGACTTCAAACCATTTTTCGACAACAAGAAGGTTCTGATATTGTTAAACTTGCCCATAAAATACGCATGTTAGAAGACACTTCTAGTAGTTTTAATGGTGATGTAGGCTTTATAGCTTGCGATCAATATTCGATTAATAATGCTGTTATGCAAGTAGTTGATAAAGCATTAAAAAAAGGGTATGATATAGAAGACATACAAGTACTTTCTGCTAAGTATAATGGAGCAGCGGGTATTGATCGCTTAAATACCACACTACAGGCTACATTTAATCCAACAGACGATGATAAAAGAGAAGTTAAAGTTGGACATCGTTTATTTCGTGAAAATGATAAAATATTACAGTTGAAAAATCAAGTTGATGAACATGTTTTTAATGGCGATATAGGACTCTTAGTTGAAATTATATTTCCTGAAGAAGATATTAACAAACAGCTACGATTAATTGTTGATTTTGATGGTATACTGGTCGAATATACTAGTGACAGTTTACAGAATATTACTCATGCATATTGCATTTCTGTGCATAAATCACAGGGGAGCGAATATCCAATAGTTATCATGCCTATTGCGAAAGAGGCTAGTTTTATGCTACAAAAACGGTTATTATACACTGCAATAACCCGAGCAAAAAAATCACTTGTACTCATTGGCGACATGCAATTATGGTCTTTAGCTATTGCAAAACAAGAAGAAAAACATCGACATACTTCTTTAATTGAGCGATTACAAGCAAAAATAGACTAAAAACCATAAAATAAACAGTAAATTTAAATTATAATTAGCTGTTTATTTTTTTAATTACATTGTAATAGTATATCCATGGTGGTTAAAAATGTTGTCATTAATCATTAATATGGAAGGGTGTGGGGAAGTATGAATGAAATCGGCTGTTTTTTTAAAACTGTCCGCATTATGAGAGGAATATCAAAAAAGGAGGTATGCGATAAAGTTAAAATCTCAAGGCAATATCTAACTAAAATCGAGGATACAAAAGAATATTTTAGTATCAATCGAAATATGAGCCAACGACTACAAGAAGCGTTGAATATTAGTTTAGTTAATGATATCACACTAAACGATCAATTTCTTCATCTTTATGATTTGTTTATTAGTCATGCTATTATGGCCAATGATACGATTGCTTATAAAGCTTATAATGAAATTATGTCACTACGTGAACTAGTTAGTGCTTCAACGCTCCTTCCTACTTTTTTATTAGTTGAGCTAGTTCATATAACTATGTACAAAAAAAATGAAAATGAATTTAGACGAATTCATGATATAATATTAAAAATATTACCACATTTTAATCTGCATCAAAAACAGATTTATTACTTGTTTTTTGGTGTATATCTTAATGACAGTGCAGAATATAAAAGTGCTATAGAGGTTCTTTTAACATCGTTAGAGCTTCGTACAAGCGAGGAAATTAAAGCTTATACGCATTATCAATTAGGCGTAGCTTATATGCAATCCAATCAGAATCTAGAAGCTATTAATATCTTAGGTTTATCTAAAGCAACATTCATGAACAAGTATAACTACACCAGAAGTTTACAGTGTATGAATGTTTTTACTAAGATTTATATAAAGTTAAGAGAATATAATATTGCCATAAAATTTGTAAGTCATGTTGAAACCATCGCCATTAATAGCGGACATCAAGATATATTAAATGAAAATGTTGAAAATTTAATACTTATTCACTTTTTTCTAGAGCAGTATGAAGAAGCACTAACTCTGTGTGAAAGACAAGTATTAAGCGGTCATGAGACACCTGTTCTAATTTTTTTAGCTTTGTTTTGCTCCTGGAAGCTATCTAAGGAAATATCATTTATAAAACATTATAAAATTGAAACAGATATTAATTTATATGATGGATTAAGTATTATTTTAAAGAAGATGATAAAAAAACCTCAAAGAGTTGAAAGTTATCTTCTAAAATCACTTGAAAGATTAAATAAGTCTAAAAGAATAGATCATCTTATATATCGATTATATTATCGTGAACTCTGTACTTATTATAAAGGAAGAGAAAACTATCAGTTAGCTTTATACTATCATGAACAATATTATATCTTTTAAATTGTATATTTTCAATAAACTAAGCCCATACTATCACTGTAAGGAGTGTGGACTATGAAAAAATGTTGTGTATCGTTTTTATTAGGTTGTGTTGTAGGACTTGCGGTAGCCGTTGTATATGAGGATGAAGTTTATGATGGTATTCACTGCGTTAATAAAACACAACGCAAAATGATGCGTCAAATGCGCTATCTTAACAAATAACCCACTGGGTTATTTTCTTTTATGTTAAATAATCGACTTATTTCTACAACATTCACCTTACTTGTTATATTATTGAGTATATTTATACTTGATGCATTAAATATACTTTCCTTTTTATTAGGGTTAATTAATATGGTAGCTTTTTTACCCTTATCATTACTGTTGGCATTAGTATTCGAGCCGATAATTGATTTAATTCCAATTAAAAACAGAGTGCTACGATGTACTTTAATTTATTTTAGTTTATTTTGCTTATTCATTGTATTTATGGTGATATTTATTCCGACATTAACATTAGAATTTAATGTACTTGCTGAAAATTTCAAATCGTTCAGTGTTACTAATTCTCGTATGATACAAGATATTGAGATGGTTGACTTTAGTAAGGGTTTGGAATTTGCTTTCACATCTACGGTAAGTATTTTTAAATCGGTTGGAGATTTTGCGTTTAGTTATATTGCAGCTTATTTTATATCACTTGATTTAAGTTCATTTGGCTATTTTGTATTGCGCCATTTCCCATGGTTAACAAAATATAATAATTTCTATAGGACTTGTTACAACGTAATTTTTCATTACATTAAAGGTATAGCCATTGATTTAGGTATATTATTTATTGCTAATGTTACTATACTAGTCTTATTTAACTTTGCACATCCTTTAGTTTTTAGTATGCTAATATCCTTTTTAAATTTAATTCCTTATGTTGGCGCTACTTTAGGTCAAGTATTAGTAATCGTTATTGATTTTTTAAATACTGGTCAACTGCGCTTTGAATTATTTATTATTTTGTTTGTAGTTCAACAAATAGAAGCTAATCTACTACAGCCTTATATCTTTAAAAAGGTACTTAATATTAAACCAATTATCACTCTTTGTGCAATAGTCATCTTTGGTTATATTTTTGGTTTTATAGGATATATTTTAGCTCCAATACTAGCTGTAATTCTACAGCTTGCATATCAAAGTTATAATTATGCAAACCAAAGAAAAAAAGTTGGCACGTGGGAAAATATGTGGTATAATTTCGAAGAAATCGATGATGAAGATAAGTAGGAAATCCATGTAGAGACAAAGCATTTGGTGAAAGCTTTGAATATTTCTGAAGCTACTTCTGAGAGTGTTTAATAAACAACGTAACTCGCGTTAAGAGTAATCAAGGTGCATACTTCGGTATGAATCAGGATGGTACCGCGTATTTTACGTTCCTGAAAAATTATTTTCAGGACTTTTTTATTTGGAGGATATCATGAAAAAATTAAGTACATCACAAGTTAGACAAATGTTTTTAGATTATTTTAAAGAGCAAGGACATATGATTGAGCCTGGAGCTCCGTTAGTTCCACATAATGATCCAACTTTACTATGGATAAATTCTGGTGTTGCAGCACTAAAGAAATATTTTGATGGTAGTGAAAAGCCAGTTTGTAATCGTATAGTTAATGCTCAAAAGAGTATTCGTACCAACGATATTGAAAACGTAGGAAGAACAGCACGTCATCATACTTTTTTTGAAATGTTAGGTAATTTTTCAATAGGCGATTATTTTAAAGTAGAAGCAATTCATTTTGCATGGGAGTTTTTAACTTCAGAAAAATGGATTGGCTTTGATAAAGATAAACTGTATATTTCAGTTTATGCAGAAGATGAAGTTGCTTATAATACATGGGTAAATGAAATTAAAGTTGATCCTAGTCATATCTTAAAAACATATGATAATTTTTGGGAAATTGGTGAGGGTCCAGGTGGTCCTAATAGTGAAATATTCTATGATCGTGGAGTAGAATATGATCATGAAAATATCGGAGAGAAATTATTTTTTGAAGAAATTGACAATGATCGCTATATTGAAGTATGGAATGTAGTTTTTAGTCAATACAACTGTAATCCAGAAATTGAGCGTAAGGATTATAAAGAGCTTCCACAAAAGAATATTGATACCGGAATGGGATTAGAGCGTTTAGTTTCTATTATTCAAGAAGGTGAAACTAATTTTGATACTGATATTTTCTTACCAGTTATTAAAGAAGCGGAAAAAATTGCTCAATATCCATATGATAAAGAATATAAAATGGCTTACCGTGTTATTGCTGATCATATTAGAACAGTAACTTTTGCGATAAGTGATGGGGCTGCATTTTCAAATGAGGGACGTGGATATGTACTTCGTAGAGTACTTAGAAGAGCTGTTCGCTTTGGTATTAAACTAGGCATTCAAGGAGCGTTTATGTATCGATTAGTAGATGTTGTTGTCCAGTCCATGTCAGACTTCTATCCTTATTTAGAAGAGCGTAAAGAATTGGTTAAAAAACTAGTTAAACTTGAAGAAGAGACCTTTGCGACAACTTTAATTAATGGTGAAAAATTATTACAAGAGGCAATGAATAAAACTACTGATATATTGGATGGTGCAATTATTTTTAAATTATATGATACTTATGGTTTCCCTAAAGAACTAACTGTTGAAATTGCTGAAGAAAAAGGATTAAAAGTTGATTTAGATGGCTTTAATGAAGCGATGAAGCAACAAAAAGAACGTGCAAGAAATTCACGTGTAGATGAACAATCTATGTCTTCACAGTCTGAAGATTTAATGAATTTTACAAATTCTTTTGAGTTTGTAGGCTATGATAACTTACGCAATGAAGCGACAGTAGTTGGATTATTTAAAGACGGCAAACAAGTAAATGCTTTAAGTGATGAAGGGCAAATTATTTTAGATAGAACCTGTTTCTATGCAGAAAGCGGTGGACAAATTAGTGACACTGGTATATTAAAAGGTGACAGTTTTGAATGTGAAGTAATCAATGTTGCTAAGGCACCCCATCATCAACATTTGCATATAGTAAAATTAAAGCAAGGAACAGTAAATGTGAATGACAAAGTGTTTGCAGAGGTTGATAAGGCTAAGCGTCTAAAAATTAAGGCTAATCACAGTTCAATACATTTATTACAAAGTGCTTTAAAAGAGATTTTAGGAAGTCATATTAATCAGGCTGGATCTTATGCTGGTGAAGAGTATTCACGTTTTGATTTCACTCATTTTGAAAAAATGAGTGAACAACAATTAAAAGAAATTGAACTTAAAATAAATCAAATGATCATGTCTGGTAATGAAGTTCTGACTCAAATGATGTCTATCGATGAAGCTAAAGAAAGTGGAGCAGTGGCATTATTTGATGAAAAATATGGAGATTTAGTACGTGTTGTAAGTATGGGAGAAGTTTCTAAAGAATTATGTGGAGGAACTCATGTAAATAACACACAAGAAATTGGATTATATAAAATTGTATCTGAAGAAAGTATTGGATCTGGCATACGTCGAATTACTGCAAAAACAAAACTAAACGCATATGAAGAATATGTGTGTTACCATGAAAGTCTTAAAGACATTGCTCAATCATTAAAAATGAACAGTATTCTTCATGTAGAAGATAAAGTTGAACAAATGCTAGAAGAAAACAATAACTTGAGAAAAGAAATAGCTGAAATGAATCAAAAAATGTTAATGCTACAAGCTGATGAAATGGCTTCTCAAGCTGAAGAGATCGCGGGCATACATTTAATATTAAAACGATTAGATAATGTAGATAGTTCTTCATTAAAGAGACTTGCTGAAGCTTTATGTAGAAAATGTAATAATTCTTTTGTATTTCTGGCTAATGTAGTTAGTGATGATAAAGTTGTCTATGTAGCTGCTAGTAGTAAAACTGCTATTGAAAAAGGTTTAAAAGCAGGAGATATTGTCAAGATGGCTGCTGTAATGAGCGGTGGTAATGGTGGTGGACGACCTGACTTAGCACAGGCAGGTGGAAAGGATATTACCAAATTAACAGAGATTTTTACCTTAATTAAAGAAAAACTTTAACAATATCTTTATTTTTAAATAAAAATGCGATAAAATATACATATTAAAGGAGGGGATCATTTATGTCGAAGCAATTAACAGAAACAATGCCTTTCAAATCTGATGAAGTGCGTCGTGATAACATTAAACAAGTATTGAGACTCACTAAAGAAGCATTAGAAGAACGAGGGTATAACGCAGTAAACCAATTAGCTGGTTATTTGATTTCTAATGATCCGGCCTATATTTCTAGTCATCGTAATGCACGTTCTATCATTCAATCAGTAGAACGTTATGAAATTATCGAAGAAATTGTACGTGCCTATCTAGAAGAGAAATAATGCGCATATTAGGATTAGATTTAGGGAGCAGAACTTGTGGTATTGCGATAAGTGACCCATTAGGTATGATTGCTCGAACGGTAGAAACCTATCGTTTTGAAGATGATAACTATGAGCTAGCAAGCACTTATGTAAGCTCGCTTTGTAAAGAGTTAAAAGTAGATGAAATTGTTTTGGGACTTCCTAAACACATGAATGGTGATGTTGGTATTAGGGGTGAAATTTCGATGCAATTTAAAGATTTACTAGTACAAAAAACAGGTTTAAAGGTAATATTGATTGATGAGCGATTATCTAGTGTAGCGGCCAATAAATTATTGATTTCTGCTGATGTATCGCGCAAGAAAAGAAAACAAGTTGTTGATCAAGTAGCAGCTGTACATATTTTACAAGGATATTTAGATTCTAAAAAATAAAGGGTGAATCGCACCCTTTTTTAAAGAAAGGATAAAACTATGACACAATCAAACAAAATATATATTCAAGATGAAGATGGCACTGAAAAAGAGATGCAAATTCTTTTTACCATCGAAGACTACAATGATAAAGACTACGTGCTATTTACTGATCCTAATGATGAAGAGGGAGAAGTTTTTGCCTGTGCCTATAATGAGGATGGCAGCATGGTGCCAGTAGAGGATGAAGCAGAACTACAAATGATAGATGAAGTATTTGGTGCTTTTATGGATGAATTTGAAAATGAAGATGAAGAATAAAATAATTTTAGCATTAATAGCACTTTTAGTTATCCTAGGAAGTGGATGTTTATTCTTTTATCAATATCAACTTAGCGCTACTTCTAAAGTAGATGGGGTCATCTTTAGTGTTAACTCAGGTGAAGGTAGTTCATCTATATTAAAGCGATTAGAAGAGGAAAATTTAATTCATGATGATTTTATTGCTAAAATTCATCTACGATTTAATAGTTATTCTTTTTTTGCAGGTGATTATGAATTAAATGGTTATATGGATTTAGATCAAATTCTTACCACATTATCTGATCCTTCAATGGCGATGAGTGATGATGTAGTTATTACTTTTATTGAAGGTGATTGGATTAAGCATATTGCCAGTAAAATTGAAGAAAATACAGATGTAAGTGAAGATGAATTATTAGCCTTATGGAATGATGAAAGTTATATTCGCTCACTAATGGAAGATTATCCATTTCTAACAGAAGCGATTTTTAATGAAGATAGTCGTTATTTATTAGAGGGGTATCTAATGCCTAATACTTATCATTTTTCTAGCAGTTGGGATGCTGAAGAAATAACGCGTAAGATATTAGACCAATCTTTAGTTATTTATGAGCGTTATCAACAGGATATTGCTGATTCAGGATTCAGTATTCACGAGGTATACACACTAGCTTCTATTGTTCAATATGAATCTGCTAGTGTTGAAGATATGAAATTAATTTCTGGGGTATTTTTAAATCGTATTGCGATTAATATGCCTTTAGAATCTAGTGTTACAGTTTGTTATGCCATTGATATTGATAAAGATGGTGATTGGAGAGACTGTGAGACTAATCCTGACTTTGATTCTCCATACAATACGTATAAGGTTGGTGGACTTCCACCTGGACCAATTTTAAATGCAGGTGAAGCTGCGATTGATTCGGTACTTAATCCTACACCATCAGATTATTTGTTTTTCTTAGCTGATGTTTATGGTGATGGAACAGTATATTATTCAGAAACGTATGAACAACATTTAGCTTATAAACGTCAATATTTAGATTAATTGACAGGGGGGCATGATGAATACAGTTATTATTAGTATCGCCGGAGGAAGTGCATCAGGAAAGACCTCGATTGCAAAGAAATTAAAAGAAAAGTATGAACAAGAATCTTCAGTAGTCATCATCCGTTTAGATGATTATTATAAGGATCAAACGCATCTTACTATGGAAGAACGTATTAAGACGAATTATGATCATCCTTTTGCTTTTGATATCGATTTATTAATTAAACAACTTGCTGAACTTAAAGAAGGCAAGGCTATTAGTAAACCAATTTATGATTTTGTCACGCATACACGAAGTGAAGTGACTGAAAATATTGACCCGTGTGATGTTATTTTATTAGAAGGCTTATTTGTGCTTGAAGATGAGCGTATACGTGAGTTGTCACATATTAAAATTTTTGTTGATACTGCAGCAGATATTCGCTTTATTAGACGTCTTGTACGCGATGTTGAAGAGCGTGGAAGAACATTACAGTCGGTGGTAACTCAGTACATGGAAACAGTACGTGTAATGCATGATTTATTTGTTGAAACTAGTAAACGCTATGCAGATGTTATTATACCTGAAGGTGGTCACAATAGTGTAGCTATCGATTTGCTTAATACAAAAATTAGTAGTATTATTAACACCAATATGTTATAATACCCAAGTTAGGAGTGTGGCTATGACAGAAAAAGTATATGTAACTCAAGAAGGTTTAGAAGAGTTAAAACAAGAATTAGAACATTTAGTTCATGTTGTAAGACAAGAAGTCATTGAAGAATTAAAAGCTGCTCGTGCACAAGGAGATTTATCTGAAAATGCTGATTATGATGCAGCAAAAGACCGACAAGCACAAGTAGAATCTCGTATTGCTCAGCTAGAAGCAATGTTAAAAAATATTGAAATCATTGAAGAGACTAGTGGCGGAAAGTTAGTTCGCTTAGGATCTACGGTGCGCATTCAAGATTTATCAACAGATGAGACTTTTGTATATACTATAGTGGGAACAGTAGAGTCCGATCCGTTAAATGGTAAATTATCAAATACTACACCTTTAGCAGTAGCTATAATTGATAAAAAAGTAGGTGCTGTAGTAGAAGTTCAAGTTGATGAACCATATAAGGTAAAAGTATTAGAAATTAATGTTAAATAAGTAGGTAATTTCAAAATTTTGCAAATAAATAAGTAGGTGATCATATGAGAAAACTACTTATTTTTTTTATTGCATTTACTTTTTTATTAACAATCAGTTATCAACCTTTACTACTTAGTGATGTTAAATCACAAACGATAGTAGTAGAGGTTCGTGGTGAAGTTGAAAATCCTGGACTATTTACTGTAAATACACCTATAACTTTTGAACAACTATTATCGAAATTAGTTTTAACAGATCAAAGTGATATAGAACATCTTAGTAAGCAAATGTTATTGTATGATAAACAGATCATCATTATTCGTGAAGCAATTGCTGTTAGTTGTGTGTCTTTAAATAGTGCATCTCTAGAAGAATTAATGACTTTAGAAGGAATAGGGGAGGCTACTGCTCAAAAAATAATTGATTATCGCATTCAATATAGAGGTTTTAAGAGCATTGAAGAAATAATGCAAGTTAATGGCATAAAAGAAGGCAAATTCAATAAAATAAAGGATTTGTTGTGTCTATAACAAATATTGATATTGTACTAGTAGCAATAATTTTATTTATACTTTCTTTTAATACATTAATTGCTTATTTTATGGCTGGAATACTATTATTGTTAACAATTAAAAAAGTAAAATGGTATACACTGGTGTTAATATTAATAGGAATTGTTAGGCTTCTTTATCCTAGCAATGTTGTGATTCAAAATCACATCATGGGTAATGTAATATCTATTAACCCTGCCTCTTTTGTAGTGGCTACTGATCAAGGAAATTATTTAGTGATTAGCGAGGAATCTTTCTTATTAGATGATTATATAGAAGTTCATGGAAAAATACTACAAGATGATTTAAGTCCTCATTTCTATGCCTTTGATTATCAACAATATCAATCCCAGCAACAGATTTCAGCATCTTTATATGCTGAAGAAATTAAAGTAATTCAAGATACCAATAGTTTAAGAGGAAGGCTACATGAAAAAATCATGCAACATTCATCTTCAAAATTGATGATGAATCTCTTACTAAATCAAAACTTGAGTACTGACGAAGACTTCATTATTCAATGTGGATTTCATTATGGAGTATTGATTTATGGTATTAGAAAAATAGCTAATTATTTTTTCAATAAGAAAAAATCTAAAAGTATTCAACTTATTTTTATTACAGGACTATTCATTATTCTTCAGGGGAACATAGCATTATTTCGATATTTGTTTTTTATTCTTTTTGAAGACTTTAGTCTATCATCTAAAAATAAAGTTGGATTATTTACACTATTAGTATTTTTTTATCATCCACCTTTATGTTCATCTTTAGCTTTTATTATTCCTATTGGTTTAAAGTTGTTACCTTATTCTATTAAGTATACAAGAGTACTGTTTTTAATAACGATACAATCCTTTTTCTTTAGTTCTTATACCATTTTTAATATATTATTTTTTACTATTTTACAACGTTTAATTGCTTTAATAACTGTTATTAGCGTTTTTGACTTAGTGTTAAATACAACATTAGCAACAACTCTTTATTCTTTTTTAGCTAAATTATATACTTTAGATATAATTCATTTAAGTGAAGTAAGGGGAAAATTACCTATATTTTTAACATTTTTAATACTGTTATATTTGTTTTATAATCCTAAATTTAAATACAATATAAAGTTAATTATCATCGTTACATCAACGCTATATAGTGGGTTTTTAAGTCCTTTTGCAGAAGTAAGTATGATCAATGTAGGGCAAGGAGATAGTTTTTTAATACGACTTCCTTTTAATCAAGGTACCATACTTGTTGATACAGGTAAAGCATCTGCTTATCAAAGTTTAAAATCCTTTCTTTTTGCTAAAGGAATTAAAGAGATAGATGCTTTAATTATCACACATAATGATGATGATCATAATGCGAATGTAGAGGTATTAATGAACGATTTTAATGTCAAAGAGTTGATTAATGTATATCAGCCAAGTTATCAATTAAATCAACTATCTCTCAATTTTCTATCAACTAGTGATATATATGATAATGATAATGATAATAGTTTAGTGTTTTATTTTACATTAAATCATTTAACGTTCTTATTTACAGGAGATATTTCTAAACAAGTGGAACTAGATTTACTACAAGCTTATCCAAACTTAGCTTGTGATGTTTTAAAAATTGCTCATCATGGAAGCAAGAGTTCAAGTAGTGATACTTTCATAGATTCAGTTCACCCTCAACTTGCCCTAATTAGTAGTGGCTACAACAACAGTTACCATCATCCTAGTGTAGAGGTTCTTCAAATATTAGAAAAACAGGGTATTTATAGCTTAAATACAGCTGCTGAAGGGGATATTAGCATATATATGACACGTTTTTTTAATTTTATTATGACTGCTAATCAACAATTTGTTATAATAAATGAGGTGATTGAAGAATGAATTATTGTATCTATGGAAATGAACAACCTTTAGTTAAAAATAAAATAAGGGAAATAATGCATCATTATGACAATCAAGAAGAAGTTGCTATTGCCTATTATGATGGAAATAGTACAGGTTTTAGGATTCAAGAAGTTATAGATGACTGCATGACAATACCTTTTTTAAGTAAGCACAAAGTAGTGATTGTACAAAATGCTCTTTTTTTAACTGCTAATAGCAATCTTAGCGATAAAGATCAAAATACCTTAATAGAATATCTTGAAAATTCTTCAAAAGATATTGATTTAATATTAACAGGTAATTTTGATAAATTTGATAGTAGAAAAAAGATGGTTAAATCTATTCAAAAATTAATGCAGTGCCACGTGTTTAATCACTTACAAGAGGATCAATTTATTGCCTATGTAAAGCAGACATTAAAAGCAAATCAACTTAATTTAACAAACGATGCTTTAGAAGAGTTGTTAAGTAGATTAAATTCGGATATGTTAACTTTTAAACATATAGTAGATAAATTATGTTTATATCCTGAGGCTCTTGATATAAAAGCAATTCAAAGTTTAGTTTCAAGGCCACTTGAAGATAATGTATTTGCATTAGTAGATGCAGTTATTAAAAGTAATATAAAAGACGCTTTTTTCTGTTGGCGTGATCTGCAAGTAATTAATAGTGAACCTATAGCATTAGTTGCTTTAATAGGTGGACAATTTAAGCTACTCTATCAAGTAAAAATACTTACTAAAAACAATTATACTAAAGAAGATATTGCTTCAAAGTTAAAAATACACCCATATCGTGTTAAACTTGCGATAGAGTCAAGTCGAAGAATAAGTGAAAGTCGTCTATCTGCATTGATTATGAGAAGTGCTCAGTTTGATCAACAACTCAAAATGGGATTAGTAAATAAAACTTTAGGTTTTGAGCATTTTTTATTAGATGTTACGAGAGGATAAACTATGGAATCAATTAAAAATTTATATCAAATCGGTTATGGTCCAAGTAGCTCACATACTTTAGCTCCTGCTAAAGCATGTAAGCTATTTAAAGAAGAATTTAAAAATGTAAAGAAGGTTACTGTTGAGTTATATGGCTCTTTATCGTTAACTGGAAAAGGGCATTTCACCGATTATATCATTCATAAAACCTTTGATTCTTATCCTTGTGAAGTCATATTTAAACTAGATTGGCAGGAAAGTTTCCCAAATGGTTTTTACATTTTTGGCTACGACAATAACAATCATTGTATTGCTAAGTGGACAGTATTTTCAGTTGGTGGTGGAAGCATTAAAATTCTTGAAAAACCTAATAATGATGCTTTAATGATTTATCCTCATCGCTACATGAGCGATATAATAAATTATTGTATTGAACAAAATTATAATTTTGTAGACTATGTAGTGTCCTTTGATAAAGAGGTTAAAGCTTATTTAGATACTATTTTAGAAGCGATGCTTAACTCGGTTGAAGAAGGATTAAAAAATACTGGTGTGCTGCCAGGAAAATTAGCGATGCAGCGAAGTGCTAAATCGATTTATGAAAAAGCGCAGTCGGTACATGAGGACAGTGAAAAAATCAAATTAAAACAACTTTCCTATGCTTATGCTGCTAGTGAACAAAATGCATCGATTGGAGTAGTAGTAACCGCACCAACGTTGGGAGCTTGTGGCATAATAGCGGGGATGATGTACTATTATTATCATGATTTAAAGATTGATAAAGAGCGTTTAATTGAATCCTTAATGGTAGCAGGTTTATTTGGAAACATTATTAAGCATAACGCAACTATTTCAGGAGCTGTAGGAGGATGTCAAGCTGAGATAGGGACAGCTTGCTGTATGGCTGCATCAGCAGCTGCTTACCTTAATGATTTAGATTTAAATCATATAGAGTATGCTGCTGAAATTGGAATGGAGCATCATCTTGGATTAACCTGTGATCCCGTTGGCGGTTATGTTATAATCCCTTGTATTGAACGTAATGCAGTAGCGTTACTTCGTTCATTTGATGCAATGCTTTTAGCAAAACACATGGGTCAAATTAAAGCAAACAGAATACGTTTTGACATGGTAGTTAACACCATGAGTTATACAGGTAAAAAATTACCGATAGAATTAAAAGAAACCTCTTTAGGAGGTTTAGCTATGGAAATTAAAGTAGATTAGTGGAGGTCTTATGTTAAAAATAGTATTTTTTCCAATTAAATTAGTTTTGAGTATCGCATCTTTTTTCATTTCACTTTGTGGACGATTACTTACAATTATTTTAGGCATTATCTTAGTATCAGTTGGTTTATTGTTTTGTGTAAGTCTAATAGGATTCTTTATAGGGATACCAATAGCATTTTTAGGTTTTAGCATGATTATAAAAGGATTATTTTAATGAATAAAGTAGAATTATTAGCTCCGGCTGGATCAATGGATGCCTTAAAGGCTGCAATTAGTTTCGGAGCTGATGCGGTGTATTTAGGTGGACTTCGCTTTGGAGCGCGCTCTTTTGCGCATAATTTTAGTAATGAAGAATTACAAGAAGCAGTAATATACGCGCACTTAAGAGGAGTTAAAATCTATGTTACAGTTAATACACTAATCTATGAAAGTGAATTACTTGAAGTAAAATCATACATTGATTTTTTATATCATATCGAAGTAGATGCAGTTATTGTGCAAGATTTAGGTTTATTTGAATTAATTAAGGAAAATTATCCTGATTTTGAAATACATTGTTCAACACAAATGCATGTTCATAATGTTGAAGGTGCCAAATTAATGAAAAGGTTAGGCGCAAGTCGTGTTGTTTTAGCTCGGGAAAGTGGCCTTCCGTTAATAAAAAAAGTAGTTAAAGAAGGAATAGAAGTTGAAACTTTCGTTCATGGAGCTTTATGTATGAGTTATAGTGGACAATGTTTAATGAGTAGTTTTCAGGGTGGAAGAAGTGGTAATCGTGGCCAATGTGCACAACCTTGTAGATTAAATTATACCCTACTTCAAGGAGATAAGAAGGTCGATGAAGGCTATTTACTTAGTTTAAAAGATTTATATACATTAGAACATGTAGATGAATTAATTACTGCAGGAATACATAGTTTTAAAATTGAAGGACGGATGAAACGAAGTGAATACGTAGGAGAAGTAGTGCGTATTTATCGCCAAGCTATTGATAATTTCTATCATAAACAAGCACAAAATACTCTTGCACAGGATAAGGAAAGTTTAATGAAACTGTTTAACCGCTCTTTTAGCAAAGGATATGTTTTTAATGATAATAATTTACTTAATACTTATCGCCCTAATCATATGGGTATTAATATAGCAAAGATAGTTCAAATAAATAATGATAAAATACAAATAAAGTTAAATCACTCCTTGAATCAAGGAGATGGTATTCGAATATTAAATAAGTACGAAGATTATGGTATGCTAGTTAATAAAATTTTAAAAGATAGTAAAGTAGTTGAAGGTGCACATAGTGGTGATGTAGTAGAGTTACCTATCAAAAGAGACCTTAAATTACAAATTAATGATGAAGTGGTTTTAACTTCTGATAGTAAACAGCTACAGACAATCCAAAATAACATTAAACCTTACTATAAGCGTATCCAACTATTTGCTAAAGTTAGTGCAAAAATAGGTTCAGCTATAGTGTTTTCATTATCGGATTTAAAACATTCAGTCAGTGTAGTAAGTGAAGAAACAGTATCGCAGGCTAAAACATCTCCACTACTTAGAGAACGTCTGCTACTACAATTGTCCAAAATTAATGATACACCTTATGAGATACATTTTAATGAAGTTGATATCGATGATGAGATTTTCTTTAGTTTAAAAGCACTTAATGAACTAAAAAGAAAAGCAATAAAAGAAATTGATGAAGCTAGAATAAAAGTAAATCGAACATTGATCAAAGTCGATTATCCAGTGGAGATAAACAGAAAACCTATTAAGAATTTATTGATTAGTATAACTACAGCTATACATAAAGAAGTTTTAAGCAATGTTTCAAATAGTATACTGTTTTCATCACGAAAAAATTTATGTAATAACGAAGATGTTTTTTATAAAGGTTTAAGAGTTAATGAGCAAAGTGAAGAAATTAAGGGTAGTTACGTATTAGCGTCTCAGCTAGGTGATTTATATCCTCATAAGCAACAAACCATCATTGCTGACAGTAGTTTTAATGTTTGTAATAGCTACAGTGTTCGCTTATTAGAAAAATGTGGTGTCAGTGGTGTTGTAGCGTCTCTAGAAGCAAGTGATAAACAAATTAAAGACCTTATTGAAGGGTATCAAATTCGCTACCATGAACAATGTATAATAGGAAAAGTTATATATGGACATCGTGAAGCAATGATAATGAAAACATGTATTATACGTGGTCAATCAGATAAATTAAAATGCTGTCAATGTCAAAGCGATACCTATAAATTAAGAAACACTAACAACGTACAATATATTGTTTTTAAGGATGATCACTGTCATAATATTTTATTAGAAGAAAAAGCATATGTGGATAGAAAACAGCATTTAGGACTTACTTTTAAGCTTTTAAATTTTACTATTGAGGATGAATGTGAAATGCGTCACGTATTATCGTCACTTAAAATCAAATATTAATGGAGTAATTTCGCAATATTAACCAAATTACCTGTGTTTTTTTGCTTGTTTTTTGGTATAATAATTTAATGAAGTTAGGAGGCACACTATGTTTTTAAAACGAGTCGAAATACAGGGTTTTAAATCCTTTGCAGATAAAGTAGTAATTAGTTTTGATCATCCTGTAACTGGAGTAGTTGGGCCTAATGGATGTGGAAAAAGTAATATTACTGACGCCATTCGTTGGGTGTTGGGAGAACAGTCAGTAAAATCACTTCGAGGTAACACGATGACTGATGTCATTTTTGCGGGTAGTGCAGATCGCAAGATGGTTAATTTGGCTGAAGTAACACTTGTATTTGATAATACTAAAAAACAGTTACATAATGAAAAAGAAGAGATAGAGATAACTCGAAGAATATATCGTAATAACGCTGAGGCAGAGTACTTAATCAATCGTGTCCCTTGTCGACTTAAAGATATAGTAGAATTAATAATGGATACGGGTCTTGGAAAAGACTCTCTTTCAATGATTTCACAAGGGAACATTTCTTCTTTTGCTGAAGCTAAGCCGGTTGAACGTCGTGCTATTTTTGAAGAGGCAGCTGGGGTAAGTAAGTATAAGAAAAGAAAAATTGAATCGTTATCTAAATTGGAACGCACAACTAATAATTTAGAACGTGTTCAAGATATTGTAAGTGAATTAGAACGCCAAGTCAGTCCTTTAAAAAGACAGGCTAAAAAAGCTGAGCTTTATCGTGAAAAGAAAGAACGTTTAAAAGAAATTGAAATTGCAGTATTAGTTAGTGATATAAATCAACTAAATCATGATATTGAAGATGCTAAAAAAACACTTTTTGATATTGAGTCACAAAGTGTAATTCATACCACTTCTATCAATATGCATGAAACAGCTGTAGTAGAAGCCAGAAAGCAAGGTACAGCTTTTGATCACGAGATTAATGGTTTACAAGAAGAGCTAATGCGTACGATAAATGAAATACAAACTTTAGAAAATCGCAAAACAGAACTTGATGAAAAAAGAAAATATGCGATTGAAGTAGGAAATATTGAAGAAAAAACAAAAGAATTATCATCTTTAGTTGAAGAAGCGAAAATAGAGTATGAAGATAGAAAAAGTCGTCATGAACAATTTAATGTAGATATTAAACTACTAAGCAGTGAACTTAATACTATTGCTATGCAACTTGCTGAAGCTTCACAGAAAAAAGAAGAATCGGCACACAAGCTTCGCCGATCACAAAATCGTCAAGAAGTACTTGAAAATTTAATTAAAGAACCTTTTAATTCCCAAGCTGGGGTTAAAAGTATTATGGATAATCAAAACTACTTTAAGGGAGTATGGGGTGTAATAGGGAAATCACTTATTCCTGAAGATGGCTATGAAGAGGCCATTACTGTAGCTTTAGGTGGTGCAATTTTTAATATCGTTACAGTTGATGAAAAAGCAGCAAGAGAGTGTATTGATTTCTTGAAGCGTAATCGCAGCGGTAGAGCTACTTTTTTACCTGCACGAGTATGTAAATCACGCCATATTAAACAAGATCATCAAATTATATGTAATAACACAAAAGGCTATTTAGGCAATGCTGCTTCTTTTGTAAATTGTGAAGAACGTTTCAACATTATAAATGAAAGTTTACTGCAGAATGTTATTGTCTGCGATACATTGGAGAATGGTAATATTTTAGCCGATTTATTAGAATTCAATTACAAAATTGTAACGCTTGATGGTGATGTAATTCATCGTGGTGGTTCAATGAGTGGAGGAAACATAAAAAATTCTACCTCAATAATTTCTGCTGAAAAGGAATTAAAAGATATAAAGGAACAAATCATTGCTTTAGTTGCTACAAATGAATTAAAAGAAAAAGACTATATTACGGTGGTTCAGAAAAAAGAAAGTGTTGAAAATTTATTATTAGAAAAACGTATTGGTATTGCTAATATTGAGCCAGTACTGGAAGCTAAACGCGCAAAATTTGAACGATTAAAAAGTGAATATGAAGAATTAAAGCCGATGGGTGAAGAAACACTAACAGAGAGTTTTAGTGATTCTTTGATTGCTCAATTAAATAATGCTTATCATAAGCGTGATGAAGTAACAACTTCTATTAAAGTGAAACGCGATGGTCGAATGAAGATTAGTGCTGATGCTGAGCGTAAGGAGCAACAAATTCGCCAAATACGTAAGGAATTACAAGAAATTAATCAACGCGAAAGAGATATTCAAATTGATAGTACACGATTAAATACTAAGCTTGAAAATGCATTACTACGTTTAACTACAGAATATCAATTAACATATGAATTCGCAAAGACTAAAGTATTAGAAAATGACTATGCGGATGCACGTAATGAAGTTTTACAATTGCGACAAGAAATTGAAGCATTAGGAAATGTTAATATGAATGCACCTGAGGAGTATGCAGAGGTAAATGAGCGTTATGAGTTTATCACTAAACAAATGAGTGATCTTATTGAAAGTCGCGATAAAATCCTTAATGCTATTGATGATATGGATGAAATTATGGTTAAAATGTTCTCTGAAATGTTTAATAAGATTAATGAAGAACTTAACGATACTTTTAGAATATTATTTGGTGGAGGAAAAGCTAAATTAATATTAGAAGATCCAGATGATTTATTAAATACAGGTATTGATATAGACGTTCAACCACCGGGTAAACATGTACAAAATATTCGTTTGTTCTCAGGTGGTGAAAAGAGTTTAATTGCTATTAGTGTATTATTTTCCATATTAAAAGTTAAACCTGTACCACTATGTATCTTTGATGAGGTAGAAGCTGCACTTGATCAAGGTAATGTTGAACGTGTTGCAAAATATTTAAAGAACTTCAAATCTGATTCGCAGTTTATTATCGTTACTCATCGACCAGGTACTATGGAGCAATGTGATATGCTATATGGTGTTACTATGCAAAAACAAGGAGTTTCACAAATGTTAAAAGTTGAACTAAAAGAAGCGGTAACATTAGCTGAGGAAGGTGGTGTTAATTAATATGAGTTTCTTTAAAAAATTAAAAGATACCTTCATAAAAAATGAGGATAAGGATAAATATCTTCAAGGATTCAGTAAGACATCAAAATCATTTGGAGCTAGACTTGGACGATTTGCATCTAATTTTAAAGGAGTTAGTGAAGAATTTTTAGAAGAGTTAATGATTGTTCTATTAGAAAGTGATGTTGGTGTTGAAACGGCTGATAGTATTTGTGAAGCTTTAAAGGAAAAAGCTAAAAAAATAAGTAATCTAACTTATCAAGAAACGTGTGATTTACTATTAGAAGTAATGATGGAAATGTATAAGGAAGAAGATTCAACGATTGGCTTTAATGAAGATGGCTGTACTGTTATTTTACTAGTAGGAGTAAACGGCAGTGGAAAAACGACCACGTGTGCTAAACTAGCTAAAAAATATAAAGAAGAGGGTAAAAAAGTAGCTGTAGTTGCTGCTGATACTTTTAGAGCTGGGGCTGTAGATCAACTTAAACAATGGGCTGATCATTTAGGCGTACCTTGTGTCTATAAAGAAAACCAAAAAGATCCAAGTAGTATCTTAGTAGATGGTTGTCGTTATGCAAAAGAAAATAATATTGATGTTCTTTTGTGTGATACAGCAGGAAGACTTCAAAATAAAGATCACCTCATGAGTGAACTTGCTAAAATGAGACGTGTAGTTGCTAAAGAAATACAAGGAGCACCTCACCACGTTTGGCTAGTGCTTGATTCTACTACCGGACAAAACGGATTATCTCAGGCAAAATTATTTCAAGAAGCTACTGCTGTTAGTGGGTTAATCCTAACGAAGATGGATGGAACTGCAAAAGGTGGTATAATCCTAGCAATCAAAAACAGTTTAAATTTACCAGTACATTTTATTGGTCTTGGTGAAAAAGAAGATGATTTAAAAGTATTTGATTTGAGTTTATATATATATAGTATCAGTGAAGGACTTCATCATGACACTGCATAAAATGCAAAGAATGAACAGTCTTTATGATTTTTATCACTGCTTATTAACGGATAAACAAAATGAAATTATTAGCTATTATTACTTAGAAAATTATTCTTATAGTGAAATAGGTGAAATATTAAATATTTCACGCTCTGCTGTCTATGATACCATTAAGAAAAGCGAACATTTACTAGAAGAATATGAAGAGAAATTGAAACTTTATCAAAATTACAAGAGTAGATTAGAGTACTATAATAAGCTTAAAGCTTTAAATATAGAAGAAGTATCACTTATTGTAGAAAAGTGTTTAAATACTGAATAGGAGGACAAAATTATGAGTATTAAAATTATTTCAGTAAATGCAGGTTCATCGTCACTTAAATTTCAACTTTACAACATGCCTGAGGAGGAAGTACTTTGTTCAGGAATCTTCGAAAGAATTGGATTAGAAGATGGTATTTTCACTATCAAAGTAAATGGTGAGAAACACACTTCAACTCCAGTTTTAAAAGACCATGACGCAGCAGTAAAAATGTTATTAGAAGCACTAGTTAGCTATGGTGTTGTTAATAACTTAGACGAAATCAAAGCAGCAGGGCACCGTGTAGTTCAAGGAAGTGACTACTTTAAAGAAAGCTGTATGGCAACTGATGAAAATTTAGCAAAAGTATTAGAGTTTGCTGATTTAGCACCACTTCACAATAGACCAAATGCAGGTGGTTGTATTGCTTTTAAAAATGCTCTTCCAGGATGTGAAAATACTTTTGTTTTTGATACTGCATTTCATCAAACAATGAAACCAGAATCATACATTTATCCTGTACCTTATAGCTGGTATGAAGACTTTAAAGTACGTCGTTATGGCGCTCATGGGACTTCTCACTTTTTCGTGTCTCATCGTACAGCAGAATTAATCAATAAAGATATAAAGGATACTCGTATTATCACTTGTCACTTAGGGAATGGTGCTTCTATTTCTGCAGTAAAAGGTGGAGAGTGTATTATCACTTCGATGGGATTTACTCCTCTTGGTGGAATTATGATGGGAACACGCAGTGGAGATTTAGATCCTGCAATTATTCCTTATGTAATGAAGAAAACTGGACTAACAGCGGATGAAGTTATTGATGATTTAAACAAAAAATCGGGTATGTTAGGAATAAGTTGTATTTCAAGTGATGCTCGTGATATTGAAAATGCTGTAAACGCAGGTAATGAACGCGCTATTTTAACACATGATGTATATGTTAATCGTATTGTTAATGTAGTAGGGGGATACATCATGCAAATGGGTGGTGTCGATGCTATCGCATTTACAGCTGGTCTTGGAGAAAATGATGGTTTGATTCGTGGAAAAATATTAGAAGGAATGAAGGAACATTTAGGACTTGTAATAGATGAAGAGTTAAACAAATCACGTGGAAAAGAAGTACGTATTTCTAAAGATGATTCTAAAGTAGCAGTATGGATTGTCCCAACGAATGAAGAACTTGTAATTGCTCGTGATACTTATCGTCTAATTGGTGGAAAGTAATGTTTTCATCATTATTAAACTTAATTGAAAAACACGAAATAATCACGCTATTTCGTCATGTAAATGAAGACTGTGATGCTTTAGGGAGTCAATTTGGTTTAAAAAATTGGATTAAAGAGAACTATCCTGAAAAGAAAGTATATGCTTTAGGTGAACGCTATGGTTTGAATTTTTTTGATCAAAGTGATGAAATAAGTGATCAAATAATTAAAGATAGTTTAGCAATAGTGTTAGATTGTGCAAGCAGTAATCGAGTAGATGACCAACGATTTTTAAATGCTAAATATATCATTGCTATCGATCATCACCCTTTTCAAGACGATTTTATGAATGATGATTTTCGCTTTGTAAACTATGGAGCTACTACTGAAATACTTACTGCATTCTTTGATAGCTGTGATAAAGTATTTTCTAAAGAAACTGCTACTTGTTTATATCGTGGTTTACTCACAGATACAATGTCCTTTAAAACCAACAATACAACAGCTCATACTTTAAAAATGGCTGCTGTTCTTTGTGAAAAGGGTATTGATATTGTAAGATGTAATCAAGATGTTTATGATATCAGCTTAAATGATTTTAAAGTCGCTAATGATTTAAGATACAATGCTACAATTCAAGATAATGGTTTAGTTTATGCAATTATAACACTTGAAAAAGCAAAACAATTAAATACTTCACCACAAAAAATAAAAGATATGATTTATCAATTTCAAGGCGTTAAAGACTTTGAAATTTGGGCAATATTTGCTGAAGAAACTAATCAAATATACAAAGGTTCACTTCGATCTAAAAACATTATTGTTAGAACAATAGCTGAACAATATAATGGTGGCGGACACGACTTTGCCTGTGGTGTTAAAAATTTAAGTTTAGAAGATGTAAAGACGTGTTTAGATAAACTTAATGACTTATTAAAGTAAAATATTTAAAGGTTGAAATTACACGCTAACATGATATAATACTCATATTGGAGGAAGATTTAAAATGAACGTAATTAATAAAAAAGTATTAGCAGAAGTTATAGCAACTAAAACTGGAATGACTAAAAAAGCAGCTACAGAAACTGTAGATTTAGTATTCGAAGAAATCACTAATGGCCTAGCTAATGGAGATAAAGTAGATATTAGCGGATTTGGTAAATTCGAAGTAAAAGATAGAGCAGAACGTACAGGAATTAATCCAGCTACTAAAGAAAAAATTACTGTTCCTGCGACTCGTGTTCCAGCATTCAAGGCTGCTAAAGGACTAAAAGAAACAGTAAAAAAATAAAGTATTAAGCTAAGTGAAACTTAGCTTTTTATTTGCAATTTTTTTATATTAAATGTTCACACAAAATTCAGATACAGTGATAAAAATACTATAAAAATCACATAATTCTTTGATATACTAAAGAAGTTAAGAAAGAAGGATAGTAGATGGATATATTTTTATATATATTAGCAATTGTTTTAGCAATGATGGCGCAAGCAAAGGTTCAAAGCGCTTATCAAAAGTATCGTCGTGTAGCGAGTAGTCGTGGATTAACTGGTGAGCAAGTAGCAAGAAGAATACTCAATAACAACGGTTTAAGCAATGTTAGGATTGAGCAGGCTAGTGGAACACTTAGTGATCATTATGACCCTAGAAATCATGTAGTGCGCTTGTCACAAGATATTTATAGTGGCAGTTCCATTGCTGCAATTTCAGTCGCAGCACATGAAGTAGGGCATGCACTACAACATAGTGAAAATTACGGATTTATTGCTCTAAGAAACACTATTTTACCAATAACACAAATTTCAAGTAATTTAGCATGGCCGGTACTTATGATTGGTTTATTATTTGCGAATGGTACTATGTTATACTTAGGTATTTTCTTACTTGTAATCGTTTTAATCTTTCAAGTAGTTACATTACCTGTAGAGTTTAATGCTTCTTCTAGGGCAATTGTACAGCTAGAAAATGAAGGAATTATATTAGACGATGAAAAGAAAGAATGTAAATCAATGTTATCTGCTGCTGCAATGACTTATGTAGCTGCAGTTGCTGCATCAGCACTTCAAATACTGCGATTATTGCTTATTGCAGGAAGAAGAAACGATTAAAAATCATAATAAAATTATAAAATCGAGATGAATATGTGTCATTTCGATTTTTTTGACTTAACTACAAATTTAATAAGAATCTAATAATATAAGAAAAAGCTCAATATAAGGTATATTTGAGCTTTTTATAGTTTATGGATAACATATACGTTACTTCGCATAATATATATTATCCGATATTTTTATTTTAAATCTTTAAGTATAGATTCACCATATTTAGGTAGTTCTATTTCGAAGTTGTCAGCGATGGTAGCTCCAATTGCAGCAAAGCTAGTAGTTGGTGCTAATAGACCTCCGCCATGCATTGATGGTGAATAACAAACCAATGGCACCATCTCACGTGTATGGTCAGTTCCAATATGACAAGGATCTGTACCGTGATCAGCAGTCAAAATCAATAAATCATCATCATGAAGTTGACTTAATACTTCACTTAACTTCTTATCAAATAATTCTAATTCATCCGCATACCCTCTTGGATTACGGCGATGGCCCCATAGAGCATCGAAGTCTACTAAATTTACGAAACAAAGTCCTGTGAAATCTTTATTTAGTGTTTCTTGAAGAAGATTCATCCCATCTTCATTACTTTTGCTTTTGTAGGCTTCACTTATACCTTCACCATCAAAAATATCATTAATTTTACCAATACTAATTACATCAAATTTGTTTGCTTTTAAAGTATCTAATACAGTTGTACTAAAAGGTTTTAAAGCATAATCATGACGATTTGAAGTTCTTTTGAAGTTATCTTTGTTATCACCAATAAAAGGTCTTGCAATAACACGCCCTACTTTCCACTTATCTTCCATCGTTATTTCACGAGCTATTTCACAACAACGATATAATTCATCTAAGCCAAAAGTTTCTTCATGACCACAAATTTGAAGTACAGAATCTGCTGAAGTATAAACAATCATATCGTTTGTTTTCATATGATGTTCCCCCAATTCAACAAGAATTTCGGTACCTGAAGCTGCTTTGTTGCCAACTATATTATATCCACAGCGCTTAGATAATTCCTCTAATAATTCTTCAGGAAAGCCAGTTTCAGTAAAAGTTTTAAAAGGTTTATCAATATATAACCCCATCATCTCCCAGTGCCCTGTCATTGTGTCTTTTCCAATCGATAACTCATGCATCTTTGTATAATAGCTTTGGATGCTTTGTACAGGTTCAATTCCTTCAGTTGGATGAAGATTACCAAATCCTAACTTTTGCATTGTAGGACAGTTTAATCCACCTACTGCTTTTGCAGTATTACCTAATGTATCTGCACCGACATCTCCATATTTCTGTGCATCTGGCATTGCTCCAACGCCCACTGAATCCATCACAACAACAATAATTCTTTTATATTTTTTCATAAAACTCCTTCTTTCTACTCTTCTTCATTTGCTAAAGGGTGAAAAGACATATAGCCCTTTTTTAAACGTTCACTATCGACATGGGTATAAATTTCTGTAGTATTTATATTACTATGTCCTAATAGTTCTTGTATTACTCTTAAATCAGTTCCATTTTCAAGTAAATGTGTTGCATAGGAATGCCTCAATTTATGAGGTGTTATATTTTTTTTTATTCCTACTTGATTACTTATATATTTTATCATAATTTCAACTCTTTCGCATCTAATAGGATTGCCCTTTTTGTTTATAAAAAACTGCATTTTATTTTTTTTATTATAGTGTACTCTAACTTCGTGAAAATACTTTTTTAAAATCTCTAATGATTTATCAGGTATAGGCACGATACGCTCTTTATTCCCCTTCCCTAGCACCCTTACATATCCTTCTTGTAAGTTAAGTGTAGAAAGCGTTAAATTAAGGCATTCACTAATTCTTAAACCACATCCATATAGCAATTTAAACACGGCGTGGTATAATATATCTTCATCTTCATTTCCAAAATAATTAAATAAAAGTTCTATTTCTTCTATGGTGCAGTAAATTGGTAAACTTTTAGTCTTCTTAGGTAACTCAATGTTTAGTGCAACATCATCAATATCATATTTAGTATGTAAGAAACGATGAAAAGAACGTACTGCACTAGAAGCTCTTCTAATACTACTAGGTTTATACTGCTCTTTTAAACTTAACATATAATTTAAAACTACTTCTTTACTGATATCTTTTATATCTTCAATATTCATTAAGTCAAGATAATTGAAATAAGCACTTAAATCACGGGTATAACCCGTGATTGTTTTATCACTTAAATTTTCATTTAAAGTTAGATATATTTTATATTCACTATTTAATTCGATAAAGTCCATTTTATCCTCACTAATTATTAAACATCTGAAACCAATCCATCATGTATAGCACCAGTGTTGATTTAATTATACTAGAAAATAAAAGGATTGAGAAACTAATTATTACTGCATTCAAATTTTCATTAATATCGTTCTTCCAATCTATTGCTTTTTGATTAAAGAAACATCGTTTTACTAGCTTATGTGACATTTTAAAGGCAACCACACCAAGTATAAAAGCAGCTAAGGCATCAAAAAATACTTGTGGAATTAAAGTTAATAGAATACCTAACATACCTCGAAGTTGGTAAGTAATAATATAGATACTACATGAAAAACCAATTTGTACTCCCTTAGTAAAAATAACAAATGCAATAAAAGGCATTCCAATGATTGAAAATCCAAAAAATAGAATTAATAAACAAATAAAAACGTTAGTAGTAAACTGAGTAATAAAGAAATCTACTTTATCAACATCTGATAGAACGGTTGAAAAAGTCATGGTTGATAAAGAATCTAAAATAGAAGAATCTAACCACTGGCTAATTAATATACCACATAAAAAACCACTTACTATAAAGATGAATAAAAACCTCATGACATTTTCATAAGGAACAACTTTAGTCCAATATTTTTTCATATAAAAACACCTCTTTATAGGCTATGTAAAAAGGTGTTTATTTATGTTTTTTTTGTAGAGCAGAAGCAGGTTTCAGAACATCAGATTTTAGTTCTTTATTAAGTTTCTCAATAATATCTATAGTTTTATTTGCACTGTATTCTTGTTCAAACAGATTTATTTGCATTACTTGATCATTCATTTTTTGAAGATGAGATAAGCCGATTCCAATATGACGAATTGTAATATCACTTTCATTTTGATCATATAAAGCGATAGCATTTTCATAAATATCATCTGCACTTTGAATAGCTTTTGTTAATTTTTTAGAGCGAACTATTGTATTAAAATCATGATAACGTACAGAAATAGAAATACCTTTTACAACTAAACTAGCTTCTTTTAATCGCCCTTCTAATTTATTTGCAAGTTTTCTAAACATCATTGTTATTTCTTGATAATCACCGATATCCTTTAAGAATGTTGTACTTTGAGAAATTGATTTAACATCATGACTAACGATTATTTCATCAGAACCATGACCATTAGCCCTTTCAATTACCTTAAGGGTATTCTTTCCAAAAATTGATTTTAAGTGATCTACTTCTTTATAGTTAGCTAAATCTCCAATAGTTTCAATCCCTAATTTCTTTAAAGAAGGAGCAGTTTTTTTGCCTATTCCTTGCATATCTGAAACTGCTAAAGGCCATAACTTACTCTTTACTTCCTGCTTGCGCAGAACTGTAATACCCATCGGTTTTTTCATATCACTAGCTATTTTTGCTAGAAATTTATTTGGTGCAATCCCTATAGAGCATTTTAAATTTAAATCATGATACAGATTTTGTTGAATTTGCCATGCTAAGTCAAGAGGTTTTTCAAATTGCTTAATTGCCTCAGTCATATCAGCATAACACTCATCAATACTTGCCTGTTGTACTAAGGGAGTATATTTTTTAATGCTATTAATAAATTTTTCAGATAAATCTTCATAGAAACTATAATGACTTTTAACTACTACAAGATGTGGGCATAATTCTAATGCTTGAGCTAAAGGCATTGCAGAGTTAATTCCATATTCTCTAGCTATATAATTCGCCGTAGTTACTACTCCACGCCTTGAATTACCACTAACTACTACTGGTTTATCTTTTATGGCTGGATCTAATACTTCTTCTGCACTAGCAAAAAAAGAATTCAAATCAATATGATAGATCACCTTTGCCATGAAATCACCTCTTTACTATTTTAGCATTATTATAAAAAAAAGCTAGATAATGGTTATCTAACTTTGTATAAGTGATTTTGTTTCATTTTTATACGATGATCTAGTCTTAGTTTATCTGCAATCATGGCGATAAATTCAGAATTGGTTGGCTTTGCCTTGCTTGCGCTAATAGTGTACGCAAATATTTCATCAATAGCATCTATATTACCTCTATTCCATGCAACTTCTATGGCGTGTCTTATGGCTCTTTCAACTCTAGAAGATGTCGTTTTATATTTTCGTGCAATCTCAGGATATAGTATTTTAGTTATTTGACCTAAAAACTCAACATTGATATACGTTTCCATAATAGCAGTTCTAAGATACATATATCCTTTAATATGAGCTGGAATACCTATTTCATGTAAAATATCCGTTATTTCTTTTTCAAGTTGTACTTTCTGCATAGCTTCTGAATTGAGATGTTGTTCTTGATGGAAATCTTCCTTTTGAGAGATATGTACATTTATCTCACCGTCATTCATGATATGAATGCATTTTTCTAAACACTGGTGATAGCTGAACGGTTTTAACATAAAATAGTCTACATTGTAATGATATAGTTCTTTCATCAGCGTATCATTAGCAAAATTAGAGGTACAAAAAACTTTCTTAACAATAACTTTTCTATTTTTCAATATCTTTAGCACCTCTATGCCATCTAGTTTGGGCATTATACAGTCAAGAATCAGCACATCAATGTCTCTCGTTGCATTTCTTAGAAACTCTTCTGGATCATCAAAGGCACCTATTAGTTCAAAACATGAACTACTTCTAATTTCACTTTGCATGTTTTGTATGAAGTTTTTATTGTCATCTACAATTACTAGTTTGATTTTGCTCATTTCCAATTTCTCCCTTTTATGAGCTAAGTTTAGTCTTTTTGATATTAGAAGAATGTCATAAAATGTCGAAATATTCTACTTATTTAAATTTTGTATCATAAACTATGATATTTTGACTATATTAGGGATTTATTAGTTTAGTGTATATAGTTGCTGCTACATCATTATCTAGAGATTCATAAAGATTTAAGACAATAATTTGACTATCATAAAGCAGCACATAATCATTTAATGGTTTATCTTCTCTATATTTTTGATATATAGCATTTGCGTTTAAAGCATCAAAATGAACAACTTCATAATGACTATACTTTCCATCCTCTAACAAATCATCTACAACAAGCGGATAGATAAGTTGAGTATTAAAGGTGAAGACATGGTAGGTTAAACTTGGTGTTTCTTTTAGATAATCATAATGATGTTGTGTATACATTATTGATTGCATTAGTATTGATGAGTTTTCTTCCATTTTATAAGAGTACCCATCATAATCATATTCATTATATAAATCTTCACACTTTAGTGGTAATGCATGATTATATAGATGATAGTATTCCCCCACTTCACTGTCTTCAACTCGAACAGTATCGACTTTATCAACTTGATGAAAATAAGTTAATAATAAATAAGTAAAAATGGAATAAAATAATATAGTTAATACAATGGTTGAAACAAAAGTAATTTTTCGTGTTACTTTAGCTGCTATTTGTGCTTTTTTCATTGTAAACACCGTTAAATGATGAATAATTGCAATTACTATAAGAGGTGTAATTATCATAAAAAGAAAATACCATTCATTAACGAGGATCATAACAAGTAAAAAGATACCAACGAAGCCAATAGTGAATCGGTCAACATATTTAAAGAGGCTGTAATCAACCTTTAAAATTCCATCACCACGGTTTACTGCTTTTTTAGATTTTATATACCAACTATAATAACTAATTAAGATATAAAATAAATACGGTAACATAAGAAAATATAAAAGTAAATTCAATAAACTCATATTAGAGGCAAGAGCATAAGTAGGATTTTCAAAAACATTATGTACCAACGTAAATAAATTAAATGACAATACAATAACCAACATGAAATGTGTTGGTAAAAAATTCTTTTTCATGCACTTATGAATATTAGTTAACTTTTCAATTTCATCAGTTTCAAAAGGTACTGGATTATCTTGATCGCTGCAAAATACTTGCATTTGATGAAGCTCACATACAAAATTCCAACCTGCTTGTTTAGCTATCTCATGATAAGTATTTTGATTTACTGTCGTTGTAGGGTTGAAGTAGGAAGCTTCAGTAAAATAAGTGACAGTATAATGCAGTTTTTTAGGTGTATCTTTTTTAAAATACCAAAATGTCGTACCAATTTTTTCTAAAAACAATCCTTTTAGTGCATACTCTTCTAATTTCTCTTCAATGATTTCATAGTGATTAAAATTAAATCTAAA
Organism: uncultured Holdemania sp.; assembly: GCA_964370435.1. Classification (GTDB taxonomy): domain Bacteria; phylum Bacillota_I; class Bacilli_A; order Erysipelotrichales; family Erysipelotrichaceae; genus CALVGQ01. The sequence continues at coordinate 46,214 of CAYJJG010000012.1, forward strand.
TAATCTTATTACTGAGCTTTTCATCTTAGTTGCCTCCTTTACGTTTATTAACAACATGAATTTGATAATCATCAATTTGGCTATTTAAGCGTAGTATTTCCTTTTTTACTATTTCTTTACCCAAATCAGTAATAATATAGCTTTTTTTGCGCTGTATCATAGTTGTTTCGACAATAAATTTTTCTATTAAAAAATTATCTAATAAACTATACAAGGTTCCGGGTCCGATACGAACTCTCTCCTTGGTGATGGATGCTATTTTTTTCATAATATCAACACCACAACATTCCTCTTCTAAACAAATTAAAACATAAAACATTTGTTCAGTTAACGTTTGATACCTCTCTCTTGCCATAATTCCTCCTGATAATATCGATTATCAATATTATAAATTGATTGTAACATCGATATTCGATATTGTCAAATTAGTAAACTAAAAAGCTAAAATTATATTCTTTTTATAGGCTATACCCTCCCCTTTTTTTAGAAGATAATAAAGTTTTTTTAGATGATAGCGCTATCATGTGAAATTATTAACAAATAGTATTGCATATCTCTTTTCATGGTGTTATAATCTGCTCGTAACCAATTAGTGATTATTTTCACAAGGAGGAAAATCATGGAAGAAAATAAATTAAGTGTAGCTCAAACAGAAGTAAATGCTTTAGTAGAAAATGCCTTAACGGCATTAAATAAGTTCTTGATATTGGATCAAGAAGCTATTGACCACATCGTTGCAAAGAGCTCTGTAGCCGGTTTAGATGCTCATGGTAATTTAGCAAAGCTTGCAGTTGATGAAACTGGTCGTGGAGTTTTTGAAGATAAGGCTATCAAGAATCTATATGCATGTGAATATGTAGTTAATCACATGCGCCATACTAAAACTGTAGGTATCATCAATGAAGATGAAATTGCTGGATTAACCTATATTGCAGAGCCTGTTGGAGTTATTGCAGGTGTAACACCAGTAACTAACCCTACTTCAACAGTTATCTTTAAAAGTTTAATTAGTTTAAAAACACGAAACCCTATTATCTTTGGATTTCATCCAAGTGCACAACAGTGCTCAATTGCTGCAGCTAAAGTAATTCGTGATGCTGCCATCGAAGCAGGAGCTCCTGAAAACTGTATTTCGTGGATTGAAACTCCTAGCATGGAGGCTACAGCTGCATTGATGAATCATCCTGGTGTTGCAACTATTTTGGCAACTGGCGGTAATGCTATGGTAAAAGCGGCATATAGCTGCGGAAAGCCAGCATTAGGTGTTGGTGCTGGTAATGTTCCTGCTTATATTGAAACTACTGCAGATGTTAAACAAGCTGTTAATGATATTGTCTTATCAAAAGCATTCGACAATGGAATGATATGTGCCTCTGAGCAAGCTGTTATCGTAGATAAAGAAATTTATGAAGATGTTAAAGATGAATTTAAAAAATATCATGCTTATATTGCTACTAAAAAAGAAAAAGAACTATTAGAATTATATATGTTTGGAGTTAAATCTTCTTCTAAAAACTACGATGATGCAAAATTAAATGCAAAAGTAGTAGGAAAAACTGCAGCATGGATAGCTGAACAAGCAGGTTTTACTGTACCAGCACGTACTAGTATTATTCTTGTTGAATGTAAAGTTGTTGGAGAGCCATTAACTGCCGAAAAATTATCCCCAGTACTTGCATTATTAAAAGCCGATTCAGTTGAAGATGGATTAAACAAGTCTGAAGCAATGGTAATGTTTGATGGTGTTGGACATAGTGCAGCTATCCATACATCTAATGAAGCTCTTGCAAAGCGCTATGGAGAGCGTATTAAAGCATGTCGTATTATTTGGAATTCTCCTAGTACATTTGGTGGAATTGGAAATGTTTATAATTCATTTATCCCCTCTTTAACCCTAGGTTGTGGTTCTTATGGACACAATTCTGTTTCTGATAATATTAGTGCTATAAATTTATTAAATGTAAAGAAAATCGGAAGAAGGAAAAACAATATGCAATGGTTTAAGGTACCACCAAAAATCTACTTTGAAAAAGGTTCTATTGAATATCTTCGTTCAATGCATGATGTTGAAAGAGTGTTTATTGTAACTGATCGATCTATGGTAGATTTAGGTTATATTTCTAAACTTACAGAAATATTAAATCAACGTAGAAATAAAGTGCAAATACAGTTATTTTGTGATGTTGAACCAGATCCAAGTATCCAAACAGTAAAAGCTGGATTAGGACTAATGCAAGCCTTTAGGCCAGATACTATTATTGCTATAGGCGGTGGATCACCAATGGATGCAGCTAAAGGAATGTGGCTATTTTATGAACAACCTGATGTTAATTTTGATGATTTAAAACAAAAGTTCATGGATATTAGAAAACGTGCTTTCCGCTATCCTGAACTGGGTAAAAAATCACAGCTAGTATGTATCCCTACAACTTCTGGAACAGGATCTGAAGTTACTCCATTTGCAGTAATTAGTGATAAAGAAGAAAACAAAAAATATCCTCTAGCTGATTACAGCTTAACACCAACTGTAGCAATTGTAGATCCATCACTGACAATGAATCTTCCTCCAGTGATTACTGCAGATACCGGAATGGATGTATTAACTCATGCGACTGAGGCCTATGTTTCAGTGCTAGCTAATGATTTCACTGATGGATTAGCACTGCAAGCAATAAAAATGATTTTTGATTATCTACCTCGTGCTGTAAGTAACGGTAAAAATGATCCGGAAGCACGTGAAAAAATGCATAATGCAGGTACGTTAGCTGGTATGGCATTTGCGAATGCCTTCCTAGGTATAAATCACTCATTAGCTCATAAAATTGGTGGAGAGTTCCATACTCCTCATGGTCGTACTAATGCTATCCTAATGCCTCATGTCATTCGTTATAATGGTACTAAACCAGATAAATTAGCAGTTTGGCCAAAGTATACTCATTATTGTGCTGATGAGCGCTATGCGCAAATTGCACGTATGTTAGGATTGAAATTCAATACAGTCGAAGAAGGTGTTGAAGCGTTTGCCCAAGCTTGTTATGATTTAGGAATTGAACTAGGTATTAAAATGAGTTTTAAAGAACAAGGAATTGATGCAGTAAAGTGGGAAAATAGTTTAGAAAAACTTGCCTATCTTGCATATGAAGATCAATGTTCCCCTGCTAACCCTCGCTTACCTTTAGTATCTGATATGATAGAAATTCTAAAGAAAGCATATTAAAAATTTAAATTAAATACTAATAAAGAAACAAGCTGTTATAACATTCAAGTGAATGAAGTGGCAGCTTGTTATTTTATAAAGTGTATACATAAATAATCGTTATTTATTAAATCTTCCTTTACATTACTGAAATTAGGATGCATAATACTCTTCATTTATGCTAAAATATCAGGCATTTTAGTATATTTACTTTACTTCATATGCAATATAGTAAAAACGTTGTGAATATATTGACGATACATTAACACTATTATAAAATATAGGTGTATGCTAAAAAAACAAGGGAGGAACATTATGAAAAATAAATTTAGTAGCTTAAGTATTATTATAACACTATTCATCATTGTAACTCTTAGCTTGTTTGCAGGGACATGGTTTAACAATCTTGTTTT
>CAYJJG010000013.1:0-45432 GCA_964370435.1 uncultured Holdemania sp.
AAAGCTTGTCTGTGTTCTAATTTTAAAATGGACTCTAACATAAAATTATTATGCACATAGTCATCCACTATAGGTCTAAATACTTCGATAATATCATCACTTAAATTAAATTTATTAGTAGGTCCTTTATGAAAAACCCCTAAATTTAGTAACAAACCTTTTGATACTAGTATTGAACTAATCATGGATCTTAATATTGCATATCCATAATTTAATCCTGCATTAATGATATCATCATCAAATCGTATAAACTTTTCACTAAACATCTCTCTAAAATACATCTTCGCAGCTAATCCCTCACGATTTGTACTATCCCCAATTTCAACCTCACATGCAAACCCTACTATACGTTCTATAACTTTTAAACTTTTATTATTTTTTCTTAGAATACTTATTTGTGCATTTATTTTAGCTTCAACAATTTTTTGATGTAGAATAGCTTTCATTTCTTTATCCCATTCAATCTGCTTCTTTATATTATTACTACTTGCGTAATGTCCATTTAGTGCTAAAAAATAGGAAGATGGTAAATGCGATAAATCGCATAATATAACACTCACGTTATTTTCTACTAATTTATTAATCAACTGAACACTTAGTGTAGCTTTGTAATTGTCTATAATTAAAATCTTCAAATCACTTATTAGAAACTTTATTTCTCCTTTCTTAGTTTCTATTAACAAATTATCTAGGTACAAGCGTAATTTATCAGATTCTCTAATATAGACTGTCTTATAACCCATACTTTATAATAAAAAAGGAGTCCGTCGACTCCGATTTCGGCATAAAGCCTTGTTTTGCTAGGTTCTAAGTTTCTTTGCTATTCTAAAACCTACCTAAATTATAACTTATTTAAATTTAAATTTCAACTTAGAATCTTTAATTTCTGTAAGTTGCCCTAGAACGTCACAAGAATATTTTTTTAAATTTTGTATCTTATTCCCTATGGTCGGCATAAATCTTTCTTTTGAATTATAATTACAAGGTTTTACTTCAATAACATTTTTCTTATCATTATTAGTTGCAGTAAACTTCCACAGCACTTTATTATTATCACTTGTAATTTCTATATATTCATTTCTATGTAATGAGAAACAAAATTGCGCTGTGTCACTTATTTTTTTCTTAGTTTTTTGTTCTTTATACCACTCTTCATCAATGATATAAAGATTTTCAGATTTACTATATTTAATGTCGGCATATTTGATTGTCACAAATTTATACACTCCATTATCTAAATAAAAATCTGTTCTATAAGATGATATTTGTTGGAGCACTACCTTTTTGTTTTTAAGATCATAGTTTCGAGAAATATCTACATGAGAGCCTAACCTTCCATCTACATAAGACATCGCGGTAATGACTGGTCCATTTCCTTTTTTGGCATATTTACTCATATATTCCCCTGTTTCTCTAAGATGATAATCAAAAGGATTAAATGTAAATTCGATTCCTTTTTTGCCTTGTTTTATTTTTTCTTTATCTTCTTTAAATTCTTCATAATAATGTCGAACAATATTAGTTAATTTTTCAAAAGTCTTGTGATCGTGTTTTTGCATAAGATATTTATCTATATTTCCTTGTATGATATCATTTGCCAAAGCAAAAAACTTAGAATCATAGATATTTTTATATTTTTTTATTACAAAATCAACATCGTCATATCGCCTTGTACTATAAATAGTTTGATCCGCTATGCTTCTATTAGGCTTTGTATCGACTTGGTGAGAGAAATTTTTGACTTGATAATGAACCAATTCATTTAAAAAATTAATGTATTTTTTATCTAATATTAGTTCATCGTTCGCTTCAATTACTTCGCCTGTTTCTTTATTAACTACTACATCTTTTCCCATTAAATAATAATTCTTAAGCAACTTATCGTATAAGTTTAATTTTTTAATCGATGCTACAATAAGTGCATCAATTGCATGATGTGCATAGTCTTTATCTCTATCTTTATCTAATCCTTTTATTCTTTTTCTAAATGCACTTGTTGCACTACCTTTAATAGTATGTATTTTAGTGTCAACTTCATTATCTTTGAAGTAAGTTTGTAGAGTGTTTAGCACTAATCTATTTGCGTATGAGGTATCTACTAAGTTTCTTGCAATAAATTCTTGCATATTTTCATATCTTCCAATATCACCTTCATACATCAAATAGTTATATTTTTTCCAGTTAATACTACGCTCTTTTTTAGATTTCAAGTACTTCGCAAAAGCATAATATTCTTTTAGGCTTCCATTACTAAATTTGTTTCTTTGAAAAGCCATATAAGGGGTTAATTGTCCTTTTTCTTGATTTTCTGTTCGACTCGCAAGTACTTTATTAACTAGCGAATCATCTAATGAAATAGATAATGGAATAATATGATCAATTTCATATGCATATGGATCTTCTATTAATAACCTTAAATCTACAGGTTGTTGAGTATAGGCAGTTTTTCCATCTTGTTCCATATATAAACGTATCTTATTTCTTAACTTAGCATTAATTTGAACATTCCCACCATATTTCTTTTCAATCAATTCTATTACTTCCTTATTGATTGAATCATTTGCCTTTTGCAAATCATTGATTCGTTTCTTTTCTTCTTGAGAATTTTTACTTCTTGTCGTTTCTATTACAATACTATTAAATTCTCCATACTTCTCACGTGCTTTATTCACAACTTTTATAGCCTGACGATATGACCTCATTGCTACAGGAGATAATACCGCTTCCTGATCAATCGCAATATTTTTATGTCCTCTTTGAGAATTTATTACATTATTAAAATTAAATTTTTCTGAGGCATGAACAATTTGCATTTGATTTAAAGTATTAACATAAAGTTCCTCATTGAAAACTCTTAGTGCTTTAAGAGACAAAGAATGATAAGTTGTGAATTTTGCAAGCTTTGCTATTTCTTCAACTACCTTGATGTCTAGGTTTCTCTTTAATTCCTTAATATCTCTTATTCGCTCATCAATTACTTTAGTTTTAGTTAATATCTCTGCTAGTGTATCTAAAAATTCAAAGTCCTTAAGCACTTCAGTATTTCCATATTCAACGAATATTTTTCTAAATGCATTAAACCCTTCTAACTTAGTTATAAGTGGCTCACCTTTTTTATCTATCCTAAATCCTTTGATATCTTCTAGCGCAACATTAGCTTCGGATGCAATTTTTTTCGGTGTTAAAGAACCTTTTTCAAAAGCGTATTTTATTAGCTCCTGTTTTAACTCTATTTCTAATGGATCATTATTTAATCGTAAATTATTAAGATCATTTAATAAGTTAAAAAATTCTGCAGTAGGTGCATACTTTGGTGCTCTTAACTGATCTTTAAAAAATGTACATTTACCTGTCATTTTTTCAATCATATTCATTATTACTTTGCCATCCTCATCAAACACTTGTCCATAAATTGTTTGAGACTTAAAGCTTCCTGGTCCTTCAGAAAAATGTCTTCTTCTTAATATGCAATCTATTATTTCTTTTGCAATTTTATCTTCTATTTTTTGTGTGTTAAGTAATTTTTCTAGTTCTGTACGATAATCCGAACTCCTAAAATTATTTTTATTTCCTCTTACTTTATCTTTTGACTGCATTATTTCATATTGTATTTCGCATACATATTTACCTGCATTAAGTTTTTCATCATTTTCTGCTAAAGCTTTTTTTGTTTCCCCTTGTTCTTTTGCTTTCTTTTCATCTTCTTCAACCACCTCAAGAGAGCTTCCTCGATGTTTGCAAATATGAAGTAAAGCAACATTTAATTCTTCCACTGTTAAAGCTTCATTTAACCCTTTACATCTGATTGCATAAGGATTAATTAAATTATTAGGGTTTTCATAATATAAATTATGTTTTTTTAATATTTTGATTAAATCCTGTTTTCTTACTACCTTTCTTCTTTTTAATCTTCTAGCACTTCTAAACCCTCTTCTTTTAGCATTATTTTCTTTGTCTGCTTCTTGAAATAGTCTAACACCTGCATCAATTACTTTGCCGCTTTCGATGTCAATTATTCCCCAACCAACGGAAGCAACACCAATGTCCAAACCTAAAACTTTTTGCATATTTTACCTCCTTATTATGTACTACAATTATACCATTATGTAAGCGTTAACAAAATAAAAAAAACAACGTACCTATAAGATACATTGTTTTAAGATTTATTACTGTACTTTAAACCATCCTTTTGTTTTATTAGCTATTTTAACTAAGATCAACATTACAGGTACTTCTACTAAAACTCCTACTATGGTTGCTAATGCTACTGCACTATCAGCACCGAATAATGTAATGGCTACTGCTACTGCTAATTCAAAGAAATTAGATGCTCCAATCATACCTGCAGGTGCTGCTACATTATGTGGTAGTTTTAATAATTTTGCCCCTAAATAAGCAATAAAGAAAATTAAGAATGTTTGTATAATTAACGGAACAGAGATTAAAGCAATATGCAGTGGATTTTGTAAAATAACCTCTCCTTGAAAGGAGAAAATTAAAGTTAAAGTAAGTAGTAATCCTACTATAGTTACATTGTTGAATTTAGGAATAAATACTTCTTCAAAATATTCCTTGCCTTTATTCTTTGTAATAACATTTCTAGTAACTACTCCACCTAGTAATGGTATCACTACAAATAATATTACAGATAAGATTAGCGTGTCCCAAGGAACACTTACACCACTCACTCCTAACAAAAATGCAACGATTGGTGTAAAGGCAACTAAAATAATTAAATCGTTTGTGGCAACCTGTACCACCGTATATGCTGGATTACCTTTAGTTAAATGGCTCCATACAAAGACCATGGCAGTACATGGTGCTGCACCTAATAATACAGCCCCTGCAAGATATTCTGTTGCTAAATCTGTTGGAATTAAGTTACTAAAAATTACAAAGAAAAATGCATAAGCTATCGCATACATCGTAAAAGGTTTTATTAACCAATTCACTACCCATGTAACAAATAATCCTTTAGGGTTCTTCCCAACATCTTTAATACTTTGAAAATCGACTTTTAGCATCATTGGATAAATCATTAACCATATTAAAATGGCAATCGGAATGGATACATTCGCAAATTCAAAGTTACTCATAAAGACTGGAAATGCTGGAATAACAACACTAATTAATACTCCAACGATCATACAAATAATAACCCATACTGTTAAATACTTTTCAAAAAATCCTATTCCTGTTGTTTTTTCTTTCATTATGTTTCTCCTTTATAAAATCAATATATTTTGATATGAATATCCCAAGAAAAACCATTTATTCAATGGTCTTTTTAGGTAAATTTAAATAATAAGCGTTTGGAATCTGTTTGTCATTTAATTTTGTTAATTCAATAATCAAGTCACTAGCATACTTTGCACCTGTACTATGTATAGAATAATGTGCAAACTTACCTTCTTGTCTACTCATTACAATACCTGATTCACAAAGAATTTTAAGATGATAGGATAACTTAGATTGAGCCATGTTCATCAATTCAGTAAGCACGCATACACATTTTTCTCCATCTTGTAAATGCTCTAAAATGGTTAATCTTTGTTCATCACAAAGCGCTTTAAATACTTTTACAGTGTTTTCTTTATTTTTCAATTCCTCACCTCATATCAATTTTTTTTGATGAATTCATTATAACGATTATTTTTTATTCTGTCAACTCTTATAGTTTTAGTTATTTCATTGACTTATATTCCATCTTTAGCGTACAATACTACTTAGAAAAGGAGATAACTTTATGGCTATTATAAGCGTAAGAAACTTTACTAAAAACTACGCAAAATGCGTTGCTGTAAATAATATTAGTTTCGATATTGAAGAAGGAACTATTGTAGGTTTTGTTGGAAAAAACGGAGCTGGAAAAAGCACTACTATTAGAGCACTATTAAACTTCATTAATCCTACTAAGGGATCATTAAACATTTTAAATCTAGATAGTGCTAAAGATGCTAGAGCAATTAGAGATCATGTAAGCTATATGCCTTCAGATGCTAATTTCTATCCAAGAATTACAACTAAGGATTTATTAGGATTTTATATAAAATTTACTAACAATGGTTTTGAAGAAGTTCAAAAATGGTGTAATTATTTTGAATTAGATATGAATAAAAAAATAAGCGAACTTAGTTTAGGAAATCGCAAAAAAGTTTCTATAATTCAAGCATTATTAAAAGATGCTAAACTATTAATTTTGGATGAGCCTACTAGTGGACTAGATCCCTTAATGCAAGAGCGATTCTTTAATTGTTTATTAGAAAAGAAAAAACAAGGTGTAACTATCTTTTTATCTAGTCATAATCTATCAGAAATTGAAAAATATTGTGATCGCACCATTATTATTAAAGATGGTATGATTATCGATGATATCGATATGAGCGAAGCATTAAATCATCGAATAAAAACTGTAACCTATGAAACAATTCATGGTACTTCCCATGAATTTGAATTTGAAGGTGAAATGAATGATTTAATTTCTAAATTAGCAACTATCGATTTAACAAATTTAGAAATTAAAAATAAATCTATTGAAGATAACTTTAAGAAATATTACAAGGAGGACAACTAAGATGAATATACTACAGTTAATACTCTTTAATCTTAAGGTTAATAGAAATCAAATTATAGCATGGTCAATAGCTATGTTTGGAGCAATGTTCCTTTATATGATTTTATTTTCTTCAATACAAGATATAGCACAAATAAAAATAGAAAGCTTACCTCAAGAATTAATGCAGTTTGTCGGCATGGATAATTTAAGTGATTTAAGTAACTATGTTAATTACTTTGCAACTATATTTAACTTAATTTTAGTAGCTATTAGTATCTTTGCATGTATCTTTGCAGCTAATTTATTACACAATGAAGAAAAACATAAAACTATTGAATTCTTATATGCTATGCCTGTTAGTCGTCTTGAAATTTATGTAGCTAAATTAATTACTGCCTATATTGCAGTAATGTTACTTCTAATGGCTACTAGTTTATCTGCAATACTATGCGGTTATATCAGTGGCGGTGAAACCTTTAATCTATGGGATATGATAAACATTATTAAAACTTCTAGTATTATTCCTTTTATCTTCTTATCTATTGGATTGATGATATCAGCGATAAGTGGTAAGGTATCAGGTGCTGCACTTACTAGTGCCCTTGTAGCCTTAGCTTATGTACTAGGATTTATCAGTAGTTTAGTAGGTGAAAGCCTTTCTTGGATTAAATACTTTAGTCCGTTTGAAGTATTTAGCCCTACCCATCAGTTAATGCTAGATGGTGATACCCTATTATTAATGACAGGCTATGGTCTTATTGTTATCCTATTCATTCTTGTAGGTGGCATATATTATCGCCGCCGTGATTTTATCTTATAAAGGCTAAAAGACAACACCATTAAAAAGTGTTGTCTTTTTATGTCTCTTAACCTAAATTAATAACTTCAACTTCTTTTTTAAAATAAGCTATTTCTTGGCTATCATGAGTAATAAAAATCATTGTTTTATCTTGAATACTTTCTTCTACAAAAGAAAGTACTTGTTTTTTTGTTTCTTCATCTAATCCTTTAAATGGCTCATCTAACAACAATAAATCAAATTCCGCAAGACAGGCTCTTAAAATAGCTACACGACGCTTCATCCCTCCAGAAAGCTCGCTTACTATTTGATGTTTACACTCTTCTAATCCCACTTTTTTCAAGGCATCCTCTACCGTTTTTTCTTTAATATTTTTTATATCACTAATTACTATATTACTATAAACATCTAAATATTCTAATAATCGATCTTCTTGAAAAACAGTACTAATTTTAATCTTCTCTAAACCTTCAATAGTTCCACTATCTAAAGTTTCTAAATTCATTAAGATTCTTAGTAATGTAGTTTTTCCTATTCCTGATTTACCAAGAATACAGTAGGTTCCACCCTCTTTGATTGTTAAATCAAAATTTTCTAAAACAGCTACATTATTATAGGCTTTACATAATTTATTAATTTTTAACATAGTGTACTACCTCCACTTTATTTATTATTATTTTAATTAATTTTAAATAGAAGTATTCTACTAAATAACTAATCGCAATGATAATCATGGTCCATGCAAATAAATTAGGCATATCTAAGAATATCTTTGCATTATATAAGTTTTCTCCAATAGAATTATCTGGTAATCCTAGTATTTCAGCAGCTATGGCTGCTTTAAAACAAAGACCTAATCCTAAAGCACAAGCAGTTTTAAAATAAGGCAATATTGAAGGTATATAAATAGCTCTTAACTTCACATAACTATTAAGCTTAAATACCTTAGCCATTTCTATTAAAGATGTTGGTGTGTTTTCTATTCCTGCTAAAATATTAGCGTAGAATATAGGTAACCCCATCATAAAGCAGATAACTATGGATAATGTTCTTGGAGAAACCCACACTAACAATAATATAATAAAACAAGTAACAGGAACTGCTTTAGCTACCATCATTAATGGACTTATTAGTTTTTTAAACACTATATTTTTATAAGCTATATAAGCAAAAAAAGCCCCGGCTATCATAGTTAATAAAAACCCCAAGGAAATTTTTAAAGTAGAGATACCTATAGCTAAATAGGTATCTCCTTTTAATAATAAATTAAACAAACTAGTAAATGTCGTTAAAGGTGATGGAAGTAATAGCTGTGCACCAACAACGATACTTAAAACTTGCCATACTAGTACCCAAAATAGGATAACTAATAAAGTATCTTTTTTAGCCGCCATAATAGAATTCATCAGCAGGTAGTGTTCCACCAACTGATGCTGGATTTTGCTTATGAAGCTCAGCTAAATATCCAGATAACATCGTTTTCATGTCAGCTCCATCAATTAAAGCAATTCCACAATATGGAAGTGCTTTTAAAGCTACAGCTTCAGGTACTATTTCATATTTACCTACTAATACAGCCGCTTCTTCCAAATTAGCATTTACATATTCTGCAGAACTCTTATAATGTGCTAAGAAAGCATCTACTGCTTCTTTATTTTCTGCTACAAAATCTGTTCTAGCAACAACTACTCCTGTAATTAAAGCACTACTTGATCCTGTATTATCCCATTCTTCAGTTAAATCTAAAGCGATTCTAATATCAGGGTTTTGTGTTTGTGCAGTAGTTACAAAAGGTTGTGGTAACATTGCGACGCCATCGGCATCATTCGCAATAGCAGCAACTACTTCTGCTTGCTCACTTTTCCATTCAATAGTTACATCATCTAATAAACCATTTGCATCTAAAATATAATTCAATGCATATTCAGGTGTTGCTCCTTTACCTGAAGCATAAATAGTTTTTCCAGCTAAATCAGCTATTTCATTTACTGTTTCACTACCTTCTACAATATATAATACCCCTAAAGTATTAATAGCTAAAACTTGAATAGCACCATCAGTATTGTTATATAAAACTGAAGCTAAGTTAGCAGGTAAAGCTGCTATATCCACTTCACCTTTAGAAATAAGTGGTACTAATTCATCGGTAGTAGCAGTAATTGAAACATCATAATTGTTGTCAGTTAGTACGCCACTATGTACATCATCCATAAATTTAATCATACCCATAGCTGTAGGGCCTTTTAATGCTCTTATACTCATATCTACAGGTGTTATTGCCTCTGTAGGTAGTGATGGTGTCGGTGTTTCTTCTGGTACCTCAGTAGTAGTACAACCTGTAAATACTACAAGTAATAGTGAAACTAAAAATATTAGTGTTTTTCTTTTCATTTTTCTTTCCCTTTCATTGATAGTAAATTTTTTCTAAAGCTTTGATATCCTTGATAACTAATTGGTTATCGGCTACTGAAACTATATGCCTATTTTTTAAATAAGTCAACTCGCGATAGAAGCTTGCCCTACTCATTCCAAGATAGCTTGCTAATTTATCACGATGGTGCATCATGATGACTAAATCGTTGTTTTCTTCTACAAGATAAGCTGCTATTTTTTTTAAAGCAGTAGGCATTGTTAATTGCTTAATTCTACGTAATAAGAAGTCTACTTTCGTATTATACAACATTACAAATCTAAATGCCAAATCACCATTTTCTTTCATCATCTTCACAATAATATCTTTATTGATAAAGCAGATTTCACAGCCACCTCTACATTTTAATGTAGTCGTCATTGCTTCTTCAGAAAATATAGTACTGATGCCAAAAGTTTCATTTTCTTTTAGAGTAGAAAGATGAATTTCGTACCCATCTGGTAGTAATTGATACACTTCCACTATACCCTTTACTATTACTCCAATGTCCTTAGTGTTTACATTAATAGCTTGTGTTTTATCAAACTTTTTAAACACTAATCCCTCTGTAGGAAATGAAATACCTTTGAATAATTCTGAGCTATCTAGATACCTATTTTGATTCAATGTAAGGCTCCTTTCAGTAGCTAAATTAGCCTAAGCTAACATATATTATATTATAACAGATATTATCTATACTGCAACTATAACAATCCTATTAAAAACTGATAAGTGTCTCATATAAGATAGTTTTTTTAAAAATGTTATACTAAACTAACTTTTATAGGAGTAGTATTATGTTAGAAAAAATTATATTGTTTTCTGGTTCTTCTGCTGTTGGAAAAACTTCTTTAATAAAATGGTTAATACCTTATTTAAAAGAAGCAACATTAGAGGTAAGTTTATGTAAGATTGATTGTTTCGATAATAAAGAAAAAGTCAAAGATATAGACATACCTTATCTATTAGCCGCAAGTAATGATATTTGTCCAGATCATTTTTTAGTATCTAATCTTCCTGAATTATGGAGTTGGTCTTTAAAAAATGAATCGAATACCCTCATGATCGAAACTGCTGGTTTATGTCATCGTTGTTCTCCTGCAAGTGAAAAGATGATTGCAGGATGTATTGTTGATTGCACCTCAAGTACTAAGGCTCCTCAAAGCTTAGGACCTATGTTACTGTTTGCTGATTTTGTGGTGGTGACTAAGATTGATATGGTATCACAGGCTGAGCGTGAAATTATCTTATGGAAAATAGGACAACTAAATCCTTCTGCCCAGTTATTTGCCGTAGATAATTTAGCAGGCTATGGAATACAACCACTGGTACAATATTTAATTCAGTGTCAAGCACAAGCCTCTTTTGAAGGCGATAAACTTCGCAATACCATGCCAATGGGAGTATGTTCTTACTGTGTTGGTGAATGTCGTGTTGGTAGTGACTTTCAACAGGGAATCATATCTAAGATTGAGGTAAATTAATGAAAAAATTAACGATATTACCAGGAAGAAATAAACAGCATATTAAAGAATCTTTTAAAGAAATAGTTTTAGAACTTGGAAACATTGTTGCCATTGTAGGCAATACCGGCTCAGGCAAGAGTCGTTTCATTAAAGATATTGAACAGTTGGTCAACCAAGACTCTATAACACAACGACAAATCCTCATCGACGACAAAAAAATTAATATTCAAGAGCGAACGAATTATAAATTAATTGCTCATTTAAGCCAAAACATGCGCTTTATGTTAGATACTAGTGTGCAAGAATTTATCGATTTACATAATGCTTGCAGAAATAAAAACATTAGTAGTGAAGCCGTATTAGAAGTCGCTAATGCTATCACTAATGAAGCGATAACTTTAGATATGAGTTTAAACCTATTAAGTGGTGGACAATCACGTGCTTTAATGATTGCTGATATCGCGCTTATATGTGATAGCCCTATTATTTTAATTGATGAAATCGAAAATGCTGGTATTGATAAAATCAAAGCCCTAAAATACCTCATTGATAATCAAAAATTAGTACTACTTGTTACTCATGATCCACACACTGCATTACTTGCAAATAGTCGCATCATCATGAAACAAGGCGGAGTACATCAAGTACTACAAACTACAGCTCAAGAAAAACAACTGTACCAAAAACTAAATGAAGAATATTATCAGCAGTTAGCATTTCAAGCCAAACTTAGACAAGGAGAGCATATAGCATGAAAAAAGTAGTATTGTATTGGAATCATATATGTATATTGTTTAATCAAGAAAAGCGTTTTTTAAATGAAATTAAAGAAAGTCTTTTAAAACAAGGTATCGATTTAGAAATTCATTATTTTGGATTAGGTAGTGAATATCCTATGTCAGAATATTTAAGTAAAGAAGATGTGCTGCTTCCTGACGTTATCGTTACAGCTGATTTAGAAGTAGTCGAACATAAAAAAATATTTAATAAGCTAAGAGCTCTTCACGAAGTAGAATCTTGGATAAAATTAAAAGATACAAAAGTGATTCAACACATACGAAGAAAAAAGACACTCCTTCCCTTTGTAGCGATACCTTTGGTATGTTACACCACAGATAAAAGTATTAATCAAAAAAGCATTATTGAAATGACTAAAGAAAATAATTTTTCATTTGGTGGCATTAATAATTCAGCAGGAAAAACAATCACAAAAGCCGTTTGGCAACTTTATGGCAAACAAGAGGCTAGTGACTTATTAGATAACAGCCTTATTAGTGCTATGCCGATAGCCGCTTTTCAAGCTGTACGTACAAACAAAGCCACAACAGCCTTAGTACCCTCTATTTATGCCATGCGCTTTGATAATATAAATAACTTCATGTGTGAGTTAAAAGAAGGAAAATTTATTCTTCCCTCTTTTGTATTAGCTAGAAAAAGCATCGATGAGCAGGCAGCAAAAACAGTAATAGAAGCAATTTGTAGTGAAGCCTTTTGTAAGTTTTATGCTGAAAATGGTGATTTAATCATTTGTCCTGATTATGATGTTAAAGAGCATAAAGTAGATAATTTTACAGTATTATCACAAGATTTTATCAATCAATTAGAGGATGAAGAATTTTATAATTTATATACTTCAAAAATTGAGAGTGCTAAATATCTTTAGCACTCTACATTAACTATTTTTTCGATAGCGCTCTTATTTCGGTCCACCAAAATAAAATTCATTACTAAACCAAATAAAGCAAACAACACAAATACACTACGGTAAGATAACCCTGTCGCAAGTATTCCTGCTAGTATCCTAAAAATCATTACCATCAAGCTCATAGTGATATTTAATAGGCTATAGACTCTGGAGCGTTTATTCACTGGTAAATATAGTTGTACTGCACTTTCTCTAAGTGTCATACTTGTTACACCCATCATTCCTAGTAAAAATTGTGTAATCAACATACCACTAAAAGGTAGAAATATAATTATCATCTCAGCTATATTGTAAAGTTTATACACTATGTTGGCGATAAAGTATTTCTGCTCTTTTTTTATTGTTTGTACATATTGCACATATCCTCCAATAAACCTGCCTAGTGTTTGTGCTGCCACATAAATAGAATACATCGTTGTACTCAACAAAGCAGATGTTTGAAAGAAAGCTATTAGTACCACCGATCCACCTTGAGTTGTGGCGTTAGTAATTGCCATATAACCATATAAGGAACGTACCCCTACTTCTTCTTTTAAGTAATCAATCCCTTCTTGAAGCTGACTAATATAATTTTTAAAGCTGAATTGTTGATTTGGTTTTAGTAGCTTTGTTTCATCCAACTGAATATTTTTTTCTAAGGTAGCCGCTATAAATAAAAGTATTCCTTGAATAAAGAAAAGCATCTCTATACCAAAGGCAACATACATGATTGCTGAAATCGGAGTCACTAAAAAGGTAACTAAGGGATATACCATAGAAGATACAGCAAATCCTTTTTGCATAAACCCCTCAGGAATTAAGTCCGGATAAATACTTTGGTAAGCACATTGGTATACTGAGCCAATTGTAGTAACCCCTAAACTTAAAACAAGATAAATACTATAATTAAATCCTATTTGTAGTGACACTAAACTAAAGACAATATATAGAAAAGACATAACATAATCCAATCCATAGATAAAGGGCCTTCTTGGATGAGCATCCATATAAGGTGCTACTAATAAAGGAATTATTGTCATTGGAATCATCGTTATTGCAGAAAAAACTCCTGATAAAAATACTGATTGTGTTTGATCAAAAACTACTAAGGATAAGGCAAAGCTAACTAAACCTTGATCAAAAGCACTAATAATTGTACCAGCTGTTATTATAGTAAAGTTTTTATTCCATAAAGTTTTCTTCATTAAATCACCTCTTATATAATTATAAAGAGGCTAGCATTAAAAATCAAAAGATTGATATTGGGAAATTTAAGCATTAAACATTGCTTAAAGATGCATTTTTATTTAAATTTTAGGAAACTTTTATTAGTTGATAAATGATACGCTTCCTTATATTTACGCTTTTTAATATAGATATCCATTAAATAACTGACATGGAATTTTGCAATTCCTACATGATAATTTTTTCCATAAATAAGCTCTTCTAACTTATTTTGTAGAACTGGGCTATCTTCATTATATGCTACTACAATATCAAATAATAGTTTTTCAAGTATGAGCTCTTCATCCACATTATCACGAAGCTTATCAATATAGAACTGTGTCTG
The DNA here is from genome assembly GCA_964370435.1 of uncultured Holdemania sp. Lineage (GTDB taxonomy): Bacteria > Bacillota_I > Bacilli_A > Erysipelotrichales > Erysipelotrichaceae > CALVGQ01. The sequence goes on from CAYJJG010000013.1 coordinate 14,486, forward strand.
CTCCTGATCTTTAGTTTCCATACTAATCCACGCTAATTTATGATAAATATAGAATTTACCAATCCTATCAGCTTCTTTTTCTAATGCTTTTAACAGATGAAATTTAGCTTGATCGTATTTTTTATGTGCTATTAAAGAAGCACCTAAATTATAATCCACTAATCCTTGTAGAGCTTCTATATCTATTGCTAGGTTATCACAGCGCTGATAATACTTATACATCAATGCTACATTGTATAAATTCGCATGACTATTGGCAATACTTAAACTTAAATAATACATCATGAGCACCAAGCCTTCATCATTAGCTTTTAAATATCCTTCTTGAGCACAGTCTATTGCTTGCTCAAATAATCCTACTACTTCATAATGATTGGCCATAACTAAATAACTAATACTTTTATTGCTAATAGCTTGTGCTTGCTCAAAAAAGTATTCTGCTTTACTAGTATCTTCTGTAAGCTTTATAGCCATTAAATAAAATAAGAATTTTTCTTCTTTATTCATTGCTTTCTTTAGTTTTTCTAATTTTAAATAATGCTCTTTTGCTATTTCATATTGTTTATTATTATAAATTTCATACAACTCAAAGAGTTGAAATGAAATCACTAAATCGCTATTTAAAAAGAACTCTTTTAAATTTAATATTTCATCACGATAAACATGCTCTTTAATACTAACATAATACGCTTTAAAGTACTTCTCAATCAAATGACGACCATAATCATTAGATTGATAATCTACTGCTAATTTTTTAAAAATAGCCCTTAAAATCTCTTCACTAGCTTGTGCTTGATTATTTTCTATCTTCGACAAATAAGAAACACCACAAATACCCTTAGCTAAATACTCTTGAGAATATCCTTTTTTTAGTCGATGAAAACGAATTATATTACCTTTTTGATCCATAGCTCTACCTCACTCAAATATACTTATTTGTTCTATCTTTTTAGGAAGTGATTGTACATATTGAAAACATTCTTTTTCGCCAAAAAGCATATTATGCTTCTTACAAAAATCTTTTATCCTTTTGTTTAGCATTCGACTATTTGGACTACCTATTCCATATCTAGAACCAAACCTTCGCATATACTCTAACTTTAATCCTGGAAAATGCTCATCTAGCTTTTGATAATAATACTCTCTATTACCGTATCTTAAAGTCATTCCACACCCAAAAGTAATAATCCCTTTTACATTAGCTTCTTTACAATACTGTAAAAGTCCATCAATATTTTCTATAGTATCATTTATAAAAGGTAGTAAAGGAGTCATCCACACTATAGTAGGTATCTGTGCTTCATTTAACTTTTTGAGTGCCTCAAATCGCTCCTTAGTAGTACACACCTTAGGCTCAATTATCTTACATATTGCTTCATCATAAGTAGTTAAAGTCATTTGTACAACGCATTTAGTTTTTTCATTAATTCGCTTAAAAATAGCTAAATCCCTTAAAACCAAATTCGATTTCGTTAAAACAGCCGCACCAAAACCATACTTATCAATAAGCTCTAGACTCTTTCTAGTATATTGAAGTTGCTCTTCTATAGGCATATAGGGATCACACATGGAGCCTGTTGTAATCACTACTTTATCTTTCTTACTTTTTAACTTTAGTTCTAGTAACTCTAAACCATTTGCTTTTACTTCAATATCTTCAAAAGTATAGGTTTTTCCATAACATTCACTTCTAGAGTCACAATAAATACACCCATGCGTACAACCTCGATAAATATTCATACTATTATATTTTGATAAAATACTCTTAACGACTATCTCTTTAATAGTAATCACCTCATTATTTCTTATTAAAAAACTTCATAAATCGCTTTGATAATTTCTCTTTTTTAGGCTCTATCAAATCCCTTGAATTCTTCTTTTTAACTGCTTGATTAATAGCAATATCCATAAGTACTTGTTGACTATCGATACACTCCTCTTCTACAAGCATTTTTTGATAACTTCCATTACTCTTCATTTTTCGTGCTTTAATGTTATCTTGTAGCATTACCCTAATTAATTCATTAATTTTGTGCTTTACATCTTCATTATAAATAGGACAACCTACTTCTACCCTTTTGCTTAAATTTCTTGTCATGATATCAGCAGAGGAAATAAACATTTTACACTGTTCTTCCTTACCAAATCTAAAGATACGTGAATGCTCCAAAAAACGTCCCACAATACTTCTAATTTCTATATTTTCAGTTTTATTTTTAATATCAGGAAGAATACAGCAAATACCACGAACTATCATCACTACCTGTACCCCTGCACAAGATGCCTCCATTAATTTATTAATCATATTATAATCAGTAACTGAATTACATTTAATTAATATCCGCCCTTCTTCTTTTAAAGCTATTTGCTCATCAATCAGCATAAAAATTTCTGATTTCATGGCATTGGGAGCTACCCATAAATGATTATAATTACCATCTAAATTAGCAATACTCATATTCTTAAAAAATTCATTGGCGTCTTTACCTATGTTTTGATTATAAGTCATTAATGACAAATCAGTGTAAAGTTCTGCCGTCTTCTCATTATAATTGCCTGTAGCAATCTGTGTAATATATTTTATTTCATTGAATTCTTTTCTTGTAATAAGACATATCTTAGAATGCACCTTCATTTGTTCAAAACCATAAATTACAGTACAACCTGCTTCTTCTAATTTCTCTGACCAATCAATATTATGCTGTTCATCAAAACGTGCTCTAAGCTCAATCAGAACACTTACATCTTTTCCATTTTCGGCAGCAGTACATAAATAATCCACTAATTTAGTTTTATTAGCTAAACGATATATCGTTATCTTTATAGCAACAACACTTTTATCATACGATGCCTCTTTAATTAACTTTAAAAAAGGATCAATACTCTCATAAGGATAAGAAAGTAAAATATCTTTCTTCTTAACTAAATTAGTCATGTTAGTATCATGATTAATTTCGGCTGGCATTTGTGGTTTAAATTCTTTAAAACACAGGACTTTTCTTTTTTCTTTTTGTACTTTATTAAATAAAGTAAATCCAAAAGACATATCCATAGGAACCTGTGTATAAAATACTTGATGTTTTTGTAAATTTAAATTAGCACAAAGATACTTTTGAAAATCTACACTCACTTTTTGTGAACACTCTAGTCGTACTGGACGAAGTATTCTTCTTTTTTTTAGTAATTTTTTCATCTTTAATCTAAAATCAATATCCATATCAAAACTATCATCTTCATCAGCTAAATTAATATCACCATTACGTGTCGTTCGAATAATTACTCGTTCGCTAATTTCATGCTTGCGATATATTTTCTCTAATAGTGCCAATATAATTTTCTCAGCAGTAATAAAACGCACTCCCTTACCTGGAAAATAAATAATTTTATTTATAGATGAAGGTACTGGAACTAAGCCGAAAGTTACTTTATCTTTAATTTTAAGTTTTGCAGCCACATACATTGCATTATTAGCTAAATGAGGAAAAGGGTGAAGAGCATCAATCACTTGTGGTGATAAGACTGGCAAAATTATATCTTTAAATTCTTGTTTTACAAATAGTTTTTCAACCTCTTCTAATTCTTCATAATTTAATTCCACAATACCTTCAGATTTTAATTTTTTCTTAACTAATTTATATACTTCATTTCTTTTTAAATACAAAGACTCCACAGCTTGATAAATATGCGATAATTGCTCTGATGCTGTTAAACCTGTTTTATTATCTACTCCTAAAGGATCAATGTCATGTATGTCCATTAAACTACCTACGCGTATCATAAAAAACTCATCTAAATTACTAGAAAAGATAGAAATAAATTTCAACCTTTCTAACAAAGGTACCTGTTTATCTAAAGCTTCTTCTAGCACACGATCATTAAATCTTAGCCACGATAATTCACGATTTTGCATAAACACTTCATTATTCACTGCCATAACATTCCTCCATTAAAGTTTGTTATCCCATTTTATTTTATCATACCAAGAGCTTCTGACAAGTACCAATGTACAGGTAACGAATAGTATTGAACTAAATATAATACAAAATATTACCTAGGCAATTTAAACATAAAAAAACCTGATTTAACAGGTTCTTTTATATTTGAATTTATCAAATGTAACGGGGGAAAGAAATTTATTTAATCACAATTGTTATATGATTGTCTAAATTATAATCTTTCGTTGTGTGAAACAAATGTAAGAACTGTGAAAGATTTGTGAATTTCTTTCTTTGATTATAACACTTTGCTTAAAAATTCTATTGTTCTTGGATTTTTAGCATTTTCAAATAACGCTATTGGTGAGCCTTGTTCTTGGATGATACCTTCATCCATAAACAAGACACGGTCACTTACCATTTTCGCAAAACCCATTTCATGCGTAACAATAACACAGGTCATGCCTTCTTCAGTTAATTTTTTAATAACCTCAAGTACATCTTTAACCATTTCAGGATCAAGAGCAGAAGTAGGCTCATCAAACAGCATTACTTCAGGTTCCATCGCTAGTGCTCTTACAATAGCTAAACGCTGTTTTTGACCCCCTGAAAGTTTTCTAGGATATTCGTTTGCTTTATCTTTAAGACCAACCATCTCTAATAATTCAAGAGCTTTATTTTTAGCTACTTCTTTATTGATCTTTTTTTCTAAAGTTGGTGTAATCGTTATGTTTTCAAGCACTGTTAAATGTGGAAACACATTAAAGTGTTGAAACACCATTCCAATTTTTTGGCGATGTTTATCTAAAGCCACTTTTTTATCTGTGATATCGACACCTTCAAATATAACTTCTCCTGATGTAGGAACTTCCAGTAAATTCAAACAACGAAGGAACGTCGATTTACCACTACCTGAAGGGCCAATAATACTAACCACTTCACCGCGGTGAATAGATTCATCTATTCCTTTTAATACTTCTAAGGAACCAAAATTTTTCTTTAATGCCTTAACTTGAATTAGTACCTCATTAGTCACTTACACTCAACCTCTTTTCTAAGAACCCTAATAATGCTGTTAGTACAACTACAACAATTAAGTAAATAGCTGCAATAATAAATAAAGGTTCAATCGTTATATATCGCCCTGCGAATATATTTCTTGTATACATTAAATCTGACACAGCAAGAGTTGAAGCTAAGGAAGTTTCTTTAATCATAGTGATATATTCATTTCCAAGTGCCGGAAGAATATTTTTAATAGCTTGTGGAAATACGATTTTCATTAAGGTATGCATTTTTGTCATCCCTAATGATCTTGCAGCCTCTGTTTGACCCTTATCAACAGCATTAATACCGCTTCTAAAGATTTCAGCTACATAGGCACCACTATTAAGCACTAATGCCACAAGCACTGCGTGCTCTTTTGAAATATCTTTCAAAACTGGTATTGCCTCTGGTAGGAAGTAATATGCAATATATAACTGCACTAACAAAGGTGTAGCACGAAACACTGTAGTATATATTTTTAATATGAAGGCAATAATTTTGCTTTGTGATAACTGTAATATTGCGATTATACCACCTAGTACACTACCAATTAATACCGCAATAGCTGCTAAACTTAATGTAGTTAAAGTACCATTTAAAAATATTTGCCAGTTTTCAATAAAAAGCTCAATACAGCTTTGAATTAACTCCATGTTATTCTCCTTCTAAATCTAACCCCATTGCAGCTGCCACATCAAATGCTTGTTGTTCGAAATCTGCAAACATACCGTTTTCATTAATTTCAACTATAATTTCATTAATTGCTTCGATTAATTCAACTTCTCCTTTTGGAGCAGCAATAACATTACCTACTGGGATAATTTCATCTAGTTCAAATTTAACATCAAGAACTGAAAATTTACCATCGCTTGAATTAGCATGTCCCTCAGCAACAACACAAGCCAATGCTACAGCATCAATTTTATCACCATCTAAAGACATAATTGCATTTGTAATATCAATAACTGGTTCACGTGTTGCATCACTAAGTTGTGTATTCACATAGAATTCTTGTACCGAATTTTCTTGTGCTCCTACAGTTTTCCCTGCAAAATCAGCTAAACTAGTGTATTGATCAGCATTTTCACTTTTTACTAAGAATCCTTGACAAGAAGACTCAGAGTCTGCATCTGCATTATATCCTGTAGATAATTCCATTTGTTCAGCACGATCAGGAGTCCAGTTATAACCCGAAATAGCTACATCCACTTTGTTAGTTTGAACAGCTGTCATTGTTTCTAAGAATGTATAAGGAACCCATTCAACTTCAACACCTAATTGCTCAGCAATATATTCCATCATAAATACTTCTGAACCTACGATATTTTGTTCAGCATCATAAAATTCAAATGGTGCATAATCTGGTGAAGTAGCAACCACAATTTTTCCTTCAGCCAAAATTTCCTCTAATAAATTTGTAGCTACTGTTGTTTCATCAGTTGCGCCTGGAGTAGTTGTTGGTTCTGTTGTAGTGCTGCATCCTACAAGAAGTAGGCTAGCCAGTAATAATACTAATAATTTTTTCATTTTCTTATCCTCTTTCTTTTTTATTTTCATTAGAGATATAAAAAAAACGCCATCTCTAATATTCTAGAGACGACGGTTAACATCGCGGTACCACCCTAGTTGCCAATAAATTGACCACCTCTTCCATAACGTTGGATTAGACGTATAGACCTACTCAATTCAGTCTATCTTCTCACAAGTGCGTTTCACTTTTAACATTGCCATAGGGCTTCCACTCTGCCCCTACTCGCTATCGGTCATTTCCAGTTACTCTCTTGATCATTGAATTTATAATACCAAATATAAGTTAATCGTATTGTTTTGTCAACTATTTTTTTAAAATTTTATTATATTTCAATCTTAAATACTGTATTTTATTAAAAAAAATAGCAAACTGTTACATTTGCTATCGATTTTAACCCTATTTAATATTTTTCAAGAATGCTACATAGCCACGGTATGTTTCATAAACATCTGCTTTAGATACAACTTCCCAAGGAGCATGCATATTTTGTACAGCAATACCTGCATCTATAACTTCCATATTTAAATTAGCTAAAATATAAGCGATTGTACCTCCGCCTCCTAAATCAATTTTACCTAATTCAGCAGTTTGAAACTGTACATCATTATCATCCATAATAGCACGAAGTTCAGCAATAAATTCAGGATTAGCATCATTACATCCACCTTTACAACGGCTTCCAGTATACTTATTAAAACAAATACCATTACCTAAAAATGCCGTGTTTTTCATTTCATTAACTGAAGGATAATTAGGATCAAACCCTGCACTTACATCACTTGATAACATTTTACTATTAGTAAAAGTACGACGAAGTTTTAAATCATTATATTCTTCAGCACAGTTAATTAACTCTGCTACTGTATTTTCAAAGAAACGACTATGCATACCACTAGCACCTTGTGAACCTACTTCTTCTTTATCAACTAAGATACAACAAGTAGTACGTTTTGGTTTATCTACTGCAAGAGTAGCCAAAAGCGAAGTATAAGCACAAACACGATCATCATGTCCATAACCTATAACCATACTACGATCTAGACCATAGTCACGTGCTTTTCCTGCTGGAACAATTTCAAGTTCAGATGAAATAAAATCATCCTCTTCAATATTATATTTTTCTTTTAAGAGCGCTAAAATAGCTGATTTCACTTTATCTTTTTCAGCACTTTTATCTGGAATACTCCCTACAAGAACATTTAAATCTTCCCCTTCAACAACTGTTGAACCAGGTTTTTTAAGTTGTTCCTGAGACAAATGAATCAACAAATCACTTATTCCTACTACAGGATCACTATCTTCTTCACCAACACAAACATTCACTTTTGTACCATCTTTTTTACAAACTACGCCATGTAATGCCATAGGTGTTGCAACCCACTGATATTTTTTAACACCACCATAGTAATGTGTATCCATTAAAACTAATCCATGATCTTCATAAAGTGGTTTTTGTTTAATATCCAAACGAGGAGAATCAATATGTGCACCCAAAATATTCATTCCCTTAGTAATGGACTCTTCACCAACTACAAATAATACAATTGCTTTATCCATATTAGTAGCATAAATTTTATCATTTGCCTTTACCTTTTTATTACCATTTAAATATTCTTCTAATGATACAAAACCAGCAGCTTCAGCAATTTTTACACTTTCTTTAACACACTCACGCTCTGTTTTACAAACAGAAATATAATTTTTATAACCTTCATTAAATTCAAAACAAGCATTCATATCTTGTTCATTATATTTTTCCCAAACTGTTTTCATAAGTTCCTCCATTCAGTATTATTATACTTACTTTTTATAAAAGTCATAGCTTTTTATCTCACATTCTCACTTTTCTTCCTTTATCATAAACAAATTAACTATTTTATTCTTATTAAATATATAAATGTATTTTTTAAATACAAAACTCTTATATTACTTCTTAAATAACCTTTGGTAAGGCAACCATTTTTTAACTCACTAAGTAAATTACTGTTCCCATCATACTTATTCTCTGCCGTAATAATAGCGTTTTCTTTCTCTACAATAAGCTTTCCTAATAGATCATATTCACGCGTTGTGACAAAGGTATCTTGTATCGTTTCTTTAATTAAATTGCCGTTACTATCATACACATATTCACTCACAACACCCACATTATCTTGTGTTACTACTTGTCCTAAGTGATTGTATGTTATTTTAGTAATATGCCCTAAAGCATTTTCTTTTTGAATTATTTGTGTGAGGGTATTGTAAGTATTAATAACCTCTATTACACCATTGACTGTGGTTGAAACTAATAAACCATTTTCATAATTATTTTCTGTTACTCTTTCATAATCTACTGTTTTAATAACATTTCCTGCTACATCATAGGTTATGTTTTCAACGCTTTGATTTGGATAAGTTATTTCGATGATTCGATTATAAGCATCATACCCATAAAAGGTTTCTTTACCTAATGGATTTACCTCCTTTATTTTTTGCATGTTTTCATTATATTCATAGCTTACAACGTTTAAATTACCATCCGTTTTTTTACTTAAGTATATAAAGTTCGATTTTACGTACTAAAAAGTTACTACTCATGATTATGCTTAGTAAATTTATAGTGTTATTTTCACAATAAAAAAAGACAGATAACTTTATGCTATCCATCTAATAAATAGCTTATATTATTTCTATTTAATAAACTTTAAAATCTCTTCTTTTCTATTTTCCATATCTTGATACCCTAGTTCATACAATTTTTTTAGATTTTCAGGATCACCACTAAAACGTTTAACTGGTATGTTTAAGCTTGGTCTAATTAAAATACAACGCCCATTTTCAATTTCTTCATCTATTTTATTCATTTGAAAATTATAACTTTCATGGCGATTTATATAGTTATTGACCATTTCAGGATATTTAGGATAGTTAAATTTCATAAACCATCTCATAAACCCACCAGCTGCTTTTCTTACATATCCTTCAGGCTTTGTAACAATAACAATATTACGATTACAACCTTGCTCAATCGCACGATCAATTGGAATCATAATAGATATTCCACCATCTAACATTCTCATATTATTATAATCTACGATTTTACCAGCTATTGGCAGTGTACATGCTGCTTTAAGCATTCGTAAATCATCATCTAAATGAGCTGCATTATAGAAAATAGTTTTACATTTTTCCATGTCATAAATACCAAATTCCAATGGACTGTTATTTTCTCTCAAAGAAGAAGTATCATATTTTAATTCTTTAAGTAGTAGTTGATCAAACATATAATTGTATCCAACATATCTACCTTCATGTAAAATCGGATATAGTCCGATATTTTTCTTATCTGCTGTATGAATCACTGTAGTATCATGAAGTAATTTTTTATCCTTCAAAAAATAATTACAGATATTTAAAGCTCCAGCAGATATTCCTACACCATAATCTACTTCAATATTTTGATCTACCATCCAAGCTAAACAACCTGCGGTATAAGCACCTCTCATGCCGCCACCTTCTAAAACTAATCCTACTTTTTTCATTTTTATCACCTAATAAATAGTAATACATTATTTTATTTTTTTCAATTTAATTGTTAATATAAATTATAATAATTACTAATATCCTCTAAAAATGCGTTCCAATCTTCTTCCTCAAGCAAACCTGCTGGACATAATTTGCCTGAAAAATGTTGATGTTTTCTAACGTCATCTACATCTAAATTATAGGCATGAAGTAAAGTAGCCACAAGCTTTGCAGTGTTATCTAAAGTTTGAGTATAACTACTTCCTTCATTAACACACATTTCAATACCCACACCATTTAAATTTCCACCATTCTTTGTTAATTGATCACCTGCATGCCATGCCACTTCATGATCGGGTATATGATGATAAATAGTATTTTCATCTACGGTGTAGTGCCATGAATTCACTTCTTCTGCACTCAACAAATAATCCGCATGATTTTTAGCATCAGCACTAGGTGATATATTATCTGTTTCATGGATTACTATATATTTTATTTCACGTATAATCATTGGTCTATTTTTTGAAAAATCAGAAACTATCGCTTGATTAACTGGGATATCAAATGCCATTGCTATATTAGCATCCTCTATACTATATCCACGATAAAAATAGCGATATAATCCAAAGGCTATTAAGCTAACGCTTATTAGTACTGCTAATAACAGTAGTGTTTGTTTAACACTTTTCTTTAGTCGATATCGCTTTCTTTTTTTATTTGCCATGACTATGCTAGCTTCCCTCTTTTTCTAATAACTTTTTTCTCTTTGCCTTTTGCAAAAACATTCAAAAAATATAATAGTCTTGAACTACGATATATATCCGTCTTTATCTCTAAACCATCAGTTAATTTAATTGTCAATTTATCTCCATTTTGATTTTTAATATATTGCCACGTCAAAAGATCTTCCCAATAAATGCAGTAGCATGTATTGTGCTGAAGATCATCATAAACCACTAAAACACCCTCATATACTTCTAGCAAAGTGCGATCGGGCATGGCCACTAAAGCGTATAAACAAATTGCTACAATCACTAAAAAAAATACTGAGTATTCATTTAAAATAATACTACCCAGTAATGCTGCCAGCAAGGTAATAACTAGTTGCTTAGTGGGCTTGATAGACATAGTTAATAAAGGAGGTGTTTCTCTAGGTATATTATAAATCTTGAGTTCTTTGGACTTCATAACTTCACCTCTTCTTTAATCCTTATTTTATCACAGAAAAGAAGTCTATAATATAAAAAAAATCTAAAGAATTTATTAACAGTCCAGCTCACCATTTAAAAATTTTAAAGCCCAATCATTATCATTTAAGCTTAGTGTATTAACATCATATTTTATCACACAGAGTACTGTTTCAATTTTAGGGACTAGCCAACCGTGTTGAATCTCATTTTTAGCTTTAATTAAGCAACGAGTATATAACTTAAATAGTTCTAATTGTTTTTCCATATTAAATCTCCTTATCCTTCATTTAAGTATATGTTCATAGTTTTATATTAATTCCTATGATTTATGAAACACTTTTTTTATGGTACAATATAGCGGGTGAACAAGATGAAAAATTTTTATTATGAAAGCACACATGTGTGCAAGCAATCAGGTGCAAGAACAGGACTACTACATACTCCTCATGGTGTTGTAGAAACTCCAATGTTTATGCCTGTTGGAACACTAGCAAGTGTTAAGTTTTTATCCAGTGCAGATATTAAGGCCATTAATTCTGGTGTTATTTTGGCTAATACGTATCATTTGTGGTTAAGACCAGGTGAAAAAGTAGTAGAAGCTGCAGGCGGAGTATCAAAATTTATGAACTATAATGGACCAATGTTAACGGACAGTGGTGGTTTTCAAGTATTCTCCTTAGCTGATAGCCGAAAGATAAGTGAAGAAGGTGTTACTTTTAAAAGTCATCTGGATGGTTCTAAATTATTTATGTCTCCTGAGATAAGCATCGATGTACAAAATAAAATTGGTGCAGACATCATCATGTCTTTTGACGAATGTATTCCTTATCCAGCCGATTATGACTATGTAAAGAATAGTGTTGAGCGAACACTTCGTTGGGCGAAACGCGGTCAAGATGCTCATCAAAGAAAAGAGGATCAAGCTTTATTTGGTATTGTACAAGGAGGCGAATATGAAGACTTACGCAAGTATTGCGCTGAGGAACTTGTGAAAATGGATTTTCCTGGATATTCGATTGGTGGTACTAGTGTCGGTGAAGACAAAGAAACAATGCTTAAAATGATTGACTATACGATTAAATACTTACCAGAAGATAAGCCTCGTTATTTAATGGGTGTTGGTGCTGTAAACGATATACTAGAAGCCATTGAACGTGGCGTTGATATGATGGATTGTGTACTACCTACACGTATTGCACGTCATGGTACTTGTATGACCTCTGTTGGTCGCATCAATATTAAAAGAAAAGAATATGAATATGATTTTAATGCTCTTGATCCACAGTGTGATTGTGAGTGTTGTAAAAACTATACGCGATCTTATTTAAGGCATTTACACCGCTGTAATGAAGGACTCGCAAGTCGTCTTTTATCGATACATAACTTGCGGTTTTTAATCCGATTAACAGAAGAGGCACGTAGGGCAATTAGAGAAGATCGTTATCTTGATTTTAAAAATGAAGTACTTAAAAAAATGGGATTTGATGAAAGGGGATTTTAATGAAATCTAGTGAATTTGATTATGTATTACCTGATAGTTCTATTGCTCAGGTACCTTTAAATAACCGTACAAATTCTAAGCTATTAGTACTTCATAAGCATAGTGGAAAAACAGAACATCGTGTGTTTAGTGACATCGTTGATTATTTTCACGAAGGTGACGTTTTAGTTAGAAATAATACTCGTGTTATTCCTGCTCGCTTATTTGGAGTTAAAGAAGATACAGGAGCCAAGATAGAATTGTTGTTACTTAAACAAAATAAGGATGAATGGGAATGTTTAGTTAGAAATGCTAGAGCTGTTAAACTTGGTAGCGTGGTTACTTTTGGAAGTGGTCAATTAAAAGCACGATGCAGTGCTGTATTAGATCAAGGTATTAGAAAATTTGAAATGCTCTACACTGGTATATTTATGGAAGTCTTAGAAGAGTTAGGGCAAGTTCCTCTTCCTCCCTATATTCATGAAAAATTAGAAGATAAAGAGCGCTATCAAACTGTTTATGCAAAAATCGAAGGTAGTGCTGCTGCACCTACTGCAGGATTACATTTCACTGAGGAGCTCTTTGATCGACTTAAGGAAAAAGGTGTTATCATTACAGAGGTAACGCTTCATGTAGGACTAGGTACATTTAAGCCTATGCAAGTAGAAGATGTTGAGCATCATGTTATGCATAGTGAATTCTATCAAATAAGTCAAGAAGCTGCTGATACTTTAAATTTAGCTAAGAAGCAACAACGTCGTATTATTGCTATAGGGACAACTAGTTGTCGTACATTAGAGGCTGTCGCGAATCGTTTTGATGGGCAATTTGTTGAATGTTATGGAAATACTGATATTTTTATTTATCCCGGTTATACATTTTTAGCAGCTAATGCTTTAATCACTAATTTCCATCTTCCCAAATCTACCTTGTTGATGTTAGTTAGTGCTCTTTCTTCTAAACAAAAAATTATTGATGCTTATCATGAAGCTATAAAGGAAAACTATCGCTTTTTCTCTTTTGGCGATGCGATGTTTATTACCGATGAAGACTAATTATTATTTAGAAGGAATGAAGCAGTTAGAAAGCATCACTTTACTGAAAGAAAAACCAAGCTTATTACTACATGCATGTTGTGCCCCTTGTGCTGCATATCCACTGCAATTATTAAAAGATTATTTTGAAATAACTGTTTATTTTTATAACGATAATATTTATCCTGCTTTAGAGTATGAGCGAAGGCGTGATGAATTAAAAAGATATATCGATATACTTAATCAAGAAGAAAACTGTAACATTAAGTTACTTATAACTACGTATAAGCCTGATACTTTCTTAAATAAAATTAAGCATTTAAGTGATCAGCCTGAACGTGGTAAACGCTGTCATTTGTGTTATCAACTACGCTTAGAAGATTGTTTTAAATATGCTAGTGAACATCACTTTAATTATGTTTCAACAGTTTTAACAAGTTCAAGACAAAAAGATAGTCAAGTTATTAATGCTACTGCTAAGGAACTAAATTTAAAATATCCTGAAGTGTTCTACTTTTATTCTGATTTTAAAAAAAATGATGGCATTTTAAAAGCAAATGCTTTAATTGAAGCACATACTTTATATCGACAACATTATTGTGGTTGTGTTTATTCTTACAATAAATCTAAATAATAGAAAGTGGTGAACTCATGAATGAAAAATATACTGTATCTAGCCTAAGAGCATTTCTGCTTAGTTCCTCTAAAGAGGTTTTAAGTGAAAAAATTACTCAATTACACCCTGTTGATATCTTAGAAGTTCTTCATGAATATGAAGAAGATAATCAAGTTATTTTAGATCGTTTAAGCGATGATATCATCGCAGAATTAATGGACTTTGAAGAAGATGAAGATAAATATGAGTTACTAACCTCTTTTTCCAATTTAAGACAAAAACACATTCTTGAAGAAATGTCTAGTGATGAAATTATTGGTTTAGTTTCTAATTTAGATGAAAATGAGAAACAGGATGTTTTAAACAAAATGAGTGTTGATGATCGTGCTGAAGTTAATGAGATCCTCTCTTACAAAGAAGATAGTGCTGGTTTTCTTATGGCAACTGAATTTATAAGCATTAGAGAGAATAAAACTATCTTAAAAACACTGGAGTACTTACATGGTGTAGTGGATGATGCAGAAATGGTATATTATCTCTACGTAATCGATAAACCTGGTCACTTAAAAGGAGTTGTTTCTCTTCGTGATATTGTGGCGAGTAATTTTGAAACTAAAATTTTTGAAATCACCAATACTCATGTTGAAAGTGTTCATGTCGATGATGATCAAGAGAAAGTTGCTAATGTATTCGCTAAGTATGGTTACCTTATGCTTCCCGTTGTCGATGATGAGAATATTATACGTGGAATTATTACTGTAGATGATGTACTTGATATTATTCATGAAGAAACTACTGAGGATATTCATCGATTAGCTGGATTAGATGAAGAAGAAAAGATTGATGGTACACTAAAGAATTCCATTAAATCGCGTTTACCTTGGTTATCCATGAATTTAATTACTGCTTTATGTGCTGCAAGTGTAGTAACTTACTTCGCTAGTACCATTGAACAAGTTGTAGCTTTAGCCTCCATTAGTCCTATTATTACTAATATGGGGGGCAACGCTGGCACTCAAGCATTAACGCTTACTGTGCGGGGTATTGCTTTAGGAGAATTAACTGGAAAAAATGCAGCAAGAGTATTTTTTAAAGAATTAGGAGTGGGTATCATTTGTGGTATTGCTTTGGGATTTGCGATTGGTATCGGCTGTTATTTCTTTTTTGGAAACTTTACTTTAGGTTTAGTTGCTTCTATTGCTATGATTAGTAATTTAATTATCGCTACTGTATTTGGTTTTACCATTCCCCAAATCTTAAATAAATTAAAAATAGATCCAGCCCTTGCCTCAAGCATATTCGTAACTACCGCAACCGATGTTTTTGGTTTCTTAGTATTTCTAGGCTTAGCTACCTTAGCATTACCTTATTTATCATAGATTTTATTTTGAATACTTATTAATCTAACTAAATACACTAGTTAGTAAAGTTAAAGGAGTTTTTTCATGGGATTTTTCACAATTATTTGTCTTGCAATTGGTCTTGCAATGGATGCCTTTGCAGTATCTGTTTCTAATGGTATTAGTTATAAAAATTATACTAAAAATAATATTATACTTACTGCTTTTTCTTTCGGATTTTTTCAAGGATTAATGCCTATTCTTGGTTTTTTTACAGGGGTATTATTAGAAGAATGGATTACTGCTGTAGATCACTGGATTGCCCTATTATTTTTAGGTTTTCTAGGAATTAAAATGATATATGATAGTTTTCATCAAGAAAGTGAACACTGTAGTCTTAATGCCTTTTCTTATAAAACCCTATTACTACAATCTTTTGCTACAAGCATTGATGCACTAGCTGTTGGTATTAGTTTTGCAGCTCTTGATGTAAATATTTATTTAGGTTCTTCGATTATCTTTATTATTACTTTTATTTTTTGTTTATGGGGAGGATCCTTAGGAAAAAGATTTAAAAACTCTTTATCAAATTATGCTACCCTATTTGGCGGTTCTATCCTAGTCTTAATTGGATTAAGAATTTTTATTGAGCATGTATTTTAAAGGTTAATAATTGACCTTTTTTTATTTAAAAGAACCCTATTATTTTTAAAATAATAGGGCATATATAAGGTAATAGTAAGTTATGATTAGAATTTATTTTACTTTAACACGTAACAAGTACATTGCATTAGTAAATAAATTTCAAATCATAATATCTTCATTTTAGATGTTTAATTAATAAACTTACTCATTTTAAGGGGTATATGAGTCATCTAAATTACTTTCTATTACCACTCTTATTATGAAATAATTTATTGAAGTTATACTTTTTTATTTTGTTAAAATTATCCATGTAATCTTCTAAGTACCGTATTACTTTGAATAAGGAATTCATCCAAGTCAAACACGTTTATTAAAACCATACAATTGATCACTATCAGTGCACAAGCTTCAGCATCACTTAATGCATTATGATGGTTAAGTTCTATATCTAGATAATTAGCACAAGTATTTAATTTATGATTCTCTAAATAAGGAAAAAATCTTCTTGCTAATCTTACGCTACAAAAATACTGCATATTAGGAATGGGTAAACGATTAGCTTGGCAGCAACTTTTAAATACTTTCATGTCGAAATCAGCATTGTGTGCAACAAAATAAGCATCAAAAAAATATTTAGAAAGAAATTTATATACTTTTAAAAACCCTTCGGCATCTTTTACATCCTCAGGATTAATTCCATGTATTTGGATGTTTCGCCAATCAAAATCACCATGCTCCTTTAAAGGCTTTATTAATGTATAAAAGTGCTCTATCTCAATACCATCCTCAAAAACACTTACTCCGATGGAACAAGCACTTTCAGGTTTTTGATTTGCTGTTTCAAAGTCGATTGCTACTAATTTCATCTTAATTAGAAAGATCTTTCTTTCCTTATTCACATCCTTCTTACTAATATTAGTATAGTTGAAATATAGTAGTTATACTAGTTTAAAAATTATATTTTTCTAAGTTTATTGATATTCTTCATGTTATAATTATAAATATATAAGGAGGATTCTATGGAATATAATGGAAAAGAAATTGCTAAATTAGGTTTTGGCTTAATGCGTTTACCACAAATAGACAATGAAATGGATTATGAACAAATTAATAAAATGATTGATTTGTTTTTAGAAAATGGATTTACTTATTTTGATACTGCTTATGGATATCCAAATTCAGAGGTAACTACTAAAAAAGTACTAGTAGATCGTCATCCTAGAGAAAGTTATCAGTTAGCTACTAAGTTACCTGCATGGTATACCGGGGTAAATACGGCAGAAGAAGCTAAGCAAATGTTTTACACTTCTTTAGAAAGAACAGGTGCCGGCTATTTTGATTTCTATTTGTTACATAATTTAGGTTCTGGAAGGACTGAAGTTTATGAACAATTCGGTTTATGGGATTTCGTACAGGATTTAAAAGCTGAAGGAAAAATTAAAAAAGTAGGGTTTTCTATTCACGATAATGCCGAGGCTTTAGATAAAATATTAACTGCCCATCCTGAAGTAGATTTTGTACAACTACAAATTAATTATGCTGATTGGCTAAGTCCTTCAATACAATCTAAAAAATGTTATGATGTAGCTCAAAAACATAACAAACCTGTCATTATTATGGAACCAGTTCGTGGTGGTGCTTTAGCTAATCCTCCACAGGCTATTGCTGAATTATTACATCAAGCTAATCCTGAAGTGTCTTATTCTTCATGGGCGATACGCTTTGCTGCTTCATTAGATAATGTTATTACTGTATTAAGTGGGATGTCTAATGTTGAACAGGTACTAGATAATATTAAAACAATGAAGGACTTCAAACCACTAGACTCTAAGGAACATGAAGTGATTAATGAAGTTCAAGAAATTTTAGCTGCTATACCTTCTATACCTTGTACGCAGTGTCAATATTGTATCGATGGTTGTCCTGCCAATATTGCTATACCTGATGTATTTAATGCTACTAACAAATACTTGATTTATGGTGATCAAGATGCAGCTAAAAAAAGCTATGGCTTTGTATTAAAACGTAATGCTAGTGCTAGTGCATGTATTGCCTGTGGAGCTTGTGAAACGGTCTGTCCACAAAAAATTGACATTGTAGAACAGCTAAAAAGATCTGTAGCTATTTTAGAAAATGAATAATAATCGTTAACCCTATTAAAATTTAATAGGGTTTTTTTAATTTGTAATTATAAATTTATAGTTATTAAAATAACAAAAAAAGAGGTTTCCCTCTTTATTGTATTTCTTCAATTTTTTTACTTATTTAAATCGATAGTATCGATAAGCACTATATCCATAGCTTTAACTTTTTTTTCTAATTCCAATAATTTGTCATCAACTAAATGTTCTACTTTATGACAGTCAGAACCAATAATATATTTTAATTTGTACTTTTTAGAGTTTTCTAAGCACTTAAACGATGGATATCCTCGGCCACTGCGATAGCCATTAGCATTAACCTCTACAATAACATTATGCTTTTCACAAGCTTCGTAAATTCTATTAATTTGTCCTAATGAAAATTCATTCTCTTCATAGGAATGCAGTACTACATCTGGGTGAACAACAATATCATAAAAACCTGTTTCGATACCTTCAATAATGGAGTCAGCATATAATTTGACTTCTTCTTCACTACGAATATCGAAAAAATCTACATCTCTAGTAAAATTCTCGTGTTGTCCTAAAATAAATAATTCATAGTTATATTTTTCTTTTAATTCCTTATATTTATTTAAATAGTGTGGATAATGTTCACATTCAAATCCCTTTATAACCTTAATTTGATTTTTATACTTCTCTTTAACTTCATCTAATTCTTTATTAAATTCTTCAAATTTTTTCCATGTTAATCGCCTTGATGAGTTCATATCAATACAAACATGTTCGGTTATTGCAATTTCTTTTAACCCTTTTTTTATCGCCTCTACTACATAATCCTCTATTTCCCCCGTTGCATGATTACACCAACGTGTGTGTGTATGATAATTTGCAATCATTATTCAATCACTCCTAACATTGCCTTGGGATAATCAGATTCAATCATATCTAAGCGCATTTTTATAGCTTGTATTATTTTTTGCTCAGAATTAATTACTGATCCATCCACATAAAATCCAGCTGCATGTAATTTATCTACAATTTCTTGTGATAAATTATCAATATAGGTCAAATAAATTATTGCTTGCATTTCCTGCATCAAGCGCACTGGGTCTGTCGGTATATGAGGAACTATTAATCCGATATTAATATTTTGATTCATTGTTTTTAAATAATTTAAAGCTCGATAATCCACACTAAACACAAAACAATAAGCCGCAAAGTCTTGTGCTTTTATGATCTCATTGATTTTTTCCATGAGTATAAGCACATCGTTATGCATAACAATATGCCTTGTTTTTATCTCGATAGCTAATAATAGTTCTTCTTTAATACAATAGGCAATTACTTCTTCTAATGTATGTACTTCAAAATTATCTTTTAGCTCCTTAAAAGTATAATCACGAATCATTCCCGATAAAACTGTTTTTTGCGATAATTCAATATCATGATATACTACTGCCTGTTTATCTTTGGATAGTTGCACATCCACTTCTAAATGAGAAATAGACAACCCCTTAAGTAATTCAAAATTGCTAATGGTATTCTCACGCACTTCACATTGATGCCCTCGATGTCCACCTATAAGTAATTTTTTACTATTTCTTAATGTTTCTTGTAATGTTTTTTTCATAAAGTAATATTCATTTTTGTTTCTTTGTTAAATACATTAAATACTTCATCAAAAACTAAATATACTAGTTCTTGATTTATAGATTTATTTAAAAATGAATGATATTCACCTCTTCCGCTATTTTCTAAAGTTATTCGTACTAAATCATCATTTATTTGTCCTGATATCAACAATTCTTTCCCTAAGTTTTCAACCATGCTTATTTGAAATGCAATAGCATTTTCTTGTTTTGTAGTTGAAATTTTAATTTCATGCGAACGAATTCCAATAACCACATCTGAATCATAGTCTTGTTTAATTTGTTTAGCTAATGCATCGGATAACTTTAAACTAAAAACACTACTAGTAATAATACCTTCTTTACTGTCATAATGGGCATTAATAAAATTCATTGGTGGATTGCCCATAAAATTGGCTACAAACAAGTTTACAGGCCGTCTAAACAGTTCTTCTGGTGTATCATATTGCTGGATTTTACCATTATCTAAAATAGCAATTTTATCTGCAATAGCCATTGCTTCTTCTTGATCATGGGTAACAATTACTGAGGTTACTTGTAGTTCTCTTTGGATTTTCTTAATAACCTCTCTAATTTCTATTTTTAAACGAGCGTCTAAATTTGACATCGGCTCATCTAAAAGTAGTATATCTGGTTCTTTAACTAAAGCCCGAGCCATAGCTACACGTTGTTGTTGTCCGCCTGATAACTGGGTAGGTTTTCTATCTAAAAGATACTCTATTTGTAGCTTTTTAGCCATATCTCTTGCCTTAATATGACGCTCTTGTTTACTTATCCCTTTTTGTTTTAAAGGAAACGCAATATTATCAATTACTTTTAAATGAGGATATAATGCATAAGATTGAAATACCATTCCAATATTTCTATCTTTAGGTGCTTTGTGTGTTACTTCAATATCATTAAAAAATATTTTTCCATCCGTTGGCTCAAGTAGTCCTGCTAGCGCATTAAGCGTTGTCGTTTTTCCACACCCTGAAGGACCTAGTAATGCCACAAAACATTTATCTTCAATAATCATATCTAAATCATCTAGCGCAACTACAGTATTGTCAAATACTTTTCTTAAACCCTCTATTTTTATCATATTCCTTTTCCTCCTGAAATGTTTTGATCCATCAATTGTTTCTGAGATATAAAGAAGAAAACAATTACTGGCAGCATGTAAACTAATGCCATCGCTGTAAAGACACCATAATCAGCTATCATTTGTTCATTACGTGATAAAGCACGAATATAGGTTGCTAAAACAGGTGTTTTAGAATTAAAAATTAAAGTGTTAAATAAAATATAGTTTGACCAAGCACTCATGAATGAGAACACACTAATTGATGCAATACCTGGTTTAACTAAATGGATGATAACTTGAAAGAACGAGGTGAAACGATTACATCCATCAACTAAAGTAGAGTTTTCTACATCATCAGGAATACCATCAAAGAAGTTTTTAATGATATATGTTGACCCCGGTAATCTAAAGGCAATCGCAACTAAGATTACACCTAAAAGTGTGTTTACTATACCTAAATATAATAATATATAAAGTACTGCAATCAACAACAGCATCCCAGGAAATAATCGTAGTGATAAGATAATCATTTGTATTGTTTTCTTACCTTTAAACTCAAGACGTGACAATGCATACCCTGACATACAAGCTATACCTACTTCACAAAGTGTTACAACAGTTGTAAATAATATAGTATTAGCAATTGCAGGCATTGCAGCATCGATTGTAGTTTGTTCCCTAACTGCAACTTCTTTATAAATAAAGTCAAAATTACTTAATGTAAAGTCACCTGCTTCATTAAAGAAAGCCATTTGAAAAAATGAAAAGTACACAATAACAATAGGAATACATATTAAGGCTAAAATTAAAGCAGCTATTTTTTCTTTTCTCTTATCTAGTCTACTCATGAACTTCACCTGCCTTATTTCTATTCGCTAATAGGTTAATAAATATCAACAAAATCACAACAACAATAATTAGCATCACTGATATTGCAGCACCATATCCATAATTACCATCAATAAATGCTTTATGATATGCAGATAATGCCCATACTTCAGATTGGTTTCCTGGTCCACCGTTGGTTATCAATAAGATAGTAGTATAATTAGTTAGTAATCCTAAAGTTTCCCACAAAGCAATAAACTGGATATGAAATTTTAAATTTGGTAAAATAATACTTTTTACAATTTCAAAATCACTAGCACCATCTATTTTAGCTGCTTTGAATTGATTCTCTGGAATGCTTTTTACAGCACTTGAAAACACAATCGTTCCATAAGCAATACTTACCAATATCGTAGCAATGATTACCACTAACATTGGATTTGTCGCAATCCAGTTAACAGGATCACCACCAAATAATTGCGCATAAAATCGATTTAAAAAACCATTTTCACCTGCATCTAAAATCCATATCCAAAGAACTGAATATACTACCGCTGGAGTAATCATCGGTATCATTAAAATAGCCTTGAAAAAGCTACCCAATTTTTCACTCTTAATAAAATAAGTTGTCATGATTGCTAAAAACAAATCCAAGGTAATAGTAATAACAATAGATACACTGACAAAAATGATAGTATTTTTAATTATAACCATCGTATTAGGATCTTTAAAAATTTTAATATAATTATTGAAACCATTAATTTCCCATACAAATCCTGTATCTAAGCTAGTAAAACTCATAATAACAGTTAATATTGCAGGTAAAATATATAATATTGTTACAAATAGAAGAAATGGCGTTAAAAAACCATAAGCCTGTAAGTTCTTTTTCAAAAAATTCACCCCCACTTATTAAAAGGGGCTACAACATTGTAGCCCTCTTAGTATCTATATTTTATTGGAACACTATATTTTCAGCATCGATATTTAATTCCATTTGTGTCTTGAAATCTTCTAGTGCTTGTTCAGGTGTAACCTGACCTAGTTCTAACACTACAATTTGTTTATGTAATTCTGAATTGAAAGTATTTAAACCTTCCACAGCTGGAACAACTTGTGCATAATCAGCCATATAAGTTACTTCCTTTAAAACTGGGTTAGATGTAATATATTCATGACTATTTGCTTCTTTTACAGAAGACAAAGTAAATATTTCTGAAGCATGATATGCTAACATATCATTCGAACCATTCACCAATTCTTCTAATAAATCTTTACAAATTTCAGGATATTTTGTTTGTGAGCTAATCCCCATTCCTTGTGGAGCTGCAGTAACAAATGTTTTATCACTATACTCAGAAACTGGGAATACTACAAAGGAAATATCTTCTACAAGTTCTTCTGGTGTTTTATTAACTGATCCAGCAACATATACCGAAGAATACATTGGTCCATAGTATGAGAACGCACTACCATCACCAACCATCGTATTAATACTTGTCCAACCTTGTTGATTTAAATCTTGTGGTGTAATTTTTGAAGTATTTGCAGCATCATACATAAATTCAAAGAATCTCAGTAATGCTTCAGAATCAAACACTAGTTTTCCATCTTCATTAAAATATTCTCCACCTAATACATTAAATATATCTAAGAAATCGCTTCCGTATCCTGGACGATGTGCTAAACCAACATCCACAATTCCTTCGTTAGTTAATTCTGTAGCTAAAGCTATAAATTGTTCAAAAGTAAATTCTCCATCAGCAATTTGCTGAGGTAGTGCAGCTATTTCTTCTGCTGTCCAACCGTAATCTACTAATGCCTGTTTGTTATAATATAGTACACGAACTGGTAAATCAAAAGGCATACCGTAAGCTTTACCATCTATCATGTATGGAGTAAAGATATCTTCTACAAAGCTATCGCTCATTAAATCAGAGATATCCATTAAAGTATCAGCATTAACAAAACCAGCAATATCGCCATCTAATGTAAACATATCTGGAGCATCGTTACTTTTATGAGCGAACACTACATTGTTGTGGTATTCTACCCAGTCAATAGTTTGATAATCTGTTTCAAATTTAATAACTAGATCTCTTCCTTCTTCCGCGTAGCGTTGATTTAAACGCTCCCCTGCTTCTAATACCGCATCAGGAATAGTGACAAAATCCATGTTATGGGCAATTCTTAAGGTAATCTCTCCAGTTACTTCTTCTGTAGTTGTATTGGTTGGCTCATCATTAGATGAACAGGCAGCAAGACTAATAATCATTAGTACACTTAAAATGCTAATCAGTAGTTTTTTCATACGTCCCTCCGTTTATAAAATTATTTTAGTGTTTTTTTACTGAAATATCAAGGTATATATGTAAAAATAGTGTTAATTAATTGATAAAAATCATTTACTTAATTAATCACACCATTTTATTAAGATAGGTAGATGAATTAATTTATTAATCTCATTATTATTAAATATTAAGTTCAATAAAATAGTTATCGCTTCTTTCCACATAGCATCATGATATATTTTCATTACAATTAGCTTATCTAAATTTAAGTTAACTGTTTCAATATCGTTATATAGAATAATTTTAAACTGTTGTTTTTTTTCTTCTTTTAGTGCTTTTAGCACTCCAATAGCACAAGCATCGTTTCCTACTACATAATAATCAGCATGTTCCTTTTCTTTCAAAATTGCTTTACAACTCTTATAGCCACCAGCCTCACTAAACTCACCTATCTTGAAATAAGCACTATTATATAGACTAAATTCTTGTAATGTTTCTTTTAAAACTTGTATTCTTTTTCTTCCGATAACAATGTTTTCTCGTGGCATGGATAATCCTCCAATGTAGCCTATTTTAGTTTTACCTTCTTCCTGCAATCGCTCAATTACCCGTTTAAATCCGTCTTTGATATCCACATTAATACGATTATAGTTATAATTACCTACTTCAGAATTGACAAATACTATATTAAAAGAAACTTGATTTAAATACGCAATTTCATCTTCATTAAAAGTACCTAAAGCAAGCACTCCATGAAACTCTACCTCTTCTTGATATTGAAAGCGCACAAATTCAACACTGTATCTATTACTAATTTCTGAGGCCAAATATTGTAAGGACGATAATTTTGTGTTCACTTGTGATTCTTCTATTATTTGCCAATCTGCTAGACCAATAACTATTTTTTCTCCCTCAACATTTCGTTTGCTTCTAGGCACATAATTTAATTCTTGTGCGGCTTCAAAAATTGCTTTTCTTTTTGTTTGTGATAACATCATTGTTTTATCATTATTTAAAACACGCGATACAGTAGTAATAGAAACATTTGCTTTATCTGCAACATCTTTAATAGTGGCCATAATTAAACTCCTTCATTCTTAAATTATACTTAATTTTTTATTAAATTGTTTATTGAATTTATTTTTTAACTCTTTTTTGTTCCCTACAATAGTTTTAATATTAAAAAAACGGATTTTCATCCGTTAATTAATCACACACTTTACCAGGATTTAATAAACCCTTAGGATCAAATGCTAACTTTATATTTTTAAGTAAAAGCATGTATTCCTCACTGTGTTGTCTTTTAAGATACGGTATTTTGGCAAAACCGATACCATGTTCACCAGAAACATGACCCTTAAAATCCTCTGCTTTTTTATAAAGTAAGTCAAAAGCATGATCCAGCCTTTTCTTAAATTCTTCTTCACTTAGTTTATCTTTTAGTACATAGATATGTAAATTACCATCTCCTGCATGTCCAAAAGAAGCAATTCTGATATCCACAATTTTTTCTACTTCTTTAGTATATTTAACTAATTGAGCTACTTTATCACGAGGCACAACCACATCACATTCATCCATCTCTGTCGTTGAGGCTTTAATAGCTTCTAAGAATGCCCCTCTAGCTGACCATATTGACTCATCACGCTCTTGCGTATCTGATATGAAAACATCAAGAGCACCTTCTTTTAAACACACATCTGCTACTTGTTCATAAACGTGTTCTACTTCTTCTATACTGTTTCCATCAAAAGAAAGTAATAAATAAGCATCACTAGAAGAATCAGGGAACTTTTTGCCTAAGAAATCTTCGGCATTCTCAATTACTCTTCTTTCCATATATTCTATGGCAGTAGGAATAAACTTTGAGCGAATGATTTTAGGAACTGCCTCAATAGCTGTTTCTAAGTCTATGAAAGGAACTAATAAACTGACTTTAACTTTAGGTAGAGGGAGTAATTTTAAAGTTGCTTGAGTTATAAACCCTAATGTTCCTTCTGAGCCAATAATTAAATCTTTAAGTGAATAACCTGATGAATTTTTAACTACTTTCGAGCCCATAGTTACTACTTCACCATTCATTAATACTACTTCTAGTCCACGAACATAATCACGAGTTACTCCGTATTTAACAGCACGCATACCTCCAGCATTGGTTGAAATATTGCCACCGATAGTTGCTGATTTTTCTCCTGGATCGGGAGGATAGAAGAAATCATTATCTTCTACATATTTAGCTATCTCCATAAGAAGTACTCCTGGCTCTACACTCAGGGTAAGATTATCTTTATCTAATTCTAATATTTTATTCATACGTACTGTTGAAATCATTAGTCCACCATGAATTGCTACTGATGCACCTACTAGCCCTGTGCCTTGTCCTCTTGGTGTAACGGTAATGTTATTTTCATAACAATACTTTAATAAACTGACTATTTCTTCTTTACTTGTAACTTCCACTACAACATCAGGATAATTAGTAACTCCTGCAAGCTCATCTTTAGAATAGTCACTATGAATTTCTTCTTTTCCTATAAATAGTTGTCCTTCTTTAATGACTGACTTAAAATAAGCAATGTCTTCTTGATTAATTTTTTTGAATTTTTCCATTATGCTGTCTCCTTTGAAACTAGTGTTTGGTTTTGTTTAATAGTATTAATTAATGATGGTATAATTTCGTATACATCTCCTACTAAACCAATATGGGCTACATCAAAGATAGTGGCCTTAGGATCATTATTAATTGCAATAATTGTTTCGGATCCATTCATTCCAGCGACAAATTGAATTGCTCCGCTAACACCACAAGTGATAATCAATTTGGGTCTTACTGTTCTTCCACTTAAGCCAATTTGTAGTCGAGCATCCATCATCCCATTTTCAATTAATGGTCTAGTACAGGCAACTTTTGCCTGAAGTAACTCAGCTAGTTCTTTAACTAAATTAACACCAACTTCATTCTTAATTGCAGCTCCAGCAACAACTATAATTTCAGCATCTTCAATACTTTCCGTTTTCTCTTTTTCACGCACTTCTAATACTTGAATAGCGCTTGAAAAATCTATTTTACTAACATCGCAGTGCTCTATTTTAGCTACTGGATTATCTATCGGTGTTGGTGTATCAAAAATTTTATAACGCACTGTCGCAAACTGTGGACGATGATTTGGTGTATAAATATGTGCCATAATATTTCCACCAAAAGCTGGTCTAATTTGATCTAAATCACTATTTTCAGACACATCAAGAATTGTGCAGTCTGCTGTCAGTCCTGTTTTAAAGCGAGCTGCTACTCGCGGCGCTAGTGAGCGACCTATATTAGTTCCTCCAACTAAAACTATAGAAGGTTTATTATTGTTAATATAGTCTTCTAATACCGCTGTATACGGTTCGATTTTGAAATCTTTTAATGCATCATGTTGATAACTAAATATAGTATCTATATCATATTTTAATAATGTACTACAGGCTAAAGTAGTATCTTGTGCTAATACTACAGCATGTACAGGATGATTAATTTTATCAGCCATCACTCTTGCTTTTCCTAATAATTCTAATGATACTGGATGAATTTCATTATTCAAATATTCTATAACAACTGCAATTCCAACCCATTTATCTTTATCTATCTGCTGTACCTTTTCTTCTACAAATTCAAATATTGTAGGCTCTTTTCTAGTACATATTTTACACATTTTACAACCAGCATTAATAGAAAGTGCTTTACCATCAAATTCAATCGCATTAAATGGACATAGCTCTACAAGTTTTTGTGATTCTTTAACTTGATCTTGATTAATTATAATTTTTGACATAGTGCCCCCTAAATGTATTTCATTTCTTTAAGCTTATCGTAAAGCTTAGCTGCTAAAACTTTATCTTCATCATCCCACAGTTCATGAGTATCATTTCCCGTTGGTGGAAATATTCTTTTTACTTGTGTGGGTGAGCCATTTAATCCATAGTGCATTTCATCTTTATCATCTAAATCATTAAAAGTGATGTGCTTTATTGCTTTATTAGCTGTAGCAAGTTTTAATCGATACGATGGCAGTCGTGGTTGAAAAATCCCTTTTTCCACCGTAATTAAACAAGGATATGCTATTTCTATGATACTTGTAGTTTGTGGCATATCTACTTTTACAATAATACTCTTTTCTTTTATCTCAACAATTTCGCTAACATTAGCTACATGGCTAATATCTAAAAACTCTGCCATTTCTGGACCTACTTGTGCAGTATCACCGTCAGTAGTCATTTTACCGCAAATAATTAAATCGGCCTGAGTTATTTTCTTTACCCCTTGTGCTAAAGCATAGGCTGTAGCTAAAACATCTGCCCCTGCAAATTTTCTATCCGTTAATAAAACTGCATTATCAGCACTCATCATATATGCTTCTTTTAATACACTTTCAGCTTGTGGTGGACCCATACTTAAGGCATGCACACAGGCACCAGTTTGTTCTTTAATTTTAATTGCAGTTTCTAAGGCATATAGATCATAAGGATTCATCTTAGAAGCTACACCATCTCTTTTAAGTACCCCTGTTTTTTCGTCTACCTCTACTTGGGTAGTTCCAGGTACTTGTTTAATACACACTACTATTTCCATAAATTCTCCTTTATATTGCACTTAATTTGAGCTAATTATAAGTTTAGCCCTTTTACTATAATACCATAGTAAGTTTCCTTCCTACTATTAATCTTGTATAAATTTCAATCTTTCAAACGCTCTTGCATTGCTTTTCTAAGTGTTCTCATCACTTTTAAACGTGCATATTTTTTATCATTTCCTTCCACAATAATCCATGGAGCATTTTTAGTAGAAGTTTTTTTAATCATATCATCAATCGCTACTTCATACACATCCCATTTTTCTCTATTACGCCAATCCTCATCAGTCATTTTATATTGTTTTTCTGGATTTTCTAAACGATCATTAAAGCGCTCTAATTGTGTTTCTTGATCAATATGAATAAAGAACTTTAATACAATAGCTCCAAAATCACTTAAGCTATTTTCAAATTCATTCATCTCGTTATAAGCTTGTGACCATCTTTTTTCACTAGTTAAATTTTCTAATCTTTCTACCATTACCCGCCCATACCATGAGCGATCAAATATAGCTATATGCCCTGTTTTGGGAACTTTTTTCCAGAAACGATATAAATAATGTTTATGTAGTTCTTCTTTTGTAGGTGCCGCAATAGAGTAAACATCTAGCCCTCTTGCATCCAGTGACCACGATAATCTTCGTATCGCTCCTCCTTTACCAGCTGCATCCCAACCTTCAAAAGCTATTATAACAGGTATTTTTTTCGCATAAATCTGGCTATGTAAATCTAATAATTTTTCTCTTTCTTCTTTATACATAGCTTTATATTCTTCATCCTCTACCTTTTTATTTAAATCAACTTGTGATAAAAGTGGCATAGTTAGTAGAGCACTATCTTTTAGATTATCCATCTTTTGTTTATGTTTAACACCATTTTTCAATACTTCTTTTATTTGTGTAGTTAAAAGTGTCAATAACTGAAATAAACCTTTTTCACGATCATCATTATCAATGATGTGCCAAGGTGCAAAATCACTATTAGTATCTTCTAGTAATGAGCTTCTCGCTTGTAAAATAGATTTATAATCTTCATGTTCTTCCCAATCTTTCTTAGTAACTTGCCAACGATGTGCTTTACTTTCATCCAACTTGGACAATCTTTTTTCTTGTTCATTTTTGCTAATATGTAAAAAGAATTTTAAAATCAGATAGCCATCATCTACTAACTGCCGTTCAAACACTTGAACTTCATCAATATATTTCTTAGTTTCTTTTTCTTTATCGATTACCATCTCAATAGCTTTATTGTACCAACCTTCATAGAATATTGCGATTTCTCCTTTTAAAGGTATGTCACACCAAAAATCAAATAACGGTGGTCTTCTTTTAACGAAGTGATTTTTAGTACTACTAATCGTATGAATTTTATAGTTCCTTGGCTCCATTCGCGCATTGATAAAACTAAGCATACTACCTTTTCCAGCAGCAGTTAAACCATCTAACAAAATGATTACTGGAATTTTATTATCCACTAGTTTTTGTTGTAGCACAAAAAGTTCTTTCTGCATGTTTTTTATTTCTTTTTTTATATTTAAATCTTTTTTTATCACAACTTCTTTAAAATTACTCAACATATTAACTTCCTCCACTATTATTATAGTATAAGCGAGTGCGAGATTAAACTATAATTTGTACAACAATTACCTTTAAGCATTATGAAAATTTCACTTTCTAACTTATAAAGTTAAAATCTTTATAAGTTACCTATATGTGATTAAATACGAATATCTTTTGACCTATAAAACTATTCAACCACAAAAAAAGTACTGTATTTATTAATGCAGTACTTTCTTATTCTTGATTATAACTTAGTGTAATTCTTTTTTCTTAGATTTTTTCAATAGAATTATAATAATTAGTGCTGAGCTTCCCATTAGCAATGCCCATAATCCCAAATTGATAATATCGCTAGTATCTGCCGGAGTATATGTTCCTTCAGGTGATACTGTATCTGGTGTAGTACCAGTTTCAGTTTCAGGCGATGGATTGATTGTAGGCGTTGGTGTTGGCACAACTTTATCTTCTAATTTTGGATAAAGTGTAACTGGTTCAGTTATCGGAGTAT
>CAYJJG010000014.1:0-2713 GCA_964370435.1 uncultured Holdemania sp.
CTTTCCACAGCTGGTTTTGGAGTTTCTTTAGATGATTTTGGAAAAGGATATTCTAATTTAACTTCTTTAATGCAATCTAATTTTGATGAAATAAAATTAGATATGGATTTAATTAGAGAACTAAGTACTGATGCTAAGTCGGTTACACTAACCAAAACAGCACTTTCTCTTTGTGATGAAATAGAAAATTTGATTTCTATTGCTGAAGGTGTTGAAACTATGGAACAATATAAACTATTAAAAGAAATGAATTGCCACAAAGGTCAAGGATATCTCTTTGATAAACCGCTGCCAATAGATATTTTTACTAAGAAATATATTAAGATTTAACAAAACAAATGATTTATTAAGGGTGGAGTAAAATGAAAAAAATTGATTTCAATTCTATTGTCGTAAAATTAACTATCATTGTTTTGGGGGTAGTTATTTCGACTACAGCTATAGTTACTTGCAGTGTCTTAATGAGTGGTGTGCTAGAAAGCTTAGAGGCAACTTCTTATTTATCCTTTGCGGATAGCTCTAAAACGCATAAAGCATTTATTGAAAAGCGAATGACTGACGACATCAACAATATTTTTACGTATGCTTCAGATATTGTTAATGTTTATGAAGAAGAAGGAATGGATTTCAATTCAGGATTAAGTGATGAAGATATTGATGTTTTATTAGCAAGGTCAGCAGTTTATTTAGATGACATGTTAAATGCGTCTTATACAACTGGCGCTTTTGTTGTGCTCAATACTAATGAAGGTGTTGGAGAATATGACATATTATATCTTTATGATCATGATCCTGTAAAGGTGAGTAGAAATAGCGATGATATTTCAATTTTTAGATCAAGTGATGAAGTCGCTGAATTATTAAAATATGCCTATCAAAAGCATTCTAATTGGGAGAATTCCTTTATTTTGAATGAGGACAATATTGATGTTTTAACTACTCCATTAAGATATAGTAGATTTAATCAAGAAAACTTTGATTTGCATGCCTTAGGTTATTGGCAAGTAAGCGACAGTATAACTCATGATAGTACATCTACATTAACTTATTCACTGCCTCTAATTACTGATGCTGGTGAACCATTAGGTGTGTTTGGGATAAGTATTACTGAAGAATATTTTTATCAGATTTTTCCTTCAGATATCATTGATGATAATGCAATGGGTTATGCCTTAGTATTAAATTCACAAGGATCTAATGAAATTGTACCTTTGTTGATACACGGTGAAGAAGCAGAAGCGATACTTGAAGTAAATGAAACTATATATCTAGGGGAAAAACTAGAAAAATACGATATGTATTTAATTGATGATTTAAATGAAAACTCTGAATTAGTAATCGACTTTAAAATATTAGAATTATATGACAGTAATGCTTTTGAAGAAGAGAGATGGGCATTTATTAGTTTAGCTGATAAAGCTATATTGGATAAACAACACAATAACTTTATACAAGTGTTAGCTGCATCTATACTTATAGTGCTTTTAATTAGTATTTTAACAGTTTATTATGCTGCTAAAAATTTTAGTGCACCTGTTGTTACTCTTGCTAAAAAAGTAGAAAGTAATGATATTAAAGTTATCCATAGTCTAAGCCAAACTGAAACAGGCTTTAGTGAAACGGATTCTTTAGCAAGTGCCATTGAGAGATTTAGTAGAAAAGAACATGAAGCAAGTTTTAAAACAGATAAGATTTTAGAAGTGGTAAAACTCCCTTTAGCAACATTTGAGTATGATAAAGATGCTGAAGAAGTAGAAGTTTCAAATAAATTGATAAATATTTTAGCAATCGATAGTAATTTAATTCAAAATGAAAAACTGTCGCGTATTAATTTTGAAGCAATTATCAATAATATAAAATCTAGGAAAGAAGAAGATAGCGATAGTGTGTATCGTGTAAATGATGTAGATGAGCAGTGGGTAGAAATTATTTCCACCGAAAATGATGGTAAAATTATTGGTATTTGTCTAGATGTCAGTGAAACTGTTATAGAAAAAAGGATGATTACTTTTGAGCGTGATCATGATGAATTAACTCATCTTTTGAATAGGGATGCATTTAAACATAAAGTAACTTCTTTAATTGATGCAGGTGTAAGTGGTGTTGCTGCATTTATAACTTTTGATTTAGATAATTTAAAATATATTAATGATACTTATGGGCATGATTATGGTGATCAATATATTCAAAATGTAGCTAAAATTATGAATCAAACTTTGGCTTATAATAGTGTACTAGCGCGTCTTTCAGGTGATGAATTTTATGTTTTCTTACATTCTTATGCTACTAAAGAAGCTTTATTAAATGAACTAGATAAAGTTTACGAGTGCCTTGATCAAGAAAATATGGTACTTCCTGATAATAAAGAATATAAATATCGTATGTCAGGTGGCTTAGCTTGGTATGGTAGTGATTCTAATGATTTATATGATTTAATTCACTATGCGGATTTTGCAGTTTATCAAGGAAAACAAGTAATTAAGGGTACAGTCACACAGTTTAACTATGAATTATATATCCATGAATCCTATATGATCCATGGAACAGAGGAATTAAATAGAGTTTTGGATTTAGAGTTAGTGGACTTTGCCTTTCAACCAATAGTTAATGCCAAAAATGGACAATGTTTTGGATATGAAGCACTAATGAGGCCACAAAGCAAATTACTAAACAATCCGATTAAGGTAATAAAATTAGCTACTGTACAGGCTAG
>CAYJJG010000014.1:2723-36519 GCA_964370435.1 uncultured Holdemania sp.
ATTAACATTTCTTAAAAATTTTGCTTATTATAAAGAACATGAACAAGAATTTAAAGGTGCTAAACTATTTATAAATTCTATACCTAATGAATTTTTATCACAAGAAGACTTTAAGGAAATTTATGAAAATTATACTTCCATATTGAGTAATATTGTAGTTGAAATCACTGAAATAGAACAGGCTAATAATGATATCTTACAGAGGAAAAAAGAAGTAGCAACTGAGTGGGGAGCGCAATTTGCTTTAGATGATTATGGTTCGGGTTACAATAGTGATGTTTCTTTATTGAGTTTAAAACCTAGTATTATTAAAATAGATCGAGGATTAATTACCAATATTGAACATGATACTAATCGTCAGTCGATGATAACTAAGTTAATGCAGTATGCTCGTGAACAAAATATTGCTGTATTAGCTGAGGGTGTAGAGACATATGACCAAATGAGATATTTGATTCATGTAGGAATTGATTATCTTCAAGGTTATTATATTGCTAAACCACAGTTTTCATTAAAATACGATAGTGAGAAAATTGAACAAGAAGTTCTTGAAATAAATAAGGAACTATAAAAGAGTGCATTTCATCATTTGCACTCTTTCTTTTTAAATCATGGTGTATCTAATTTAATTATATTTTAATGTAAAATGATAAAGTAGACTGCTACAAAGCAGGAGATTTAAAGTATAGATGATTTCAAATATTGTTGTAATGCTTAAGAAGAATAAAAAAGTAATGATACTTATACCGATTAAAAAAACATAACATTTAAAAATAACTTTAAAATAATGAGGTTTAATAAAATAAAATTTGAATAATAAATATAAAAAATAGCTACTTATAAGAAAAAAGAAACAATATGCAGCAATAAGATGTAATGAACTTAATAAGGGCGAATAAACTAAATTATAAGGTAAGATTAAAGTCAGAATGCAACAAGACAGTATTAATGTATTTATGGTGATATGATGAAATTTTGTAAGATAACTTATAGATAAAGGATATAAAACAATTAAAATATAACCACAGCTTCCTAAAGACCAACAGCTTACTAAAAGCGGATATTCCTGCATTAAACCTGTCATATTACTTGTTAGTGGTAAATTTAATATTAGAAAAATGTGTAGCATTATTAGTGCGCTAAAATATATTTTATAAAAAATTTTCATTTGAAACTCCTTTGTGCTTGTACCTATTATAACAAATAGCTATAATATATAAATACAATGGAGTGATTTAATGATTAAAGTAGGTTTTCTAGGTGCATATGGTACCTTTAGTGAAATTGCAGTACAACAATATTTTAAGAATCAAATATATGAATCATGTAATTTCAAAGATTTTTATTCGATTATTAAGGCAGTAGAAGATGGAAGTTTAGATTATGCGATGCTCCCGGTAGAAAACTCTACTACGGGAATGATCCATCGTACATATGATTTATTAAAAGATAGTGCTATTTTTATTAGTGGTGAACATCATGTTCGTATCGATGAGCATCTTATTACTTTAGAAAATGCAAAAATTGAAACTATTAAAGAAGTATATACTCATCCAGAAGTAATAGGGCAATGTCAGCAGTTTTTTATGAAGCATCCTCATATAAAGGCAATAAGCATGAGTGATACATCTACAAGTGTGAAGTATGTTAAGGAGTGTAATGATCCTTCAAAAGCAGCACTTGCGAGTTATTTAGCTGCTGAACACTATCAGTTATCAATTTTAATGAACCAAGTTCAAGATCATCAAGATAATTTTACTCGCTTTTTCTGTATTACTAAAAATGAAAGTATACAAAAAAATGCTAATAAAATAAGTATGTTTCTTGTAGTTAATCATGAGGCAGGAGCTTTATTTAAGGTCCTTGAAGTTTTTTGCAAAAAGGGTATAAATATGTTAAAATTAGAGTCAAGACCAATAAAGAATAAAATATTTGAATATTGTTTCTATATTGATTTTGAAGGCAGTTTATTAGATGATGCAATGATACAAGCTATAAAAGAAGTTCAAGATCATTGTATACATCATAAAGTACTGGGATGTTATAAAAAAGGAGAAATAGACCTGTGAAAAAATGGATATGTTTAATTATGTTAATTATATTATTAACGGGATGTACTACACAGAATGAACCTGTAGAAACAGCACAACCTCAAAATACAACATTACCGTGTTCAGTTGATGATTTATGTGATGATGAAGAGAGTAAAGATAATTCATTTATGGAAGCTTATGATATCGGGAGTCAACATCTCTTTGTTGAATCTAGTTATGAGGAAGTGCTAAATATTATTGAAAATAAAGGAAGCGGAGTGTTTTACTTTGGTTTTGATACCTGTGCTTGGTGTTTAGAAGCCGTGCCTATCTTAAATGAAGTAACACTAGCGCAAGATATAGCGGTTTATGCCATTGATACTCGCTCACAATTTAGTGAAAGTGAAGCTGGAATGGAATATAAAGCAACTATTGTAGATTTTCTTGAAGAGTATTTAATGAGCAATGAGGAACAAGAAAAACATTTATATGTACCTAATATCTTATTTTTGAAGGATGGAGAAGTTGTAGCTAACCATGTTGGAACATTAGATGGTCATGATGCAAAAGAAAGAATATTAACACAAGAAGAAATTGTAGAACTTACTGCTATTTATGATGGTTATGTTCAAGATTATTTATCAAAATAAAAAGTGAGGTTGCTATGAAAAAAGGTTTATTAATAGTGTTAAGTGGCCCTAGCGGGGTTGGTAAAGGAACAGTGCTTAGTGGAATGTTGAAAGATGAATCACTTAATTTATCTTATTCGATATCAATGACAACTAGAGCAAGACGTCACAATGAAGTACAAGGTTTTAATTATGATTTTGTAACTAAAGAACGCTTTATAGAGGCTATATCTAATAATGAATTATTAGAATATGCAGAATTTGTAGGGAATTACTATGGTACTCCTATGCAAAGTGTTGAAGCATTACTTAATAAAGGACGTAATGTAATATTAGAGATTGAAGTACAAGGTGCTATGCAAGTTGCTAAACGTTGTCCAGAGGCTTTAACGATATTTATAACTCCACCAAGTATGGAAGAGTTGGAAAGTCGCATTAGAAAAAGAGCTACAGAAGCAGAAGAAATTATTCAACAAAGATTAAGTAAAGCTGTAAGAGAAATGGAAATGATTAGTCAATATAAATATGTCGTATGTAACGATGATCCTAAGTTAGCTGGCGATATTATTGCCTTAATTATAAAGCGACATATGCAAATAGAAGATACTGAATCTTAAGGGGTTCAGTTTTTCAATCTTAGGGTAATAGATAAAGTAACTGTCAAATATATGTTATTATGGAAATAAGAATAAAAAAATATCAAGATTAAAAATGAGGGAGGCATGCCATTTATGCAACAATTATTTATTGATCAAGAGGCAAAGTTAAATCAAGAGATAAGTTTAAATGAGGAGCAGCAACATCATTTAAAAAATGTCTTAAGAATGAAACAAGAGGATATCATTCGCGTTGTAGATAGTGCTTCAAAGCGTTATTATGCTAAATTGGTTGAACAACGGGGAACATTTGCTATAGTCTGTTTTGAAGCTATTGAAGCATCTATGGAGCGTAACTACGAAGTCACTTTGTTAGTTGGACTAATTAAAAAAGAAAAGTGGGATTGGGTGTTACAAAAAAGCACTGAGCTTGGTGTGAGTAAAATTGTACCCTTTGAATCAATGCGAACGGTTGTTAAAAGTAAAGAAGAAAAAGTAAATAAGAAACAAGAACGTTATCAAAAAATTGTTTTAGAAGCTGCAAATCAGTGTAAAAGAGACAGGGTTCCTGAAATCACTTTACCGATTAAGTTAAAAGATGCAGCAAAATATAAAAGTGAGATTAATTTAGTGGCCTATGAGCGTGTAGATAGTACAAGTTTAAATATTAAAGAAGCCATTAAAGAATTTGGTAATGTTACCGTAATCATTGGCCCTGAAGGTGGATTTGATGAATCAGAGATAGCGATGCTAGTGGATGAAGGTTATCGTTGTGTAAACCTTGGTAAGCGTATTTTACGTGCTGAAACTGCAGTTGTTTATGCTTTAAGTGCGCTAGATGCTATCATGGAATAGAGGGAAATATGAAAGAATTAATCAAGATATGTCTAAAAGAAAATAAAAGTGAATTATTGAAAGATAAAAATGTAAAAGCACATTTATCTGAAATAACTAAAAATCTACAAAATTTTAAAATAAACTGCAACTGTAAACAGGATATTGATTATTTTAAATTATGTATCATATATCAAGGTGTTAAGAATAAGCAAACATTTGAAAATATCTATGAAGATTTAAGTAAAGAGTTAATTGAAATATGGCATACTTTAGAGTTTAATAAGAAAAATGAATTTTTAATGAATGCTGCTAAAGAGCAATTAGAAAAAATGCCCTATTTTACTTATAATGATGCACAAATATACATACCTTTTTTTGATGAATTGTTAAATGCTTTTTATACAAAACAATTGGCTATATTTGAGCTACCACAGTTTTTCAAATTATATAAAGAATTTAAAGAACGCATGATGGATAGTAAACAATACCACGAACTTCCATTTAAGCATGGATTTGTAGATGTTCAATTTTTAGCACATTATCCTAATGGATTTGGTTTTTATGTAAAAGAAAATCACAGTATTTATGTGTTGGATAATAATCAAGTTGTAACAAGATTACCGCTTTCTTTAAGTACACGTTCAGATTGTATTGATGTGGAGCGTGGTTCAATGCTCGTAGAAGCAATTTTAAAAGAAGATCAAGTGGCAGTTGTTCAGTGGTGTATTAATAGTGGTCAGATCAATGAACGTGCTAAAAAACAGTGTATTAACTTGCTTAACAAATTAAAAGGAATTAAGTCATGATAAGGTACGCCATTAGTTGTTTAGGATGTAAAGTAAATACTTATGAAGCAGAAAGTGTAAGTGCATCACTTAAAAAAAGGGGTTATCAAGAGGTAAATTTTAAAGATGAAGCAGATATTTACTGTATTTTTACATGTGCAGTTACTAATACTGCTGCTAGTAAATCACGCCAAAAGATTCACCAGGCCATACGACAAAATCCTGATGCTGTGATTTGTGCTATAGGTTGTTATGTTCAACTGAGTGCTGAAGCAATGGCACAAGAGGAACACATTGATATACTAGTAGGTAGTAGCAATAAGATGAAGCTAGTGGAGTATATTGAAGAAGTGTTAGAAAAGAAAAAACGAATAATTAAAGTGGAAGATGTTAGAAATAATATAGCGTTTGAAGCTTTAGAAGTAGATCGTTTTGAACATAAGACAAGAGCCTTTTTAAAGATACAAGATGGCTGTAATCAGTTCTGTAGTTATTGTATTATACCTTATGCTAGAGGAGCTGAGCGTTCTTTAAATTATCAAGAGGTGCTAAAACAAGCACAGACTTTATCTATGCATCATCAAGAAATAGTATTAACTGGAATTCATACAGGACGATATCGGTCTGAATCAATGGATTTAGCACAATTAATAAAATTAATCCTAGATAATACCTCAATAAAGCGCATACGTATTTCTTCTATAGAAATGAATGAAATAAATGAGGAATTAATTGAACTGATTAAAAATGAGCCTAGAGTAGCTAAACACTTGCATATTCCGCTACAGTCAGGTTGTGATGCAACACTATTAAGGATGAATAGACCATATACTACAGCGCAGTTTTTGAAATTAATAAAACGATTAAAAGAAGAAGTTGATGCTATTTCCATTAGTACTGATATTATTGTAGGTTTTCCCAATGAAACTCAAGAAGAATATGAAGCAACTAAAGCTTTTTTGAGTCAAGTAAAATTTTCTTTTATTCATGTTTTCCCATTTTCGTCTAAAGATAATACTAAAGCAGCCCAATTAAGTCATCCTATTGAGAATAAAGTAAAAAAACAACGTGTAAAAGAATTGCTTAGTTTCAGCAAACAATGTAAAATTGAATACGAAAGTAAATTTATCAATGCTACTTTACAAGTTTTAATTGAAAGTTGTGAAGTAGGTTGTAGTTTTGGGTATACTAGTGAATATATTTATGTAAAAATAGAAAAAGAGTACCCAGTAGGTTCTATAGTGGATGTTGTTGCTACACATATGATTCATTATGAATTAATTGCGAAAGGATGATAAACTATGATACTGTCACGAATGTTTAAAGGTGCCCCAGATATAGAAATTAATAATATTATGATTGATAGTCGTCAAAAGTTAAAAAATTCGATATTTTTTTGTGTTAAAGGAATGACTAATGATGGTCATCAATTTGTAGAAAAAGCAATAAAAAATGGAGCAATAGTTATTGTTCATAGTAACGAGATTAAGAACTTTAATAATCAAGTTATCTATATTCGAGTACAAGATACAAAACTCTCTTTGAGTACAATTGCTTCTTTATTCTATAATCATCCTGCAAAAGATATAAAAATGATTGGTGTTACAGGGACTAATGGAAAGTCTAGTGTCTCCTGTTTAATTAAAGATATTGCCCAGGAATATTTTAATGTAGGGTATATCGGAACTATAGGGGTTGAATATAACGATATAAAATTACCTCCTCATTTAACTACACCTAATATTGTAGAGTTACAATCTATATTGTCACAAATGAAACAAAATGAAGTGGAAATGTGTGCCTTAGAGGTTAGCAGTATTGGTATAGAACAGGGTAGAGTGGATGGTATAGACTTTGATGTTGCTGTATTTACTAATTTTACCCATGATCACCTAGATTATCATGGAACGATGGAAAATTATTTCAGTGCTAAAAAATTATTGTTCGATAACTTATCTGAAGATAAAATAGCAATTTATAATGTTGATGACGCAGCAGGATTAGCTATTGTAAAGGACTGTAAAGGTAGATTGTTAAGTTATGGAATTGAACATATTGCAGATTATCAGGCAAAAGATATACAATTATTTGCTGATAAGACAGTATTTACATTAAGTTGTTTATCGAATGAATATCGCATTGAAACTAATTTAGTTGCCAAGTTTAACATCTATAATCTATTGGCAGCTATAGCAACTTTACATCAAATGGGTATTGAAATCGAAGAGATGCTCAAACATTTGAATAATATTAAGCAAATTGAAGGCCGAATGCAACGTGTTGAAGAGGGACAACCCTTTAATGTCATTGTTGACTTTGCCCATACTCCTGATGGACTTAAAAAAATATTTGAATATGCGAGTAAGATAACACCAGTTGATTGCCGTATTATTGCAGTATTTGGATCCGCAGGTAAGCGGGATACTAAAAAAAGACCTGAATTTGGTAGTTTAGCTGACAAATATTGTGATATGATAATTTTAACTGAAGATGATCCGCGTGGTGAAAGTGTAATTGCTATTGCTAATGATATAGCAACAGGAATAAAAAAGAAAAACTATGTGATTATCGAAAGCCGCTATGATGCGATTAGACAGGCCATTGAGATGGCAAATATACAAGATACAATCTTAATCTTAGGTAAAGGTAGCGAAGATTTTATCTATGGTGAGTTTAGTAAAGAACCGTGGCTATCTGATCCATATGTGGCTAAAGAAGTACTACATAAATATTATTTTGAGAAGGAGGAACAATATGAAACTATCTAAATACATTGATCATACATTATTAAAACCTGAAGCAACTCAGGAACAAATTGAAAAACTATGTCAAGAAGCAATTACCCATGATTTTAAAACAGTATGTGTAAATACAAGTTGGATTCCTACGTGTAAAGAAATGCTTAAAGGAAGTGATGTAGGTGTTTGTTCAGTAATTGGATTTCCATTAGGTGCTATGAGTACCCATTCTAAAGCTTTTGAAACAACATGGGCTATTGAGCAAGGCGCAGATGAAATTGATATGGTAATTCATATTGGTCAATTAAAAATGGCTAATTTTGAATATTTAGTTAATGATATAAAAACTGTAAAACATGCATGCAAGGATAAAGTATTAAAAGTAATATTAGAAACATGTTTATTGACTAATGATGAAAAAGTACTAGCTTGTACTGCATGTGTAGAAGCGGGCGCAGATTTTGTAAAGACCTCTACTGGATTTTCAACTGCTGGTGCAACACTTGAAGATGTCGTATTAATGAAAGAAGTTGTTAATGGAAAATGTTTAGTTAAAGCAGCAGGTGGAGTTAAGAATTTTGATGATTTACAAAATATGATTAAAGCTGGAGCTGATCGTATTGGTACGTCAAGTGGTGTTGCATTATTACAAAATAAAGAAGCAAAAGAAGAATATTAATAGGGTGGAAGATCACTATGAAAATAGCGCCTAAGTGGATCTTATTGATTAGTTGTTTATGTTTTTTTTCAGCATGTGCTTCATCAACTGATGAATTATTTCTAGAGGGTGAAAGCTATGCAAATTGGAGTAATAAAGAATATGAAACAATTAATCTAAGTGTAGATGATGCTATAATAAAAGACGGTGGAATTTATGAAATTGTTGGAAACTTAGATGATGGTAGTTTAAGTATTGATACTAGAAATGAAGCGGTCTATCTGATTTTAAACAATGCCAAACTACATAGTAGCACAGCAGCTCCGATATTGATAAAAAGTGCAAGTCAAGTGGTGATTTATCTTGAAGATTATAGTGAAAATTACATAACACAAGATGATTTGGATGTTGAAATTGATGAAAATGCTGCAATTTTTTCTACTGCACCACTAACTATTGCTGGCAATGGGAAATTAACAGTCGATACCAAGTACAATGATGGAATTAAAAGTGAAAAATCAATTTCTATATTGGATGCTCGAATCAATATACAAGCTGAGGGTGATGGTATGGTCGCTAGTTTATTTTTAATTGATCAAGCCTTTGTTGATATAATTTGTAATAAAGATGGTTTAAAAACTGCTAAATCCGATGAAACTGGTCAAGGTGCTATTTTATTTGATGATGGCATTATGAGTGTTAATGCCAATGGAAAAGGCTTTAATGCGATTAATGATATAAATATTCTTGATGGGATTGTCGAAATTACAGCACTAGAAGATGGAATTAGTGCTGGTAATCAATTTTATTTTAAACAAGGAACAATTGTAGTTAATCATTCAAAAGAAGGTATTGAAGCTAAAACAGTCTTAATCAATGATGGAGTTATTAATATTAAATCGACAGAAGATGGAATTAATGCCTTTGATGAATCAGGTGAACTAAGAATAATGGGCGGTGAAGTTATAATTGAGAACATTGGCGAAAAAGGTGATGGGCTCGATGCGAATAATAATCTAATAATAGGCAAAGATGCAAAGGTAGTAGTAAAACATAACATTGATGCTACAAATGAATATCCGATTGATTATCATGGAACGTATACAAATGAGGGTGGAATTGTGGTTGATGAAAACGAAAATACAATAAATCCTTGATGATTTACTGCAAAATTGTGCTATTTAAAGAAAAATAAGATTAAAATTTGTAAAAATAGAACTAAATCATTGCATTTTATGAATATGTTTTATATAATGTATATGCTATTGTTATGAAGGGAGGGTTAGTTGTGGCAAAAGTAGTCTTAAAAGAGAATGAAGTACTAGACGATGCTCTTAGACGATTTAAACGTCAGGTATCTCGTAACGGAACCCTTGCCGAAGCTCGCAAAAGAGAATTTTATGTAAAACCAGGAATCAAACGTAAACTTAAATCTGAAGCAGCTAGAAAAGCTCGTCGTTCAAAATAAGGAAGTTAACTACTTCTTTTTTTTTATGTTTAGGCATATCCTTTATAGAAAGGAGTGCCTGACATGATTACAATATCAAATAGAAGAGCAAGTATCGAAAATGTTCAATCACTACAATCAGTAAATGAGAATAAAATGGAATTTTTATTAAAAGATAAAAAAATGATTTTATTAGGAAAGTATTTACGTGTTGTTATGTTTACAGTGGAAGAAATATGGATTGATGGTGATATTGAACAGGTTATTTTTGATGAAAAATAAT
Source organism: uncultured Holdemania sp. (assembly GCA_964370435.1). Lineage (GTDB taxonomy): Bacteria > Bacillota_I > Bacilli_A > Erysipelotrichales > Erysipelotrichaceae > CALVGQ01. The sequence goes on from CAYJJG010000014.1 coordinate 12,730, forward strand.
ATCCAATTTTTCTTTGGAATGGATTACTATAAAGTTGATTTACCTGTGACTTATTTTTTAAATCAAGTTCACTATGCTCAAATAGATATCTTTGATTTGAAAACAAGTAAAGAAGGCATTTCTTTTTTTGCTCCAATATATCAAAGAAAAAAAATTCTTCGTACTTTTAAAAAATGCGATAAGATAAAAACAGTGGGCGTATTAGGATTTTTCTTTAGACAGCTTAATCAACCATTTCGTGTTTTTTTATTTTTGTGGTGTATAGCATTATTTCAAATTTTAAATCATACGATATTGGATATCACTTATCAAGCTACTAGTCCTTCACTATCACTGCAGATAGAACATTATTTGAATGAACAAGGGTATAAGGTTCCTTTCATAAATTTTAATAATCAACTTGAAGAAGAATTAAAAGATAATATTGAAGCTTATTTCAAAACTGAAATTGCTTGGTTAGAAATTACAAGAGATGCTAGTAAAATTCATATAGCCTTTAATGATAAACGATACGCAGAAACTAAAGTATACGATAATACACCGCTCATCGCACATAAATCAGGAATGATTACACGATTCGATGTAACTCATGGGGAAAAATTAGTGGATATTAATGATATAGTCTATGAGGGTGATATTTTAGTAGATAACGTCCTTTATGATGCCTTTAATCTTCCTCAAGATGTTTATGTTGAGGGTAGTGTGTGGGCTAAAACTTGGACTACAATAGAGAGTAGTATAGAATTAGATGAGGCTAGTAGCATATTACAACCACTACACTTTACTAGGCTCTTAATGCAGTGTAGGTCAGAAATTGAAAAAGAATTATCAGAGGGTGAAGAAATTATAAGCGAAAGTATTTTACATTTTGGTATAAAAGAGGGTAAAATAGAGATGAAAATACATTATACATGTATTGAGGACATTAGCCGTCCTTAATGGAGGAATAACTTTTGTTGAATAGTACCGTTATTAAACTGGAAGGATTAAATAATCAACAAGCTATGAACTTAGTAGGTCATCAAGATAAAAACTTAAATTTAATTAGCGAGTTGTATAAAGTAGAGCTTATTTATAGAAATGATGAGTTTATAATTTTAGATGCTGATGAAGAAGTGAGTAATAAAATAAGTAAGTTATTAAATAGCTTATATTCTTTACTAATGAAAAATATGCGTATTAATTTAAGAGATATAGTTTATCTACATCGTCTAATTGAGAAAAATAAAGAGTTTAACTATGCAATGTTATTTTCTAAAGTTATTGCAAAAACGTTACATGGTAAAGAAATTGCCCCTAAGACTTTAGGACAATATGAGTTTGTAGAAGCGATGCAAAAAAAAGATATTATATTCGCGATTGGACCTGCTGGAACAGGAAAAACCTATCTAGCAGTTATTCAGGCGGTAGCAATGCTTAAGAAAAATGAAGTAAAGCGAATTGTGCTTACTCGGCCTGCAGTAGAGGCTGGCGAGAATTTAGGTTTTCTTCCAGGAGATTTAAAAGAAAAAGTCGATCCATATTTACGTCCTCTATATGATGGGCTTCATGCAATGCTTGGTGCTGAGAATTGCGAGAAGTATATTGAGAAAGGCATTATTGAAATTGCACCACTTGCTTATATGCGAGGTAGAACCTTAGAGGATGCTTTTGTAATTTTAGATGAAGCACAAAATACTACTAGTGCTCAAATGAAGATGTTTCTAACACGACTTGGATTCAACTCCAAGATGGTTATTACAGGGGATATCACACAAATTGATTTAGCTAAGGGAAAAGATAGTGGTTTAAAAGATGTTACAAAGATATTACAAGGAATAAAGGAAATCGCTATATTAGAGTTATCTAGTGATGATGTTGTAAGACATCCATTAGTACAAAAAATTGTCGAAAGTTATGCAAAAAAAGGAGTATAGATATGGCAAAAATATTGTTGGTAGAAGATGAGGAAAGTATTCGTAAATTAATTAGTTATGATTTAAAAATGGCTAAATATGATACTACTGTATGTGAGGAAGGGCAAGAAGCTCTTCAAAAAGGATTAGATCAAAGTTATGACATTATGATTATTGACTGGATGCTACCATCAATCAGTGGGATTGAGTTAGTAAAGGCATTTCGTGAAAAAGGAATTAATAGTGTCATTATTATGCTGACTGCCAAAGATGAAGAAGAGGATGTGCTCGATGCCTTTGAAGCAGGAGTTGATGACTATGTTACTAAACCTTTTTCACCGCGCCAATTATTAGCACGAATACAGGCTCATATAAAACGATTAAACAAACAATCTACACAAGTTTTATCGTTTAATGAAGTGTTATTAGATGTTGCTAAAAGAGAGGTTAGTGTAAATAATAAGTTAATCGATTTAACAAAAAAAGAATTTGAATTACTGGAGTATATGCTACGTAATCCTAAAGTCGTTTTAACTAGGGACAACATTTTAAATGAAATTTGGGATTTTGATTATGATGGTGATACACGTATTGTAGATGTTCATATCTTCAAACTTAGGAGTAAACTACAACACTCTAGCATTAATATAAGGTCAAGAAGAGGTGTAGGCTATTCTTTAGAAAGCACACATGAAGATAACTGATTATTTTTTAGTCCCTCTTTGTATCATTATATTATCGTTTCTAGAAGAATTTTACATGATTTCTTTTGTAGTACAAATGATTTCTATTATAGTTGTGGCGTGTATTCAAACTTATTTAATCTACACAAGAATGCAAAAAAAGCTTAATCGTGAAACTAAAAATTTTGAATTTTACTTAAGTGAAGCTAATAAAGATCGTCAGCTTATCGAAAGTCAATTACAAACAGTTTTTAATAATATACCCATTGCCTTAGCATTAATGGATACGTATGGTAATTTAGTATTAGTGAATCATCGCTTTAATGATTTTATAAGTGGCAAAGGCAATCATAAATTGCTTTATAACAGTGAAATTATTGATCGTGAAGTGAGAATTTTTTTAAACGATTCCTTCTTAACTGAAAAAGAAGTAATTCGAAATATTATGTTTAATCATAAAGATTATCAATGTGTGTCGACACCTGTGTATGAACAAGAGCATTATGCAGGATGTCTACTTATATTTCAAGATATTACTAGTGTTGCTGAAAAAGAGCGTATGCAAAAAAGATTTATAGCTGATGCCTCACATGAATTAAGAACACCTATTGCAGCTATAAAAGGAATGATTGAAATATTAAATCGTGAAGATTTTGATGATCAAGAAACACTACTAGATTTTCATCAACAAATTGCTAAAGAGACAGCACGTTTAGAGATGATTGTTATGGATTTACTACAACTTTCAAGATTGAGTGCAGGTACTGTCATTATCAATAAAACACTATGTGATTTAAATCCAATGATTCAGAGTGTTATTAAGGAAGTTAAAAGTGGTATTAATACACAGAAAACTTCTATCATATTTAATAGTGAAGTAGATAGAAAGGTTTCAGCAGACAAAGAAAAACTACATCATGTAGTAAGTAATTTACTAAGAAATGCACTAATGCATAGTGAAGCTGATGAAGTTGTGATTACTTTAAAGCTTAAAGGTAAAATGCTTGAATTATCGCTGAAAGATAATGGCATTGGTATTGAGCAACAGCATCTAGAAAATATATTTGAACGGTTTTATCGCGTGGATACTCATCGTGCACGAACTAGTGGTGGAAGCGGACTTGGGCTTCCAATATGTAAAAGTATTGTGAGTGCTCATGGTGGAACAATTTCGATTAAGAGTATTCCTCAACAGGGGTGTGAGTTTTTAGTTCAGATACCAATATAATGTAAAACTGCAAGTGTGGTCATAATGACTGCACTTTTTTAAGAATCATTTCTTTTTTTTATAAAATGAAGTAAAATAAGAAAATGAGGTGGAGAACATGGAAAAGATAAAAATTAATGATTTTTTTAATTACAAGTTTCTTTCAAAAATGGCTGTTAATAAAGACACTGGACTTTTAAGCTGTGTTGTTAGTGGTGTAAATGAGAATAATAACGAATATAAACATAATATTTTTGGATATCAGCATCAACAGTTTAAAAAACTAACCGCTTTAAATAAAGAAAATAGTTATGTTTATTTAGATAAGAATACCATTTTATTTAGTGCGAGTCGTGATCAAGAAGATGAAAATTATACTAAAGAAGGTTTTGTAAACACTTCTTTTTATAGCCTATCGCTTGATGGAGGAGAAGCAATAAAAGCGTTTTGTGTTCCGTTACAGGTAGTTGGCTATGATGTTTTATCTTCGAGTAAATTAGTGCTTCAGGCATCAATCGATGTTGAGTATGCTGATTATCATACCTATACTGAGCAACAAAAAAAAGAAATAAGTAAAAAGAAGAAAGATAATAGTGATTATGAAGTCTTTGATGAAATCCCTTGGTGGAGTAACGGTGGAGGATTCACTAATAAAAAGCGCGTGCATTTGTTTATTTATGATATTGAAACTAATCAATTAGAAGTACTATGTGAACCTTTATTTAATGTAGGTAGTGTTTATGTTGATGCTAAAGAAAATAAAGTGTTATTTACAGGTAGTTCTTATAAGAAAAAACCTGAGTTTAAGGGGTATTTATATGAATATGATGGAGCTACTAAAAAAATTGCTTGTTTAGTTGATGGAACTCAGTTTAGAAGCATTCGTGAGCCACGATATCTATCAGACACTATACTTTTTGCAGCGAGCACAGCAGAACGTTTTGGCAATAATGAAAATCCCTATTTCTATAAAATAGATAGAAACACCAAAGAGCTTACATGTTTAGTACAATATCAAGATTCTTTAGGTAGTACGGTAGGTAGTGATTGTCGCTTGTCATCAGGATATAGCTGCGTTGTTGCTAATGAGCGTTATTACTTTTTAACAACGATAGGGTATAATACTCAATTATGTAGTATAGATAGTGCTGGGAATTTGAATACTGAACTTGAGGTTAAAGGTTCTATTGATATGATAGATATTCATCAAGATAAAATTTATTTTGTGGGCATGTTAGATTTAAAACTACAGGAAATTTATTGTTATCAAAAAGAAACAAAGAAATTGACACAATTATCTAAATTTAACGAAGAGGTATTAGAAAATAAGTACGTAGCGAAATTAAACCATATTAAAATTGAGAGTAAAATTGATACAGTGGATGGATGGATAATGCTTCCTAAAGATTATGATGCTACTAAGAAATATCCTGCAATCTTAGATATTCATGGCGGTCCTAAAACGGTATATGGTGAAGTGTTCTTCCATGAAATGCAGTATTGGGCAAATGAAGGTTATTTTGTGATGTTCTGCAATCCTACAGGATCTGACGGCAAGAAAAATGAATTTGCGGATATTAGAGGAAAATATGGGACAATTGATTTTGATGATATTATGTATTTTGTTGATGAAGTATTAAAATCTTATCCAGCAATTGACAAACAAAAAGTAGCTGTAACTGGAGGAAGTTATGGTGGGTTTATGACCAACTGGATTATTACCCATACTGATCGTTTTGTATGTGCAGCAAGTCAACGTTCTATTTCGAATTGGTTTAGTATGTATGGTACTTGTGATATTGGGTTTTTCTTCGCTCCTGATCAAATGGATGCAGAGGTATACAGTGAACAAGGTCAAGAAAAAATGTGGTGGCATTCACCACTGAAGTATGTGAAAAACGCAAAAACGCCAACTTTATTCATTCATTCTTCTGAAGACTATCGTTGTTGGATTCCAGAGGCAATGCAAATGTATACTGCAATGAGTGATAATGGGGTAGATACTCGCTTATGCTACTTTAAAGGTGAAAATCATGAATTAAGTAGAAGTGGAAAACCACTTCACCGTGAAAGAAGACTTCAAGAAATTACTTCTTGGATAAATAAATATTGTAAATAGAATAAAAAAGCTGCACCTAAATTTTATTAGGAACAGCTTTTTCTAATTTTAAGATGATTTTAAAGTATAAATTACAACTTCAGCAGGTGCGAATAATCGAACATCAAATTTTGTAGTCCCCATGCCACTAGTTACATCTAATAAGATATTATTAATATAGTGTTTACCTTTATAGTATTGTTGTGCATACTGCGGTTTATAGCTTGATCCTAAAAAAGGTATATCAACTTGTCCTCCATGACCGTGTCCAGCAAGAAACAAATCACTTAAATTTTGCGGAACCTCTAGTACTGTATCTGGAGTATGGCAAAGTACTATAGTGAAATCTTGTTCTAGGATATTTTCAAAAGGAGTGATGAAATCAGGACTACCTAAAGATTGTGAATCTAGCCCAACAAGAACAATACTATCATTAGAAAAATTTCTTATACGTCTTGTCTGGTTAGTGATAACTTCAAAATCTGCTTGATATAAAATGTTTTCGACAATGTCTTTTGTTGAACTACTCTCCAAGTCATGGTTACCTAAAACTGCAAATTTACCAAGAGGAGCTTCTATTTGTTTTAATAAATCAATTAGTTCATTTTTTACTTCTTCACTAGGGAAGTTAGATGCAGGATGATCCAGTAAATCTCCTCCAAACAATACAATATCAAAGTTTTGAATTTTAATCTGATCAACCATCACTTCTAAGCGCTCTTTGTCCATGAAATTGTTATAATGTAAATCACTAAAGAAGAGTATTTTTATTTCATCTAATTCAAGTGGTATTTCACTTGAGTTTATAGTTTCTTCTCTAATGGTCAAGTTTTTAATACTTATTTCAGTAGCATAGATATAAATTAAATAGGTAGCTAAAGTAACTACTATTAAGGAAATCAATAACTTTAAAATTTTGTTCATAAGATACCTCGTGTTTATAATTTTATCATAAATAACTAACCTTGTGTAGATGGTTAATCGTGATAAAAACTTAAACTTGGTACAAACTATAATCGAGGTATATTATGAATATAAGAAAAAAGTTTTATCTAACTTATAGTTTAAGCTATTTAATAGGAGCACTTGGTACCACTCAATTAATCCCTTATCTTTTGAAACAAGGGTTTGATGATATTCAAAAAGGAATTATATTATCGGGTATAGCATTAATTACTTTAGTGAGTCAATTTTTATTCGGATATTATTCTGATAAATATAAAAAAATTAAAATCTATTATTTAATTAGTTATATAAGTTGTAACTTGATTAATGTAATTTTATTTGCTTTTGTTATTCAAAATTTTTGGATTGCATTAGTCATGGTATCAATAATCGGAGGTGGTGCGCGAAGTTGGCAAGGAATTATTGATACGTGGGTATTCCAAGTTGAAGAAGCGAAAGAAAAATATCCCCAGTGTCGCGCTCTTGGTGCTGTAGGGTGGGCATTAGGAAGTTGGATTGCTGCAATTGTCTTGTCATTTGGAAACTTTTGGATGTTAAGTGTGTTAGTTGCGGTTTTAGGATTATTATCCTTTGTGATTGCTTTAAAGCTACCAGAGGCACAAAGAAAGAATAGCCAACCTATCAAAGTTGAAGATTTAAAAATTCTAATCAAAAATAAATCGTATGTTTCCTTAGTATTTACTTTATTAATATTATTTGCAATGGGATGTGCTGATATTTATTTAGTAGTAGATAAAATATTAGCCATTGATGGAACAAGTTTTCATGTGGGGTTAAAGTGGGGTATCCAATCATTAGCCGAAGCACCGGTGTTTTTGTTGGCGCCAAAGTATTTAAGTAAGTTTAAAAAAAGTAACTTACTTTTGTTTGCATCCGTGATGTTTGGTGTTCGTTTTGTTATCTATGCTCTTATAAATAATGTATGGTTTTTAGTTATTGCTGCATTAATGCAGATGGTAACTTTTCCTATTGCTATGATTAGCTCCAAAGAAATAATCGATAAGATAATTGATGAAAAACTAAAATCTACAGCTCAATTAGCAGCTATGAGTATCTATATGGGATTTTCTTTGTTTGCCATGCCAATACTAACTAATTACTTATCGGCTTCAACATCAATTGATTTTACACTCTATGTTGTTGCTTCGATGGCCTTTTTAGCAATAGGATTTATGTTGTGGTTTAAAAAGACATCAGACCTTTGAAAGAATTGAAAACAAATATATTATTTGTAATGTAAAAATTTTCATTTATTATTAAAATTGTGTTTTATATATAAAAAGACTAAAAAAAATAAAGAAATAGATTAATATTTTCAAAATAAATTGAATAATTACTATTTTTTTTATTAAAATAGCGTATAAAAACCATGAAAAGACCATAAAATGTAAAAAAATAATAAAAAATTGTGAAAATGTTTTCAAAACTCTTGAAAATAATTTCTGAAAATGTATAATGTATATATTGGTGGAGGGAAAAGTATGACATTTAAAGTAGAAAAAATAAAACAGGCCACAGCTGCATTGAATAAATTTAATGTAGATATGTGGATTATTGCTGGACAGGAAAGTAGTATAAATACAGAGCCAATGTTGGATGTATTTACTGATAATGATTTTATTGGTATGACAGCTGTTATATTTACTAAAGAAAAAGCATATGCAATATCAACTCCATTGGATGCTAATGGATATCGCCACGAAGGTGTCTTTGATGAAGTGTTTGTATTTGATAGCACCTTTGAAGAAACTTTAGCTGAAGTAGTAAAAAAATTAAATCCTAATAAGATAGCACTTAATTATTCAAGAGAAAATCCTGCAAGTGATGGATTAACAGTAGGTATTTACAATCGCTTGAAAAAAGGATTTGAACTTGCTGATTATAGGGGTGAGGTAATTAGTGCTCAGAAAATCTGTGAAATGGTACGATCCATGAAAACAGAAGAAGAAGTGGCTGCAATTAAATATGCATGTGAACAAACACAAGTAATCTTTGATGAAGCAAAAGACTTCATTAAAGCGGGAGTAAATTTAAGAGAGATTGTCCAATTCTTCCAAAATCAAACAGAGAGTAAAGGATATGGCTATTCGTGGCCTAAATCTTGTAATCCTGGAGTATTTAGTGGTCCAGATTGCCCATCAGGTCATATGGGAGCGGTGGATTTACTTGTAGAAAAAGGGCATTTAGTTAATATAGATTTCGGTATTACTATTAATGGTTACTCTAGTGATATGCAAAGAATGTATTATATTTTAAAGGATGATGAAACTGATGCACCTGAAGATGTAAAGGCAGCATTCTATGCAATTAGAGATGGTATAAAAAAAGCAGCTGATTATTTGAAAACAGGTGTTTTAGGAATTGATGTAGATTCTGTTGCTAGAGAGTATATAACAGGGTTAGGTTATCCAAGCTGGGGTAGTGCACTTGGGCACCAGCTAGGTAGAGTTGCACATGATGGTGGTTGTTTGCTAGCTCCAGAGAAACCAAGATATAACCGTGATGATTTGATAAGATCACCGATCTTAAAAAATAGTGTATTCACATTAGAGCCTAATGTAAAAACACGATGCGGTGGAATTGGTTTAGAAGAAGATGTGGTGGTCAAAGATGATAAAGCCTATTTCTTGGTTGAACCACAACAAGAATTATACTTAATTAAATAAGAGGGGAAAGCAAGATGATTAAATATATTATAAAGAGATTATTTGCAGGATTATTAGCTTTGTTCTTTCTGGCAACGATTACATTCTTCATTATGAAGATTATTCCAGGAAGTCCATTTAGCGAAGATAACAAAGATGTACCACCAGAAGTAATGGCGGCATTAGAAGCAGAATACGGTTTAGATAAACCAATATTGGAACAATACGTTGTTTACATGGGAAATGCGATTCAAGGAAATTTCGGTGAGTCCATTAAGAAAAAAGATATGGATGTAACCTATATCATTGCACGAAGTGCTCCAGCAACAATGCAAGTGGGATTAATATCCTTTTCGATAGCAATGATAGTTGGGATTACACTAGGTACTATTAGTGCCTTAACTAAGCAAAAATGGATTAATTCATTTATTACTTTCGTAGCTACGATTGGAGTAAGTGTACCAAGCTTTATATTAGCTATTGGATTTATGATTGTGTTCGGTGTTTTATTAAAGGCGTTACCTATTGTAGGTTTGGGAACTCCAGCACATTATATCTTACCTTGTACGGCATTGGCTATTTATCCAATATCAGTTATTACAAGATTAACTAGATCATCTTTAAAAGATGTATTGAGTAAAGATTATATCACTTTTGCTAAGTCAAAAGGAACTAGTGAAGTAATGGTTATTATTAAACATGGTCTAAAAAATGCATTATTACCAATTGTAACTTATAGTGGACCACTTATAGCATCTTTGGTTACTGGGAGTTTCGTAATAGAAAGCTTATTTTCTATTCCGGGTATTGGTAAAGAGTTTGTAAGTAGTGTTACCAATCGTGATTATACGTTAATTATGGGGTTAGCACTATTCTTAGGAGCAATAGTTGTAACTATGAGTATCATTTCAGATATCGTAGCTGCACTTATTGATCCAAGAATCAAGTTGAAGGATTAGGAGGTTATTGTATGCAAAATATTGAAATTACAAAAGATATGTTTGAGAAGTTAGATGATGCAGAAAAGAACAATGAGTTTATAGCCCTCGATTCTAAAACTTTTTTACAAGATGCAATTAAAAGATTTAAGGGAAATAAGTTAGCGGTTGCAGGATTTGTATTTTTAGTAATAATGATTCTTTGTGCGATATTCGTACCTATGTTTTCACAATATACTTATGATGGGCAAGACTTAAGTGCTAGAAATTTAGCTCCATCTTTAGAACATTTATTGGGTACTGACAAATTAGGACGCGATATATTTGTAAGAATTATGTATGGTGCGAGGATTTCATTATCCATCGGATTTGCGGCAGCATTTATTAACTTGTTTATTGGAATTGCTTATGGTGGTGTTGCAGGTTACTTCGGTGGCAAGTTGGATAATATCATGATGAGAATAGTAGATATTATATATTCTGTACCAAGTTTATTATATACAATCTTAATATTAATGATTTTCGGACCAAATGCTACTAGTATGTTAATTGCTATTAGTGTTACCTCTTGGGTAGGTATGGCAAGACAAGTTAGAACACAAATTATGTCCTTAAAGGAACAAGAATTTGCACTTGCAGCTAAGGTTATAGGCTGTAGTAAAAAAAGAATTATCTTTAATCATTTGATTATTAATGCACTTGGACCAATTATTGTTTCCTTAACAATGATGGTGCCATCAGCTATCTTTACTGAAGCTTTCTTAAGTGTTGTGGGTATTGGTATTGGTGAGCCTGAGGCAAGTTGGGGTTTATTAGCTAGTGCAACTAGGGAGTTGATTCACACACAACCAGTTCAAGTTATTTGGCCAATATTAGCTATAAGCTTAACTATCTTATCTTTAAACTTCATTGGTGATGGCTTAGGTGAAGCCTTAGAACCTAAACGTTAGGAGGACCATTTATGTCATTATTAAAAATTGAAAATTTGACTACATCTTTTAGAACTGAACAAGGTCAAGTTCAAGCTGTAAGAGGTGTAAGTTTCGAAGTAAAAAAAGGAGAAACTCTTGGTGTAGTTGGGGAATCAGGTTCAGGAAAAAGTCAAACCATGTTTAGTGTAATGGGTCTGTTAGCAGCTAATGGAGCTATTACTGATGGAACGATTACCTTTGATGAAACTGATTTGACTCCTGCAAATTTTAAAAATAAAAAAGAATATCAAGCAGCAATGAATAAAATACGTGGGAATTCGATGTCGATGATTTTTCAAGATCCGATGACTTTCTTAAATCCCGTATTAAAAATTAAAACACAGTTAATGGAGCCACTTTTAAATCATACTAAAATGAGTAAAAAAGAAGCTTACGATCGTGCTATTGAGCTTATGAATTTAGTAGGAATTCCAGAGCCTGTAAAAAGAATGAATCAGTATCCATTTGAATTTAGTGGTGGTATGCGTCAAAGAATTATTATTGCGATTGCCTTAGCATGTAATCCCAAATTAATTATTGCAGATGAGCCTACTACAGCGCTAGATGTTACTATTCAAGCACAAGTATTAGAATTAATTGATTCATTAAAAGAAAAATTAGATACTTCAATTATTATGATTACTCATGATTTAGGAGTAGTTGCTAAGTTATGTGATCGTATTGCTATTATGTATGGTGGTAAAATTGTAGAAATTGGTACTGATGAAGATATCTTCTACAATCCTCAACATCCTTATACTTTAGGGTTATTAAGATGTATATCTAATCCTGAAAATTCTGATGAGGAATTAATGCCAATTAAAGGATCACCTCCAGACTTACTAAAACCTCCTGCAGGCTGTCCATTTGTAGATCGCTGTGATCATGCTATGAAAGTTTGTAGAAATATTATGCCAAGCGAGACTGTTATCAAAGAAGGTCATAGTACGAGCTGTTGGTTACAAGATGAAAGGAGCAAATAAACATGGAACCTATTATAAAAGTTAAGAACCTAAAGACTCATTTCGATGTAACTAAGGGCATGTTTAGTCCTAAACAAATTGTTAAAGCAGTAGACGATGTATCCTTTGAGGTTTATCCTAATGAAACCTTTGGTTTAGTAGGGGAATCAGGATGTGGTAAAAGTACCCTTGGTCGAACTATTGTTAAATTATATGAGCCTAATAGTGGAACTATTATATTTGATAATCAAGATATTACTAAGATAAAGGGTGATGCGGTTAAGCAATATCATAAAGATGTGCAAATGATATTTCAAGATCCATATGCTTCTTTAAATCCTCGAATGACTGTTGGTGAGATTATTAAAGAGCCAATGACAATTCATAAAATTTATGATAACGAAAATGATAAAGAAGCGCGTGTAAAAGAGCTACTTCAAATTGTTGGTCTTAAACCAGATCACATTCGTCGTTATCCTTATGAGTTTTCTGGAGGGCAACGCCAACGTATAGGAATCGCTCGTGCATTAGCATTGAATCCTAAATTTATTGTTTGTGATGAGCCAATTTCAGCTCTAGATGTTTCAATTCAAGCACAAATTATAAACTTGCTTAAAAAAATTCAAAAAGAGTTAGGTATTTCATACCTGTTTATAGCCCACGATTTAAGTATGGTGAAACATATCTCTGATCGTATAGGGGTAATGTATCTTGGACATTTAGTAGAAAGTGGTCCTAGTGATGATGTATACAACAAACCGTTACATCCTTATACTAGTGCACTTCTGTCTGCCGTTCCTGTTCCTGATCCAAAATTGGCAAAGGAAAAGAAACGTATTATTTTGGAAGGTGAAATTCCAAGTCCGATTAATCCACCTAGTGGATGTGTGTTTAGTGGACGTTGTCCTAAAGCACACAAACGATGTTTTGAACAAGTTCCATCTGTAATAAATGTAGGCCAAAGACAGATTGCTTGTTTTTTATATGAAAAGTAAAGGAGAAAAGAAATGAAAAACACATTGAAAAGATTAGCTTTACTACTAGTATCAGTAATGATGTTAGTAAGCCTAGTTGCTTGTGGTACAACAGATGCTCCGTCAGGAGATGATACTACAGTAACTACAAACACACTTACAGTTGCACTTGGAGGAGAACCTAGTTATCTAGATCCTGCAGTTGCTACTGACGCAGTTTCAAGTCATATCTTGAGACAAATGTATTACCCATTATTCAACTATGGAGAAAATGGTGAGTTAGTTAATGAAGCTGTAGTAGATTATACTGTTAGCGAAGATGGACTAGTTTATACTTTCAATTTAGTTGAAGGTAACACTTGGAGTGATGGAGAACCTGTTACTGCTGCTGATTACGAATTTGGTATTAAAAGGGTATTAGGTTATGGTCCTGACAGTGGCTATGCATATTTCGTAGGTGACTATGTATTAAATGCTAAAGCTGCTCAAGATGAAGCTTGGGATGTAGCTGATATGGATGAAGTTGGAATTAAAGCACTAGATGATTACACATTAGAAATCACACTAGAAAAAGCTACACCATACTTCACAGCGTTAATGACTTACCAAACGTATTATCCTGCAAGAGAAGGGTTTGCTTTAGAACATGAATCAAGCTGGGGGAATGATCCTGCTACGCCTACAAATGGACCATTCAAATTAGAATCAATCAATGAAACTTCAGAAGCTGTTTTAGTTAAAAATGACACTTATTTATATGCTGATGGTGTTACATTAGATGAAATCGTGTTCAAAGTTATGCCAGATATGGATGCTCAATTCTTAGCATTCCAAAGTGGTGAAATTGATATGGCAACAACGGTTAACTCTGGTACTGTTGTTCCAGCCTACGAAGGACAACCAGAATTAATTATTCCAGATTCAACAATCAATTATTACTTCCGTATTAATCCACAAGATGGTTATGGAGATGTACCAGAACTTGCTGATGTTGAAATCAGAAAAGCATTATCTATGGCAATTAATCGTGAAGATATTATCTTAGCATTAGATGCTGAAACTACACACTATGCATTATACGGATTTGTACCTTTAGGAATTCCAGGTGTTGAAGATGAATTCCGTGTTGAACAAGATGCAGTTGGAAGATTATCAGATACTGATGTTGATGCTGCTAAAGCAATTATGGAATCAAAAGGTTTTAGTGCTGACAACATGTTAGAACTTGAATACTACTACAATGCTAGTACAATGCATGATACTGTTGCAGCTGTTATTCAACAACAATGGGCAGAAATCTATGTAGATGTAGAAATTAAAGCTGGTGAGTTAAGAACGTTCTTTGATGATAGAACTGCAGGTTTATATGACTTAGCACGTGATGCTATGTCTGCTGACTACTTAGATGCTAACTCATATCTTAAACTATTACACACAGCTGGACAAACAGAAGATGTATTTAATAATGCTGAATATGATGCATTATTAGATGAAGCAAATACAACTTTAGATGCTGCAAAACGTGTACAATTACTACAAGAAGCTGAAAGATTAGCTGTTGAAGAATTAGTATGGATTATTCCAGTATTTGGATATACTACTCCATATTTATTAAAAGCTGGTGTTGAAGGAATTACTTATGATCCATCAGGAAGTATTTCTTTCGAAGGTACAGTATTACCAACAGAATAAGATATCAAAACAACTACTAGTAGAAATTATTTCTACTAGTAGTTACTAATTATAGGAGGAAAAATATGAGATTGAATATCGAAAAATTGGCAATTATTAAAGATGCAATTGCAAATAATAAAACAGATGCTTGGCTTATCACGGGTAGAGAAACTATCATGAAGAGTGAGCCAGCATTAGAGATACTAGGAGATATAGATTTTATCATTGCTTCATGTTTAATATTTACTAAAGAAAAAACAATAGCTATTGTTTCTCCTTTAGATGTTGAAGGATATAAGCGTATTGAAGGTATTGATGAAGTATACTGCTATGAAGGAACTATGGAAGATACAATATTAGACGTGATAGAAAAATATCAATTTAAAACATTAGCACTAAATTATTCCGAGTCGGATTCTAGTGGTGATGGGCTAACTTTTGGTATGTATTTGAAACTTCAAGATGTATTTAATAAATTATCTTATAAAATGGAAATAGTGTCAGCGTATCCTATTATTTCTAAAGTTAGAGGTATTAAAACTGCTTCACAGTTAGCAATAATTGAAGATTGTGCTATCCAAGCTGATAAATATTTGCGTTCTATTCCAAGTATGTGTACTAAAGATACAACTTCACTAGATATCTTTAATTATCTTCAAAAAGTGGCTGCAGATGATGGTTATACTATGTCTTGGGCTAAAGATCAGTGTCCAGGTGTGAGTGTTGATCCTAATGTACCTAGTGGACATATGGGATTAATTGAAACACCTATTGTAAAGGGTAATGTAATTAATATTGACTACGGTGTACGAAAAGACGGTTACTGTAGTGATTTTCAACGTATGTATTATGTTTTAAAAGATGATGAAACTTGTGCTCCACCAGAAGTTGTAGAAGCATTTAATGTGGTTAGAGATGCGATTAAAAAAGCAGCTGATTTTATGAAACCAGGAGTAACAGGGTTTGAAGTAGACCAGGTAGCTAGACATTATATCGTAGACATGGGTTATGATTCTTGGAATGCAGCTTTGGGACATCAAGTAGGACATAAAACACATGATGGTGGTACTATTTTAGCAAATCGCCGTAAGCGTTATAATCGTCCAGACTTAATTGATGTACCACTCGATGCAGGTAATGTATTTACTTTGGAACCTTCTGTTAAAATACCACAAGGAAGAGTAGGGTTAGAAGAAGAGGTTATTGTCACTGAAACAGGTGCCAGATTTATTGTTGAACCGCAACAAGAAATTATGTTGATTAGAGTGGAAAGGGATACTGATGAAAAAGATTAAAAATAAAACTTTTTTAAAGTATAAGTTTCTATCTAGCCTAAAAGCTAATGAAGATAATACTTTAGCAGGATTAATAGTTACCGAAATTAAAAAACGCAGTAATCGTTATCTTAAAAATTTATTTCTTTTTAACGGAGAACATCTTGAATTATTTAAAAAAGATGTTGGAAGCTTTTGTTTCGATGGAAATACAGTTGTCATCCTAGATAAAGAAGGTGTATATAGTAAGATCGACCTTATTACAAAAGAGGTTGTAGATACTTTTAAATTAAATATTGCTGGAGATATAGTTTCTTTAGGAAATGGTCGCTATTTAATTAGTGCTGAAAGTGATTTGTATCATCCTGATTTACATTGTTATAGTAAAAAGCAGTTAAGTAATTATCAAGAAGAACTAAAAGAAAATGAGGCTTATCAAGTCATGGATGAATACCCATTTTATTTTAATGGAGCTGGGTATATCAACAAGAAAAGAAATTCTCTTTATGTGTATGATCATAATACGAAAATTACAGAAAGAATTAATACTATTACTATAGATGTTGAAGGCTATGATTTATGTGGTAATGAAATTATGTATTACGGTGTTGATTATGATGCTGTAAAGGGAAAAACATCACGTGTTTATGTTTATAACTTTACTAAGAAGAATGAAACTGTTATCTATGATAAAGAGGATTTAATGGTTCATCGTATTTTTTATAAAGATAATAAACATTATGTTGCTGGAACTAAAGGTTTAAGATATGGTTTCATGGAAAATCCTATTTTTTATGAAATTAAAAATGGTGATTTAGTTGAATATTTAGATTTTGATACTACTTTATATAACAGTGTTTTAAGCGATTGCCGTTATGGTGCTGGAAATAGTTATTTAAACTATAATGGGGAACCTTATTTCTTAGTACCAAAAGGACAAAAAACAGCTGTATATAAACTAGGTAAAAAGATGGAAGTTATTCATAAAAACCATGAAAGTATTGATGGTTTTACCTTCGTTAATGGAAAGTTAGTTACTTTTGGATTTTATGACAGTAAACTTCAAGAAATCTATTATCATCTAGAAGATGAAGTAGTTCAAGTAAGTGAATTTAATGAACACATTAAAAAAGATTATTATGTTGCTGAGCCAATTAAGCATAGTATTGCAGTAGCAAATACGACAGTAGATGGTTTTGTATTATTACCATATAACTATGATGAAACAAAAAAATATCCAATGATACTTAATATTCATGGTGGACCTAAAATGGCCTATGGAGATTTGTTTTTTAATGAAATGCAAATATGGGCTTCAATGGGTTATATTGTTGCTTATTGTAATCCAAGAGGTTCAGATGGAAAAGGTAATGAATTTATGGATTTAAGAAAAGGTATTGCATCCATTGCTTACCAGGACTTAATGCAGTTTACCGATTCTGTTATTGAAACTTATGCTGCAGTAGATACCACACGTTTAGTGGTTGCAGGTGGAAGTTATGGTGGTTATATGACGAACTATATTATTGGTCAAACCAATCGCTTCAATTGTGCTATTTCACAGCGTTCCATTTCTAATTGGATTTCAATGACTACAGCTAGTGATTATGGTATTGATCATCCAATCGAAATGGAATATGAAGATATCTACAATGCTAATGAGGAAATGTGGGATGCATCTCCACTGAAGTATGCCAACAATGCTAAAACTCCAACGTTGTTTATACACGCTTTTGAAGATTATCGTTGTCCACTTTTTGAAGCATTACAGATGTATACTGTGTTAAAATGTAATGGTGTTGATACACGCTTAGTAGCCTTTAAAAATGAAAATCATGATTTAAGCAGAACAGGAAAGCCTAAAGCACGTATTAGAAGGCTAGAAGAAATGGGTGCTTGGTTAGAAAAATATAATGGGAAAGAGGAGGAAGTATAGTGTTTGATTTAAGTAAAAGACATTGCTATTATTTCAATGAAATTTGTAAAATACCTCATGGATCACGCAATGAAAAAGCACTGAGTGACTATATTGTAGGGATAGCTAAAAGCTGTGGATTAAAGTATATCCAAGATGATTTAAATAACGTAATTGTTTATAAAGAAGGAACTAATGGTTCAAATGAGGCTGTGATTATTCAAGCACACATGGATATGGTTCCAGAAAAAAATAAAGATAGTAACCATGATTTTTTCAAAGATCCACTAGATTTATATATTGAAGATGGTTTTTTGAAAGCTAGAGGAACTACTTTAGGTGCAGATGATGGCCATGGAGTAGCCTACATGTTGAGTATTATGGAAGATAAAAGTTTAAAACATCCGCCTCTTGAATTAGTGTTTACTACTGAAGAAGAAATTGGATTATTTGGAGCTTTAAACCTTAAAAAAGAATATTTTAGTGCTCAACGTTTAATTTCTCTTGATGGTGGTGGCGAATCAAGAACATTACTAAGTTCAGCAGGTGGTGCAAAAGTAGAATTAATGAAAACAATCACTTTTGAAGCGAATGACTTAGCTACTTATGCTCTTGAAGTAAAAGGGTTAAAAGGTGGCCATAGTGGTGGCGCCATTGATTTAGAAAGAGGAAATGCTAATAAGATTTTAGTTCGTGTACTAAAAGAGCTACAACTTAGTGGTGTTGATGTAACTTTAGCAACAATTGATGGTGGATTAAAAGACAATGCCATTCCTAGAGAAGCCTATGCTACTTTTGTTTCTAAAAGTGATGCTACACTTGTTATGAGTGAAGTAGAAAATAGTTTTTCTAAATTAAAAGTAGAATACGAAGCTAGTGATGAGGGCTTAATGATAAACTGTAAATCCGTTGATAAAGCTAAAGAGTGCTTCAATAAAGAAGTAAGTGATACTGTAATTAATGCCCTATATCTTGCGATTAATGGTTTTATTGCAAGATCAATGCAAATTAAGGGGTTAACTTTAACATCACTTAATATGGGTGTTATTAAAGTAGAAAACAGCACTTTAACATGCACCTATTCATTAAGATCAGCTATTGATAGCTGCGTAGATAATCTAATTAATCAATTATCTACATTAGCATCAGTATTTGGATTTAGTGTTGAGACGGGATCTCGTTATCCTGGGTGGAATTATAATCCGGTATCAAAGATGCGCGATATTTTAAAAGTAGTAGTAAAAGATGAGTTAGATAAAGAATTAGAAGTAGTAGCAGCACACGGTGGGACTGAAGTTGGTGTGTTTAGTGCAATGATACCTAATATTGATGTAGTTTCAATGGGTCCATTTACTGAAGATATTCATACACCAGATGAAAGAATGGATTTAGCATCTTTCGACCGTGTTGATAATTTGCTTAAAAAATTTATCGAGAAATTATAGGAGGTATTCTAATGAAGAAGGGATCAATAATTATACTCACTGGAGCAAGTAGTGTAGGGAAAAGTAAAATCAGAGAGTTGTTAATGGCTGATGAAGATTTAAATCTATTTTACTCTATTTCATGCACAACAAGACCAAGAAAAGAAAATGAGGTTGATGGAAAAGATTATTATTTCACAGATCATGTTTCTTTTGCCAATTTAGTAAAAAATAAAGATTTATTAGAGTATACTGAGTTTAATGGTTATTATTATGGAACACCTTTACAACAAGTTAATTTTTTAGTTGATCAAGGGAAAAATGTTTTAATTGAGGTAGAATCACAAGGGGTTGGGCAAATTAAATTAGCAAAACCACAAGCTATTGCCTTCTTTGTTATGCCTAAAGATATTAAAGAGTTGGAAAAACAAATAAAAGACCGCTATAAAGACGATGAAGCTTCAATTAAAAATCGTATTTCTAAGGCACAGATGGAGTTAGAATTAGCTAGTTTATTTAGACATCAAGTATACAATGATGATCCTGAAAAAGCATATAAATATATGAAAGATGCTATTATGAAAGAGGTTAATGGATAATGTTAAAAAAATTTGGAATTGATGAAGTACAAGGAAAAATATATTCTTATCGTCGTCAAGAAGAAGTTGTGAATCAGTGGCTAAGAAAAAGATTTGAAACAATTTTACCTGAAGCTATGGCTAAAAATAATATTGATTTTTGGATTGTTGCGTGCCGTGAATACAATGAGGATCCTGTATTTGGGGTATTGGCCCCAGTATCGATGATGACTGCTAGAAGATTGACAATCTTCGCATACCATCTAAAAGAGGGTAAAGTAAGAAGAATGGCTATTTCTAGAAGTCATTCTGATTTAAATGAATTTTATGAACCAACTTGGGATTGGATGGCACATAAAGAAACTCAATTTGATTGCTTAAATCGTATCATTAAAGAATGTAATCCAAAAGTAATTGGTTTAAATTTCTCTAACATTTTCGCGTTTGGTGATGGCTTATCTCATCAGCTATATTGCGATATTACAAATTCTTTCGATGAGGAGTCTAAAGCTAAAATAGTATCTGCTGAAAATCTATGTGTGGCGATGTTAGAGACTAGACTTCCTGAAGAGTTAGAGGCTTATAATGGTATAGTTGAAATTGCTCATAGTTTAATTGAAACGGCATTCTCAAGCCGTGTGATTACACCTAATGTCACAACTAATGCTGATGTTAAGTACTATATGATTCAAAAAACTTTAGATATGGGATTAGTTCCTTGGTTTGATTACTCAGTTTCTATTTTTAGAGAAGGAGTAGAAGACTTAGGTGTTAATGAAGTGATTAAGCCTGGAGATATGTTGCACTGTGATATTGGTCTAAAATACCTTGGTTTATGTACTGATACACAAGAGCTAGCTTATGTGTTAAAAGATGGAGAAACTTGTGCACCACAAGGCTTATTAGATGGCTTAAAAGTATCTAATGCATTCCAAGATATTGTTTGTGCAAACTACAAAGCTAATAAAACAGGTAATGAAATTTTATTAGATAGCTTAAAAGAAGCTAAAGAAAAAGGTATGCAGGCAACTTTATATACTCATCCAATTGGAAAACATGGTCATGGAGCTGGACCTACAATAGGTCTTTATGATCAACAAGGTGGAGTTAAAGGCAATGGAGATTATAAATTATTCAATAACACCTTATATTCATTAGAGCTGAATACTAAATCAGTAGTTAAGGAGTGGAATGATCAATCAGTAATGTTTGCCTTAGAGACAGATATTATCTTTAAAGAAGATAAGGTTTATTACGCAAGTGAAAGACAAACTGATTTTCATTATATTAAATAAGCATGGCAAAAGTATCGATTAATAGATTGTTTATTATGGTTGGTTTGTATAGTGTTTTTGCGAATTTAGCACATCCTATAACACCGACCCTAATTATAAATTTAGGTTTACCAGACTACATGTTTGGTATAGCCTTTGCAGCAATGGCATTAAGTAGTTTTTTGTTTTCACCTTTTTGGGGTAAGATGATAGAACAATTTGGTGTAGTTAAAGTATGTATTGTTAGTTTTATAGGTTATGCTATAGGACAAGCAATATTTGGTATGGCTACTACTGAAGCAAGTATCATTATAGGACGTTTATTTTCTGGTATTTTTACCGGAAGTATAATGGTATCACAGTTAATGTACATCATTAAATATAGTCCAAGCGATAAAGTAGGCACTAATTTAACTATTAGTGCCACAATTATGGCTGTCTTGAGTCCTATTGGATTTTTGGTGGGTGGCTATGTAGGTGATTATTCTATAAGTTTAACTTTTTTAATCCAAGTTATCGGACTAGCTGTTTTATCGCCAATTCACTGGTTATTTTTAAAGGATGACGATAGTTATAATCATAAAGTGAATCTTTCTGAAGTTATTAAAGGATCGAATCCATTTAAAATTTTAATAGATAGTCGATTTGTAGTTAATAAAACAATCTTCTATTTCTTAGTAGTCGTATTCTTTAGTGGACTTGGGGTTATTGCACATGAACAAGTGTTTAATTATTTTCTTAATGATCAATTTCTTGTAGATCCATCATACAACGGGATGGTGAAAGCTGCTGTAGCAATTATTGCATTAGTAGTAAATTCAACCATTTGTATATTAATTATCAAGAAGACAAATATTAATATATCCATGATAATTTTCTATTTAGTCATGGCATCTGCTTTAATAATATTGCTAGGAATGGATACGTTATTATGGTTTACTATTCAAAATCTAATTATCTTTGGACTAGTAGCACTATATACTCCTTTACTTCAAGCGGTATTATCTTCAATTAAAACAGATTCAAGTGGTGTACTAGTTGGAGTGTATAACTCGATTAAATCCTTCGGTAATGTATTTGGATCTTCTTTAGCTGGAATTGTCTATGGATATAATGCTATTTACCCGTTTATGTTGGCGATTTTTGGATTTTTAATGGCAGCATTATTTAGTTTCTTGTTTTATAAATCAAGAAAACAACAAAATATTTAATATAAAAGATGGTCAACTACTAGTTGATTATCTTTTTATAATTTATGATAAACTATACTTATAAAGGAGAGTACTATGAAAAAAGTATATTTAATTGATTTAGATGGAACAATGTTTAAAGGAACAACTATTATAGAAGATGCTAAGAAATTTCTTGATCACTGCATTGAGAACCAACATCCATTTCTATTTTTAACTAATAATTCATCACGAACACCTAAACAAGTAGTTGAACACATGAAGAGTATTGGATTCAGTGGGATAGAAACCAAGGATATTTATACTTCTTCTATGGCAGCAGTCGATACAGTAGCAAAAATGAGTGATAAAAGAAAAGCTTATTTTATCGGTCAAGATGGGTTAGAATTAGCACTTAAAGAAAAAGGATTTATCATCGATGATGAAAACCCAGATTTTTTATTTATAGGTTTGAATAAAACTTGTGATTATATTCAATATTCTAAAGCACTAAGTTGTGCTTTAAAGGGTGCACAATTAATTGGAACTAATAACGATCGCTTATTAGCCCATGAAAGTGGATATAGCTTAGGCAATGGTTCTATTGTGGCTATGTTTGAATATGCTACAAGCCTAGAAGCTATGAAAATTGGCAAACCTCATAAACCGATTATGGAGGGGGTTTTAAGTTATTTAAATAAAACTGCAGATGAAGTTATCATTGTTGGAGATAATTTAGAAACTGATATTCAATGTGGTATAAACGCTAAAGTAGAAAGTGTTTTAGTAACCACAGGAGTGCATCAAAAAAGTGATTGTGAAAAATTAAATATTTATCCTGATCGTATTATTGATTCAATGTTAGAACTGCTTTAATTACTTTTTTTAGCTACCACAATTAAACGGCCGTGCTCACTATGATAGCTACAAGCAGCTAAGGTTAAAAGTTTATCACCATAATTTACCTCTACACCAGTATCGTATATGCTTTGTTCCTGGAGTAGTTGTGTATAAGAGTTAAAATGTTCTTCATCATCGGCATTAATGAAATTATAAAATTCGAGATGTCCATTACCTACAGTAACATCTAAATAAACTACGGCGAAAATTTCATATAGTTCTAATTGATCATGGATAGTTAGT
>CAYJJG010000014.1:36529-37081 GCA_964370435.1 uncultured Holdemania sp.
TGGTAATCATCGTATTTTGTTAAGGAGCCAAACATAGTGCCATTGTGATTGTTGTGACTATATATAATAAGTTGATCACTTCGTGGATCAAGCGTGCATCCTTCAGCAATAAAAGGGGTACCACTTGCGGAATACTCTTTATAGAAGTTTCTTCTAATATAGTATTCAGGATTGTTAGGTGTATGCATTACAGGATAATCAAGTAATGTATTCTCAATATTAATCCATCCTACAACATCTTCATTTTCATAGGCCAGCTCTGCAATCGGCTTCTCATAATTGGTAGTATAATCTTGATAAAGCTTATTTATTGTATTAAAGTTATTGATATCATTTTGTGACATTGTGAATTCACTAAAGAATTGATAAGAGGAAAACAAAAAAATACCTATAAATAGTAGTAGTAGGATATTACGTTTATTCATATGAAACCTCACTTCTTAACGTATTAAACCATACATAATTAGTATCGTCAATAATAATGATATTAAAAAAAAGGCTATAGAACATTTTCCGGGGTCTAAGTAAAACTTTCGGGGTCTAAGCTTAATT
>CAYJJG010000015.1:0-35271 GCA_964370435.1 uncultured Holdemania sp.
TGATCACCTAGTACTCCTGTAGTTGCACCTAATGCCGCTTTTATAAGTCCCATAATGAGCCCTCCTATTATTTTTTAATCATTATCTGATTAAAGTGTATCAAAAAAGCAAAAGATGATGAATGTGCTAGTTGGCACATATTAAAATTTAATGTGAAATTATCAAATTTTATACCTTTTGCTTTAACTTGTAATAGTATATTTTATATTCTTTATATATCTAATAATGGGACGCTATCCAACCATTACCCACTACATAAATTACTAGGTCCATTGTGCTTTTACAGTTTGATTTTGACAACATATTCTCAATATGCCTTTTTACTGTCCCTTCAGCTATTTTTATTTCATCCGCTATTTCTTTTCTTGAATATGAATAACAAAGTAATCTTAGTATCTCTAACTCTCTTTCAGTAAAAGGTGCCTCGCCATTAGCGGTTGGTATTTGTAATGTTTCAGGAAAAGTTCCTTCATTCTTCATCACTGCCCTGATCATATCAACGAAATCATATATCGTCTTTGATTTAGATAAAAAGGCATCTGCTCCCGCTTTTTTTGCTTCTGGTATATATGATATTTCATCAAAACCTGACATAACAATAATTTTTAACTCAGGAAATTCAAACTTAAGCTTCTCTGTTAAAACAATACCACTATCATTGTTTTCCATAGAAACATCACTTAAAACAACATCAGGCATCAACGTTTTACATTGTTCAATAACAGTTTTTGTTGAATTCGCACTACCAACATACATCATATCTGATTGCGCATCAATAATATTACTAAAAGAATCTAATACAGATTGATGATCATCCACTATAAACACTTTTATCATATTAAAAACCCCTCCCTAAAATTATAATTAAGCTAAATTCAGGTATTAATTCTACCCTTAAACTTCCTCCAGCATTTTCTATTCTATTTCTTATTCCAAATAACCCTCCACCTTCAATAAGACTTTTTTTAGGTCTTTCACCGTTATTTGTAATTTCTATTCTATATTGCTGATCACTCACTTCAATATTTGCAAAAATACGTGTTGCTCCTGCATGCTTAATAGCATTAGTGCACGACTCTCTTAATACCGCTAAAAACAAGAAAGCTAATTGTTCTTCTTTAGGAAGATCACCATTAAGCTCGATAGCTAGTCCTATTTTATAAAAATAATAATAGATCTCGGCAAATAACTCTTTAGCATCTCCACCACGTCTTGCTTTTATATGGTTAATTGCATCCTGGGAAAGAAAAAGCAAAGTGTTATAGTCTACTTCTCCTTCAGTTTGACTAACACGCTGTATTGCT
Source organism: uncultured Holdemania sp. (assembly GCA_964370435.1). Taxonomy (GTDB): domain Bacteria; phylum Bacillota_I; class Bacilli_A; order Erysipelotrichales; family Erysipelotrichaceae; genus CALVGQ01. Next base: position 1,305 of record CAYJJG010000015.1, read on the forward strand.
GTAAGTCTTTGACTAAGGACATCGTGTACACGAGATCTTATCCTTATATACTCTTGTTCTTTTCTTAAATCTTCTATATTTTTTACTAGTTTTCGAGTTTCTATGTTTTGGCGCTCAAGTTTTGTTTTTTCTTCTTCTAACGTATAGAAAGCCCCAATACTATCAGTAACATCTATTGCTATTATCTCATAATAAATTCTATTTTTTGATTCAAATTTTTGTCTAGAAAATCTCCAAGCTATATGAGGAGTTTTTAACAAAACATCTCCTTCAATAATTTGTGATTCGACATCTTTTATTGCACACTTCGCTAAACTATCCCAAAAATGGATACCATTTTGTGGTTCTTTTTTTATAATTTGTGTAATTAATTCTTTCATTTTAATATTAATTAAATAAATATAACCCTGACTATCATAAAACATAACCCCACAGGGAAGAGTATCCAGTCCATCCATTATAGAAAAAGCATTAAGTTCCTTTTTTTGACGATAAAGAATATCTTTAATTACTATAATTAAGCGACAAAATAAAATTACTGTAGCTAAGTTAATACAAAAAATATAACTATTAAAAATATTCTGCACTACAAAAGGAAATAATAGCACCATACCTATGATTGCATATAGGCTTCCTTTTTTCTTCAATGTCACTAAATAAATAAAATATACAACACTTATACTTCCTATAAAATATAATATATTATCTAAATGCACTAAAGAAATAATTCCATTTCTACGATGGATTAGTACTGTGATTATAATCAGCACCAGAACTATATTATACAACAACAACAATACTTCACCGATAATTAATTTTATTTCTCTTAAACGATAATGTAGCGCTAATAAACATAAGTAAATAGCCTGCGTCACAAAAAGGCATAGCATCATGAAATATACTAAATACATCATATTTACAGGATAGAAAAACAGTTCAATCACATCGACACCTCCCTCAACAAATTAACTTCTAACTTATGCTTTAAAACTTAATAAATACATTATCGTATTTTCCCATTTTTTGGCTGCTAAACTATAATTAATTTTATTCTTCTTGAGTTCTGTAAGGCTCTCTTTATCAAATAAAGGTTTGTCTGCCAAAACTGAAAATATAGTTTTATCATCCACTTTATATACCTGCAACAATACTTTTTGACAATGTAAATTAAATGCTTGTTCAAAAGCAACAACAAAAAATCCATACATATCAGACATATTTGTAATCGGCAGTGTTGTGGCTACATCCAAGCGAACAGCGATTGATAAGCCAACACTATCAGCCAGTTCTTTAAGTTCAACAAATGAATTAGCTAAAATAGAAATAGATTGATTATCCTGATAAAGTGCATTAATGCGATACATACAGGCTCTTTTCATCACCATAGCATGAATACTTATAATATTCATGATTCTTTTTTTATCTTTACTCTCTTTTATTTTATCGATATAAGCAGCTATTTTTTTAGTACCAATAAGTAATATATTATCTATACTATCATAAGCAGCTTTTTCTGCAGATAAAGCTGCTAGTTTTTCTTGTGTATTGCTGTTCTGTAACAAAATTTTATTATTCTTTTTAATTTTATCATTTATGTTTTTTAGTTTTATCTCAGCTGATCTCAACGCAGTATAATCTTCAAAATAATAAAACTTGCCTCCGATAATAGAGGTACTTCTTTGCACAAAGTTATCATTAATATCTTTTGTAACATAAGAAGTATATACTTGATTTCCTTGATTATCTTCTATTTTCATCGCCAAATTAGAATGTTTAAAAAATCTATCATAGCCCCTGTTTGTTGGTAAAAGTCTGCTTTGAATAAGTGTTTCTATATATAATAGCACAAAGATGGTAATAGCAAAGCTTACATCAAATTCTCTAACAGGAGTAAACCTTACAGCCAAAGCAACAGTATAGATTGCCAGAATAATACTAAGTATCCCTGGATATGCTAACGCCCATTTTTTAGGATTTTTTAAGCATTTATACACTAATAATACATAAGCAAAAACAATACTTGAAGCTACCCAAAACATCACAAAATAATAACCAATGTTATGTGTAAATGTAGTATTGCTATAATCCTCTACAACGAATATCCAATTATGAAAGTTATTGGTCATAATCATGATTAGTGGGATGAATGTTAATAGCAAATAAATAAAATAGTATTTTAAGACAATAGGTTTTATTTTTTGATTTCCAACATGTAGTGCAATATATACAAAAGTAGCTGGTATAAATAAAATAGGAATATAATAGCCGTACCATAAAACCGTTTCTAGAAATGGATTATTTGAATTCACTGATTTTAATAATCCCATGGTAATTAACAACGCTAATAATACTAATACTGTTGTTGTTGCCTTATTAATTTTCCTATCTGCTATACGTCTTTTTATTGAAACAAAATAATAAATTATAACGAATACTAAAGCAAGGAAAAAAGCAGTTATTTCGATACTATTTGTGAATCCAAACAATCTTGTATGAAAACTATCACGTCTTAATGTCTTAGACACTAAGGAGCTAGCTGCATTATATTCATTAAAACTTTCTATACGCTCTGCTCTAACATAATCATCCTTACTGGGATAATATGATTCATCACAACTACCATCTGGTAATCTATAACCCATTTCAATTAGCTTTGTTGAGATTTGTTCATCAGTAATTATCCTATTATCATAAACTAACATACCGTAGTTAAAGCTAAGTGTCCCATCTTGTGGAATAACAATTTCTAAATTTCTTCCTGCTTTTTTTAGTGCTACAGCATTACTATCCGTAGTAACTAGGATAGCTTTACTAATATCATCTACAAAAAATCTGCCTTCATCTTCTATTTGCGCAAAATCTTGTGCAATAGCCTCGACATCATATTCTCCATAGATTGCCTTAGCCATTGTTAACACTACTTGATGTGTACTATCATACTCCCACATATTTTCAGCAATAGTTTTACCAAAGTCAAAGCTTATTGCTAAATCAGTAGTTATTAAATCTTCAAAGCGAGTAAGCTCTTCACTGCACTGTTCGCGGTCTATAGCAATAACAATCGTTTGAGTTAATTGCGGTACAAAGTCATACTTTTCATGAACAGACGCTAATGTAATTCCTTGATTTTCATATACTGCAATATTTTGACCTTCTTCAAAATCGCGCAAAGTAGTTCCATAGGTCGTCTCATTAATTTCTAGCTCAGGTAATACATTTGCAATAACATTCTTATAATTTTTATCATCTTGAGTTAAAATATAATCTTCTTGAGGCTCTACTTGATACAAACTGCAAACTACAAAAGATAAAATTGAAAACGCAAACGCAATTAATGATATTGCTGTAAGTACCTTAAATCTTTTCATAGTTTTCCATCCTCATATGTTCATTATACAATAATTTATATTTCAAATATAGGCTGTTTTTTTACACAATAAGGTTGTGACATCAACGATATCACAACCTTACTCTTATTACAGTTTGATTAAGCCCAAGGATCTTCCTTTACTGGTTTTCTAATGTCTGAAAGTAGTAGATATTCCCATAAAAACCATTCTCCTGTAGATTCTTTTTTGCGAAGTTTTACCCCACGAGCACTATCTGCACCACCTGACTTCAAAAATAATTGTAAATACCCTTCATCCAATAAATCTTCACTATGTGCTGTTTTATATACTTTAATACTTAAAGGATTAGTAGGTTCATAATTATTAGTGTGCGCTGCTCCTTCAAAATACGATGCAACAAGATAATCTTTACCCTTAAATCGATCACTTAAAAATTGAATTTCATAGTTTGAAAGCGGCCTTGGTCCTTTTAAAAAGTTTAACATTTCAATACATAGATCCTTATTAGCTGGATACATACATAAAGCAACTACAGTAAGAGCCACCACTTTGTTGGGATCTTTAAAATCTGTGCCCTCCATAACCTTAAAAGATTCTAACGTTGTAGGCATTTTATCAATAGTTACTTCAACATGACTTGCGTGCAATAGTCCATCTTTATTATCCATAGCATCTTTTACAGCTTCTTTGGCACTTTTGCTTACTTCTTTTTTTAATTTATCAAAAAAACTCATTCACTATTCCTCCTCAAATTAAGATATTAAATATCATTTTATTATTAAAAAGTATAATTTTATTTTACAAATTTTATTTTATACGGGCCTAAATCACCTATTAGTATATTATCTTCTTGAGTAAAAGGCATCGCAATTTCTTCATCAGTAAAGCCATCTCTTTTTAATTTTTCATAATCTTCATCTGGAATTAATCCAAGTGCACCTTCTAATTCAATCCACTTACCAGCATAAGCTTTATCCACTTCAAGTTCAAAAGTACCGTCTTCATTAATGTTAACGAAAAAAGAGGGCAGAATGCCTTTTATTTTTTCACTAACTTCTCCGTTTTCATCTAGTACACTACCTGCAATATCCATATCTACTAATATGAATTCTTGTCCTTTCCAACTACCAATAAAAAAATCTTTGTTCATAATAATATCCTTCTTTCTATTTTAAGTACTATTTTATTAAATAGTACTGTCAAAAAAGAATTAAGTAAATGTGCCATTAGGCACATTAGTTATTAATTTTAAAGATAATCCTCACAATTTTATTAATTCATTGTTTACATAGTATTCATAAAAATCATATTTTTCTTTAATAATTTCATTATCTGTACTAGCTAGCGTAGTTAAATTTCTTAACACCTTTTCAGTAGTTTTTAGTGCTAAAGTATCAAAACCTAGATTAAGTACATTGAAAAATATTCGATTAATATTGAATCCATTATATTTATACTTTTTATCTAATATTATAATCTTACTAACTGTGTCACCTCTTTGTGAAGTATATAAAATTAGATTATAGGTGTTGTTATAAACCATGCTTGGTAAAATTGTTATTTTATCTAATTGATTTAGCACCCGTTCATCCGTTATAAATGTTTTCAAATAGATTTTCAATTCATTAAATGATTTTAAATTGTCAGTGAATATAAAATTTTCAACACTTTGTTTAGCAAAGCTATTTCGATATGTTCTTGCTGGGATATAAATATATTCGTAAAAAGAAGAAACATCACTTTCAATAAAATAATAATCAAAAAGTAATTGTTTTATATTAGGATTTAGTGTGTCAATTTGATTTTTTTCGAACCGAATCAAGTAATCATACTCTTCTTCATTAAAGCTAACTAAATTTTTTAAAGTTATAACATCTATTTTATTAATTACGTCACTAAAACGATCTAATATTCTTCTTCTAAGTGAATTTCCTGATTGGCTATTAAATGGAGTATAAATCGCAATACTAACTTTTTTAATTAAATTATTAATGCCGCGCACATACGTGTAAATAGCCATTACCACCTCATTTAAAAACATGTCTCCTAAATTGTACATTACTTCTTTTTTTATCACGTTATAAACTAAATTCCCTATATCACAAATAAATGGAGATTTATTTACTAAATGAATCATTTCTGAGTTATTACAATTTTCATAAAAATAATATTGGCTTCTAATAGTATACTTCAATAATAAAGGTTTTAAATATTCCAATAAAGATCCGTAATCACTCTTAATACCTATCTGATTGAACAGATACTTAACTTCATCACATAGCTTTTGATAACCCAATACAATTTTTGGACTAAAACGAAATGAAGATTTTACTTCATCACAAAAATAATCTAGGTGAAATATTATAAAGGCTTTTAGCCATAATTCCTCTTCTTTAGGATATTTTATATTACAATCCCTTTCGATATTCTTAATTAAACTTTCTACATGAACACTCTCAAAATAGTTTGTTATTTCAAGTTGTTCTAATTTGTTTAGAGTTATAAAATGAAAATTCTTTATCCTCGAATTTGCTACCAAAATATAACAAACTAATTTACGTAAGCTAAGTTCATCAATATTAATCCGATATTCTTTAATATAATTCAAGCAATGTTTTTCAATAATAGCTCTATTATCTAAATTAAGATATTTTTCTGCTTCAAAATTAGAAAATTCTTTTAAAAAATAAACTGACTTTTCTAAATTCTCCGTGATGCATTTTCTGATATCCCTTTCTTTACCAATTACTTTCATGCCATAATGTGGAACGTTCATAACTACTAAATTGTATTTTGAAAATATTGCTCTTATCTCTTTCATAATTTCTGTTGCTGAGCGGATATTAGAAGAAAGTAAAATTGCTATGTCATTTAACTTAAAGTAACCATTAACAGACAAAATAAAATTCATTGCAAGCAGTAGACTTTCGTCATTAATATAAAAAATAGAATTGTGATTTTTAAACTGCAAAAATATTTTATCTTTTAAATCATTTATATATTTACTATTACCTTTTACATTAAAACCTTTATTTTTTTCAAAATCAATAAATAATTCATTTTTATCGAATACTCCATTTATAGCATCAATATCATTTTTAATTGTTTTTTCAGTAACACTAAAATAAGCTAACAAATCAGTATACTTCACTGGATTGTCTGCACTTAATAGTACGAATAAAATTGAAAATTGTCTTTTATTTATTTTCATATTTAACTTTCTCCTTCTAGTAGCGCTGACACAATTATAACAAAAGGTAAGGACTTTTTCTATTAATCCTTACCTTCATACTAAAATGTAGCTTTCGGATTAAACATCCGTTTATCTGTTTGAGAATCAAAGACTTTTTTGCCTTCTACATAAGTTGCTAAAGCTTGATAATCGTCACTAATAACAACAAAATCTGCATCTTTACCAATCTTTATACTACCCTTTATTGAGTCGAACCCATAATTTTTCATAGGATTAAGTGATGTCATTTTAATTACTTCTTCCATTGGAATTTGAAGTTTTTCAACTAAATTATAAATACCATACAGAACAGGTTTAGAGCTACCCATTAATCTACCATCATCATCAATCACAAATCCTTCCTGAGTTACATTAATTGGTGTAACCCAGCCAGTATTATATCGACCCGGAGCTTTCCCATTGAATGCTGTACAGTCTGATATAATCATAAATTTAGAATAGTCTTTAATTTTAAACATAATTTCTATAAAATCAAGACAAACATGTATGCCATCACAAATAATTTCACATACAACACGATCATCCATAAGCATAACTCCAAGACCACCAATATCACGGTGATGTAGTCCCACCATTACATTAGCCGTATGAGTTGATACACTGACACCTTGATCAACAGCCTTTTTAGCACCTTCTGACTTTAAGTCACTATGTGCAAAAGCTATTTTGCTTCCGCTTTTAATAAATTTTTGTGCCGTTTCTTTAAAATGTTCAAGTTCCGGTGCTATAGCAACTAATTTTAGCATTCCTTGTCCATCATCAATCATTTTTTGAATATGTGTTAGTGAAATTTTAGGATGTTCAATTTGACGTCCTTTTTCTCCGACACGGCTATAATACGGACCTTCTGAATGGATACCTAACACTCTGGCTCCCTTTATTGGCTCTTTCGCAACTTCTGCGACCTGTCTAATAGTTTCACTTGTAGTAGCTAAAACTGAAGTAACTCCGTCATAGGCTAAAGCTAGTAAATAGCTTCTAATATTTTCTTTTGCTAATTCATCGTTTTCTTTAAACTCATCTAAATCATATCCATATGTTCCGTGATTATGAGTATCAAAAATACCTGGTATAATGCGATTATCTTGATAATCATGATAATTCTCTACTTTAGCACTCTTGTCTAAGAAACCAATAATTTTACCTTCTGATTCTATCAAATAACCATCTTGAATGCCTTCTTCAAAATAGATACGGCTTGATTTTATATACTTCATCATATTACCCTCTTAGAAAACACCAACTGCTGATCCTAAAATGCTTACAGTAAGAATTAGTGCAATAATGTAAATAGGTTTCCATTTTCTTCTAATTAGATAAACAACTCCAAACAATAGTCCCAATTTCAAAATCCCGGGCATAATACCATCAAAGATGTTTTGCACCACCATTTCTGTGCCTGACCCCATTGGGATTACTAGCGGTGTACTAACAGAAACCATACTAGCTACAAGCGCACCTACCATCATTAACCCCATAGCACAGGCAGCATTAGTTATAGTTTTTATAATGCCCGTTTCAAATGCTTTTGTAATTGCATTAGTTCCCAATGTATATCCTAAATTAATAAGATACCATTTTACTGCTAAAAATCCACCACCATAAATAGCTACAAACAATAATACGCCTAGAGCATTGCCTTGTGCAGCTAACGAAATCCCAATCCCTGCTGCAATAACACGGATACAGTTAAAGAAGATGGAATCCCCTACTGCTGCTAATGGTCCCATTAGTGAAGTTTTAATATTAGTAATCATTTCAGGTGTTACTGCTTCAGGATTTTTTGCTCTTTCTCTTTCTAAAGCATAAGATAGCCCTAAATTAAGCCCTGCTGCTGATGCATGGGTATTAAAAAACTCTGTATTTCTTACGAAGGCCTCTGTTGCTAATTCTTCATTATCACCATAAACTTCATTAATTATTGGCAACATACAATACGCATAGGTGTTTCCTTCCATTTTTACCATAGTAAAATCTGCCCAAAAATGACCTGAAATCCAAAACATGTGACGTAAATTTTTCTTTTCAATAGGCGTTAAAGTTTTATTGTTTTTCATTAGAATAAATCCTCCTCTTTATTAGTAGAGTCCCCTAGAGACATTCTCAATTGGTTAATTTTATTTTCATTAGTAAACATAATAATAGCCACAGCTAATGCAAAAATAGAAACCGCGATTGTTGGAAGACTTAAGAATTGCACTAGAGAAAAACCAATAAAGAAATAAATCCCCAATTCTTTAGACCAAATCATACTTGTTAAAATACCAAAACCTACTGCCACTAGCATTCCACCTGACACACCTAGACCAGTCATAATAAATTGCGGTAACACTTGAGTTAATCCTTCTAAATTTCCTACACCAAGCCAAATAGATAAGAATATAATTATCGTTCTAGGTAATGGAGTAATTACAAATAAATACAAATAATGTAACCTAATATATGCTTTTTGATTATTTTCAGCTGCATATTTATCATATAAGCCTAATAGTGCTAATCCAATTGGAGAAGTTAATGTACTTGTATAAGAAATTAAAGTTCCGATTGGAAGCGCTAGCGCAATTGCAACATTTTGATCTGCACCTGTTAATATAACAAAAGCAACCGGAATTAATGTTCCTGACATTGGGTCGGACGGAACCACACCACCTATAGCTGAAATACCCATGTAAATAGCTTCAAGTGAAGCTCCCATAATTAACCCTGTTTGCACATCACCTAATGCAAGACCCGTTAAAAAACCAACAAACAACGGTCTCCATGTTGCATCCCATGCAAAGAAATTATCTAATACGCAAATCAAATAATTAACCACTGCTAATATCATAGCTGCTTGTAACATTGACATCTCTTTTTTCCTCCTATTTTATTAAAGATTTTAAAGAAATTTTTGGATCACTAGTAAGCATTCTTACTTCGCATTCTATCCCTGTATTTAAAATTTCCTTAAATGTCAAGACTTCTTCATCATTTAGATAAAGATTGTTTTTATACTCGATACGCTTTTTCTTGTCCAAATTTACTCTACCAAAATTACCTACATTTAAATAAGGTATTCCTTCTACCTCTTTGATGATTTTAAGAGCATCTTCTGGATTGTCGACCACAATAAATATAGATAAGCTTTGAGCTCTAGGATCATTTAATTGTGCAATTGCTTCATCTATTTTCTTTATAACTACTTTCATTCCATTAGGTGCTGCCATTCTAAGTGAAGCCATCACAATTGGACTTGATGCAGCTGCATCATTAGCCACTACAATAGCATCAACTGCTAGTTGTCTTGCCCACTGATTAGCGACTTGTCCGTGAATCAATCTTTCGTCAATTCTCAATAATTTAATCATTTCCTTTCCTCCTTTCTATTAAAATAAATCCTCTTCTATATCCAGTTGTGTATCATTTATATAAACAAGCGAAGATTTTGCTTGTTCTATACTTGCTTTAATATCAATATCGTTCATTATCTGATCTTTCATAATAATTTCCATTACTATTGCTAAATTATATCCTGCTATAATTTTTACTTTTTTATTTCCATATGTCTGTCTAAACAACTCTTGTTGAACACTACCGCCATAAATATCACAAAAAATAATTAACTGCTCATAATCACCAAGTTCTTTTAGTTTATCTTCAACACACTCCTCTATTGATTTATTGTCTTTAAAAGCCATTAACGTATAAATAGAAGTTCTTTCTCCAATCATAAATTCTAAAAAATTTAATGTTCCTACACTAAAATCCATATGACTAGCAAGTAAGTATTTAATCATATTTTCACCTCATAATATACTGTAATTATAGCTATTTCTTTATTGTTTTTACTGCAATTATTTACTATTTCATACTGTATATAACCGCTATAAAAAATACCACTAATTGCTGATTAGTGGTAAATATTAATCGATTAAGTGTTATTATATAGCTTTTCGATTCTTGAAGCAAAGTAGCCCGGCTATAATAATTAAAGCTATCCATAGCAGTAATGTCACATCCCATCCATAAAGTTCATTAAGTTTGGCTATGCCATAAGCTGATAGTGCACTACCAACATAGGTGCAAGCATTTAATATCCCAGAGATTGTTGAAGTCTTGCCATAAGCTAGATACCTAGCAGGTAAATTGCCTATTAACAATAAATTAGTTCCATGCATACACGAGGACATCAAGGTAAGATTGATAATCGCTAAAACCATGTTATCCCTACTAAAATAGAGTAGTGCTGAAGAGAATAGTGCTATAAACCATATATAAGATGAAAGCATGAGTTCGCTTTTAATTTTATCAGCCCATTTTCTAGTGACCAAAACAGCAACGATGCTACTAGCTGGTAAAATGGTTGTTGATAATATAGCCATTGACGCAGACTGGTTAAACATCTCATTAATGAATGCTGGCATCCATGTAGTTATACCATCACGCATAAACCCTTGAATAACTATAACCACTAAAATAGGTATTAGCCCTGTTTTTATCATTATTTTTATTACAGAGTCTTTGCTAATCACAGTATTCAAGTTCATTTTAATACTATCTACCTTGCTCATATTAAAATGCCATACTAACAATGCACTTAGCCCTAACAAAGCACTAGCTACAAATATAATTTGATATTCGAAATACATTAAACATATCGGTACTAGTATATAAATCAAAATAGTAGCTAAAGATGCAGACATGATCACCAAAGAGGAACTTTTTTTATATTGTTGATTATCAAAGACACTAAGCATAATTTTAACTAAAGGAGGCCATAACAATGCCTGCCCAAATCCATTGATAGTCCAAAGTATAGTTATTATCATAATATCCTTAGTTAAAACTATTGATACATTCATCAATGCGGTAATTAAAAGTCCAGTTGAGATAATTTTTTTACTATCAATTTTATCTCCCAAATACCCTGCAATAAGCTGCCCGATACCATAACTCATAAAACTAAAGGATATTGGAAGTCCTGCTAACGAATTTGAAATATTAAGACTGTCTGCAATAGCAATAACTAGTGCACCATAATTTATTCTCGTGATATAACTTGTGAAGTACACAACACAAAAAAGCAATGTTAATCGCCCAATACTTTTATTCATCCGCACACCAATAGTTACATTTTAATTCTCCACAGCACATATACTTAATCTTCTTTCTATTGATTACATTATCTCTAATTATAAAATGAACAGCATTATTGTCAAGGATATAAAAAGATTTAAGAGTTAAGCACATCCTCTTAAACCTTTTTATCCTACAACTACCCTATTTTGAAACTTTCCTTAGTTTACTCTTAATTAATATCATTTTACTTTCCTTGGAAATTTTAATTATCTAGTTATATCCAATTAAGAAAATTACTAGTATAATATACTTATCTTTATTAATTCTCATATTATGAGAGAGAATCTTGGTATTAGGGCTGTACTTATTAAACTTTCAATTTTAAAATTTAGTTAATCAAGGAGGATATTTCTATGAATAATACTATAGCAGAAAATATCATTGCTTTTAGAAAAGCTAACGGGATGAGTCAACAAGATTTAGGAGATATGTTGCATGTCTCTAGCAAAACCATTAGTCGCTGGGAAACAGGAAAAGGCATGCCTGATTTGAGTGTGTTGCCGACTATTGCCGCTTTATTTAATGTCAGTGTAGACGAATTATTAACTGGTGAAAAAAATGTACCAATAAGTAGTCATACATTAGAAAAAAGCTTAAATTATTTAGTTAAAAAAAATACTAATATTATAACTTTAATAGGAACCTTGTTATGTTTAATAATGGGTATTATTCTTATTAATTATGTACTATTTTTAAATACCGATACAACATTATTCTCTACTTTCTATAGTGTTTCTGGATTACAGATAGTCTATAATGAAACTCGTTATTTAGTGTTTATGATTGCTTTAACATTTAATTTAAGTATCTTAATTGGTTTTATTGCCTTTGTATTCTATAAATATAAAAGCTTAATTTATGATGACGATCTTGCTCATAAGATAATTGATGGCAAGCTTCATATTATAACTATAGCCGCTCGCTTTTGTTATATTATGCTTTCCTTTATCAGTTCTACAATACTTAGTTTATTAACTATTGAAAAACCAACAACAATATTTGATCAATATAGTTTTTCAATTGAAAGCTGGCTACTATATACCATACTATTCTTCTTTTGTCTTTCAGTGCTATATGAATTTTATATCAAGAATATAATAATTGATAAAATAAAAAACAGAAAACTTTCCTTAGTTTCAAAGAGAAATATAAAAAAGTTAAGTTTTTATCTTCTTAGCTATCTTGTTTTATTTTTAACTCTTCAAGGACTAGAACATTTTAAACTGCATTTTACTACTGAAATTGAATTTAATACTTATCGTGAATATATCGATTATGTTGAGATTAATATCCCTGATGATAAAGCAGTTTTTAAAACCTCTGATATCATTTTAGAACAATCTTTTGAAGGGAATTTTGCACCCCATTCTATCTATCGTGATTACATTGTAGAAATCAACATCACAGAAGGAAGTAATTTACCTATTACAATTGTCACTTATGAGCAATTTATGTACTACCTCAAAAATCTTTATCTTTTGCTTTTTTATAGTATACCTATAACTTTATGTATTTTTTTAAAAGCTAACTACAAAAAATAGTTAGCTTTTTAAATATATTCTCTATGTTCACAAGAATTTATGCTATACTCTATATGGAAATAATTAGGTTTACATCATTACCTAAAGATAGGATAGAATATGACAACACAAGAATATCGCATTGAAAAAGACTCCTTAGGAGAGATTAAAGTTTTAAAAGATGCATTATATGGAGCTCAAACAACTCGTTCTTCACAAAATTTTTATTTAACTGGATCAACCACTCATCCAGTAATGATAAAGTCGCTAGGCATGCTTAAAAAAGCTAGCGCTATGGCTAATCATGCTTGTGGTATTATAGATGCTGAGCGCCTTGATTATATTAAATTAGCGTGCGACGAAATTATAGATGGAAAACTAGACCAATGGTTTATTACTGATAGTATTCAAGGTGGTGCTGGAACCAGCGTCAATATGAACGCTAATGAAGTAATCTCTAATCGAGCTAGTCAACTAGCAGGACATAAGCTAGGCACTTATGAATATATCCATCCTAATGATCATATCAATTTCGGTCAGAGTACGAACGATGTCTTTCCGAGTGCTGGAAGATTAACTTGTCTTTTTTTAGTACAGGAACTATTAGAAGAATTACAATTTTTGATAGATGAGCTTTTAAAAAAATCAAAAGAATTCAGTGCTGTTATTAAGTTGGGAAGAACACATCTTCAAGATGCAGTTCCTATTACAATGGGGCAAGAGTTCCATGCTTTCGCAACCTCATTAATAAGGGATTCTAAAAGAATAAAACAAGCTTTCGTCACCTTAAAATCACTTAATATGGGTGCTACAGCGGTAGGTACTGGTATAAATGCTGATGAACGCTATCGTCGAATTTTGATACCGATCTTATGTGAAATAACTCAAATAGATTTAGCGAGCACAAAAGATTTAATAGATGGTACTAGAAATGTGGATCCTTTTGTATGGGCTAGTTCTTCTCTTAAAACGCTATGTGTTAATATGTCCAAAATGTGCAATGACTTACGCTTAATGTCCTCTGGTCCTAAAACAGGTTTTGGTGAAATAACCCTACCTGCAAGACAGCCAGGTTCATCCATTATGCCCGGAAAAGTTAATCCTGTCATTCCAGAAGTTGTTAATCAAGTTTGTTTTCAGGTTTTTGGTAATGATTTAACCATCTTAAAAGCTGCTGAAGCTGGACAAATGGAACTAAACGTATTTGAGCCAGTATTATTTTATAATCTATTTCAAAGCATTGAAATTATCACTAGAGCCTGTAGAACTTTAAGAGAAAATTGTATTGTCGATATTAAAGCAAATCGTGAACACTGCGAAGATTTAGTGGACCGCTCTCTTGGTACTGCTACTGCCTTAGCCCCTCATATCGGCTATACTGAGGCTTCTAAACTTTCAAAACAAGCCTTGCTAGAAAATAGAAAATTAAAAGAACTTATTTTAGAAAATAATTTGCTCACTAAAGAAGAACTTGATCAAATACTAGATTTAAATGCAATGACTAGACCAGGTATTCCTGGCAAGAAGTTATTAAAGAAGAAAAAAATATAAATTCACTAGTAAATACTAGATTACTTATGAGAAGAAAAAGTATAAATTTCTATTTTATACTTTTTTATTTGCTTTAGTAAATTATTGTGTTATTTATATCTAGTAATAAATCTCATATCTATTTACTTATTATTACTTAATTTTGAAGTAATCCTCCCTTAAGTGGTTTTCTAAGCATGTTTTGGTAGTAGGGTTGTCGCATTCTTTGTTTTAAATATTTAATCCATATATTATCTATGTTCCATCTCATCTTTAAAAGATACTATTGTCGTAATTAAACAAACACCATAATAAAAAACAGCCTAAGCTGTCTTTTATTATGCGTTAACAATACGATAATAAACTTTCGATGTAAAGAAATACATCATTACATAAACAATGAAATACCCTACAATCACACAAGTTACACTTATTAAAAATATGCTCGTATTATTTAAGTTTAATAGTCTTAAAATGAGTGTAAGTGCTCTAAAAGCAAACCCCATATGAAGCGTAGCAATTGCTATTGGTAAAAAGAAAACCATTGAGATTTGCCTATTAATACTCTTTTTAACTTGACTTTTGCTTAACCCAATTTTCTTTAATATCAAGTAGTTTTGGTGATCCTCATAACCTTCAGTGACTTGTTTATAATACAATACAAGTAAAATAGCAAATAGAAATAAAGTACCTAAGAATAGACCTAAAAAATATAAGGCACCATAAATAGCATGAAATTCAGCAATATGATCATAACTATACAAATAAGATAACACTTGTTCATCCTGATGTAGTAGATTTGATAAAACATTTCTTGCCTCTGAATTTTCGTCACTAACATCAAATTGAATTTGAAGATGTACATCTTCTACTATATTTCCACGCTCAACTAACTCACTAAAATCATCAGGATTAAATATCAGTGCTGTAGAACTTAATGAAAAATTTGACGAAATAACATTAGAATTTAAACTATCTACATGTGCTACAATTTGATAGCGTTCATTAAACAAGGTGATTTCATCTACGCCAAGATAGGATCCAGTACTAATGACTTGATTATCTTGAAGTTCTTCCATTATTTGAGTATATTCATTTTGAACATCCAATGTCATAATCTGAATAATTAATGACTCACTATAGTGAAGTCCTTCTTGAGCTGTATAGCTTGTTTCCTCTAAATTTTGATCCATAAGAAAGATAGCAGACTCAGAAACTTGATAATTACTCATATCATCAATCGACTCATTTAAATAAAAAGATAAATTATCTAAATGATTACTTTTGTTTTCAGTATTCGCAATTTCAATTGTGGCATCGAATCCATAACGATAATCAAGCATTTCCTCGATACTCAAATACATCGCCAGTGTTGTTGAAATAACTAAGATAATTCCTGTTGATAAAATGGTGATATTGGTCAATCCCGCTGCATTTCTTCGTAAGCGATGAATCAATCCAGATATTGCAATCATGTTTTCGGCTTGATAATAAAATTTGCGACTTCTTTTGAGCAAATATAATATAACTATGCTAATTGAGGAATACACAAAATAAGTTCCAACTGAAACAAGTATTGTAGCAATAAAGAATTCATAAATAGATGAAATTATATCATTCATATTTAAGGCAAGGTAATAACCACCTACGAGTGACCCAACACCTATAATTGAAAATAACAAACTTTTTATACTTAATTTATCTCCAAGTTGACTAGCTTTAATTAAATCAATGGTCTTTAGACGATATATTGATATTGAATTTGATATCGTAATTGCAGTAAATATAAATATAAACAAAATAATTGTATTCAAGATAGATTGAAAACTAATACTAAATGTATATTTCAAATCGAATTGAATCAAGTGATATAAAATCGTGGTCATCAAACGTGAAAATAAAATACCCAAACACAAACCTAATAAGATTGAAAATGCTGCAATCAAAAGCGTTTCGATAAACATGATTTGAGTAATATGTTTTTTTTCTAATCCTAATGCATTATATAATCCAAACTCCTTTTTTCTTTGTTTAAATAGAAAGCCGTTAGTATAAAACAAGAAAAACATACAAAATATTCCTAGTAAAACACACATAAAGAAAATAACGAAGGATAAGGTTCCTAGTCCTGTTGCATTGTTATAAAGCAAGTTTTGTGCATTATAAAACATCAATACGGATAAGGTGCTCGTCAAGGTAAAAGGGATGACCATTTTTCCATTATTTTTTAAATTGTTTAATGCAAATTTAAACAAAAAAAGACTATTCATTACCTTTTCCTCTTCCTTGCATTGATGTTAATGTGTTACTAATCTTTGTAAAGAACTCCTCTCGCAGTTGATTTCCACGATAAAGTTCATGATAAATTATTCCATCTTTTATAAACAAAACACGATTTGCATTACTTGCCGATTTTACACTATGTGTCACCATTAAAATTGTTTGTCCCGACTCATTGATTTGATTAAAAATTTCTAGTAAATGATCCGTTGATTTTGAATCTAGTGCACCTGTGGGCTCATCAGCAAGTAATAATATTGGCTCATGAATAATAGCTCTGGCTACGGCTACCCTTTGCTTTTCACCTCCTGACAATTCGTAAGGATATTTATTTAATACATACGAAATATTTAGTCGGTTAATTACTAGATTTACCTTCTTTAAAATTTCCTCTGAGTTTATTTGTGATAATACAAGAGGCATTGCAATATTATCTTTTACATTAAGTGTATCTAATAAATTAAATTCTTGAAACACAAAACCAAGTTTTTCCCTGCGGTATTTTGCAATTGCTCCTTCTTTCATCTGAGTTACTTCCACACCTTCCACTTTTATTGATCCTGATGTTTTTTTATCAAGACCTGCAAGTATATTCAGCAAAGTCGATTTCCCTGAACCTGACTCACCCATAATGGCAATGTACTCCCCTTTAATTACATTAAAATTAATTTTTTTTAAAGCTTCATATTCTTGTTTTCCTAACTTTGAAGAATACACTTTTCTTAAATCATTTACAGCTAATAGTTCCATCATCATTCTCCTTTTCTAGTTTTATTTTAAATTTATAAAAGAAAAACAACCATCGATATAACAAAATATAATCTTACAATTTTGTAAGGTTATTCATACATCATTTGTGTCTGATGAAGATGAATAATAAAAGTAGATCCTTCTTCTAGCTGTGATTGAACTTCAATTTCATGACCTATTAAATCCAAACTCTTTTTACATAGATATAAACCAATACCTGAAGCGTTTTCTTTTTCTAGGCTACGTTCACCACTAAATCCTTTTTCAAAAATACGTGGTAAATCTTGTGGTTGTATACCAATACCTGTATCTTGAATGCTTAGACTATATTTATTTAAAATAATAGTGATTTGTCCATCATTTGTATATTTTAAGGCATTAGATAAAATTTGTGATAAAGCAAATTTCAACCATTTTTTATCACTAACTAGTTCAACTTCATCCATTAATAATAGCAGCTTCAATTTTTTAGAAATAAATACTTGTGAAAATGATTTAACTACTTGATGAACCAGTTCATGTACTTTGATAGACTCCAAGACTAAATCACTTGATCTTTCTTGAAGTTTAATATAGTTTAATACCATCTCAATATAATGCTCAATTTTTATTACTTCAGATAGAATTTCACTTTGTGTTGATAATAGCTTTAAAGCAAATATTGGAGTCTTCACTTGATGTATCCACATCGCATAAAAATCAACCATATCCTTCTTTTTATTATCATATGTTTGAAGGTTTTCACTTTGTTGATTTTGAAGTTGACTGATTACTTTTATTAAAGTTTTCATTGCATAATCATCACTTTGCAAATCAAAATTCTCTGTATTTAGATGCTCTGACAACCACTTAATTTTCTTGATTTTATTTTGATATCGATAAAAATCAATCAATCCTAATAAAAATGTCATCAATAAATAGATAAGCGTACTATAATAAATCACATCAATTTCTACTTTTTCGAAAAACAACACACCCCAATAACAAATACATGCTAATGCAATGATAAGCATTATGCCTTTTCGCTCATATAGATAATGCTTAATCATAAATAATATACCCTAGCTTCTTTCTTGTTTGTATTACATCAGCTTGTCCTAAATCATTTAACTTTTTACGTAGTCGTGTCACATTTACACTTAATGTATTATCATCAACATACTCTTCATTTTGCCAAAGTTCACTCATTAAAGCATCACGTGATACAATTGAATTTAAATTTTGCATTAACGTTTTTAAAATAATAAACTCATTTCGACTTAAAATACAGCTATTCTCACCACAACTTAATGTTGCACTATATAAATCTAATATTAAATTATGATAGATTAATTGATTATTCTGCACATTAAAATCATAAGTTCTTCGTAGTAATGCACTCACTTTTGCACTTAACACTTGCATATCAAATGGCTTTGCAATAAAATCATCAGCCCCCATATTCATCGCCATCACCACATTTAAGTTATCATAGGCAGATGAAATAAAGATAATCGGAACTTGCGAAAACTCTCGTATTCTCTTACATAAGTGATAGCCATTTTGATAAGGTAAATTAATATCCAATAAAATTAAGTGAGGTGATGTATTTTCAATTTCAACTATCACCTGCATAAAATCCTTAATATAATCTGCTTCATATCCCCAAGATAGCAAATGTTTTGTAATAGCTGAAGCTATTATTTGATCGTCTTCAATAATTAAGATTTTTTTCATATACTACCTGCTTTCTATATAAAATTATACCTTATCTATACCTTTGCAACAATAAAAACAGAAGCAATAATTACAGATCAACTACCATAGATAATAATCATTAGAACATCCTTTTTTACTACTAATCTATTTGGGGGCATTACATAAAAAACAGTTTAGATAAAATTTTCTAAACTGCTTTTTATATATTTAACGACTTTTTTTGATTCCTACATATAACATACTTCCCATATTAAAGATATGGTCAGCTATTCTTTCAACATTAATTAAGACTTCACTATACATTACACTAGCTTTTGCATCACAACATCCGCTTTTTAATCTTTCCATTTGATTAGTTCTAAATGTTTCGCATAATTCATCAATTAAATATTCATTTTTAGATAATGTTTCATACTTTTCAGCATCGTCAAATTCTTTCATTTCTTCTAACTGTGATAAACTTTCCATAATTACTTTTTGAATTTTTTGAAGTTCCATCTTTGCAGTATCTGAAAATTTAACTCCTGCAGCTTGCATTTCTACACATTCATCATATAAATTCATGGCATGATCACCAATACGCTCAATATCACCATTCAATTTGTATAAGTTATTTACTTCTTTAGATTCATCTAACGTCATGGATAAAGAGGTAATCTTTGGTATAACTTTACTAATTTCATGATGCAGTAAATCTATACTATATTCATTTGTTTCTATAGTACTATCTAACTTCTTACTATTTATTAAGGTATCTAATGTTCTAGAAACATTTTCTTTACTTAGTTTATACATCATGTTTACACTTTTTTGTAAATCAAATAAAGCAACAGTAACACTACCTAAACGCATATCCATAATAGCAATACTATTGTCTTCTTCTTCTTTTGTACCGTCTTTTAATAACATTGTAGATAATTTTACTAAGTAATTAGCAAATGGCAGTAACATTAATGTAGTCGTAATGTTAAAGAAGATATGCATGTTGGCAATTTGAGCTGCTGGATTATTAGGAAACCAACTTTCTATAATAGAAATCAATGGGCTGAATAAACATATACCAATAAATATTAATGCCCCAATAACATTAAACAACAAGTGAATTATTGCAACTCTTTTTGCATCTCTTGTCCCATTTATAGACGATAGTACTGCAGTGATACAAGTACCAATATTTTGTCCAAACAATACATACGAGGCTCCACCAAGAGTAATTAAGTTGCTAAGTGCTAATGTCTGAAGAATCCCAATACTTGCTGAAGAACTTTGGATAACCGCAGTAAATAACGCTCCTGCTAGCACACCAAATAATGGATTATTAAAACTAGTCATGATAGAGATAAAACCAGGGTCCTCTCTAAGTGGAAGCATAGCCGCACTCATAGTGTCCATACCAATGAATAATATACCTAATCCTGCAAAAATTAATCCTAGTGAGTTCATTTTTTTATTTCTTATAAAGGTAATCATAACAACACCAATAAAGGCAAATACAGGTGCTATTTCACCCATATCTAAGGCAATTAAAATACCAGTTATTGTAGTACCGATATTGGCGCCCATAATAATACCTACAGCTTGTTTAAGTGTCATCAGGCCTGCACTTACAAAACCTACTGTCATTACAGTAGTAGCACTAGAACTTTGTACAAGTGCAGTAATAACCATACCGACAATTACTGCCATAAATAAATTACTTGTAAGTTTTTGAAGTATTCCTTTTAGACGATCTCCTGCAGTAAGCTCAAGACCATCACTCATCATTTTCATACCATATAAAAATAATCCTAAACCACCTAATAGTGTTAATAAATTACTTAGTTCCATAATTTCCCCCTAATGTTTATATATTGTTAATTTTATAACATTTTTATTAATGTTTTGTTAAGAAATTGTTAATATTTTATTTTATTTCTAAATTAACTCTATTTTTACCTATAATTATCAAAAAAAGCCCGTAAGGACTTCAAATTTAGGCAACTATTCTTACAATCAAAGAACCTATACGCTTATCTATAGATCAAACTTATATTTCATCAACGTTTCAGCTCTTACACTATTTTTATTTCTTACTTAGTTGCTACATGAAATAACTTAAATCATCTTACTAGCTATAGTAACATACCTTCTAAAATTTCCCTTATCAATTGTGCATTGATCTATTACTCGAAATCCTACTTCTTTAATATCTTCATTCATTTCAACATGGGAAAGCAATATGATTTTATCAGCAATCCTTGCACATTCTTTTAAAATATTCTTTTGGTTGTCTTCTTCTTGCTTAATAAAATGTCCATATGGAATATCCAAAATCGCAACATCATAAACTTGATTAATTTTTTTTACATCACCTATTTTTACATTCATTTGATAATTGTAGTGAGCTAGATTTTTCTCAGCTTTTTTTGCCACTTTTTCTAGTAGTTCATTTGCGCATACTTCTTTTACCCCTATTGTTAATAACTCCAGCACAATTGTCCCTATTCCACAACATGGATCAATTATAGAGCGATTTAAATCATGTTCGACAGCTAAATTTGAAAGCACTCGGGCTACTCTAGTGCTGCAAGAAACACTATAAGAATAGGGTTTATTTTGGCGTTTATCACAACCGTGAGCGCATTTTTCTTTTATCCCGAAGTAAAAGATATCATCTACCACTGTTATTGCTAAAGTAATATCAGGATGATGTATATTAGCTTCCCCTTTTAATGTTGCACCAACAGCACTCATCTGCCTTAACCTCTCTTCATAGGTTACTTGAAGATTTTCATATTTAAGGTAGTCTACTCGCAAATTTTCATAATCATAATTGTTTTTTTCAATCTGTACTAATAATTCATCAAAGCTTTTTGCATAACATAAAACTCTAAGTTTTTCTTTAATAAATATTGAACGATTACTATCTAAATCAACCTCACTAATTAATATCCGATTCAAAGGATTAGCATTAAATAATATCCTAAATTCTAGGTCATGAAGTTCTTTCTCTCCTTTAGCATAGTTAGTAAAATATATAAATTTATTCAAGTGATACCTCCAATTATTCTAAAAATTACTTAGCTCTTTATTTGGTTTAAAATTTATGCACCTTTTTGTACAATCACATCAACTAAGTAAGTTTCATAATGCTTAATCATCAAAGCATTCATTACATGATGCATAACCCATGACATGAAGCTCATCTATGGTACCAGTATATTCTTGATAATTATGTTCAGCAATAGTTTCTACACTAGGACAAATAATTTCATGATATTTTTTTGAGCTTAAATTTAGTATATAAGTATCAATTTTTTGATAATCTTCTGATGTACTAATTGAAGATGATACCTCACTGCTGTTCCCTGTTGCATAATCAATCACTATTCCAGGCTGATTATTATAAACAAATACATTAAAACTAACTCCTGCTCCTGCATCTTCAATGGAATAAGCTTCTAACTGTACACCTCGTGCTACAAGTTCCTCCTCAACATAATGGGGAATTACACGATATAATACATGATTATGAGTTTCTTTAACGTAATCTGCAATCATATTTTCGAAGGGTAACATACCATCAACATTCATATAACGTGTTCCAGTCATAAGATTTAGTTCATTAGCATTTTCACCAGTTAATTGAAAGCCAATAAGATGACATCGATTGTATAAATAATCACCCTCTACATGCTCATATTTAGCCGTTTGCCATCCAGTAGGCTTAATCATACCAATTGATTCTCTATCCTCTGTAGGCATAATATCAACACCTATAGAGGCAACAGCCATCCCCACTCTTCCTAGATAATCCAATTCACTATACTCTTCAAAAGAATCTGAAGTTAACTCTTCTTCATTAAAGTCTGGAACATTATCATATAATGCTACATAGGGTACATCATTAAACTGAGGTATTGTTGTTAAATCTATAGTTGGTTGTGGTTCTTGATACAGTGAAAATAAATCGATTCCATACTCTGAAGCAACAGAAGTTGCTACTGCTGAAATTATGGTTACTACTAATGCTATAATACTTGCTAAACGATATGCTTTACTACTCTTCTTCACGTATATAACTCTCCTTTGTAATACATTCATGGGAATATCCAACTAACTCTTTAGTTGAAATTAACTTAAATTTAGTTAATAGCTGCTTATCAAAATAGACATCAGCTGGATAAACTCTATTCCAACGATATAGTGTTATTGAAGTTACTTTATTAATTAAATCTTCACTTATAGCTGACTCTATAAAATAGCTATCCTTCTCATTTAAATTTTCTATTTTAATATTTGTAGCGATGTAGTTTTCATCACTAAATAGTACTTCTGCACTTTCTTCAATAAACAGTCTTCCTTGTAAAGATTCAATAATATCTTCACTCACTACACGATCACGGCTTTGTCTTCGATGATTAAACATCATGCCTAAGTTATCGTCGACACAGACAATAAGATGCATGGTTTTTACCCCTTTTCCAAAAAAATAGATAATGTATACTTATCTTGTCTTATTATACCATAAAAACTTATTACTAAAGCATACCGCTAATTTATATCTACTATAATTATCTAAGAAACTAGGAACAATCTAAAACAAAAAAGTCTTTTCAGACTTAATTGTTTTTTTATCTCCTTTAAATTAGTTTTCAATTTTCAGGTTTATTTCAGTTAATAGAGTCTTCGCGACAGGTTAGTATAATAAATATATATACAATCGCCGAAATATTAATAATGATTACTTGCACCACTATCTTTCATGTCGAATTTCTAACTTTAATAATTCAATCCTTAATTCTAATTTTTTAGTTTGTAGGTATTAATGCTGTGGCTTCTTCAAGAAGCTCCATATACCATGACACATTATGCATGTACCCTAAGTCCTCATCGATTACTCCACTATTTATAATGTCACTTACTTTAAAACCTTCGATTTCATCTTCAAAGAAGCCAAATACATTTATACTTTCAAATATTTCTCCATTACTACTAAAAAACTGCAAAAACTGCTCATCATGGGCGGAAGCAGCAGTCTGAGCACCTCCTGCATGGCAAAAACCTACTGTCATATGATAGATAAACAACCATTTTTCTTCAAGTGAAAAACTTTCATATTCAGGTGGTATATATAATAATTCAATCCTATTTGTATCTTCATGGAAGGCAAACATGGGTGTTCCTTCAGAATCATAATGAATTTCTCCAGTTTGAGGTGTAGGTGTTGGTTCATTCACTTCTGGTGTTGCAGTTTCATCTGGAAAGTTGATTTGACTTGTACATCCAGTGATTAATAATAACGATAATGCTAATAATAATTTTTTCATCTTTTTCTCCCCTTTTTTATAATGTTTTGTTTATATTTTTTTGCTCCGTTTATAATATTACACTACAATACATTTTTTTTCAATGATTCAAAAAAGGTTAATTATTGACCCTTTCTTAAGTGTATATGTTTGTATAGTGTTGCTTGAGATATTTTAGTAATTGTAGTTATTTCTTTTATACTTGTTGTTTACTATCCTACATTTTTAAAGCTATTTCCATCTTATCATTTTTTACTGGATATCTTCCGCTTATTCTACCTCTTGCACAAGCAGATGTTAAACCTGCAATTGTATTTTGAACAATCGAATCCCTTTGTAGTTGAGCATAGAAACAGTTAATGTTAAAAAAGAATTTTCCATATGTAGTTGTTGTATCCATCTTTTTTTAAACTAACTATATCTACCCCTATTTTTTAAAATGATTCTACTAAGTCTTGATAATTCGGTTCTACATAATCTGGTGTTGGTGAAAGCCAATGCCTTTTTATGTTGTATGAAAAAAATAAAAGGACATAGGAAGAAATTTACCGTAAACTGTAGTTACCACACCCCAGAAAGGAATTCATCTTATGTCCATTACTAATTCTATACAATTATCTCTAAATATTAAAGAGAAATTTCTTCATTTTAATGAAAACTGTGTAAATAAAGTTTCTATTCGTGGTATTGAAACTCTTATCTACTCCGCTACTCTTAGCCCTCCTACTCCTTCATCTTGCCCTTTATGTGGATGTATCAATGATAACTTTTCTATTCAACGCTATGGATTTAAATTGGTCTCTATCAAGATTCCTAGTATTTCTAATTACAATGCTATTCTTAAAGTACATAGGCAGCGTTATTTCTGTAAGTATTGTAACCAAACTTTTAGTGCTCAATGTAATCTCATTGAACCTAACTGCTCTATATCTAAAAACACCAAGCTTTCCTGCATCTTAGATATGAAAAATAAAACTTCTATTGTTGATATCGCTAAACGTCACAATATCTCTCACGGTACTGTTAATAACCTTTTAAAATCATTAAATGAAAATTTCATAGTTAAAAAGAATTATCTTCCCCCTCATCTTTCTATGGATGAATTTAAATCCGTTAAATCTTCTGATTCTGCCATGTCCTTTGTTTTCTTGGATGCAACTAGCGCTAAAGTACTTGATATCGTTGAAGATAGGCGTTTACACTCCCTTATTCGCTACTTTATGTCT
Source organism: uncultured Holdemania sp. (assembly GCA_964370435.1). Classification (GTDB taxonomy): domain Bacteria; phylum Bacillota_I; class Bacilli_A; order Erysipelotrichales; family Erysipelotrichaceae; genus CALVGQ01. The sequence goes on from CAYJJG010000015.1 coordinate 27,318, forward strand.
TATTCTAGAAAAGCTAGAGCTTCTGTTAAAACTGTTTGTATCGATATGTATTCCCCCTATATCCAACTTATTAAATCCTGTTTCCCTAACGCTATCATCATTACCGATCGATTCCACATTATCCAGTTACTTTCTAGAGCTTTAAATAAAACTCGTGTTGAGTTGATGAATAAAGATAAGAAAAACTACAATAAGCTCAAACGTTATTGGAAGTTACTACTCAAAAACTATGATGACTTAGATTGCAATGAATTCAGAAAGTTTACTTGTTTCCAATCCCTTATGAGAGAAAATGATGTCATCCATTACCTTGTCGATTTAGATCAAACTTTCCATGATACTTATTGGTTGTATCAAGATTTATACTCTGCCTTTTGCAGAAAAGACACTACGTTATTTACTTCTCTTTTACATAATGCTACAGCTACTATTTCACTTCCATTCAAAACTTCAATTAAAACCTTATTAAAACATATCGATTCCGTTTGTAATGCTCTTGTTCATCCTTACAGTAACGGTAAAATTGAAGGTACTAATAATCTTATTAAAGTGATCAAACGTATTGCCTTTGGTTATCGTAATTTTTCTACTTTTAGAGCTCGTATTTTACTTATTTCCAATACTATGGTACGCTTAGATACTAAAAAATCATGTGCTATTTCTAACACATGATCTTGGTTTCTACTCTTTCGGTTTCTTCTCACCAACACTAGATTTTAAAGAACCAAAAGAGTTAGTTTTCACCTTTTAGCTTACTAACTCTTCCCTTCTTCCTACTTCTTTGGGGTTCTTTTTACCCTATGTTATTGTGGAAAACTAATTTTTGCAGGTTATATTGCCTTTTTTATATTTTTGTCCCACAAACTTTTGTGGGTTATTTTTTAACCCTAACTTTTGGCCTAAAACTCCAAACATTTACGTTACCCCCAACTAATTTCTTAAAATTCTGTAATTAGTTCTTTATTAATTTATAATACCTATTCAAACAGATTGCAATACTTTTTATTCAACACTTCATTAAACTCGCTATCACACTTTTGTAAATATGGATTTTTAATTATCCCATCTTTGTACTCTAACTTTGGATATTCCTTCATCAACGATTCCAACTTTTGTATATTCATTCTTTCTTGTAAACTTGCTCCTATATAGTTTTGATCAAACATTAATACTGGAACTTTCTTTTCTTTATCCCATATCGGTGACTTCCAGTATCGAAATGTCTCAGTTACACTCACAAACCCCCAATGTGTTTTAAATGCTACTGCTAATTCTTCAAATACTTTATCTATCGTTTTTAGTGATTCCTCTTTATTTATATCGATGTTACTCGGGAATCGAAAACTTAATACATTAATAAATAAGTTATTCGTTGCTGCTTCTGTTATCCTTAATGCTGATGAATTTTTCTCATTCAATGAGGAAAAGAAAGATAATATCCCTCCATAATTTCTGATTTCACCGTTACTCTCATATACCTTTTTTAGAAATAACATTTTAAAGCTTTCATAATTAAATTCAAACTCCTTCACATCCTTTTTCCTTCTCGCAGGCAAATACCTTGGCCACATATTTTCGTCATACTTAAAAAACACCTTCATTAACTCATACGTATCCTTTATTACCTCTTCTAACACCATCTCTTCATATGCATTTTTTCTTAATATTATTTCAACTATTGCCATATCTTTAGTTTATGATTATTTTTAATCATAAGCTCCTTCCTCTTTTCTTTATGCTTATACTTTTAGTTTAAGCTACCTCATTGGATAGAACACACATTTTATATCTATTTCCTCTACACTAAATATTCTACCCATTAATTCCGCAACATTTTCTTCTGAAAAATACCATTCAATCGGCGTTTCGTTTGCCACATCAAGCTGCCTTTTTGCTTGTTTAATCATTTCATCCAATCCTGTAAACCATGATTTAAATAATCCATCTTCATCAATAAATTGTGAATACTTGGCTTTCGCTTCAACTAACACGCCATTTTTAAGTCCATCAAACTTCACTCCGTCTACAAAATAAGCTTGTCCTGTTCTTCCGGTGACTAATTCTTGGTATTTTCTTGAATAATCACTCATACTCTCGTTTACATCTACCCATTTACCCAATTTTTCAACTGCACCTTCTCCAGCTTCTTCTACAACTTCTTTAGCGCCCTGAGCTATTATATCATCACCGACACTACCTATTCCAGCTATTGCTATTTTTGGTCCATTGTAATTGCGTATTAATCGCTCAATGCTTTCTATTATTGTATCAATTGTACTGTTTATCGCATGAGCTATTTTATTTCCAAGAAATGTTTTTGCAGAATCTATTACCGCTATGACTTCTTGTAGCTTTCCTGCTATTCCTGGTACTAATCCCCTTATTTCTTTTCCTGCTACATAAAGAAACTCTCCTACACTTTTACTTGCCCATTTTAAAGGTTTTAATAAAGTGTCCGCAAATACACTAAATGCTGCACAGCCAAAGCTTACTACCGCTCCTAATAAATCATCTCTTAACCACGATATTACCCCATTTAAAACATCTGCTGCATCTCCTAAGCCAGGAATAAATCCTGCTACATCCAATGCAAATTAAATAAAGTCTAATATTGATGTTCCGATGTCTACTGGTTCTTTTGTTTCTTCTGGACATACTAATACTTTTTGAGGTCGTACTACTTCAACTTTTACATCCTCTTTACTTATAGTGCTATTCTGTAAACTTTTAGTTGTTCCACTTTCTAGTATATTCGATGTTTTACTTACTTCATTTTTCTGAAAGGCTATTGCTTTGGAATCCTTATCTGCTGTAGTGGTTTTTTGAAAGGTTTCTTCTACACCGCTAATCCAATCCCATGCGTCTGATAATGCTTCTAATGCATTATCTATAACACTTCTATTACCATCAATATCCACGTATTTATAGGGATTATTTAAGGTGTAGGCATATCGATTATGACTTAAAATATCCTTAGTTTCACCTTTGTAGTTATTATCTATAGAGATAAATCTAGACACCATGGGATCATAATATCTTGCCCTTAAATAGATTAATCCTGTAGTATCTTGCATTTGTGAATTATAGCCTAGTCCATAGGCTATATCACTACTATAACCATAGTCTAAATAAGCTATTTTTTCAACTGTTTCTGCTACTTTTACTACTACACTTTCGTTTAGTCCAGTGATGACTTTTTCATCACCTATTTTTATTAGTTCTACTCCATAACTATGTACTTCTTCATTTAGTCCAATCACAGTAGCATTTTCTTGTGTTCGATCTAAAGTATACCATTCATCAATAAGCTGTTTCACAGTTTGATCTTCTGATAAGTCATCAACGATGCCATCAATCATTTCTTTTAAACCTTTAGATAAATAACCATACTGTTTTCTACCTTTTGTATTTTTTAGTCGCTCAGCAAGATCCACTAACTTTTGATCCACAGTATCATTCATAGTTGCCATTTCATTGATTTCCTTTATTCGCTCAAGCAGTTTATCCCTAGCTACTTCTTTGGTTTGATCACGCACTCTAGTCTGCTCAGTAAACACATGAAGTAGTTCATCTTTAAATATCTCATTACCAAAGACACTTCTAATTTTATTAATGGACTTTTCTTTCATGTACCCTTCATTTTTATCTATCGAATACATCACAATATGTACATGAGGATGCTGACCTTCATCATGAAAGGCTGCATACCATTTAAAGTTATTCTCATAGATATCAAGACTTCTAGCCATCTCATTTTGTTTTGACCTAATAAGTGTTTTCCACGCATTTAAGTTATCATAGCCAAGTCTTGTAGCATCTTCTCTTTTAAGTGATACAATGGCAGTCCATACATTCCCTTGGTGCTCAGCCACCTCCTCTATTGTTTGACTTAAATTAATTTTATCAGCAGAAGAAAAAAGACCATGACTATCTTCTTTAGCTACTCGTGGTCTTTCTGCAATATATTTTAAATATTCGTCTGCATTATTGGAATTAAGCATCTGTGTTTCTTCTATTTTAGTAATTAATTCAGAAGCATTACCGATTGTTTTATTTTCAGTATAGGTTTTATATTCTTCTAAATCAGCAACACCTTTTATATCGATCATTGCTTTTTCAATATATTCTTTTTGTCGTTTTGTAGTTTTCTTATTTGTGATTGACTTTAAATTCTTAATCACACCATCACGTGTTGCGATGTATTCAAGAAACCCTCCACGCTTTTTATTTGACTTAGACATATAGCCACATTTCACAATTATTTTTGCCATTACATCATTCCTTTCCTTATTTCGAGAAACCATTTCTTTATTATCAATTTCTATGATAAAATTATTACAATGTAAAAGGAGCTTCTTCTATGGGAATAAACATTATCACAGATGAGATCGCTTTAACTAGAGAACAAAAGAGTTCATTAACACGCTTTGTTAATAAGAATTGTAGTTATTATTTCTTTTTAAATTTTATTAAAATTACTAATGGTAATGTAGCTGATGCAATTAAACTATATTATCTTGATGAAGAACTCAGAAGTATTGTCTTAAAATATCTACTAAGGCTTGAAATCCAAATGAAAAAGGATTTTATATCTATTGTAGAAAAGAATACATCAGATCAATACTTTTGGAATAATCCCGCTTACTATATCCATAGTATTAATCAAGTTAAAAAAGGTCATAAACACTCTTTACTCAGTATAACAGTTAAGAAAATGAATATACTAATAAATAATATGAATTATTCAACCGATAAACCTACAAACAGTCAAGCGTTTTATGCTTCAACATTTGGTGATTTTAAAACTATACATCAAGGTTTTATACCCCAATATAAGCACCCTTTTAATAACAAATATCTCCCTAACGTGCTGGGGCAAACCAATAAACTTCAAAAATATTTTATTTGTTTAAAAATTATCCGTAATCGTTGTTGCCATAGCAATCATCTCATATCTTTGAAACTTAAGAATGAATTAAATAATAGAAACTTAGATCAACTTGAACTTCCAGTATTAGTTACTCCATTTGAACAATGCTTATATTTTATTTATTCAAGATTAGATAATAAAAAGGGTTTTAAGAGAAAACTTCTTTCATCATTAAAGAAATATCAATCCGTTTGGAATCTTTATTCTTCAAGACATATTCTGTCTAAAGAAAGTATCGATAATATCGAAAATTATTGGAAATAATATACAAAATAAAATTGAGGCAAAATAAAATTGGAAATAATATACAAAATAAAATGGTTGACTTTTAGTTGCTTTAGAATATAATAATAATAGATAGCACAACAACGTTGTGGCTGCCACCCCATATAAGCGGTGGCTTTATTTTTTTATTCAACTAATAATTTATAAATTTTGACCTCTTAGCGTATCACTAAAAGAAAGTATACCAATGGATTGTTTGACGTCCTCAACACACTTTCCTCTTAGATACTGCAAGGTAAATTCATCAACATTACTGTTAATCGCTACGACATTCATCATGATAGATAACTCTACTGCAACTTTAAATAGCAGTTTAGCTAATCTATCTTCTGTCAGCTGAATGTTATTTTTAATCACAGATTCTAGTGCTTCTGAAATATAATTTCTATTGTCATCATTACTTAAATAGCCTATATAGAATAGTATTGCTTCTTCAATAAAATCATTTCTTGATTGTGCAGTAGTCCGCTTAATGGTTTCATCACACATCTTAATAATATCCGGGTGCATCATCGTACCCACTCGAATTCTATTTTGTTTATACTTGGATATAACTTTAACTCATTGATTGCAGAGGTTCTAGATTACTCATTTCAAGTATGTTTTCTAATTCTTTGGCGATATTAATAAGATCACCATTTTCATTAACAAGTATTGAAATGCGATTTTTAACTTGACCCTGTGTTATCTTTCCAGTATGTTCATCTGTTTTTTCATAATGCTGACCGAAAGTATGTATTCTAATTGATAACTCATTTAAATAAAAATCGATCCCGATCTTAATATCGAAGCCTTGTAGTAGCTCATCAATATCATGTAATAATAGTTCTCGCTGGTCAATCTCTTCACCATTATTTATATCCGTCCGAACACTTATAGCTATTGATTTATAGTTTTTAATATTGCCAATTGCATCATAAATTCTATTTATCTCATCACAGTGTTCTTCATACTCTATTTCATTGCATTCTAAAATGCTTTTTTTATGTAATAATTTCATTTTTTCCTCCCTTTTTCGTACTATCACTAGATTTTCTTTATACTATACCCGACCAGCGTTGCTGGGCGGTGTGAAAAGGGGATGTACTATCATCCCCTTTAACCTGCTTGGAAATCGGACACCTACGCTCATTTTCTATGTAAATCAAGACTATCGCCACAAACTGCCCAACATCGCTCCACAAAAAGTTTTAGGTCTATTTACCCCACCTTTGCATAACAATCGCTCAAAAGCTACAAAACTCGCTCTCATTCTTGAAACAGTGAGTTTTCATGGCCCCGATTTATTTCATTTGTATGGGAACTTGTTCTTGTTCCTCAACCAATTTTTGTGCATTTTCAAATATTTCTCTCATATCTGCCTGATTACCATAGTAGATTAGTCGCATATCATCTTCTATAATCTCACTAAAGTCACGCTTTCTATCTTCTGCATATTGCTTGAAGTTAATATAATCTTCTAAGTCTGAGTCATAATTTAAGCGATCTACTCCTTCAATAATATTCTTACCAAATACTGCATCATCACAAGAATATTCAATCTCAGTTATGTAGTGAATGTTATTCAACAAGGTTTGTACATCTTTTAATCTCTCAATTTTTAAGGTATCCACATAACGATTGATGTCATCAATTTCCTTATCTTTATACTCGACTAATTTCTTTGAAACTGAGTTTAATAACACTAAATCATTAGGATGAGCATTAACAATTTCTTCTACGATTCCACCTGTATGAACATACTCTACAGTCTTTTCTGTTTGATCAAGAGAGGGACAATTAAGTATTTCAAGTGCTTTCTTTATTTCAAGTTCTTGTTCAACTAGTCTTGCATATTTACTTCCTTCTTTAAATTCTCTTATACTAAAGTTTAAATTTCCGTAATATAATTCTTCTACCACATTCTTTTTTTTCTTTAGCCATACTATTTCTCCTTTCTGATGCAAAAAGCGGCCACATCTATACTGGATAGACACAACCGCTTTCTTTTTACTTCGTTTAAATTTTGACATTCTCTTTTTATTTTATACTTCATCATGTAACCTCCTTATGCCAAGCACATTATCACAACAAATTTTAAGCATTCATTACTTAATGTTAATTAAGTCAAGTTGGTATAATACTATGACTGTATCTTTGATTGCTTATTTATAAAGTGATGCTTGTTGAGCATCGTAGCAATCTCTAATCTTATGAATAATCTCTAATGTTTCATCATTTGCTTTTTCCTCGAGATATTCGAGTTCATCCCAACACTTTCTTTTTTCTTTTTCCTCGAGATAAATTTCATCAGCACGAACTTTTAATTCCATAAGTGCATCATTGACTATTTCTTCAACACTTACTTTTTCAATTTCTTCCATATAGCTTATTCTCCTTTTCGACAACACAATATCACAAGGTTTTAACTATATCTATTGAATATTATGTATATCTCACGAGTGAACTTCATTATTCACTCTGTATTTTACATTATTCTTTAAAACCTTTGTCATCAAAATTATGTTCTCTACATAGTATGAGCATAAAAATATAATATATTTTTAATTAATACCTAAAATCACCCTATTTTTCCTTGATGATATATATAGTTTTATCTCGATAATATAATATCTTCTAAAATCATCTGTTCCCCACAAAGGCATTAAAAAAACCCATTTTACTGGGTTATCTTTAAGCGATAGCTATCGCATATATTTTTTATGGTGACTCGTACGGGATTCGAACCCGTGAATGACG
>CAYJJG010000016.1:0-33966 GCA_964370435.1 uncultured Holdemania sp.
ATTATGAATATTAATTATAAAGATAAAAACACCTTGCTTTTAATAGGAATCTTAGCTGCAGTTAGTATTGTAGCTTTAATATCAGCGTCCACTTATTTAAATCAAGGTAATAGTATTGAAGTACCCGACTTTAAAGATAAAACAGTTCAAGATGTAAAATTATGGATTGATGAGCATAAACTTGATGATGATGTAGAAATTTTATATCAGTATGATGAAGAAGTAGAAGAAAACATCGTTATTAGTCAAAGTATCGAAGCACTTGAAACTTTAGAAAATGGCGAAAAATTAACTATTAGCATTTCTAAAGGAGCCGATCCAGAACTATTAGTAATGTTCCCTACTTTCACAGAAATGAGTAAAGATGAAATTATTAAGTTTTTTGAAAACAACAAGTTCAGTGATGTTACTTATGAATATGTTGTAAGTGATACGATACCAAAAGACACTTTTATAAAAATCAATATTGACGATACTCAAGCAAGAAGAAGTGATTTAATTGTGATCACCATATCCATTGGTAATGAAAATATTGGTGTTGAAATCACAATGCCTGACTTTAAAGATTCAAGCCAAGAAAACATTAAAGCATGGGCAAACACAAACAATATTACAGTAACTTTTGTTACCGAAACTAGCACTACTGTTGAAAGTGGTAAAGTAATTTCGCAATCAATTGAAGCAGGTGAAACTATAACTACTGGAAGTAAATTAGAAATTGTACTTTCTGGTGGAAAAGGTATTGAAATACCTGATTTAAAAGGCAAGACACAAGAAGAAGTAGAAGCATGGGCTAAAGAAAATAATGCCAATGTAGACTTAATCAACTATTATGCTGATAGTACAGAAAAAGGTAAAGTAATTAGTACTACACCAGGAAGTGGAACACTGGCAAGCAGTGCAACCCTAAGAGTTTATATCTCACTGGGATCTGTAGTTATTCCTGACTTTACTGATGAAAAAGAAGAAGACGTTAAAAAGTGGATTGAGACCACAAATAAATCAATCTATTCAAAAGATAACTATATTAGTTATGAAGTAAAAAAAGATACCAATAGCACAAAAGATATCGGTACTATCATTAGCACTAACCCTAGCAAAAACAGTGAAGTTAAACTTGGAAGTACGATATCCATTACTGTTGTTGATAAAGAATCAGTACAAGTAGACAGTAAATCCAATGTTACAGTAAGTGCCTTAAGAACTTATGTAGAAGGATTAGATATGGTCCTAGGTTCTGCAACTAAAACACTATATCATGACACTATTGCTAGTGGTTATGTTATAAGTAGTGATAGTGGATTAAAAACAGTAGGTACTACAATTAATTACACGACTTCTAAAGGTAAATTTATTCCTGGAACCTATACCAGTTTAAGTAGCTGTCAAAGTGCCATTAATAAAGCACATAGCGAAGGTGCTAGTGGTTATAGTTGTGTAGTAAGTAAAGAAGAATATAGTAATACTGTAGCTACAGGATCCGTTATTAGTCAAAGTATAAGTGGCAAAACGATAAATCTTGTTATATCAAAAGGTAAACAAATAAATGTAGTATCTTATGCAGGAAAAACAGAATCAGAATTCATCACCTATTTAAACACTAATAACCTTGTACGTGGTACACGTAGTGAAGCTTATAGTGATACCATTGCAGTGGGAAGTATTATTTCCAATGATACCGGAAACAAACCTGAAGGTTCTAAAATCAATTATGTAGTATCCAAAGGGCGTGAACCTATAAGCGTAGTATCTTATGTTAATCAATCTGAACAAACCTTCCTAGATTTCTTAAAATCTAACGGATTAACTGCAGGCGTTCGTACTGAAGTATACCATAGCAGTATTGCAGCAGGACTACTAATTAGTAATGATACAGGATCCTTTGCATTTGGAAACACAGTTAATTATACCGTTTCATTAGGAGTACAACCACCACAAGAATATTTAATAGCGGTAAATTTAGCAGATTATGAGGTTATTAATAACCCAGATCAATCAAAAGCAAATATTCTAAATTATTTAAGTAATACTTTAGGTATTCCTAGTGACTATATTAACATTAGTATTGTTGCTAGTGAGCGTACTTCTGGAGAATTAATTGAATATCCAGCAGCAGGAAGCAAAATATCTCCTACTAAAGATAAACCTGTAGTAGTAAAAATTTCTAATGGTCAAAGTTAATACATCTACATATAAAACCATGACAACAAAAGACAATGTTTAGTGAAGAACATTGTCTTTTTTAACTTCTATCAAAACTAATATACTTTCTTATTTATTACTATTACAGTTAAAGTAAACTAGCACTATAGTAAATTAAACGGTTAAACAAAAGGATAACTCCCCTTGACTTATTAATTTATGCTAACAAATAACAAAAAGTTTGTAGAGCCTTCGTAATTAAATATAATTAACTTATTGTTTTTGTAGCTATGACATCAACACCTGTTTGTGCTACATCATGAATAATAACATCTCCCCTTGAAATTGGTAAAGTATGATTATGCATAGCTATAAACTTCATTACTTCCATAATTTTTGCTTTATCAACTGCAACCTCAGTTTTAACTGGAATGCGCACTTTACTGCCTTTAACAGCTATTGTAGATGTAATCATTCGCTTAGGGCTAAATAATTCATTTCTAGCATAATCAACACCTCTAACGCAGGTATTTCCCTCTACTGAGATAAGCTCTTGTTGAGTATACTCCACTTCTAAATTACATCCTAAAGGACAATTAATACAAATTAGATTTTTTTTCATCCTTCATCCTCCACTCTTAAAGTAATTTTTTGCACATCTTGTTTATTATTAAACATCTCTTTTGTTAATTTAATTTCTTCCATCTCGGCAGGAAGCATAATTTTTTTTCTTTTTCTTTGTACACATTGATCATCAAAATAGACCGCTACGACCACCTCTTTTAGTACATCTTTTACTCTAAATCGAAGTGTTAAAGGTAGCTCAACATATTCCTTATTAATATAATTAGGAATTACGTAACGAATTTTATCAGCCACTTCTAGTTGGATCGTAGCTTTTGAAGGCTCTTTTTTATCCAGTATATAGTCAGCAGCATGCTTTCCGGCAAGCGTTGCTTCAACAGTTACAAAATCAACTAAATCATGGACATGCAGTACATTACCACAAGCAAAAACACCTTCAATATTAGTTTGTAATGTATCATCAACAATAGCACCACTAGTAATCTTACTTAATTCTACTCCCATACCTAGACTTAATTCATTTTCTGGTATTAATCCAACTGACAATAATAATGTATCGCAAGCTATTTCAAATTCTGTTCCTATGATTGGGGATAAATGTTCATCAACCTTGGCTAAAATAACACTTTCAACTCGCTTACTTCCCTTAATTTTCACTACTGTATGACTTAATAGTAATGGAATATTATAATCATCAAGACATTGCACAATATTACGCTTTAATCCTGCACTATAAGGCATTAGTTCAGCAACAGCTTTAACTTTAACCCCTTCCAAAACTAATCTTCTTGCCATAATTAAACCAATATCTCCCGAGCCAAGAATTACCACTTCTTTACCAGGCAGATAGCCATCAATGTTAACCCATTTTTGAGCTGTTCCTGCACTATAAATACCAGAACCTCGATAACCACTAATATTTATAGCACCTCGTGGGCGCTCTCTACAACCCATAGCTAATACAACGGCCTTAGCTTGTATTTCAACATAACCCTCTTGTTTACTCATAATCTTAATTATTTTCTCTTCATCAATATCAATAACCATCGATGATAGCATAACAGGTATGTTCATAGCATTTACTTGTTCAATAAAGCGTTCTGCATATTCTGGTCCGCATAATTCTTCTTTAAACGTGTGTAGCCCAAAACCATTATGAATACATTGATTTAATATACCTCCTAATTCTTGATCACGCTCTATAATAATTAAATCTTCAATTCCCTGTTGCTTAGCACTTATTGCTGCAGCTAAACCTGCAGGTCCACCACCTATAATAACTAAATCATATGTTCTCATAATTTATTCCTCTTTGTATTACTAATGGCGATTCATCGCTATTTTTAGTTATATCTTCATAATTCAATTTACCTTCACGAGCTATGATTTCCATAATTTTTGATGTACAAAAACCACCTTGACAACGCCCCATTTGTGCTCGTGTTCTTCTTTTAATACCGTCTAAAGATAAAGCACCTACAGGGCGATGAATAGCATCAATAATCTCTTGTTCACTAATTCGCTCACATCTACAAATAATATGTGCATATAAAGGTTTTTCCTTGATTAATTGCATTCTTTTTTCTTTATCTAATTGTAGTGGATTAACAATAGCATCACGTCTATCAATATAATTTATTTTTTTTGATGCATTTAATTTAGTAACGATTATATTTTTAACATATTTTCCAATAGCTACACTAGCACTAAGACCTGGTGATGCTATACCTGCACAATCAATAAACCCTTCTGACCCTTGTACTTCTTCAATGATAAAATCTTCATCATCACTTAGTGCTCTCAGTCCACTAAAAGAAGTAATGGCATGTTTTAGAGGAACATCTTTAACATTTAAACAAGCCTTCAACTGTATTTCCTTTAAACCTTCAACACTAGTTGAGGTGTCTTCTTTATCCTCAATATCATGAGCAGTGGGACCTACCAATAAATTACCATGTACTGTTGGTGTCACTAACATTCCTTTTCCTAATTTTGTCGGTAGTGAAAATACAACATGACGCACATGATTGCCTACTTCTTTATCTAGTAAAATGTATTCACCACGACGAGGAGTAATTTTTAATTTTTCATCACTTACCATATTATGCACTTCATCAGCATAAACTCCAGCTGCATTAACAACTATTCTACTTTCAAAATTGCCTTTATTAGTAATAATTCTCCATCCATCTTGTATTTTCATTATTTGTTGTACATGATGATTTCGATAAAAAGCTACTTCATTTTGACAAGCAACCTCTGCTAAAGCTATAGTTAACTCAAATGGACATATAATCCCAGCACTAGGAGCATACAACAACGCCACAACTTCATCAGCAAGATTAGGTTCCATCTTTTTCATAAGTTCTTTATCTTCAATAAGTTGTAAACCTTCTACTTTATTTGTAATTCCCCTATCATAAAGCGCTTTAAGTTTACCTTTATCATCCTCATGAATACAAGTAACCAATGAGCCTGTTTTCTTATATGCAATTTGTAATCTTTCTGCAACCTCTTCGATCATTTTAGTACCTTCAACATTGAGTTTAGCCATTAATGTATTTTCTTTAGCATCATATCCTGCGTGAATAATACCACTATTAGCTTTAGAAGTTCCTGAACAAATATCTTCCTCTTTCTCTAGCACTGCTACCGATAAATCATATCGTGAACAAGCCTCTGCTATAGCACAACCACTGACTCCTGCGCCAATAATAACAACATCAAACATAAATTCCCTCCTTATATATAAAAAGCAAAGCAAACATGGCTTCCATGCTTATTTGCTTTGCTCTAATCTCACGCATTGATTTACTTTTTAAATTATATCTTAATTATAACGCATAAAGCATTACTTTAAAAGCAATTCTTTAAACTAATCTTCTTTTGCCCAATCAAAAGCATATTTGATTGCTTTATTCCAACCTTTTAATTGTTTTTGTCTTTGCATTTCATCCATTTCTGGATTAAATGTTTTATTACATTTCCAATTCCTAAGGACATCTTCTTTATCTTTCCAGTAACCTACCGCAAGCCCCGCTAAATAAGCAGCACCTAATGCTGTGGTTTCAACACACTCGGGTCTTTTTACAGTGACATTAGTAATATCGGCTTGCTTTTGCATTAAATAATTATTAGCACAAGCACCACCGTCTACTTTTAAAGTAGTTAGTTTCATTACAGCTTCTTCTTGCATTACTGCCAATACATCTTGTACTTGATAACATAAAGAATCTAATGTCGCTCTTATAATATGATATTTATTAACACCTCGGGTCAGCCCAACTATTGTTCCTCTTGCATATTGATCCCAGTATGGTGCTCCTAATCCTGTAAATGCAGGTACTACATAACAGCCATTGGTATCTTCTACTTTAGTTGCCATATACTCTGAATCTGCGGCAGTATCAATTAAACGCAATTCGTCACGAAGCCACTGTATTGCTGCTCCTGCTACAAAAATAGACCCCTCTAATGCATAATTCACTTTACTATCTAATCCCCAGGCAATGGTCGTTACTAAGCCTTTATTAGAAAACACTGGCTTTTCTCCTGTATTCATCAATAAGAAACATCCTGTGCCATAAGTATTCTTTACATCACCACTATTAAAACAGGTTTGACCAAATAAGGCTGCCTGCTGATCCCCCGCTGCACCACTAATCGCAATACTTCCACCTAAAAAATGTTCATCACTATAGCCATATAAGCAACTTGATGGTTTAACCTCAGGAAGCATACTTTTTGGAATAGCTAATTCTTCTAATATTTCTTCATCCCATTCAAGAGTATTTATATTAAATAACATCGTTCTTGACGCATTAGAGTAATCACTGACATGTACTTTGCCACCAGTTAACTTATAAATCAGCCATGTTTCTACTGTACCAAAAAGAAGTTCACCACTATTAGCACGCTCTTTAGCACCCTCAACATGATCTAGTATCCATTTTAATTTTGTAGCTGAAAAATAGGCATCAATAACAAGTCCAGTTTTACTTCTGAATTTTTCAATAAGTCCTTTTTCTTTTAATGAATCACAGTACTCAGCAGTACGACGACACTGCCACACAATAGCATTATATATTGGCTCTCCCGTAATTTTATCCCAAACGATTGTAGTTTCTCTTTGGTTAGTAATCCCTATGGCTTTAATTTGATTCGCGCTTATACCAATCATTGACATTGCCTCTGTCGCAACACCTAACTGTGTAGACCAAATTTCATTCGCATCATGTTCAACCCAACCTGGTTTTGGAAAGTGCTGTCTAAACTCTTTTCTAGCAATGCTACAGATTGACCCTTTTTCATCAAATAGGATACAACGATTACTGGTAGTTCCGGCATCTAATGCCATGATATATTTTTTCATATGCCTCTCCTTTAATAGTTCCACACTTTAACATTACTACTAGATACTGAAGTAGCATTGGCATTAAGAGCCTCTACAACATCTTCTTTATCACTAATTAAACCACCCACAATAAGTGGGACATCAATTGATCCCGCTATCTTTTTTATGATTTTAGGCATCAAACCAGGAAGTATTTCTACACTATCTGGTTTGGCATTACTACACTGCTTAGACAGATTTTCAAAAGCCATCGAATCTAATATAAACACTCTAAGTACTGTATATAGAGCTATTTCTTTTGCCCTTTTTATAATAGTAGGTCTTGTCGATATAATACCATCAGCTAAAGTATGCTTTTTGATATAATCTACTGACACTTCTTTAGCACTTAATCCTGAAATTAAATCGATATGTACCATAACTGACTTATCAGCTTCTTTCAGTTGTCTAACAATACCTTCAATAGTGCAAATATCACCATATAACACAAAAACTATTTTTATATTATCATTATTACAACATTGTCTTAGTCCTTCATTATCTTTTATTGCTGCAATCACAGGGTTTGTTTCAAGCTGTATTTGAAATCCCATCACTAACCTCCTATCATTACCACACATTCTAATAAAATTATACTAGAAACCGCAAACAATTGCATTAAAAAAGTAGTTATATTATTCTCAAGATAGATAACATTCAATAGTAAGTTGTATATTATTCAATTGTAGATAAAAACAAGAATAATAAGCTATCCTTGTAATAAATTATTCTTTATCTTATGTGAAAACTTATCTATTAAAGATTAAAATAGTTATGATGTTATAAACCCATTAACTTAATTTTACTTATTCTAAGCTTATATCTTTTTTGTCGTTTTAATCTAACTTTAATAAAGCTATGCTATAATACAAATAAATATACAATATGAGGGATAACTTATGCGAATTTTATTAGCTGAAGATGAAAAAGACATGAATAAAATCATCACAAAAAAATTAATTTCTGAAGGTTATGCTGTGGATAGTTGTTATGACGGAGAAGAAGCACTCGATTATATACTAAGTGTTGATTATGATGCAGTAATACTGGATATCATGATGCCAAAGCTGGATGGTTTTTCTGTCCTTAAAACAATGCGCTTGAAAGCAATAGAAACTCCTGTGATATTTTTAACTGCAAGAGATGCAGTAGCAGACAGAGTAAAAGGACTTGATCTTGGCGCAAATGATTATCTTATAAAACCTTTTTCTTTTGAAGAGCTTCTGGCTCGTGTCCGTGTGATGACAAGACTAAAATCAGGTAAATCCACAAGCATATTATCTATTGCAGACTTAACGCTCGACATAAGTGCGCATAGTGTAAAACGAGGATATACCTTAATAACACTATCAGCAAAAGAGTATGCCCTATTAAAATACATGATGTACAATGTTGGCATTGTACTTTCAAGAGAAAAAATTGAAAATCATATTTGGAACCATGACTATGAGGGAGGCTCCAATGTTGTAGATGTATATATACGCTATCTTAGAAAGAAAATCGATAGTAATTATGAGATTAAATTAATACATACTGTAAGAGGTAGTGGCTATGTACTTCGGGAGGAAATATGAGAAAAGTATCTGCAAAAATTAGACTAACTCTTTTTACAACCTTTCTTATGCTACTGATGGCAAGTGTATTAATAGCTTTTATGTTTTTACTTGCTGATGATATTGTAATGACAAACAGTATGACTCAGTTAATGGAGGTAGTAGATGATAATTCTAAGGAAATGGAGTTTGACGATGGAGAACTAGATTTAGATGATGTAGATTTCTTTAAGGAAGGTGTCTATACCCTTTTATATTCACAAAATGGTGAATATATTTATGGAGAATTTCCAGAGGATATTGTTACTACGCAACCATTTCAAGACAAAGAAACTAGTGAATTTACCTTTGATGGAACACTGTATTATATTTATGATCGATTATCACCTGTTGAGGATTCTCGCTCTCTTATATGGGTTCGCGGAATTTTAGCCGTAGATGAAGTTGTATCAACCACAAATACTATTTTACAAATTGCACTTTTTGCCTTACCACTCTTTGTGCTTTTGGGTGCGATTGGTTGTTATTTTATTGCTAAACATACTTTTCGCCCAATAGATAAAATTATTAAAACAGCAGAGGAAATAAGTAAAAGTGACAACCTTGCTTTGCGTATTAACTTACAGAGTGGTAGCCCCGAAATGCACAAACTTTCCGATACATTTAATACCCTGTTTAAACACTTAGAGAGTACATTTGAAGCAGAGAAGCAATTTACAAGTGATGTTTCTCACGAACTTAGAACACCAACTGCTGTTATATTAGCTCAGTGTGAGTATGCCCTTGGTGACAATATTCCCCCAGAAGATAAAGAAGATGCACTAGAAACAGTACAACGTCAAGCATACAAGATGTCGCAGCTCATATCAGATTTATTAAATCTTATCCGTCTCGATAGAGGAGTTGAAAAACCTGAGTTAAGTTACATCAATTTAAGTAAGCTTGTAAGCGATGTTTGTAAGGAGCAAAGTCTGCTTGCCCCACATGATATTAAACTTACGTATACTATTGAACCCAATATACAGGGAATCTTTAATCAAGAGATGATTGCTAGACTTCTAACTAACTTGATAAGCAATGCATTTACTTATAGAAATATAAATGGTCATGTTGAAATTGTACTGATTGAAACAAACACCGAAATTATTCTTTCGATAAAAGATGATGGAATAGGAATAGCTAAGGAACATCAAGATAAAATTTGGCATCGCTTCTACCAGGTTGACAGCTCACGTACTGCTGGACAAAACGGAAGTATGGGTTTAGGTCTATCGATGGTGGCACAAATCGCAAAACTTCATCATGCGAAAATTGAACTTAAGAGTGAAATTAATAAAGGTAGCTTGTTCATTGTAAAATTCCCTAAATAAATTTTATCCTTTAATGTTATTTTAATCTTATGAAGTTAAAATAGCGTTATCAAAGAAAGTTATAAACTAATTGAGGAGGTATTATTATGAAATCTAAAATCACACTTAAACACATTGGTATTTTTACTAGCGGTGCTTTACTTGCTACAGTACTTGTAGGTAGTGTTATAGCCTATGCAAGCTCTTTACCTACTGATAAAGCTAAACAAGCGAATACTGAGCACAAAGATACTATTGCCCAAAACATATCAATAAACACAAACATTACTGAAAATTATATCGGTGAGTCTCAAGCAAAAGCCATAGCTCTTGAACACGCTGGATTAAAAGAAGATAGCGTTTCACACTTATTGTGCAAACTTGATGTTGATGATGGTATTGCTGAATACGAAGTAGAGTTTTGGGATGGCACAACTGAATATGACTACGAAATCAATGCAGTAAGCGGTGCTATTATTGCTTTTGATTATGACATGGAAAGTTATGATGCAAAGCCTTCCACTGACTCCACTACGTATATTACTGAGTCTCAAGCAAAAGCCTTAGCTCTTAAACACGCTGGAGTAAATGAAACTGAAGCTAGCAACATTAAATGTGAATTTGACTATGATGATGGTGTTGCAGAATACGAAATAGAATGGAAAATCAACAGAACTGATTATGAATATACAATCAATGCTGTTGATGGTACAATTCAAGAGTATGACATAGAAGACGACGATTAATGTTAGCCAACGCAATAACTGTTATACCTATATAAGAAAAATATCATTAGCCAATATATTAGTAATAATTATAATATGTTGGTTTTTTTAATATAAATTACTTCTTTAACTTTCTTATCCTAGTTAACTTTTAAAATGGTTTTTATAGATATGTAAAATTATTATTATCGACAATAAAAAAAGCTGGCTTATCTATGTATAAACCAAGCTTTTCATGTATAAAACTTCTATTCATTTTTTAAATCATAAAACCCACCAAGCTCATAACTCACTTTATACTTATTATTGGTATCTCTTGAACCAATAACTTTTAATGGATTTAAAATATTAGTATATTCTCTACTCGTATTGTCTTTCAAATCAATTAATTCTACATAATCTTTTGTTTCAATTAATAACTTAAAAGTATAATCTCCATCATCTAAACCAGCTAAATCAATATCAAATTCATACCACGTATAATCATAATTATATTTGGTACTCCCTGTTTGATTTTCGGTGTTATCCCAACAGAAATCATTATTGCTAAGTTCTATTAAACCTAAAGATTCATAACTCATTAAAGATTGGGTCTCTTTGTTGATCATATATAAAGTATATTTTACTTCATCATCCTCCGAGAAAGAGCCTCTTTGAATATAAGCTGTCCCTTTTATAGTTAAAGTATTAGTTTCCTCATTAAAGCGCTCTAACATCATATAACTATATGCTTCCATATAAGTAGGAAGTGTATTTTTTTCTTCGATATCCAACTGATAGTTTTGCACATGAATTTCAAAACGATTGGAGAATTTATTTTGTTTTAAAGCCTGAATATAGTGATCATTTACAAATACTATAGCAGTATCTTCAGTAACATCACGCCCAGTAAGTATTCTTTTGAATTCTTGTCCTTCAATAGTAGTTACAATTTCTAATTTATATTCTCCAAGAGCTAAATCAGCTATATTAAAGTTTCCTTGATACCAAGCATGAGAATAATCTAAACCATGTTGAGGATAACCTAAAGTGATATCATAATCACCTGTTGTACTTGTTAAATCAACACTTCTTACTAGGGTATTATCTTTTAAATCAACAATATTAATTTTATGAGCAATAGTCTCTTTAGAATTCTCTAAACCAGTTACATAGGCCCTACCATATATAGATAATACACCTTCATCACTTAAGCTAAGTTCACTTAATCCTGTAATATACTCTTGTTCAATAGTTACTTCATCTTCACTAATTTTTAGCACTGTTTTTTGATTATTTGAAGTAATCTCATAGTTTTTTATACCTATTTCATTAGTAATCGCTGTTACACCAGTAATAGCTTTTTCTTCTGTATAGGCACTATGTACTGTTTTTATCGCTAATTGATATTCACCAACAGCTAGAGCTGTCAGGTCAAGTGATAAACCAGCAAATCCTGCTGCTTTATAATTAGCTTCTTCATAGATTATTTCACTAAGTTCTATTTCTTGTTTAGTAGAACCATTGTCAAGCACTAAATAATGTTCTACATCAGCTAAGTCAGAAATATAAATACCTGGTTGATACGCATATCCAAATAATGTTAAAGTAGCACTAGTCATATTAAAACTAGTTATTGACTGCTTAAAGTCTCCTACTGCAACAGTACCTTCTGGTGGCTCTGGTGTAGTGTCATTAATATTTTGAATTTGTGAAGTTGGAAGATATCCTACACTTCGATCAAAATCATATGGTATAAGACCATTAACAGTACCATTTGTTTTATGGGTGATCAATGTCCCATTGTCATATAGACCATTGGTAGACTGCAATTTTGTCCAATTACTATCCTGAGACTGAATAACCACTGTGAAATTTCTTTGGTAGTTATTTCCATAAGTAGTATTATAGAGTGTCGTAGAACTAGAACTTGGCTCTTTTTTAACATCCGTACCCTCTTGTGTTATTAATCCTAAACTATAATTATTCCAATCTGTTAATGTACCATCATTACCATTCGCAAACTTATCAATTTCATATGCTATAGCTGCAATCTTTGTTCCCCAATAAGGGTCAGAAGCATATTTTACATTAAACCCTGAACCTTTATTACCTACATGCGACCCGAAGAAACGATAATCAGTTATGTCTGCATATCCTCGAATATTAATACCCATGTGCTCAGTAATTGCCTGTGAAATACTAGAGAAATAAGTTGCACTATCAGGATCGGAATCATACGCACTCCATCCAAAAAGATTATTTCTTTCTACTGCATATCTACTTCTTCCATAACCTGATTCAAGGCAAGCCATCGCAAAAATCAATAAAGCATTGACTCCATAGTTATTTTGACTATTAATAAAAGTTTGTCCTTCATTCCAAAGTTTCGATTCATTACTCTTTAAGGAATTGAAATCACTACTTGAAGGGTGTGCATTATAGCCTTTAGAAGCTAAGAAATCATTAAATACTTGTACTTCAATTTCACTTTGGCTACGTACTGGTAAAAACTGAAAATAATTATAATAAGTACCTGCTAAATTAGTATATTTTCGATCAGTATAAAACGTATGATTATCCCAACTATAATAAGTACTTCCTACACTCATCCAATCCGCTGCAGGACCTACAATACTTTTATATGTGGTACTATTATAACCTGAATAAGCATAATAAACTAAATCTTTATAATTTCCGTTTTGTTCTACTTTATAATGAGACTGTTTTACTGTTAAAGTAAAGGGTTGCTCATTACTACTAGTAATATCATTACCACCTAAAGTAATTGGAATATTATCAGTAATATATTTCATTGGTACTAAATCTACATTTTTTAAATCAACATAACCATCAAAGCCATTAAACATAACATAGACTTGACCTGTTCCATTGCCATTATAACTTTCAGTACGTCCATCACTCATTTCGCGATGTTGTACAATATAACTAGTTTTCCCACCACCATTAGCTGCACTTGCTGTTAATGTTGTTGAACCACTTCGCTTAGGATAAGAAATTGCTACTCCTGAATTCATTGCAATAATTCCTGTTGGTGAATAACTTTGATGATGTCTTACTACTGCATCATCACCATAATTCCACATTGTTTTTCTAGCAGTACTAAAATCACTATAACAACCTACTTTATCAAAGCCTCCACTATCATTAACAATAGCCACTTCATATTGTGTTGAACAATGAAGTGGATATGCTGATGTAACAGCTTGAACTTCTCCACCAAAATCAAATGGTGAAGCATACAACAATCCACATGCTAAAAATAAAGTCAAAATTAATTTAATTATTTTTTGCATACCTTACCTCCTTATAGATCTACATTAATTACAATATAATGCTCTTGTCCTTTTACCTTAAGACGCAGTACTCCTTGATATGTTATAGGGTTCTCCGACGGATTAAGTGTTTCTATAAACACTACTCCTTGATCAGTATCTGTAATTGTCTTATTAATCAGATTACTACTTTTTTCAGTTGTAAACTGTTCATTAAAAGCTTTAAACTCTTCACCTGTTTCACTTACAGTATAGATTGCCTCTTCAATTACTACTTCATCACCCCAAAGTGAAACTACTTCAATATTAAAGGCATGAATTTGAGCAGTCGATGGAGATAAATAAACCTCACTATATCCATTTTCATAGGTTCTATTAATGGTTTCACCACTTAGTTCATAAGCACTAGAAACACGCATTTGATAACTTCTACCATCAAATATAACATCATCAGGATTATATCTTAATGAAGATGAATCTTTAATGCTGTCTTTTAAATCGAAATCAATTGAATGATCATTAAAATCAAAACTTAAAGTAACTGTTTCTGCACTATCATCAACTGGGATAAAAATATTGGTAATCATAGAACTTTCTTGGGATAAAATTTCATACCACACATTTAATTTACCTAAGAATAAACCTTGCTCCTCTAATGCATCAACATAATTTTCTATTTCACTTAATACTATACCTTCACTTGTCTTAAATCCATCAAGTGAAAGATTAATTTCATCTTCAGATTTTACACGGATTTTAGCAACTATAAATTTAAAGTCTACTTCCTCTAAATCAAAAGTTTGATATTCTACTAAATCTATTGCTAATGTGCTTTCATCACTATTCTCTTCAGGTTTTTCTTGATTACCCTCTTCTGCTAAATCAACACTTGGAATAAAACTCTCTTCCTGTTTATTTTCAGCGGTAATGAAGATATAAAATAACCCTAAGCAAATACCTATAGAAATAACTAATATAAGATATAAATATTTATTTTTTAACTTTACACTCATACTTTCCTCCATCTAATCAAGTATAACATTAATACTTCGATTTTATGCTGTTAATGTTTGGTAAAATAAGCACTATAAAAGTGTTTACCTTTTTCTATTTTACATTATAATCAATACTTTTTCACTATTTAATAGTTAATTTCATTAAAAATAAAAAATACTACATGAGCTAGTCATATAGTATTTAATAAGATTTAATGCTAGTTAGTCGTTATCGTCATCATCTGAATCATCGTTGTCATCATCTGAATCATCGTTGTCATCGTCTGAATCATCGTTGTCATCATCTGAGTCATCGTTGTCATCATCTGAGTCATCGTTGTCATCATCTGAATCATCATTGTCGTCTGACCAATCATCTTGATCATCATCTAAATCATCATTGTCATCATCTGAATCATCGTTGTCATCATCTGAATCATCGTTGTCATCATCTAAATCATCATTGTCATCATCTAAATCATCATTGTCATCATCTAAATCATCATTGTCATCGTCTGAATCATCATTGTCATCGTCTGAATCATCATCGTTATCATCGTCTGAATCATCATCGTTATCATCATTAGTGTCTACATCTGTTTCAAGAATTGCACCAGTTACAGCATTCACATCAATCTCATAATCACCTTGAGCTGTTTTAATCTCAACTTCATAAGTAAAGATTCCATCTTCAACATCAAATTCGATTTCATATTCTGTAACCATACTTGCATCTAGTCCAAAATAACTTAATGCTTGTGCTAATACTTCTTCTTTTGTTAAATATGAACCATTATTTGAAGTTCCTTGTTGTTGTAATTCACCTGGTAGCGTTTCTGCTTTTGTTTCTAATAATAAACCTAGTTGATTTACAGTTAATGTTGCTAATTCTTCAAATACTAAAGTACTATCAATTTCAATTAATCTTTGAATAAGAGCAGCTTTTCCTACAGAAATGGCATTGGCTGTTGCTAATTCTTCTAAATCATCATCAAATTCTCCATCTTCAAAATCAATATCTTGATAAATAACGGCACCTTCAATAGCTGCATCAGTTAGAAGTGTTTGTACTTCTTGTGTTAATAATGCTGCAATTTCATCTTCATCATCACCATCTACTGATAATAATAAAGTATTTTGTAGCTCACTAATATATCCATTAGCAATCATTGATTCAACTAATGTTTTTACAGCTTCTGATGGAGTTAAACCATTTAGTTGTAAATCGCCTAAGATACTTTGTGCATCTTCATTTTCAGCAACGATTGCAACCACTTTACCATCTTCAACTTCTAAGCTAATACTTGGATTAACATCTAACATAATCGTTAATGCTTGTACTGGTGTATTAAATGCATACATTCCTCCTAATACAAGAGCTACTGTTAAACTAAACGCTAAGGCAAGTTTAGGCCATGTAAATAAATTTTTGTTCATTGATTTTCCCTCATTCTTTCTCTTTTTATCGATTTCTTCGCAAGCATGAAGGATAATATCAAAATTTTCTTCTGGCATAGTTGCGATTAACGCATCATGAATCTTTTTCTCCATGTGATCATTACTCATTTTCATTATCCTCCTGAATTATTTCTCTTAATTTCTTTATTGCTCGATTGTACTTAGATAGTACCGTTGATAGCTTCATGTTATACATTTCAGCAATTTCTTTGTGTAGTAAACCTGTTAATGCATGTAACACTACAATTTGTCTTGATTCTTCACTTAGTTGTGATAGTGCTTTTTGCAGCATATAGGCATGTTCACTAATAGTGTCAGGACTCACTTGAAATAAATTTTCTAAGCCCTCTTGTTCCTCGGTAGAAACCGTCTTGTTTTTTTCACGAATTTTCATTAAAGCTATATTACGAGTAATGGTGAAAATCCAAGCTAACGGTTTTCTTTGTGGTCGGTAATTTGGTGCTGCTTCATAAATCTTTATGAAGGTATCCTGTACAACATCTTGAGCATCTTGTGGACTCTTAACAATCGAATAGGCAAATCCATAGACTGCTTTTTTGCTTTTTTCATAAAGCTCTCTTAGAGCTTCCTTGTCGCTTTCGCCGATGCGCACTATCAGCGAATCTTGAATAGTTTCTGAATCTGCTAATAAGCTATTTTCTTGAAACATTGACGTCAATAATAGTTTCATATTTTTCTCCTATTCACTATATTAATGTTTTTATTAACTGTTTTATTGCATAAAAATGAAAAAAAGTTATATTTTGTAAAAAACATAACTTATTTTACCATAAATACGTCATAAAACAACCAGTTACATGCAGTTTTTAAAGCAAATTTTCTAATATTAATTGTGATTTTTTTAACGTCTATATATTTTTACCTTTTTTCATAATTAGATACTAAATAATGTATTTATTTAACAATCAAATCACCACTTACACTATCGAATGATAAATTCACATTAGCTATATTGGATTGTTTATTTTCACCAACAATATCACCACTCACAGTATCAAAATCTAAATCATATTCAATTCCTGTATATATTAGGTTTCCGCTAACTGTTTCTACATCAACTGTTGCTGAATACTCGACTAGAATATCAATATTTCCTGAAACTGTTTCAACATCAACACTTAATACTGGTTTTTTAACTGTTACATTTCCTGACACACTATCAATGTCACTTTGATCAGCATTTATATCTATCAAACTATCTCCTGAAACAGTATTAATATTAATGTTACTTAAGAGTGTATTTTTTGGAATATAAAGGGTTATATCACCTTCATAACTAGCGTTGATTCCAAAACCTCTTTTATAATTAGTTTTTATTGTTAAAACCTGTCCATCAACTTTATAATAAGCTTTTACTTCATTTCCATTATGATACTCAATGCTAATAAAATCATTGTCAGTTTCAATGACATCTATCTTTCCACTAATATTTTGAATATCTACTATCGTAACTGTATCATTGATATGAGCTTCATCTTCAATAAGTGTATAGCTTTCAATATTTTCTATACTGTCACCAAAAAATCCGAAAGATACAGTAATGAAACTATTGGTGGTCATACTAAGTGCAACAAATACAAATAGAACTAAAGTTAAAATTAATACTATTAATTTAATATAAAGTGCAGTCTTCTTCATTATCATACCTCCTTGATTTGCATTAATGTTTTTACAATTTCGCATAGTATACCACCAATTATAAATACAATCCAAATATTATGCCAAGTGTTAAATACAAATCCACCTATAAAAAAGATTAAAGTTGCTACACTCATAATTAATCCACTTATTAGATTTTCATGTTTATAACTTTCCTTATCTTCATCAAAAGTTTTATCATCACCTTTAGAAATATTGTTGTAGACTAATAAACCGACACCAATTCCGATAAGCGTAAAAAATACGCTTATCGCCACTAAATCACCTACAGTTCCTTCCAAAAGCGGAAATAGACCCACTGACAAGATAATCAACATTATAGCTACAGCTTGAATTAAAGCATATACTTTTTTTTCTTTCGACGTAGATGGTTTACTTTCATAGGTGGTAACTTCTTTAAGCAATTCATCAACATCACCCAAGTTAGCCATCACTTGACTATATGCTTGATTTTCTGAATATCCTTGCCTTAAATATTCATCCATTGAAGCGTTCATATTCGAAAGTAATTCCTCTTTAAGTTCAATTGCCCTTCTAGATTTAGCAATATCACCAAAAAGTACATCAACATAATTTTTAATTTTTTTATTCATCTTTATCCTCCCCAAGTATCAATATATTCAATATTGCACTTATTTGAATCCAATCATTTTTGTTTTCTTCTAATACCTTTCTTCCACTAGTAAGTAAAGAATAATACTTTCTTCTTGCGCCAATATTTTCATCACCCCAATAAGACAAGATATACCCTTCATTCTCTAATCTTCTAAATGCAGTATACAAAGTAGCTTCTTTAATTTCAAATTTACTATTGGATAAGTGTAATACTTCTTTTATAATTTCATAGCCATAAACATCTTTATTTTCTAATCTAGATAAAATAATAGTATCAATATAACCACGAATAATATCTGCAGAATTAAGCATATATCCTCCTTTCATTAAGTATAGGACTATTGTATTCTAATATACCTCGCCTGTCAAGGTATATCAGTTGATAGTATACAATAAAATAAAAAAAGGCTATTGACTTTAGTCAATAACCTAAAACATGAATATAACAATTATTTATTGAAATCTTCAACTAATTGTTCTGCATTTTTTACTACGTTAGCACCATTAAGCATACCGTAATCCATACTTTGAATTACGCCAACTGGAACTGAACCATTTAATAGGGTTTTTACTTCATCTAGTTCATAAGCAATTTGAGGTCCTAGTAATAAAACATCAAACTTACCCATGTTATTAGCAATTTCAGTTTTACTTATTGCCCAAATTTCATAGTTTTTGTCTTTAGCAGCTGCTTTCATCTTTTCAACTAACATATTAGTAGACATACCATAAGCACATGCAAGCATTATTCTCATTTTATCCTCTTTCTACTAGTTTTGTAAATTCGTCAACTACTTCACGAACATTAATACTAGAATTATTTTTAATCATAAACTCAATCCATTCATTTGGCAAGCACTCTAAACCATTTTTTGATGCTAAGATAGCACCAGCTAATGCTGCCATAGAGTCAGTATCACCACCAGCATTTACAGCTACTTTAATAGCTAACATACAATTTTCTTGCACACCCGCTACTATTGCATAAACTGCAGCAATACTTTCCCATGTTTCCATATTGGTTCCAATTTTTTGATCAACTGTTTCTAATAATTCTTCATAACTAGAACAAGCCTTACCAAGTCTAATTGCCTCTTTAATGCGATAAGCAACATTTGGTCCTATTGAGCCTCTTCCAATACTTTCCATATAGTCAGTTGCCTTTTGAGCACCATATATTCCAGCGTCAAAGATTTCTTCTAAAGTTGTATCTTGTATTTGGGCTTTTGCGATACTTGCTGCTATGGAAGCAGCTCCTGCAACTGCAGCAGCATTATAGTGTGTTGGATAAGCAAGATCAATTGCGTATTGAATTGCTTTATCTACATCTCCTTTTGCCAATACAGCAACCGGAACTACTTTCATCGCAGCTCCATTAGTACCTTGATTTAGAAAGTTTGTCTTAACACCAGGTTCTTCATCTTTTGGCACTTTATTTCTTACTGAATCAATGGCCTTTTTAGTTGTTGGTCCAGCAAATTTAAAGTAATAAGCATCCTCAGCCCACTCTAAAACTGCTTCAATAGCTACTTCTTTATTAAATTTTCCCTGTGCCTTAATAATATTTTTCATAACATAATAACTTGAACCAAAGTCATCTGTAACCGTCCCTAATATACCGCCCATGTTTAAGAATCGATCATTTTCAACATAGCCTTCTAATTGGTTGTTACATAAAGCTTTAATTTGGTTAAAAGTCATAAACTCTGTTAAAGCACCTAGAGAATCTCCTAATGCACTAGCATAAAGTGCTGCTTTTATCTTATTTTGGTTCATTTACTGCTTCTGCTGCATTAGCTTTTTCAGCACGATCAATGAATTTTAATGTAAAATACCATATTGCCGTTAATAATGGAACTAAGGCTAATTGAATTAATCCACCCATAATTGAGTTTGTAGTTAACAACCCTACTAATCCAAGAGGTGTTGTTGCAGGAAGTTGTAGACCATTTGCATATGGAATTAATCCCATTGCCATTGTTCCCCAAATAACACTAGTAGTAATGATTGGAGTTAAAATCATTGGAACTAAAGTAAGTGGATTTAATACTAATGGAAATCCAAACATAAGTGGTTCATAAATATTGAATACTCCTGGAATTAATGCAAGTTTACCTAATTCATTCCAATCTTTACGTTTTTTATACAAGAAGATTGCAATTAACATTGGTACAGCAATCCATCCACCAAGAGCTACATTACTACCGAAGAATGAAGATGACATTAAATTAGGAATTGCTTCTCCAGCTGCAAGAGCTTGAATATTTTCTCCTGAAAGAGGTCCCCAAATTGGTCCCATCATACCAAATACTAATGATTGTCCGTGTAATCCTAAGAACCAGAATAAATTACATAAAATACCAATTAAAACTGTAGCGATGAAACTTGTTCCAAGACCAGATAATGGTGCCTGTACAAATTGATATACTGCTGCTGTCATTGTTGAGAAACTTGATACTGAGAAACCGTAACGAACTAATAATCCTAAAAACATAACTACAATTGCTGGAATGAAACAGGTGAATGATTCAGCTATAATTGTAGGTACAGATTCTGGCATTTTAATAGTCCATTTCTTTTGAATAATATAACGATAAATTTCTACAGAAATCATCGATACAATAATTGCAGTAAAAGTTGCATTAGGTCCTAAATCAGCAAAGGATAATACACCATAAATAACTTCACCTGATTCAGTATTAACTGTAAATGGTGCTTGAATTAAGAAGTTAACCATACCAACCATAGCTCCATTGATAGCATTTACTCCATATTCATTTGATAAGTGATAACCTATACCAATTGCCACAAACAAAGCAATAATACCAGCACTATATTGGCTAGCTGGTGAAACAAATGTAGTTAAGAAACCAACTAATTCAGCTCCTAAAAATCCTTCCATAAAAGGAAATGTTGCAAGTGCTGTAAAGATAGATCCTACCAATGTAAATGGTAAGATTAATACGAAGGCATTTCTGATAGCTTTTAAATGTTTACTTTTGTTCATTACTGCAGCCATTGGGCGCATAAATTTTTCAATTCTTTGAGATATACTCATTTTAATGTTCCTCCCTTTTTAATTTTTGAATTTCTTGATATACAATCATAAATTCTTTTGCTTGCTCAATACACATCATCCCCCCATTTAAATGGTCTTGTGCATGAACCATAATTAAATCAACGACAATTGCTTGTCCCCCTGCTTCATCTTGTATTAATTTAGTTTGAATATGATGTGCTTCAGTAAGTTCTTTTTCAGCCTCTTCAATTTTTTTAGTAGCTTCATCAAACTTATAGTTACGCGCATCACGTATAGCCGACATTGCCATACTTTTAGCATTACCAGCATGTAAAATTATGCCAAAGGCTACCTCATAGTTATTTTCCATAGATATTTCTCTTTAACCTTTCTTCCAATTCTCTAATTTCATTGATCATGTGATCAAAATCTTTCATTTTTATTACTGATGAAATCGCATCTTTACTTAATAAAAATGGTGAAACAACAGCATAGAACTGCTTCAAATCTGGGTGATTTTTGCCTAAAACTAACATGAATATAAATTGCACCTCTTTTTGGTCCCACATCACCGGTTTATTTAAAACCGCTACAACGGCAAAGGTTTCTTCACCAGTGATTTTATAGGGATGAGGTATTGCAACTAAGTTACCAAATGCTGTTGTGGCATTATCTTCCCGTGTTTTAACTAATTCATAGAAATCTTCCGATAAAGATTTTACTTTTGAAGCCCTCTTAATCATTTCTAATAAGGCTTCTTCTTTACTTTCAGCTTCTATATCATTGAAAAATAACTCTTTTTCGAAATATAAATCCATCGGCAATTTTTCATCCTTAAATATTTGATTGATAGCTTTTATATCTTCATTTTCTAGGAAATTACTTATCTTCAATATAGGTTTATCTAACTTTATTGGTATATCCACTGTCGTAATGACATAATCAATTTCAGATAAGTCAACTTCCTTAATATTTGAAATTTCACAAGTGATAATTTCTTGAATATGTGATTCAAATTGCCTATAAAATTTATATGACAATAATTCGGCACTTCCTCGACCTGTTGAGCATACCATCAAAATATTTAGTTTTTGTGTAATGCTTTGTTTTCTTTCTAACGCTAAATTAAAATGAAGCGCAAAATATGCTATTTCATTCTCATCCAATTCTCTTTGGTAATGATTACTTATAACCCCACAAGCTGCATTTGCTAATACAAAAGCGAATGCATACTTTTCTTTAATCTGAGCTAAAATCGGATTTTGCAGAGTCATATCATATTTTAGCCTGATTTTTAATGGAATTAAGTGCATAGCCAACACCATTCTAAGTCTTAAATCATTTGAGAAATCAATGTTGTAGTTTTGAAAAATAAATTTAACCATTTCATCACTAAGCTGATAAGCCTCTTCTTCTATAATAATGTTATCTTCTACAATTTCTTTACTTCCTAAATGCAGTGCAAGATAAAATTTTTCATAGACGGGAAAGGTGATCATAAACTTTTTTTCAAGATCAACTATTAAATCTTCTACTAAATCTACTTTAGTAGCATAGAAATAATCATCAACCTTTAAATCTGTAATAAAATGATTTTCTTTTATTCTGCAGATAGTTAAATAAATATGATTACATAAGTTATCGAAAGAAATATCACTTAATCTAAATTTGTGTTTCATGAAGTTTTTATTAAGTAGCTCATTAATTTGAAGCTTAATTTGATCTAAAGTTTCTAGATTAACATTTATATTTGTGTATTTACTCATACACAATCGAAATGCAAATTCAGTTCCTTCAATCTTATAACCTAATTTACTTTGGTAACGCAAAATTAAATTAAATGCATTTAATATAGCTTTTACTTCCTTCATATCACTATTAATCGTTGATTTTGATACATATAACATATCAATAAGTTCCTCAACAGAAACATATTCTTCATGATTTAACAGTAAATATTCAAGTATATAAGCTATTCTTTCAAGAGAGGTCTCAGGTAAATTTTCTTTTGTCTGTAGCATTAAAAGATAGTGCAGATACTTATCATTATCTTCAACTATAATCTTATAACCACTACCTGCTTTAGATTCAATATATGCACCGTGTTCATTTATGGCGATATTTAGTTCTTTAATATAACTTCTAACTGTTCGATCACTAACCCCTAACGCTTGGCCAAGTTCATTACTGGTCATGGAACTTCGTTTATTTAGAACCTGAATCATATCTAAAATTTTTTTATTTTCCATTTAATCCCCTCTGCATTTTTATTATAACAATTTTAATATAGAATACTTTTAAATATTTTCCGTAGTAATGCGGAAAATAACTAATTATTAAAAAAGTTGATTTAGTCATCGACCAAATCAACTCTATAACTATTTTACTTCAATTATTTTCATCATGTTGGCACTACCCTCACCTGTAGGATAACCCGCTGTGATAATAATTAATTGTCCTGGTTTAATACCATAAGCTTTAGCATAAGTACTAGCTAATTCATCATCGTTCATCATATCATTTTTAACATCAGATACAATAGGAGTAACTCCCCAATAACTCTCAAGTCGGCATTGTACCTCTTTTGAGAACGTTACAGCTAAAATAGGTACAGCAGGTCTAAATTTAGAAATACGACGAGCAGTAGTTCCACCTTGAGTGAAGGCAACAACAGCTCCGATATTTTCTAATGTTAAAGTAGCATCAGATACTGCAATACCAATTGCATCTTGAACAGTTTTTTTGCTTGAGCGTTTTGATAAAGATAAACGTTCACGATAAGGAATGATTTTTTCTGTTGCTTCTGCAATTGTTGCCATAGTTTGTACCGCTTCTAATGGATACTCACCAGCAGCAGATTCACCAGATAACATAATAGCATCACTACCATCTAACACTGCATTAGCAACATCGCTTGCCTCAGCACGAGTTGGACGAGGATTTCCTGTCATTGAATCTAACATATGTGTCGCTGTAACAACTGGTTTACCATGATTGTTTGCAGCTTTAATAATTTGTTTTTGATAAATTGGAACAAATTGTGTTTGTACTTCAACTCCTAAATCCCCACGTGCTACCATAACACCATCGGCAACAGCAAGAATTTCATCGATATTGTCGAAACCTTCTTGATTTTCAATTTTAGCGATGATTTCGATTTTTGGTTTATTCATTTCTACTAAAATTTTACGAATTGCTACAACATCTTCAGCACGACGTACAAATGATGCTGCAATAAAGTCTACACCTTTTTCACATCCAAAGCGGATATCAGCGTCATCTTTTTCAGAAATAAATGGCATCGTCAATTTAACACCTGGAACATTACATCCCTTTCTGTCTTTAATTGGACCACTAACCTCTACACGACACTTTAATTCCCCTTTAAGATTGTTTTCAAGAACTGTTAATTTCATTTTTCCATCATCAATTAGAATATAGTTATCCTTTTTGATATCATCAAATAATTCAGGACAAGCGATATGAAAACGATCATGTGTTCCTAGAATTTCATCACGACATACTGTTACAAATTCACCGCGTGTATATTCTTCAATACCATTTTCAAATAATCCACAACGAATTTCAGGGCCCTTTGTATCTAGTAATACTGCTAAGTTAATTCCAATTTTGTCTGATACAGAGCGAACCATGTCCATTCTTGCACCTTGAGATTCACGATCACCGTGTGAGAAGTTGAAACGAACAATGTTCATCCCTGCGTTTGCTAATTTTTCGATCATTTCTGCGTTGTCACTAGCTGGACCAATCGTACAAATAATCTTTGTTTTTCTACCTACCATAATTTCCTCCTATATTAATCGATCAAATAATTGATAGAATGTCTTTCTTGATTTTTTAGGCATTTTAAGTGCATCGTCTATAGCATAAGAGACAATTTCATTGTCCACTATCCCTACACAATGACCACCAACACCTTCAATAAGTAAGTCTACAGCTTTTTCACCCATACGTGCAGCTAATACACGGTCAGTTGGTGTAGGACTACCACCACGTTGAATATGTCCTAAAACTGTTGCTCTACCTGAAAAACCGGTATTCGCACTAATTTTTCTAGCTAAATCATTAGTATCTGTAATTTTTTCACTTATTACTACAATAGCATGATTTTTCTTGCGAACTGTATCTAAATATCGAATACTTTCGAGTAATGCTTCTTCATCAAAACCTGTTTCTTGAGTGATTACTGCTTCTGCACCACAACTTATTGCAGAATAAACTGCTAAATCACCACAACGATTTCCCATCACTTCTACTACTGAACAACGATGATGAGAACTTGATGTATCACGAAGTTTATCAACGCATTCCACAATAGTTTTTAGTGCTGTATCAAAGCCAATTGTAAAGTCTGTTGCCGGAATATCATTATCAATAGTACCTGGAAGTCCAATACAGTTGATTCCCAACTTTGTTAACTCCATTGCACCACGATAAGTCCCATCTCCGCCAATAACCACAATAGCATCAATCTTAGCTTCTTTAAGTTTTTCAACTGCCTTTTGTTGCACTTTAAGTTCCTTAAACTCTGGTAAACGTGCTGATCCTAATATCGTACCACCACGATCGACAATATCACTAACGTCTGATTTTGAAAGTACTTTAAAATCACCGTTCACCATACCTCTATAACCATCGTAAATACCTACGACTTCAATGCCGTTAGCTATCGCAACTCTTGTAACGGAACGAATAGCTGCATTCATTCCCGGTGAGTCGCCTCCCGATGTTAAAATACCAATGCGTCCTATCATCAAAAAACCTCCTTTAATACCTCAACTATAATACCACTTTCTTTATTTAAAATAAATGCTAAAGTTGTTGTTTTCTTCTGTTTTCGCCATTTATAACAATTTCTTTACATAAAGTTTTTATTCTTTCCATAATTCTAAGGGCTTTTAGTTGCTCAACACCATACTTTGTGCTAAAAGCATAATGCTCTTCTAAACTCTTAAAATCTTCATTACTTGTAAACCAAGTATACTTTTTTTCTTCCATGCGCTTATTTAATATTGGGAACAATAATTCATCTCTTACCCATGCAGTAACGCTTTCAGCACCTATATCATCTAATACTAAGAAGTCTACATGCTGTAAGATACGCATCTGTTTTTGATATTCTTCTGGACTATTAAATAAATTTTTCATGCGTTGGACAAAATCAGGTACATTTACAAAAGCAACCCAATGACCTTTTCTTGCTAGATAATTACAAGCACACGCTGCTAAAGTGCTTTTTCCTACTCCTAGGGTTCCATGCAAATAGTAACCTACTGCACTTGGTTGTTCAAGCCAATCACTAACTGCTGACAATGCTTCCATATTAGAAGAAGTCACTTCTAATTGTGCCATTTTAATAGCATGTAACTGTGAAGGCAAATCATTGATAGCCATATTTGATAAATGAGCTAGCTCTTTTTGATGTTGTCTAGTGTAGCGACAAGATTGCAATACGAAATCTAAGTACCCTTCATTTTTCAAATGGTAGACTTTACCTTTGTTCTCTTGTTTGCATTGATTTAATCCAGTACATTGTTGACATAGTTTAATATTTTCTAGCCATTTAGAAAAGCGATAAGGAAATTGTTCAATCAAATTGAAATCAATATTAGATTTTACACAAAGTTCTTTAAGATAATTATCTTTCTTTAATGTATTGATTAGTACCGCACGTTCTTTAAGTACTTCTTCATTAACTTCAACTTTAAATTCTAATGATTTCATTTAATTTTCCTCCAATCTCTTCAACTTTTCATGAATAGCTTTTTGCTCCTGTTCATTTAAAGGCTGATCCTTTACAGCTTCTTTTTCAAAGGATTTAGGTAAACTTGCCTTTCGTGGAGTGTAACTACTTTGCTTAACCGCAATTTCTTTTGCTGCAGTTTGTGCTGCTTCTAAAGTATTAATATGATTACGCACCCATGATGTTGCGATTTTTTCTACATATGCTGTATTTAAGCGATTATTATTTTTTAATAAAATAGCCTCAATTAACACATTAACTACTTCTTGTTTTAAGCGAAACTTTGTAATTAAATTTTCTAGTATTTTTGCATCAGGTTTACTCACTTCAATGCCGTCTTGATAATTTTGAAGAAATAAAACAGGAGATATGTCCCACTTGTTCTTAGACTTTTGAGGTGTTGGTTTTTCTCTCCAAGCTAAATTTTTAAGTTTTTGAATATCTAATACATTAGTAGAATTATTAACACAATGTCCCACCATAATACGCATACGATCACTATTAATGCCATAAATAGTCGCTAATTCACCAATAACTTGAAGTGCTTCTTTAGTTCGCGCTTCGATAGGAAAAGATAAATTACTACTTTCTTGTAAAAACTTATCATAATCAAACTTGATATGCGATTCCATGGCCTGATTAATAGTATAGGTTGGCTTTACTTTTGAAAAACTAACTTCATCCTCTTTATCCCAGTTTTGAAGTAATTGTACATTAAATTTTTTAGTAATATTCTTATAATTACTTTTATCATGAACAGGCTTTGTGATAATAGCTTTAGTCACCTCAATCGCTTTAGAGCCAACTATTTGTAAATATCTTCTTCCAAATACACCATGGTTAATAAATTCTTCTACTAACAAGGTCGGCTTTAAAACATAAATATAATTATTCTTTACTTCACTTTCATGATAAAAAGTTTTAATAAGGTTATATTCCTCACATACTTTACGAGCATGTTCAAAAGCAATAATATCTATACCCATAAGTGCACATATTCTTTGATGCTGCTCAAAACCTCTTTGCCCATGGGCCTCACTTATTAAAGTTAAGTATAAAGCTACAGCTGTAGCCCCCATACATGCTTGATAACAAAGCATAAGTGCTTGTGTTTGATCATTTGAAAGTGTAAATAAACTTTCAATTTTATAACCATCTTTCCCCTTTAATTCCATTATTTATCCTCCACACAAGCTAACCAGTGTATAATCTTTTCCTTAAACTCTTCCACGCTATTATTATTTTCAATAACCCATGTAGCTTTAGCTCTTTTATCTTGATCGCTATACTGTGATTTCATTCTATTGAGTACTTCTTCTTCGGTCATATTTCGTTGCTTCATTCGTTTTATTCGCTGCTTATCATCAATACTTATTAATAATACTCCATCGAAATAGCACTGCCAGCCACTTTCATAAAGTAGTGGTACTTCAGCAAAAAACACATTTGCTTCACTTGTTTCCATAGCTTCCTTCATTTTCATCAGTAAATCTGGATAGATAATATGCTCTAAATCTTTTTTCGCTACTTCGTCGTTAAAAACAATTTTTGCTAATAAGGCGCGATTTATACCCTCATGAAACTCAACTTCAGGGAAGCGTTTAATAATTTTTATGTAGGTTTTTTCATTTTTTTGACTCAACTGTTTTACCACTTGATCACAATCGAAAACATCGTAGCCTAAATCTCTTAGTATTTCACTACATTTAGTTTTACCTGATCCAATTGTACCACTAATTGCAATTTTTTTCATCTATTTCATCCTTTGACATTGAGGGCAAAAACAAGTCCCACGCGTTTGTACTTTAATTTTTTTTATTGCTGTCTGGCACACAACACAAGGTTTATTTTCTCTACCATACATATCAATTTGTAGTTGAAAAAGTCCATTTACACCTAGTGAAGAAGTGTAACTACGTATCGTACTCCCTCCAGCAGCGATTGCTTTGTTTAATACCGCACGTATTGCTTCTACAAGTTCGATACGCTTTTTCTTTGTTAATTTGTGTACTGGAAATAAAGGATGTAGCCTTACTTTAAAGCACACTTCATCAGCATAAATATTACCAATGCCTGCTACAAATCCTTGATCTAATAATAGTTTTTTAAGTGCTATTTTCTTATTAATACAATATTTTTTAATATAGTCTTCATTAAATGTTTCATCAAAAGGTTCTGGTCCCAATTTTTTAAAATAATCGACACTTAGATTTTTTTCAATAAGCTTCATTCTACCAAACTTTCTTGTATCATGATAATCTATACGTCGCTGATCTGAAAGAAAGAATTGTACATGAGTATGTTTATCGTAAGGTTCCTCTTTATTTCTAACATAAAATTTACCTTCCATGCGTAGATGTACTATCAAATCTAAATTATCTAAACCTAAAATAATATACTTTCCTCTACGATTAAACGTAGTAAATGTTTTATGTTCTAGTTGTTTACAAAATTGAAGAGTATCGCCTTCTATAAGGTTATCATAGAGCACATTAACATGCACAATTTCAGCCTCTTTAATGAGATGTTCTAAGGTTCTTACAACCGTTTCTACTTCTGGTAATTCTGGCATTATTTAGCCTCATACCAATTCTTACCTGATTCAATAGAAACTTCTAATTTAACATCTAAGGTCATTGCGTTTTCCATCTCCTCTTGTATTAACGTTCTCATTTGTTGCTCCTCTTCAACTACGACATCAAATATAAGTTCATCATGTACTTGTAAAATCATTTTAGAACGTAAGTTTTGTGTTTTCATTCGTTTATCTATTTTGATCATTGCTATTTTAATTAAATCCGCAGCAGTTCCTTGTATTGGAGCATTCATTGCTGCTCTTTTTCCAAATTCTCTAATTGCATAATTGCGATCATTAATTTGCTCAATAACACGTCGACGATTCAACAAAGTAAGAACATACGTGTTTTTTTGACAGAATTCGACAACTTCCTTCATATAAACCGAAATATTAGGATAAGTTTCAAAGTATTTATCAATAAATGCCTGTGCTTCTTTTAAACTAACTTGAATTTGCTCTGCTAAACCATAATCTGAGATTCCATATACAATACCAAAATTAACAGCTTTTGCGTGTCTTCTTTGCAAAGATGATACTTCATTAACCGCTACATCAAAAAGTTCACAAGCTGTCTTAGTATGGACATCAATATCAGCATTAAAAGCTTCAATAAGTTTCTTCTCTTTAGCCATATGAGCTAATATACGTAATTCTACTTGCGAATAATCCGCTGCAATTAACACATTGTTATCACTTGCAATAAAGGCACTTCTTACTAATCTTCCTTCTTCATCACGCACACTAATATTTTGAAGATTAGGGGCAACACTTGATAATCGACCTGTTTGAGTTACACACTGTGTATAAATTGTATGAATACGACCATCATCAAAAATTGATTTCTTTAACCCCTCAGTATATGTACTTACTAATTTTTGGTATTTACGATACTCTATTAAGTCATCAATTATAGGATGACTTCCCTGTAATTTCTCTAAGATATCAATTGAAGTAGAGCGTTTTTTATTGGCTTTTAGACCTAAGGTATCAAACAATAATACCGCCAATTGCTTTGGCGAATTAAAATTAACTTCACTATCACAGTACTGTGTCATTCTAGCACTAATTTTTTCTACTTTATCCTTCATTGTTTTAGAGATTAAATCTAATCTAGCTTCATCCATCAATACACCTTGTTTTTCCATTTCAAAAAGGATTCTAGCTAAAGGCATTTCAATTTCATAAAAGAGCTTCTCTAACCCCATAGTAGCTAATTGATGTTTGTTTTTTAAGGCAACCAAATAAAGTAAATCTGCTTTTGCACAAACATACTCTATTTGTTTTTCAAGATTAGGTAAAAGTGGCTTTTTTTCTTTACCATAAATATCAACTAATTGATACGGTAAATTGTACTGATATTCATTTTGTAGCTTCTCTAAACTAGTTATCGTAGTATCACATAAAAATGAAGCAATCATAATATCAAAATGAAGTCCATTAATAACTAAATTATTCCTTAATAAAACGTGATAAAGCATTTTTACATCATAAGTTATTTTACTAGTTTCACTTGCTAAAAAGCTCAGTAATGCTTGATCTTCTTGCACATCCTCTAAGGTGATATAGACATTCTCTGATTCATCTTTTAGCACTAGTCCATAGCAGTTACTTAA
Source organism: uncultured Holdemania sp. (assembly GCA_964370435.1). GTDB lineage: Bacteria > Bacillota_I > Bacilli_A > Erysipelotrichales > Erysipelotrichaceae > CALVGQ01. The sequence continues at coordinate 31,745 of CAYJJG010000016.1, forward strand.
ATATGGATTATCAAAATCGATATCAGCAATAACTACAACATCTTCGTGTAACAATGATGGTGGGCATTGTTGTACTTGTTTAAAAGAAACAGAATCATTTATAAGTACATCTTCACTTTGTTCTTGAAGTTTTTTAATCATTGAATTCATCTCATATTTTTGAAAAAATGCAATTTGCTCATAACGTGTAGCCTCATAACTAAAATCTTCAATGGCTAAATCTAACTCTACATCTACTTTTATTGTTGCTAAACATTTAGAAAGCAGTGCTTGATCTTTATATTTGATGATATTCTCTTTTATTTTACCTTTAATTTCTTCAGTGCGTGATAATAACTCTTCAACACTATTAAACTCTTGTAGTAACTTAATTGCAGTCTTTTCACCCACTTTAGGAACACCAGGAATATTATCCGATTTGTCGCCTGATAAACCTTTAAAATCAATAACTTGAGTTGGTGTAAGTCCCATTTTCTCCATTAAAGCAGCTTTATTCATTTCTTCTATTTCACTAATACCCTTTTTAAGCAACCATACCGAAGTAGTATCATCAATAAGCTGTAACATATCTTGGTCACTACTTAAAATATTGATATCATAATCAGGATATTTTTTAACAAGACTGCCAATGATATCATCTGCTTCTACTCCATCTAATTCATAGCGGCAAATATTCATTGCATCTAAATATTCTCTAACAATAGCAAACTGACCAATTAACTCAACCGGTGTTTCTTTTCTTCCGGCTTTATAATCTTCATAAATTTCATGACGAAAATTCTTTTTAGCAGAATCAAAGGCCACCAAAAGTGCATCAGGTTGTATTAAATTTATTGCCTTATTCAACATATTAGCAAAAGCAAATACAGCATTAGTATATATGCCTTCACTAGTCATCATTGGTCTTCCATAAATAGTGGCATAAAAACCCCTAAATAATAATGAATTACCATCTACTAACATCATTTTTTTCATTGCTCTATCTCCTTTAGGTAAAAAGACCGACTTATCGGTCTTTTGTTTAATGTCCTACATTATTACTCACTTTCACTAGGTTCTTCGTCTTGACTAGGATCACCTTCATGAGTACCGCTTGTTCCTACATTGTAACTTGCCATATTTTCTAGAGTGCTTAAATTTTCATACATAATAGAAATATAATCCATATTTTCATTTTTTTGTGTTTCATTAATACTAGACAAATTACTTAAATTAACTCGGGTTAAATTAAGCTCTGTTTCTAGCTGATTAAATAACACAATCATATCTTCAGTCATATTTGGCTCATAAGCAATATATTGTACGCCATCAGCGATAATTCTTTGTTTAATCACTTCTAATTGTGCATCAGTTGGTAATGTACCATATTTAGACAATATAATAGGATAAACTTGAAAGCCATACGTTCTTTGCCAATTACCAAAGCTTGCTGTCATCGAAACAAACTTAACCGTTTTATCTTCTTCTTTTAAAGTAGTAGCTAGATTTTGATAATCAGCATCTAAGCGGATTAAATCACTCTCTAATCTAAAGAAATTTTCTTCAATAGCATCAAATTCTTCTACAAATACACTTTGTAACCACTCTTTAATTTCTCTAGCCATAGATACCATAGAAATAGGATCAGACCAAACGTATAAATCACGATTATTCGTATCAATAGTATCCATCACTGGATTTACATAATAAGGTGTTTCTACCCAAGACTCAACATTATCTACAACAAATCGTGTGTATCTATTAAAATTATAAATACTACTTTTTATAGATAAATCTAACGTTGGTGTAGCACTACGTATAGTAGTTCCATAAATTTCCATATATGGTTCCAAATTACCAATATGTAGAAATAATTCTGCATCTTCTAATATATAATCAACATTGTCTACAACGGTTGCCCTTTGTACAATTACATCTTCTTGAATTGATACTTTTTCAATACGATCACCCGCTAAACGATCCAAAATATAACCAATAGGATATACCGTATATACTACTTTAGGAGTTACTATTCGACATCCTGTTAAAACTGTCATAAACAAGGTTGTTACAAGTAACAAAATTAATCGTTTTTTCATCTGACCACTCACCTTCTTAAAGAATTATAGCATATTTTTTTAGTATATCTCTACTTTTTTCAACATTAATACAAAATATTATAACCTATACTATTAATCTTATCCTTATTTAACTGGTATTACTGTTTTAATATCCGCAATAAA
>CAYJJG010000017.1:0-33286 GCA_964370435.1 uncultured Holdemania sp.
ATATCGGGAATAATCTCTATTTTTGTTAAATCTTTTTTTGCTTCAATAGCATGGGCAATCCCTGACAATAACAGGCGATTTTGGATGTAAATGGCTATCGTTTTTTTCAACTTCCCCACCTCCTTATAAACCATTTAACTTTTATATTTAAACAAGAAAAGGTTATCCAACGTCTTTATAGACTTTAGATAACCTTTAATTAATTCCATGATAAAATGAACACATCAAACAAACGGACATATTTTGTCCGAAATTATTTTGTTTTGTTGGTCTGCAACTATAATTTGTATTCATCTATTTAACCCCGCTTTTCAATAGATAACTAAGACAATTTTCCAAATTATAACAAACCTAATTTTTAAAAACATCGTGTATTTCCGCTATTTTTAATTTTTTAAATTAACTGAATCCGATATAGCCAACCACCCACTACCCTCATTAGATTCTTTCTTTTCACACTAATCTAATTCATTTTTATCTTCTGCAATAATAAATTTCTTGGCCGATACATCTGCCACAAGCTTTAACAAACTGTCATAGCCTGTTTTATTCTTGATGTTACTTAGATGGGTATCTAGTGTTCTACTTTTGATATTTAATAGCTCACACACTCTTTCATTAGAGTAGCCATTAACTTTGGCTTGTAGTATCTGCAATTCTTTATTAGTAAAATCAGAAGTTTTAGCCGTACCAATTGTAACTACTGGTTGACTTAGTGGATAGTGAATCTTATTATTCATAACATTATCCATTACCTCTAACAAATCAATGTCGGCATGGTCTTTATACCAAAACCCTTCACATCCTGCTCCTTTAGCTTCTTCTATATGTCTTTTTTGTAACACAAAAGTTAATATAATAATCTTTATTTCTGGATACTGCTCTTTAATTTTCTTTGCAACCTTGATACCATTTTCTTTACCTTCTGTATAAATATCCATTAAAATTAAATCTACTTTATCATAGGGTAGTGACAACATTACATCATCTGCATCAAAAACTGTATTCACTAGATTATAACGATCATTACCTCGCAGTATGGCATACTTCATTAAGTCTTGTGAACTTTTTTGATCATCTACTACTATTACATTGTACATCACTTATTCCCCCTTAGTTTGATTTAATGTTACTTCTAAAGTTACCCCTTGATTAGCTTCAATCTTCATTACGCCACCTAATTGTTCAATTTTATAGCGCAAACCCGATAAACCTCCACCTTCACGAATTACCTCTGGTGCGTGTTTATTTTCATTATAGATTTTTAAATGGATTTTGTCTTTAGTTTCTTGAATATTTACTATTAATTTTTTGGCATGCGCATGACGATAAGCATTTTTTAATGCTTCATTAATACATAATAAGCATACTTCCCTTGTTTCTTCTTGCTTAGGCAGTTCACCACTAAACTCTATTTTACACCCAAGTTTATCACCAAATAGCTGTAGCTGTTCTAATGATAAATTAGGTTTTGTATCTTGTGATAAATCATAAAGTACCTTATTAAGTTGATCCCAGTACTCTGTAATTACACTAGTTTCATCAACTTCATTTCCTTCTCTTAGTGTTTGCTTAGTGAGTGCCAGTAAATTTCCAAAATTATCATGAAAATTGACCTTTAATCGTAGCGCTACTTCTTCTTCGGTATTTTTTTCAATTTTATTCGTTAATTCTTTTAGTCTTTGTTGCTGATCATATAATTTTTCATTTATTTTTGCAGTATCTTCATTAAGGTGATACAGTGCAGTAATATCATTCGCAAGAATTTGATAATAAGTTTGATGTTGAAGATCCATTGTTTTTTTTGTGAACTGCCACACCTTTTGATCTCTTAGCATAAATGCTGGCTCTTTCGATTTTATGACACAGTTTTTGTCATTATGCATAGATAGTAATTCTTGATAAAATTGATCACCACTTAAAAATGCATGTCCACATAGCTCAATACTTAAATTTTGCATGAGGTGATTTGAAAGCAATATTGCTCCTTCTTCATTTGTAAAGGCAATTGCTGTTTGCAAGTTTTCTATTGCTTCTTTAACAGAAAAAACATTAAGCTTATCTTTACTATTTAGATAAAGTTTAACCATCATGGTTATTGCTAAAATAGTTGTGAATATACTAAAAAGTACCGCAATCATGTTTGGTGTATTCATCGCAACTTTTGAAAAGCGTGACAACTCAAACTTATTCGACATCCATGTATAATGATTTAATTCCATCGAACTAGCAATACATACGGTATTAATTATCGCCATTACAATGTGACTGACTCTTATTTTTTTGTCTTGAACAAAGGTATATCTAGCGATTATAGCGATAATTAATAAGATAAGACTTAACATCATGAACGCAATAATATAGGCTCTTGCGCGGTCATCTAATAATACAAATGACATGGTGTGTTCTCCTTTCTTTTTTAATGAGGTATAACTAAAGTTATGGTATAGCCTTCTGTTTCTTCACTCATTTTGATATAAGCTTGTAGTGAAGTTAGTTTAACTAACTCAAAGCTTTCAATTTCATTTTGTGCTAAGCTTCTTTCCTTAGATATTTGAATGGTAAAGAGGGTATTATGGTCCTCTTGATTATAGGTAATATAAATTATTTCAAATTGATACTTCGCTTTTTCAATAATGTACTGATATAAATCATAACTTAACATGGCTGTGGATAAATTCATGGTACACTCCTCAACAATATGAATTTGACAAGTCTTATTAAAAATTCTAAGTAATTGAAAAGATTCTAGAAAACAACGTTGCATTTCTTCACTTGTAATCTTTTTTTCTGTTTGAGCCGTTAAAATTAAATTTACTTTTCTTTTTAAATAAGTGGAGGTCATACTCGTTTCAAAAAGTAATGTTCGTGTTTCCTCTGTCGTTGAATCATTAGTACCACCTAAAGTGCTTTTTATTTTCTTACTGTATGGAATAATTTCTTGAATCATCATCTCTTGTAACTCTTGAAGTTTACTTAAGCGTGCTGCTTCACTTTTTTGAGTATTTTCTTGTTCTAATAAATCTACCTCTTTAAACAAATTATCATTTAGTTTTTTTAATTCTTTTATTTTAGATGTAATAAAAGTTACATCTTTACTCCATACTACATAGCCACCACGAATAGCACTCATATAAAGTATCGTATTCTCATCTAAGTTAAGGCTATGTTGTGTTTTTAATTGTTCAAAATCAGTTTCTTTCACTACTAAATCAGTATCGGATGAATATACTGCTTTTCCTTGTTTATTTAGTATTTGGGCATGGATAGCAGCATTATAAAAGAAAGCTTGATGCCCTTGATTAGAGGGAATAATTTTTGTCTTTATGCAAGCCTCTAAGAAAAAAACTACCATTGCACAAATAAACACGGTTAAATCTAAATAATAACCTATTCCATAATTAGGTTTAATGATATAGGCAATCCCATATATTAAAATCAATAATAATACTGATGATGGTAATAAAGAGGCTTTTTTTGTTTGAATAGAAGCATTAAACTTATGCATAATTTGAATTAATGATGCCACCACAAGAATAATGATGTAACCAATGATAAGAAAATATCCTACTCCATGGCTATAATCAGCCCCATAAGTACGGATTGAAGTATCATTAATAAAAACTAGATGATGGATATCATTAGTAAGGACTAAAGTTATAAAAAGAATCGTTGGAATAAGTAACAACAGCCACTTTTTATTAGGTTTAAAATCTTCTGCTTGATTTAAACATAAAGAAATATAGAAAAAGAGCAGTGGTATTAATAAAATAGGAATGTAGTACATGTACCATAATAGTCGATCTTCCACTATAGCAAAAGTGAAAGCATGCCATTTGATTGATCTTAGGATAATCCAAAAAATCATATTCATTCCTAGAAGAATAATCGTCGTACGCACATGTTTTTGCATAATCCGCTGATAAATACTTATTGTCCAATAAGAAAAAAGTGCAATATAGATTGTCACGGATAGCACTTGTCCTATCATACCTAGTAATAGGTATTTAATTTGTATAAAAACAGGGATTTGGTACAGCAATCCCGCAAGAATTAATAGAACAAAAAAGATGCTTGTTTGAATAATGCTTTCTTTAGTTAATTGTTTCACTCTATTTCACCCCATTATCTTTACTACTATTAAACATTTGAAGTATAACCAAGTTATTTTTAAAAGTCAAACAGCCTTAAACTCCTATAAATTTAAGAGCTAGATTGTATTTAAAGATGTATATTTTCTGTGGATGTTATTGATGTTGTCATAATATTACTTACTGTAAGGAAATATAGAATATAGACTTTCATAAGATAAGTACTTTATCCTTTTACTCTAAAATACAATAAAAAACTTAATAATTTAATTATTTCTTAATCATCTTAGTTAAGATTATCATTTATCTTGACTATTTTAATTAGCGTCCCATCTAAAATTAATAATGATTTCATAAATATCAAAAAGAGTTAGCCTTTTTTTACTAGATCTAACTCTTTTAATTCTTTAAAATGATACTAAATGTATTATATAACTACAACTTTATTGTCACTTTATATTTTAAGTAAAGTAATTTTTAAATTCGATATAAGCGGTGTAAATATTGTTGTTCTAAAGCCTCATTAAATTCACGCCCACCATCAACATTCTGTGATTTATATATTGGCGGTGTTATTCCTGCCTCTAAACACAATTCTACTGCTCTTAAAGTTACTGCTTGTAGTAATAAGGAGGTTGTTACTGTAGACATTCCACACACCTTGGAATCAACGCCCTCTACATCAATTACACTATCTCCTTCTGGTATACGATTATCTAGTACAATATCTGCTATCTCATAAAGGTTTTTACCGCAACTATGTTTTGACTTTAAGTTTTTTGAAGCTTCTAATGAAGTCACTGCAATAACGGTTGCTCCTTTTTGTTTAGCTCCTAGTGCTACTTCTATAGGCAGTGGATTTCTTCCTGAATTAGAAATCACAAACACTACATCATGCTCTCTTACATCTACTTTTTTCATGAAGGAAGCTCCTACTCCCTCAACACTTTCATAAGCTCCACCTGCTGGCTCTTTAATATTCTTTGTTGGAATAAATCCTCCAGCACGGTGTGTTAACTCTAACGCTCCTGCATTAGAGTGCCCTGCTCCAAAGGCTTGGATAATCCCACCATTTTTCAGTGTTTCTACAATAGCTTTACTGCTTAATTCAATGTTCTCTTGTTGTGTTTCTTTTACCTCTTGTACTAAATTTTCTACTACCTCAAATACTTTGTTCATTTTATTTTCCTCCTTGATTTTAAATTAGCCTTGTAATTAATTTCTTTTCGTCTTGTGGTAAAAGTTGACAATAAGGGCTATAGCCTTTACTTACCATAAAATTAAAATTATCTACATCTTCTTGATTAACATTAATCCCTTTATGAATCTGTCTTTTATCAGGTCTAGCTGAAATATTACCAACCACAATCTCCTGAGGAAGCCATTTAAAGTCATGTTTAATTAACTCTACTATCGACTTGGGATTTCTTACAATCAACATAATGAGATCGTTATCATATTTACCTTCATTAAAATTATTTAAGGTTTTCACTACCGATAACACCGATAATTTTATTCCAGCAGGGCACGCTAAGCGTAGCATTTGCTTTTGTAAATCATCTTGATTCGCTTCATCATCTACAACGACTATTCTTGTTTGCTTCACATATTTTGTCCAAACTGCCGCTACTTGTCCGTGAATCAAGCGATCATCTATTCTACAACATACTATTTTTTGCATACACACCTCTTATAATTTGCTATTTTCTCTATATATTGTTTTGTAATGAAATGCGGTCTTGTAATTGCGCTTCCTACAGTAACTGTCCATGCACCTAAATCAAACGCTTTTATAACGTCTTCAGGACAATGAAATCTACCTTCTGCATTAATTAAACATTGTGTTTTTTGAGCTAATTCTTTGATTAATTCAAAATCAGGCTCCATCATCTCCTTACTGTATTCAGTATATCCCGATATCGTAGTAGAGATAATCTCACAACCTGCCTCTTCTACAATTAATCCTTCTTCGAAAGTGCTTACTTCACCCATAATATACACGTCAGATATCGCCTTAATACTTTTAATTAAACTCAAGATATCCTCTTTAGTACGATTTTCTCTTAAAGTACAATCTAAAGCAATAATATCAGATCCAGCATCAATGATTTCCTTTGCTGCTTCAAGAGTAGGTGTAATAATTACATCACGTTTTTTATTGTAGTCTTTAGGAAGTATTTTATTTATTCCAAAAATCGGAAGAGGAACTTCTTTTTTTATTGCTTCAATAGTTTGGGGTCCATTTAGCCTCAGTGCTTTTGCACCACCTAATTGCGCTGCCTTAGCTAGCTTTAGCATTGTTTCTATACCATATAAGGGCTCATCAGGAAAGGCTTGACAAGATACGATTAATTCTTTGTTTAAATCATTTAAGTTAATCATATTATCCTATAATCCCAAAGAATGTTCCTATTAAAGAAAACAAGAATATTCCAGCAAATAAAGTGGATAATTTAAAGTTTTTCTTGTCTAGTAAAAACCAAACTAATATTGTAAGTAAAAGCGGGAATAATCCTGGGAAAATACCATCAATTACACTTTGAACACTTTGTGTCATTTCACCTGAAACATACTCCCAAGTGATACCAAATCTAACATATTGTGCAGTAACACAGCCTGTTACTACCATACCAATGATACTTGCAAAACGCACAACTTTATCTTTAATTGCACTATTGGTAATCATAGCTATTGCGCTTGTTCCTAGGCGATAACCATAACTATAGGTAATCCAAGAGAAACTTAACATAATAGCTACCCATGTTATCATATAGAAGATTGGTCCAATGATACTTCCTTCAGGCCCGGTTAAACCTAAAGAAATACTTAATAAAATAGGAATTAAAGTACCAATAAATAAAGAATCACCAATACCAGCTAGCGGTCCCATTAATGCAATTTTTGTACTAGAAATCACTTCATCTGACACATCAGCACCTAAAGCGCGCTGCTCCTCCATACCAAGAACAATACCATTAACTACAGACCCAACCATCGGTTGTGTATTATAAAATGTCATGTGTCTCTTTACTAACTCTTGTTGTTTAACTGGATCATCTTTATATAACTTATGTGCTATTCTTGCAAACATCCCACCAAAACCAGGTGCTTCCATACGCTCCATATTTTGACAAGATAGCGCAAACTTCATCCAATAGCTATAACTCTTATAAACATCTTTTTTAGACAATAATTTTTTAGTCATCGAATTCTACCTCCATTTTTACATCAGTTTCTTTGCTGGTATATTTAATATCTAAATATCCTAATAAACATGCCACCATTAAGGCCACTGTAATTGGCATCGCTAAAACTCTAACCATAATAAATCCTGCAATAAAATAGAAAATTTCTAAATTTTTGTTTAAACACATTCTTAATAACATCGCAAACCCTACTGCTGGTAAAATACGACCAAACAATATGAAGGTATCACCTAACCACTGTGGGATACTCTCTACCACTGGGACAATAAAGTTTTGCCCTAGGTAACAAGCCAAGAAGATAGGAACAAATCTTGCAATTGCTTGTGATGATGATGCCCATAACGGTATATTACTTGCTTGAATTAACTTATTTTCATCTACTAACTTATCCATTTTTCTAAGCCAGAAAACATTCACCGTTTGAACCACATAAACCAGTGCTATACCTAAAGCACTTAGTGGAACCGCAAGTGTTAGCGCAAACTCTGTCGATGCTCCTGCAACCATCGCTAGAGGAATCCCTATATACGTTGCTGTGTTTAAATCTGCTGGCATCGATAATCCTGGAGTTACTAAACCAATGTAGAGTGTCTGAACTGCAGCACCCATTAAAATACCTGTAGTTAAATCTCCTAAAATTAAACCAATAATTGCGCCAGAAACTAAAGGTCGTCCAATACCATACCAACCTAATAGCTGTCCAAACCCCCATGGGTTATAATTTGATGATAAATAGCCGAAAATACCAATTAATGCTGCTTGTATTAATGTCATATACACCCTCCTTTGTATCAAATATACATTAATTAAACATTATTTTGTATAACTTATCCACATTATATAATTGTTTAATAAAAAAAACAATACTTTATTTAAAAAAATAATATTTTATTGCAGATTTATGAAAATATAACAAAATACATTGATTTTAATATATTTTATCTAAGATTAGTATAAATATTATGTATCAATTAATTTGATAAATTATAGCTATTATAACAATATAATTATTTTATATTTGATATAAATAGTTATATTGTAATTTATTTTGTATCATCTATACATTAAAAAAATGAATTAACTAATGTATTTAAACTTATTTCATTAACAATGTACTATATTTTATTAATTGATGAATTGTAAATAATTGGTTATTTTGTTATAATTTATATGATAATGAACAGGAAATGAAATTTATGCTTACTACTAAAATTAAATTACTAGAAAATGAATTTACTAATACTGAGCGCAAAATCGCAAATTACTTAATGGACAATTTAGATGAAATTAAACATTCTACCTCTAGAGAAGTTGCTGATCATTTGCAAATTGGGCAATCTAATATCGTTCGCTTTTCACAAAAATTGGGTTATAAAGGTTTTCGTGATTTACAACTCAGTATAGATATACCTACTTCGTCTTATATGGATGGTATCAGTGTTGATGACAATACTCATGTAACAAACCAGAAAATTGCAGAACAGTATATTGAAATTGTAAAATTTACTAATTCCATTAATCAAGCATCCTTAGTTAATACCGCAATAAAGAAAATCGAAAAAGCAAATAAAATTATAGTTTGTGGTATAGGAAATTCAGGACTTTTTGCAAATTATTTAGCTAATCATTTGTTGAAGATGGGATTAATTTCCATTTACTCCAGCAATGCTCATATTATTTATACCACTATATCTAATGCTAATGAAAATGATTTAGTTATAGCTTTTTCAGAGACTGGAGAAACTAAAGAAATTCTTAAAATGGCAAAAATAGCTAAAAACAAAAATGTGCCTCTTGTCTCTATAACCAGAATGTTAGATAATAAACTGTCTTTACTTAGCGATGTTTCTTTAAGAACAAGTAACGATATGTCAAACAGTCGTTTAAACGCCATGACAATACGTTGTTCGCAGTTATATATCATCGATATAATTTGTTTAAATTTATTAAAAAATAATTACTCTACATTACGAAGTATAACATTAGAATCCGAAAAGTTACTTGATGAAAATTATACTGGAACAAAATAAAAAGAACTACACATAACTTGAAGTTAGGTTATATGTAGTTCTTTTAAATAAGCATAAACTTTTTTTTAATTTATTAAATTTATGATTTCTGGTAAATCTGCAACTGTAATAATACCTTCAATTTTTTCTTCTTTTGATCCTGTAGCAGTAATTAATATCGCTATTATCGTAGCCCCTTTATGGAGTGCATTTTCAAAAATTTCACACACATCTAGCAGAGTACTATTTTTATCTATAAAATACACTTTTTCAACTTTATAATTCGGTTTATACACTGCCTCTACATTTAATTTCAAATAATTTTCTTTGTTATTCATGATAGCATCAATTATCATTTCTAAGGTAAGAACACCCAAAAATTTACCTTGTTTACTTATTGGTATTTTACTAGTATCCAGTGTTTTCATTTTATTGTATGCCACATCAAGTTTATCGTTACTTTCACAAAAATGCACCTTCTTTAAAAAATATGCACTAACTAGTGGTGGTGCACTCAGCATTTTAGCTATTCGCTCAATATCTTCAACTGCCCAATCTACTGGAATTGCAATAACTTCTCCATCATCAGTACGTTGATGTACGATAGCATTTCTTAAGTCTCCATATTGTTGTAAAACCATTTCATACTTTCTCACTACATTACTGTATTTCGCGGCTTCATTAATTAGCTGATAAAAGCGCTTATAACCTGCATCATTAATTATTCTATAGCATTCTTTTTCTATTAGTGCAAAAGCATTTAAAAATCTTTCTGCATTATCCATAACTCTTCACCTACCTTGTTTATTATACACGATAATTCCCAAAACAATCCACACTTTATTCAAAGTAAAAAGCTAGACCAGGGGGTGTCTAGCTTTTCTTATTATCTATTTATAAAAAGGGAAATGAATTTTTTTGTTATTAATCTATTAAGTTAAGTGTCACCTCTTCTTCCTGAATATACTATATAATAATTATATGATAATGTTGTGTCTTCAAACTGAACTTTAAGTGAACTTTTTTAAATTTAGATTTTATACTATTTCATGTAAAAAGCTAGACCAGGGGGTGTCTAGCTTTTCTTATTATCTATTTATAAAAAGGGAAATGAATTTTTTTGTTATTAATCTATTAAGTTAAGTGTCACCTCTTCTTCCTGAATATACTATATAATAATTATATGATAATGTTGTGTCTTCAAACTGAACTTTAAGTGAACTTTTTTAAATTTAGATTTTATACTATTTCATGTAAAAAGCTAGACCAGGGGGTGTCTAGCTTTTCTTATTATCTATTTATAAAAAGGGAAATGAATTTTTTTGTTATTAATCTATTAAGTTAAGTGTCACCTCTTCTTCCTGAATATACTATATAATAATTATATGATAATGTTGTGTCTTCAAACTGAACTTTAAGTGAACTTTAATTTTAAATAGCTTTCTAATATTAATACTGCATTGGTTGCTGCACCTATTCTTAATTGATCACCAATACACCATAATAATATAGCTTTGTCGTTGTTACTATCTTTTCTTAGACGACTTACTACTACACTATCTTGATTAGTATACTCTAATGGCGAAGCATAATTTTCATCATATATTAGATCTTTTGTATTTTTGATTTTTTTTATAATCTCTTCAACACTGAGTGCATCTTTAGTTTCTAAATAAATAGCTTCACTATGGCACTGCATAGTCGGAACACGCACGCAAGTACAGCTTACTGTAAATTGCGCGTCATCTAAAATTTTTCTTCCTTCATTTTGAAGCTTTAATTCTTCACTACTATGTCCATTTTCATTTAATTCCCCGATAAGTGGTAACACATTATTACATATAGGTTTATTAAAAACATGTGGCACACTATAACGTTTTTGTACATAGTTTTCCATTTGTTGATTTAATTCTTCCATACCGCATTTTCCACTTCCTGAAACAGCTTGATACGTCGAAACAACCATCTTAGTGACGTTACTTAGCTGAATTATGGGATGTATAGCCATTAACGCTATTATTGTTGCACAATTAGGATTGGCAATAATTCCTTGGCTATTATTAATATGATGTTCATTAATACAAGGTATTACTAAAGGAACTTGTGGATGACTTCTAAAAGCACTACTATTATCAATAAAGAGTGCACCTGCTTTTACAATGTATTTTGCATAAACTTGGGCAACAGTATTGGATGCTGCACCTAAAACAATATCCAAGCCATCAAAACTATGCTCATCTGCTTCTTCAACAATAAGTGTTTTATCTTTGAATCTTATTTTCTTTCCTACACTTTTGTTACTGGCAAATAAACGAACTTCATTAACTGCAATATTTCGCTCCTGTATTATGTTAAGCATCATTTCGCCTACTGCTCCAGTAGCTCCTAGAATGCCAATATTTATTTTATTCATATCATTAACCTCCGCTATTATAGTTAATGATAATATCATAGTCTATCTTAGGCTATAGGCACGAAGCAATCTAAATTATCTTAAAATACTTTAAAGCATTGAATATGCCATCTTCTGTGATATCACTAGTAACATAATCTGCATGTTTTTTAACGTTCTTAGAAGCATTGCCCATTGCTACACCGACTTGAGCTTTACTAAGCATTTCAATATCATTTTCTCCATCTCCAAAAACCATAACTTCTTGCCATGTTAAATTATAATGTTTTAAAGCACTTTCAATCGTTTTAGTTTTATCTACACCACACGGATAGATATCAAAAGTATTATCTTTAACTCTTTTTACATTAACATTTTTTACTGCTTTTAAAAATTTATCACCACTATCTTTATCATCTCCTATAAGATAAGCACCCATAGCATTTTTAGTTAGTAACTCTTCATTGTAATTTGCTAGTGTTCCATCTTTAACTAATATTCTTGAACTTTCTAGTTCGATATAACTATCAGCATATTCTTTTGCATGTATTGGAGAAATGATATAATCTTCATATTTTAATCCTAATAACAATTCATTTTCACGTACATAAGTTATCATACTATCCATTGTTTTTCTATCAAAGGTATGTGTTTCTAGTATCTCTTGTTTACGATTTACTAAACACGTTCCATTTATGGTCACATATAAATCTGGATCAATTTCATCAATGATTTCTTCTCTTAAAAAGTAATAACATCGTCCTGTAGCTATTAACACATGATATCCTTTTTGTTTTGCTAAAGATATTGCTTCTACTGCGCTTTTTTCAATTGTATCTTTCTTATGTGCAATAAGTGTCCCATCTATATCAAAAACTAATAATTTTATATTCATCTGCTTTCTCCTTTATAATCATTTATTGCAATGACTCTTTAAATATCATACCATATAATTATAATACTAGTGCATATTTAGAAAGAAGGTATATCATGGATAAAATTAATGAAATTATTTATCAGGTTTGGCCACGTTCTTTTAAAGATTCTAACAATGATGGGATAGGAGACATACAAGGAATTATTTCAAAATTAGATTATTTAAGTGATTTAGGTATAACTATGTTGTGGTTATCTCCTATATACTGTAGCCCTAATACTGACTATGGTTATGATGTTAGTGATTATTATAATATTAATCCTGAATTCGGTACTATGGTTGATTTCGATGAATTACTAGCATCCTGTAAAAAAAGAAATATTAAATTAATGATGGATTTGGTGGCTAATCATACTAGCGATCAACATATCTGGTTTCAATCATGTTTAGAAGACATTGACAGCCCATATCGCGACTATTATTTATTTAAAGAAGGTGTTGAAAACAAAGAACCTAATAACTGGATAAGTGTTTTTGGTGGCAGTGCTTGGCAAAAAGATCCCTTAAAGGACAATAGTTGGTACTTAACCACCTTTACTCCTCATCAATGTGACTTGAATTGGAAAAATCCAAACGTGCGTAAAGAAATCGTTAATATCATGCGCTTTTGGCTTGATAAAGGGGTTAGTGGATTTAGACTTGATGTAATTAATACAATAGCTAAAGAAGAAGGATTACCTAGCTATCGCCCTGAAAAAAAAGGATATCAGTTCGCGAAAGAATATATCACGAATCAACCATTATCACATGAATATATACAAGAAATGATGTCGTCATTAAATGATTATGATTTCATCACTGTAGGTGAAGGAATGATGGTCGATAAAGAGGCTTGTGCTTTATATGCAGGTGAGGGGCGCGGGGAATTAAGCATGATGATTATGTTTGATTTACATCTGCAAGATTGCGGTCCCCTAGGTAAGTATGATTTTAGAACACTTTATCGTTGGAATATCAGTACATTTAAAAAGATCATCTATAGTTGGCAGTTAGACATGCAGAAAAATAATTATCATATGGGTAATTATATGAATAATCATGACCAACCTCGCTCGATATCTCGTTTTGGTAATGATAAGGAATATCGTGAAGCCAGTGCAAAAGCATTTGCACTAATGACCTTAACTTTAAAAGGAACTCCTTTTATTTATCAAGGGGAAGAAATCGGTATGACTAATTGTACGCTACAAAAAAATCAATGGCGAGATTTTGAAGCTATTAATGTTTATGAAACTTTACAAACAATGATGCATCTTCCAAAGGCCATAGCAGAAAAAGTTGTAAAGCGTATGACACGTGATAATGCTAGAACCTGCATGCAGTGGGATAGTAGTAACCACGCTGGCTTTACTAGTGGTAAACCATGGATTACTGTTAATCCTAATTATCCTGAAATAAATGTTGAAAAGGATATAAGCAATAACAAGAGCATTTATCACGCTTATAGACAATTAATCGATCTTCGAAAAAAAGAAATTGCTTTAAGTGATGGTGATTTTCAAGTATTACTTGAGAACCACAAACAAATACTAGCTTATAGTAGAAATTATAAAGATAAAACTTTCATTGTTCTTATTAATTTAAGTTCTAAGAAAGTCAACTATTCTCTCGATTTAAAAGGAGAGCTATTATTCAATAATTGTTTGTTTTATGAAAAAAATAAATTAAATCCTTATCAAGCATTATTAATTAAAGTCACATAATATGTAGGTTTTATAATGATTTGTTTTTAACATCTTAATAAAAACTAATATATTGAAAACATCCTGAGCATTGATAAAATCACAGGATGTTTTTCTTATTATTAATTAAGACACTAATTTTGCAACAACTATATAACGTTGTTCTTCAGTACTAGAGGAACTCATGCAAGTAGAAAGTAATAAATATTGATCATCAACACTCATTTCTTCAGGTAAAATATTAGCATTGGGATCAACCTCTAAAATATGATTAAGGAAATACTGCATATCTTCTTGTTGTGAATAATCTCTATTGTACAATAAATTATAGTGATCATTTGTAAATGCAGCCACTATTTGATAATTTTTAACACCGTCAGTCGTATGCAATACCACATCAGGATTTTCTAAAAAATACTCCAATTCATTATAACGGTGCAGCTGTGAGAAAAAAGTTTCATCAAGAGTATAATGTCCATATAAAATAGTTAATGGTCCACTTAAAGAATCACCATTAAACATATCTGCGAAAACAGTTCCTTTACTATCATACTCACCTTCAAAATTAGTAGTAAGGTACTTTACATTATCAATACCCTTCACTACTGGATAACTTATATTGGTACCTAAAACTTCAATATAACCTAAAGTATCTGCATTTTGTTCCATAAGTAGCTCTAAATTAACTTCTTCTGTCGATTCAATATCCGTTATATCTTCATTATTTGCACTTGTGTTTTCTTGCTGAGATTGAGTTACAGTTGACTCTTCTTTAATTTCATTCTCGTTTGATGGCTGACTTAAAAGGCCGCCTACGGTAATAGTAAACAAAATAATCATAGCTGATAAAGCGATAGATACTATAAAAATTTTATTTTTTATAAACATTTCTTTAAACATCATTTAATGCTCCTTTTGTAATTGTTTTCAACTTTATTCAGTATATTGCTACAAGCCTATAAAGTCAATATAGTATTCAATTATTTTAACATTTAACAATAGATTATCAATTAGAATAATATTGTTTACTATCTAAATTAAAGTATATTTTCTTCATGTGCCACTTTTAGTATAGAAGCACGATTTTTAACTTCAAACTTGTTCATAATATTTGAAATATGAAACTTTACTGTTGGTAAGGCTATACTCAATTCCTTTGCCATCTCTTCATTTTTTCGCCCTTGTGCCAAAAGATGGAGAATACTCATTTCCTTTTTAGTAAGCCCCCTATTTCTTTGCAAAGGTTTGAGATAATTTGGATATAACTCAGCCATCTTACTAGTTTCCCGTTCAATAATTGCTATATATTCCGGATCAAAATAATGTTGTTTATTAAACATTTCTTTAAGAATAGGTAACAATGCTACTCCTTCATCCGCTAATATGCGTATAAGCTTATATTCATAGGTAATTTTAAGTGCACGAAATAGTTGTTCCTCGTATTCTTCACCTCTTCTATATAATATTATTGCCTTTAATATATGGAGCTGTGCTGCAAAATATCTACGCTCTGCTATTAATGTATAGCGCTCTAACACAGAGATAATATGTAGAGCATCAATATATTTCCCTAATGAAACATACACTTTTGCCTTGGTAAACAACACATGTCGCTGTGTCAAATAAAATTTCTTGTGCTCATTAGGCGCCTGTTTTTCTAGCCATGTATTACAAAATGTTGCTCTGTTTGTGAGCAGTGAAAGTTGTACCATGCTGGCAACAATATTGGGAAGTATTTCAAAGTAATTTTCCTTCTCAGCCTTTTTATAAAACTGATTGAGCACTTCTAGTGCTTTTTCATGATCATTTTCTGTACAATAAAGTCGTGCCATAATCGCAACTACAGTATACTGCATTCTTATGCTACCTTCGCGATTTGCTTCATCAAGTGCTTTTGCAAGACTATCGATTGCTTCAGTTTTTTTATTGTGTTCATAGTGCAATTCACCAATTATCGTATTATAAGCTCCAATTGCTTCATAACCTATAACTGCCTTTACCACTTTATTCATCATTGTGTGAAATACTTTATTGCTTTTTGACCAAGGTAATAAATCAAGCCCACCATTTAAAAGACTTGGCATATTACCAGTTGGTGTAATAAATTTGAACGATGCACCAGTTTTGATAACATACTCCGAAAACAAAACTAAATTTTCTTTTAAATTATCTGAATTACTTATAGGACAAGCAATTAAAGTTCGCATATAAACTTCTGAAGCTGTTTTATTTTTTTCATCATATGCAAGTTTTTTTAATTGCTGCATATATTTATCAAATTCATTTTTCTTAAGTGCATAGGCTTGTATCAATGCTTTTGCACCAAGTAAGCGTGGATTTTTTTGCTCTTGATCTAATGACAGTTTTCCTATATATTCATCACATATCTCTGCAAATTCACACCCATCTGCATTTTCACTCAAATATATTACTATATTTTCAATTTTTTCATAATTTTCAGCTAAGGAATAACAATGAAGTGCTGCTTCCATATTTCGCTTTGCTTCATAAATATTACCTGCTATTTCTAAAACTATTTTAGGATCGAATAAATCGGTTTTTACAAGCTTACCTTGTAAATAATGATAAAGATTAGATTCTATTTTGAAACTACTTTGTGAAACAGGTTCTAAAAAACCATAATCCAACAGCGGTATTAAATCAGCCTTAGTGATATTTTTATTAATCTCTTTTACCATATCTAATGTAAAGGTATTGAAAACCGAGAGATGAAGAAGTAATTCAAGTTCTTTTTTTGAAAGCTCTTTTGTCACTGTGTCAAAATAGCTATATAAATCATTACGTGTAAAATCAAGCACCGTATCAGCATTATAAACTTTTTCAGCTAGTCTTTGCAGATATAAAATTACTGCAACTGGGTAGCCTTCACTAAACTCTATACACTTGTTTATATGTCTTTTTACATCACTTTCATTTAAACTATCAAAACTATCATTACTTATTATATAAGAAGCAATCTGTTGTGCTTTAATTTTTAGTGTCTTCTTATCCTCTACAGCTATTGTATTGGATAGTTTCAAAGGAAAAAGATATTCTGGAAGTGGTGCTGTGCTTAATAACATTATTTTAATATTATTATGTTCTAAAAATTTTGAAGTTAATAAATTAGACAACTTTTTTTGAGTTGTTTTATTTGTTATTTTATGTACATTATCAATTATTAGCAGTTTCTTCTCGATTGTTTTTTCACATTTTAAAAACATCACTTCAATGCTTTTAAAAATATCTTTACGTCCTGCATTATAAATCCTATAAATATCAAAATATCTTTGTGCAAATACTTTTGATTGTGCTGTTTTACCATAACCTGTCATTGCATGAAGATAAAATACATTATGATTTTCAAAATATTTAAACCACGTTCGACAAGTCGCTTGCGAAATCAAAGTGTTATTTTCCAATGCTATTCCTCCTTCCAAATTAGCCATAAATCGCTCTCATGCTTTATTTTGAGCTTTGAGCGATGGCTTTTACACGATATTCAATCTCTACATGTTGTAGTATTGTTTTTACAATTTCGTCAATTGGACTGTTTTCTTCATAGTTGCTAGGTGCAATAAAATCAGCTCTTTTCTCATTAAATAAATCCTTAGCAGTAGTAGTATCATTACCACTAGGATTATAGATAGCTATTGTTTTACCACCGTTTTGTTTCACTAATTTCATTGCTGGAATATCGGTATACCCATCACCTATATAGATCATGCGATCAAAAGGTATAGGTCTTTTATCATCTGGCATGGACTTATTTAAATCAACATTATTACTTTCATCAAGAATTCCTTTATTAATTCTAAAAAGATACTGTGTTTTTGTAGTGAAATTAACGACAGTAGCAGGCCATATAGCTACCTCACTGGCATTATATACATATTTACATGCATATATCTTTTTAAATTCTTTAGCTATACTTGTACCTTCAATTATTTCTGATAAACCCGAAGAAATAATATAGTGTTCAATTTCAATATTTAGCTGGTTTGCATACTCATTGATGCGCTTAAACCAAGTGTCTACACCATTAAAAAGCTCCACCTTTTTTCCTAGACTCACAAAATCTTGACGTCTTATCGGCTGGTTTGCATGTTCAGCCTTTCTTAACATAATATACATATACGATAATATCGGATCCATTTTATTTTTTACAGTATAATCATTTACTTCTTTCCAGAAGATTGCTGGATCTTCAATGCCTATTGACGGAATAAATGAGAATTCCTGCATATCTTTTGGTGATAATGTTTTATCAAAATCATACATGATTGCTACTTTAATTTTTTCCATTTGTCATACCTCACTATTCAATTTATTATACCACGGGTATTTAAAAAATACTGCTTTTGTACAATAAAGGAATGTATTTATTAATTTTATAATATATTTCAAATCAATACAATGTAGTCTTATTAAGGTTTTATTTCCCTGAAAATATTATTACAACTATCTGCCTTAACCGTTTTATGCTATACTACAATACAGTTATATTTATTATTTGGAAGTAGGTATTTATGTTATATATTGTTAAACTTCTATTGAACCTTGTTTCTTTTATCGTCACTAGCTACTATATAGTTTTACTCATTATAAGTAGAAAAAAAGTGCTAAAACATAGTCTAGCACCCCTATTTTTATTTTTAATTGTTATTCTCTACCTAAGCTTAATTCTTCAAGTTTATTATGCTATTATAAGTAACTTTAGTACTGAAGAAACATCGATAGTTATGCTTTTCGCAATACCTCCTCTAACAGCAAATTTTTATCATTTACTTTTAAAAGACGAAATAAATTAGATTTTCTTTAAAAAGGATTTACCATGTTCTGGCATTTCACAGTTAAAGTAATTACACACTGTAGCCCCTACATCAGATAATGTATCACGGGTACCCACAGTTAGTGCAACATTATTACTTTTTATTAATAAAGGTACATGTTCTCTAGTATGTCGGTTATGGCCAATACTTGGATCATTACCATGATCTGCCATAACAATCAAAATATCTTCCTTATTTAATAAAGAGAGTATGGTTCCTATTTTCTCATCAGCAATGCATAATAACTCTTTAAACCATTTTGAATCTTGACTATGTCCCGCTAAATCTGTTTCTTGTACATTAGTGCATATAAACCCATGATTTAGCTTTTTAATTTCTTCTATAGTTAAATCTAAAACCTCACTTGTATTTACACAAGATATTGATTTTCCTTGATTGTTATTTACGACATCTGCAACTTTTCCTAACAATGTTACCGAAATCTCTTTCTTTGCTAATAATGTTGGTGCTTGTACCGTTTCATTAACTCCATAACCTAAATGAAGACATTGATAACCTTGCTCATAGGATTTTGATTTAACCGCATGGATACCTATAAACTGTTCTTGTTTTATCTCTGCTGCTGCCAATAAATCATCAATAGTATTTCCAGTTCCACCAAATGGAATTACTCGATTAACAGTTGCTATTTCTCTAACTTTTTTAGCAATATCTAGTAGCTTTTCAAAAGGCATATAATCTAACGGTGCTGTACAATTATACGCCATCCCTAAATCGGCATCAATGTTATCAGCAACTGTACAGTATTGATCTACTAATAAATATTTCACTTTATCATTGCCTAAATATTCTACTTTGTGCTGATGTTTTTTTAAGTGCTCTGCTACAGCATCTACTTTTTGAGAAAATGGAAGAACGAGTGGTTTTTTAGGATTTGTCCCCATAATTTCTTGATGCCCCATAAAAGTATCAGCTCCATCATGCTTTAGCTTGCTTTTACCAAAAACTGCTTTATCACTAAATTTCATTAAAGCACTTTCTTTTCCATAGGCATTCATTAATCCTAGTTGCTCTAAATGAGGTAATTTTAAATCTGGAAAATCTTTTAAAATACTTCCGAAAGTATCGCTGATTTCATCACCAGGTCGTACTACTTTGGCATCATCCATAGCACCAATTCCAAATCCATCTAACACTATTACAATAAATCTACCCATAGTTGATTTCGCTCCCTAAGCTATCATAATTACCAATTACTTTAGGTTTATTTTGAGATAATCCTTCAATTAAAACGACATTGCTTCTAGTTACAAATATCTGAAATCTAAAAGCCATGATTACAGTATCATTCACTTTACATTGCTTATTTAAGGTGAAATAATAATCAATGCTTTCTAAATCTAATGGATCAACTTCTATGGGTTTTGCCGCATTTAAATTGGGTCCTACTAGTGCCTGTGCCATGTGTGAGCGACGATAAAAACCACCGCCATAACAGTATCCTTTATCATCAAAATTATGCGAAACTTCACTTAAATATAGAACACATGGAGTTTCATCACTTTTTTCATAAGCATGCATTGGTGTAGTTCCTGATAACCCATGACCTGGCTCAGCACTATTAATTTTATATTGTTTCATCAACTTTAAAGTCTCTACACAAGTAGTTGATGGTGCATTAATGTTATCTATAGTTATACCCCATTCTTGTAACAGCTCATCTGCTTTTAAAAGTGTATATAAATTATCTAATGCTTTTATTTTCTTTAAATCTTCATCATATAAGAAACAAGGAAAAGAGGTAATTCCACTAATAGTAACATTACTTAACTCTTTTACTTCTTTTATTACATCTTCTAATTCCTCAATCTTAAAACCAGCAATTTGACCGCTGTAAAGCAAGTCCTCTTCGCCTACAATTTTAAGCATGATTTTTTGAATCTTATTTGCTTTTTTTGCACAAGCATTAATATCTTTTATTTTATCAATAGAAAACACAGTGAAATATTCACAATTATAATCCACTAATTGTTGTAACAGCTGTTTTGGAGGCTGTACTAAATGCCCTACATTACTAATTGGAATATGATGTTTCATCATAACTAAGGCTTCTTTGAAATCTACAACAACAGCACCTTTATAACCTAGTGCTACTAATAATTTTGCTAAATAAGGATTTCTTCCTACTTGTTTTAGCATAAAATACAAATCTATATTTTGTTGGTTGGCTTGGTTCAATATTTTAATAGCATTTTCTTTAAAAGTATCGACATCTATTAAATAACTATCAGGTAAAACTTGCCCTTGTTGGTGTAGTGAAAAAGCTAATTCCACTAATGGACTATTCTCACTAATCATTTTCTTTAAAAACATTATTGTTTTGCCTTTTGAATACTTTCTTTTAATATGCGTAGTACAGTATCTTTACCTGATCTCATTGGATTAATTCTTACCATTCTGTCCACTAAAGTAGCATCATATTTCTTAAAAGTACCTGATACTTGATAGAACATTGGAGCAATCTCATACTTTGATTCAGCACCAATAGGATAGGGAGCTGCACCTAGTTTTGCTGCTTCCTCTAATACTTTCTTAGCAATATTATCTTCTAGTTCAACCAATAAAACTTTGGACTGAGCATTCGCAACAGTTGCATTTTTAACACCTTCGATTTTATTATCATTTATTTCTTGCATAATTGAATCCAAGACCTCTGCTTGAATTGCTAATGCAACAGGAGCATAAGTAAGTCCTACTAATACTTCTCTAGCTTGCCAACCTTGTACTTTGCTTCCACCTGAATAATTCATTTTTTCGATTTTATCAATATATTTTTTCTTTCCAACTAATATTCCCACTCCTTCAGGACCTAATAATTTGAATGAGGAAAATGCTGATAAATCGGCACCTAGTTCCGAGCCCATTTTAGCCACCTTCATAACTGCATAATTATCATCAATGACAATTGGGATATCTTTAACGCCTTTAATTGTTGCAATAACTTCTTCTAAATCATATTTATCTTCTAGCTTTTGTCTTGTGTGTTGAACAATTGCAGCATCTATTAAATTATTAGAAAGGACTTTGATGATATCATCCTTATCATTAAAATCCGCTTCTATTATCTTTAATCCTAGCATTTCAATAGTTACTAATGTAGTTGGGTATATCGGTGCTTTGTGTACTAATATTGTTTTATGAACATAGTCACAAGCAGTTAATCCATATCTAATAGCACCTGTTCCAGCACCAACTAATAAAACACAACTCTCTGCATTAAAATACTGAGCGATTACCTTCTCTACTTTAGTTACAAATTTAGGTTTATTAGCAGTACGCTCTACTCCTAAATCCCCCAATTGTAAAAAATCATAACCATTGAATTCTTTTGTTATTTCATCAATTAGTTTAAATTGTTTTTGTTTTGCTTCTTCTACAGAAATTGATTTTAATGTATATGATTCCATAATTTTCACGTATTGATAAATTCATTTTATCAATAACTAACTCCTTTCTAAATTGAATAAGAAAGCTCAACTCTAAAATTGAATTGAGCTTATTAATCTAAAAACTAAATATTCTTTTAGGGTTATCAATTAACATTTTATTAATATCTTGATCACTAATGTCATAAGTTTTTAATAATGGCACAAAAGATTCCATAACAGTTTTATATCCTGCATGTTCACCACATTCATCTAGATACGATAATCTAGAGACATCTTGTGATAAAACAATTTGATTTACATAACCTAATTCTATTAAAGCTTTAATATTTTTAGCACGTAAATCATCTAATAAATAAACTTCTTTTCCAACAGTATCAAAACCTATATTGACTCCTGTTTTTAATATCTCAACATAATAGTCTAAATCATTAGCTAAATCTAAATGACCTAATATAATCTTATCTTTAGCCATATTGTACTTTGTTAAAAGTGCAATTTGTTCTAAAGCAAGTAACCCTAATTGACAATGTGTAGTAACTGCACAACCCACTTTGCTAGCTGCAAGTCCAGCTGCCAATAGTACTTTTTCTTCGCTTGCACTCATTTCTTTACTCGAAGCAACCTCACCAATAACACCCGCTTTTATGCCAGTATTATCAATACCTATCGTTAGCTCTTTTTCAAAAATTGCTGCAATCTCTTCTACTGACATTGCTCTAAGTTCATTTGAGTGATAATCATCTAAATAAAAACCAGTGCTTGCAATAATATTTAAACCCGTGATTTCACTTAGTTTTTTTAATCCTAGAACATCTCTACCCATATCATTACAGGTAACTTCAACCATAGTTTTAACACCTAAATCTATAGCCTTATTTACTTCTCTAACTATTAGTTCAAAATCATCAAAAGTCGAATCGGTGTTTTTTCGAACTCTAGACAAATCTAACAATAAATGTTCGTGACTCATCGTAATTCCAATTTCTTCTGGATTAATAGGTCCTAATACTGTATAAATCATTGTTTACCTTAGATAAATGGTGTTAAACCAATTAGATAAGTTAAATTTAAGATTAATCCTGTTGCGATAGCTGCCACTGGACCGATAGCCATACGCATGATTTTTCTTCCTGTAACCTCATTGATTAGATATATAGCTGCACCGATGAAGAATCCACCTGCTGCTCCTGCTGTAGTTGCAGCACCCATAGTCGTACATGCACCAACTGATCCGATAAGTAATGCTAATTCAACACAAGTACCCATTGAACTTCTAATGTTGTCAGATGCTCCACGAAGTGTCGGGAATCTTCCTAAGAATTTTCCTAATAAACCTAATACTAATACTTCTACTAAGATAATTACTGCCCCAAGAACTAAAGCTACAACTGGGTTAGGACTTAAGTAACCAGCTACATAAACGAAAGTAAATCCAGCTACACCATAAACACCTGTTGTTACTGCTGTTGTTGCGATTAGAGGAATAAAGCTTAATCCTCTCATGAATTCATTAGTTGCTGCAGTGTTTATTATTGCTGAAGCTTCTGCAGTATCACCAAGTGCATATGCTGAAGCTAAATCGAACATTGAAACTGTAGATCCTGCAAATACATGCATATTACAAGCTAGTGCAATTAATCCACCGGCAGCCATTAAGAATGGTAAGTTTTTTCTAATTCTAGCTACACGCTCAGTAAATACATTGTCTGTTTCATCACTTTGTGATTTATTTTTAATATCTTCTGCAATAGCTAAACCAACTAAAATTAATACCCCAACTAACATTGTCCAAGAGTCTCCACTTACTGTTGAAAACATTGGTCCTACTAAACGAGCTATTAATACTACAACTGCTGCCATAATACCTTTTTTGTTTCCAAATTGCATAACGATAGCAACGATTGGGAAGATTGCAAAACCAGTAACTACATAGCTACCAACTTGACCCATTGCACCGATTAAATCGATAGGTGCACTAGTTAACGCTGCATTTAATCCACCAATACCTGTGATACATAACAATCCCCAAAGACCCCCTAAAATTGGAGCAATCCATTTTTTAGGTGAAGCAATACCGATAATATCCGTAGATAAGAACAGTAACCAAGGATTCAATAAGTTTGTTGCTAAGGCATTCCCGATACCTACTGATGCGATAAATCCAACACTTAAACCAAATGCGATTGAAGCTAGTTGAGGACGATTCATTCTTCCTTCTAAATATTCAGGTATAACTGGTCTGATTCCATCGTGGAATACCGCCATACCCATGTGCGAAATAAATGCTGTTAGTGCACATAATGCTACTATAATACTCGAATTAATTAAATTGATCTCCATCTATTTTCCCTCTTTTCTTTATTGATTTTGTAAAACTTCCATTAATACCGGAACAGTTCCGTCAATGTTAGATACGGTCATTCCAAAACAAATCTTCCCTTCTGAAACAAATTTTTCAATTTCAGCCTTGTTGGGTTGACCCCCGTTTTTACAAACTGTACAACATTTTGAATATCCTACCATTCCAATTAAAATTGAGATTGCTGCTCCACCTCCGCTTTCACACGCCCCAAAGTAGTAGTCTGCATCACCGTTTTTTAACAATTTAACTGCATCAATATCTGTAGTTATTATTGTTTCAGTATCAGGACTAGCTTTTTTAATAGCTGCAGCCATTTCATTTTTCTTTAATCCACCTATTGCAATTTTCACTAGAGTTACCTCCCTTCTAATAAATTACATAAATGTATCATTAAATATCCTTTTTCAGATTTAGGATACTCAACTACCGAATTTGCGATGATATAGTCGTAATAAGTTAAAGCAACTTCATAAGATGGTTCTTGCTTCAAACTTTCCAGTATTGATTCACTAACTTCATTTTCATCTTGTTTATTGATTACTCTTTGTGTAGCCATTGCTAAATGAGTAATGAACATCGATAATTTATCACTATCAATGCCTTCGTGTTCTTTTAGAATTTTGTTAGTAAAATTAAGAACGAATGCATATACTGGCTCTTGAATCATATCAGCTTCTAATAATATATCTAATCTCTCTTTAAACATTGTTTATTCCTTTCAAAATCGTATATACAATATATTGTATATTGAATATAACTTAAGTTTATACTATAATGTAGATAATGTCAAACTATTTATGAACACTAAATGATTACTACTTGTCTTTTTGACAACTACTAAAGTTATAGTATATTATATAGTAAAGCATAATTAGCTATTACATCATAATTAGGAAAGTGTGGAGATTGTAGTGAGGTATCAAAAATTATTATTTAGCAAAAATGGACAGTCGGCAATGTTACTGGCCCAGTTATTTATTGGAATTCCCGTAGGAGAAAAAATCCCCACCGTTAGTGAATTAAGCGAGAGCATTGATCTTGCACGAGGCACAATTCAAGGTGCAATAAAATTACTCCAAGAACAAAAAGCTATTAGCCTCGAGGCTAGAGGACATTTAGGTTCCTTTTTAATCAGTAAAGACATGATGATTTTATTAGAGTTCTCTGGTGTTCATAGTATTGTTGGGGTTATGCCCCTTCCTTATTCTAAAAGATACGAAGGTTTTGCGACCGGTATTATTAGTGAACTTGAAAATCAATATAATATCCCTGTTTCCATGGCCTATATGCGTGGCGCTCAAAATAGAATAAGTATGTTGTTGTCCAATCGTTATGATTTTGCGATTATTTCTAAATATGCTGCCAATATATTATTAAGCAAGGATGTCAACATCAAAATAATTAAAGAATTCAATGAGTATTCTTATTTATCTCGTCATATTATTGTTTTCCATGATCAGCATGTTAAGGAAATTACAAATGGTATGAAAATAGGTATTGATAAGGACTCCATTGACCAAACTAGATTAACACAGTGGGTTTGTGAAGGAAAAGAAGTGCAGTTTGTGCCTCTTGAATATAATCAGATATTAAACAAAACACTCCACGGAGAGGTTGATGCAGCTGTTTGGAATGAAGATGAAATCAAAGATAAGCTAATACAAATTAACTATGTTCCCGTTTCGGTGATGAATTCAAGCGATACTGAAGCAGTTTTAGTAGTAGATGGATCTAAAAAAGAAATGGCTGCCCTGTTAGATGAAATCATTGATGTTGAAACTGTTCTACAAATCCAAAAACATGTATTAGAGGGTAAATTAACACCTAGTTACTAATTATTATATATCCATTAAATAACAGTTAATATGTGGACTGTATTAAATGATCTAAAAAGAGCTAATTGGAAATAGCATTCTTCCATTTAGTTTTTTTTATTTTTAACAAAAGCATATCTGCAGTTTTTATTATAATTTTTGTGATATGATTATAGATATAAATTACAGGAGGAATTATGAACACATTTACTTATTTTACACCAACAAAAGTAATATTCAACAATGATGCAGAACTTTTAGTTGGAAAAGAACTCAAAGCACTAAATGCTAAAAAAGTTTTATTAGTTTATGGATCTAACAGTATCATCAAATCTGGTTTATTAGATAAAGTAACATCCTCGCTTAATGAATTCAATATTGATTTTGTGCACCTTAATGGTGTTGTTCCAAACCCTTTATTATCTAAAGTTTATGAAGGTATCGATATAGCAAAAAAAGAGCAAATAGATTTTATATTAGCCGTTGGTGGAGGTAGTGTTATTGATACTGCCAAAGCTATTGGTATGGGATTAAAATATAGTGGTGATGTTTGGGATTTATTTAGCGGTGTTGCTAGTCCTGTTGGCTGTGTTCCACTTGCATGTATCTTAACTATTGCTGCTGCTGGAAGTGAAATGAGCAGTGGGACTGTTATTACAAAAGACGAAGGGCTATTAAAACGCTCTTGTGGTCATCCTGAAGCAATTTGTAAATTCGCATTAATGAACCCTAACTTAACTTTAACACTACCTGATTATCAAACTGCTTGTGGATGTGCTGATATTCTTATGCATACAATGGAAAGATATTTTAATAATACCACCAACATGGAAACCACTGATCGCATAGCTGAAAGCGTAATGAGCCAAACTATCAAACATGCACTTACTTTAGCTAATAATCCTAATGATTTGGATGCGCGTTGGAACATTATGTGGCTTGGAAGTTTATCACATAATGGACTAACAGGATGTGGTACTCTTGGGGGTGATTGGTCTACCCATAATATCGAACACGAACTTAGCGGAATTTATGATGTAGCACATGGTGCCGGACTTGCTGCAGTTTGGGGAAGCTGGGCTCGCTATGTTATAAATATAATTCCTCATCGTTTTTATAGTTATGCTACTAACGTATTAGGTATTAAAGGTGAAGATGTGTTAGCTGTTGGGCTTGAAGGAATCAAAGAGACTGAGAACTTCTTTAAATCCATTAAAATGCCTATTTCAATCACGCAATTAGGGGTTAATCCAACTACTGATGAAATTGAAGAAATGGCTACAAAAGCTACAAATAACGATACTACTACTGTTGGAAGTGTAAAAAAATTAAATAAACAAGATTTAATTCATATTTATACTAACGCTCTATAATAAAAAACTAGACTAAAAAAGAACCGAATAAAATAGATGTACACATAATTTCTTTTGTGTAATCTAAATTAGGAGGTTCTTTTAATTTATTTCTTTTTATAACATCTTTTATCATTTGTAGCTTTGTGCTATTCCTTAGCCTATCACCATGCTTAGTTCAAATTGATTAATTAGCAGTGAGTTTTCATAACTCTTATGAAAACTCCTTTTATTTTACAAAAAAAAAGATTCTACATAATCTGGTGTTGGTGAAAACCAATACCTTTTTATGTTGTATGAAAAAAATAAAAGGACATAGGAAGAAATTTACCGTAAACTGTAGTTACCACACCCCAGAAAGGAATTCATCTTATGTCCATTACTAATTCTATACAATTATCTCTAAATATTAAAGAGAAATTTCTTCATTTTAATGAAAACTGTGTAAATAAAGTTTCTATTCGTGGTATTGAAACTCTTATCTACTCCGCTACTCTTAGCCCTCCTACTCCTTCATCTTGCCCTTTATGCGGGTGTATCAATGATAACTTTTCTATTCAACGTTACGGATTTAAAACGATCTCTATCAAGATTCCTAGCATTTCTAATTACGATGCCACTCTTTTATTTATTAATGCTTGTAGAGTATGCGGGTAGAATTTTAGTCGGAGTTTATAAACCTCTGCCAATCCCAATGTTTAATCCTGTGTTATCACAAATTCCTCTACCATCAGTGTCGCCATAATTTGTGCCTTTTATAGATGTTGATGCAAAAGCAGTTGTCGCACCTGCCGATAATACAAGTACTTCTGTTAATCCTAAAGTAATCATTTTTTTCATAATAAATTCCTCCATATTATTTTCATTCAAGGCTTTTTTCCTTTTCACCTATAATACGAGTAGGAGAAAGAACTCCTTTCAAAAATTTTTTTATTGTAGCATATTTTGCAAGACTTTGAATGTTGATTTTAACTCCCCTTGTTATACTAGCAATTTTGCATCAATATTATAGTGAGCATTAAGCTATTATACTAGAATCGTGTTGTAAACATTAAAAATAAGTGTTAACATTTTACAGGAATAGAGGGCATATAGATTATGAGTAAACAAATAAGTATAGAATTAATAAGACAAGAGAATATGATAAATGAAGTAATAGTTAATAGAAATTGGATAATTGAAACACTTAAAGCTACAAACAAAAACATTGAAATAGTTGAATTTTATGATGTATTACATAATAAATTTCTACATATCTCAAAAGATGCGATGTATGATGATGCTAATGTACAATGTGAACTTGATATCGATAGATCAAACTTTGACAAAATTATCGAAAGTAATACTGAAATAAATGATACTGAACTTCGTATGAGTATTACTAATGGCAATGAAAAACAAAGGATTAGTGTTTTAATGCAAATGGATTTTCACGATAACCTTTATAATTGCATAAAAATAATGTGTGCTGATAATAATTATTTGAAAAATGTTGTTAATGCATTAGAATCTACAAGAGCTAACTACGAGTATTCTGGGTTAGATCTTAAAAGAGAAACAGAAATAAGAAACGGTTTATTACCAAGTGAAGCTGCTAACAAAAACGCTTTAAGAAACGCTACTAAAAAATGGTCTGGTCTGGCTATATTTGTAGTAGTTTTATTAGTATTACTTTACTTAAGATCAATTGTTTAGAATTTAATATTTTCAATAGATTAAAGTAACAAATAAATCTTAAAGTAGTAATATATTCGTTAGACCTGTTAAAGGAAACAAGGAAAAGATTAATAAAAGTATCGAAGTAAATAGAGAGGAAAAAAACTCAAAAGACTTTATGCCGCTTTTTTTTTATTATTCATATAAATATTTATAATATATGACTACTTCTTAAAAGATATTCAAGAGCACAGACATTGCTATTAACTAAAAACAGATTTATTAAACTCCACAAAGTATTATTTGTAGTTAGTTAGCTATAAATGATTTATTAAATCCTCAAAACTATTATCTGTATTTTTACTTAGAAAGTATTTGACTATTACCTTAGGTGTTAGTTTATAATTATATTGAGGTAATAGCTATGTTAATAAATGAAGCGAGTAAACTTACAAAACTAACTAAGAGAGCAATCGAATATTATACTTTACAAGGTCTTATTTTTCCCTCTGTTTTAGAAAATGGTTATCGAAACTATAATGATCAAGACATTGAAAAGCTAAAAAAAATCAGTATTCTCAGGAAATTAGATATTCCAATTGATGAAATTAAACACATTTTAAATGACACGACAAATAATGTATTACAAGCAGTAACTGTAAAAAAGGAATTAGCTTATAAGCGAGATATACTTAAAAGGTCAATTCTGAAAAAACTTAGTCTTGAAGCATCATATGATGAAATAAGTATAGAGCTACAATCAATCGAAAGAAGCAAAACTATTACTGATAGACTGTTAGAAGCTTTTCCAGGATATTATGGTCGCTTTATTTGTATGCACTTTGCACGTTTTCTAAATGAACCAATCAAAACAAAACCCCAACAAAGCGCATATGAAACTATTTTATCATTTTTAGATAACCTGCCTACCTTAGATATTCCTAAAGATTTAGAAGAATATTTAATTGAGGCAACAAAACATATTGGAACAGAACAAATTTCTGAAATGTTTGAAACAATGAAAAAGTCATATCAAAATCCAGATGAGTTTATATCCGAAAACAAAGAAGTTTTAAAGAAGTATTTAGAGTATAAAAAATCCGATGAATATAAAAAATCCCCTGCTTCTAAATTAATGGAATTGATGAAATCATTCAATAGTTCCAGTGGATATAACGATATATTCATTCCGGCAATGAAACAGTTGAGTTCTTCTTACGTAGAATATTATCAACAAGTTGAAATTGCTAACAAAAAACTTTTAAAGCACTATCCCGAAATTGAAAAGCTTTAGTATATTGATAAATAAATGTAATGTGAGGTGATATACATGAATATTAATCAGAATTATAAGGTTAAAAAAAGCGGGTTAGGATTTATTACAACACTTACTCTAATATTGATTGTATTAAAAGCATTTAATTTAATATCTATCAGTTGGCTGTGGGTTTTATCACCAATTTGGATATCACTAGCTATTGTAGGAATTGCTTTTATGGTTATTCTAGTTGTTGCTAGGATAAAGAGTGGGCATTGGTAAACTTTTAAAACAAAAATAAGCACAATGATTAGCGAATTGTAAGTAACGATACTAAGAAGAATTTATATAATGGGAGAATTTTATTATGAAGAAAGAATTTCTGAAAATCGCACTTTTAACAACTATAATTACTATTGGAATTGCAATAAACAATATTTTTATAAATGGAGATACTTCAAGAAACTTGTTGGGATGGACTTTGCTATGGATAATAACATTTTCTGTTGGATTAGTAGTTTCCAGTATTACTGATCTTATCTTTAAATATTTCTTTAAAAGCCACACAAAATGAGCATAACACGATGCAATAGACTGAATCATTGACCGATTAATCATCGGTCTTTTTTGTACATTTTTGACAGCTTTTCTGACAAATTATAGCAAAATATGATGAAACGTACGAAAATTGAACTAAAAAAAAGCCCTTAAAATAAGGACTTAGTGAGTTAGTACAATGTCTAACTTATTGTTTATTTTTCATATGTGGAAATATGTAGGTTAACTATTTGTTTTTCTATATCATAAATATATGCAGTATTTATCGTATTTTGTTACCTGTCAGAATTATGGATTATATTTCAATTTAAGATTTGGCAGGAAATTGGCATGTTTTTTGCTGCTATTCATCAATATTCATCTAACCAGTTTACCACATGACAACATATAGAGTAATTATTGAATGATACATATTAATTGTTGCGATAATTTGATAAATTACTTTTCTACCAAATGAGAATATCGTAAATCTTACTTTATTTACTTACTTATTCTATTTTTTAAAGAATATATCCATTGAAATAAAACTGGAATAATTATTGCGCTTGCTAAAAATTCTAGAACCGCAGTACTTGGGTCACCTAATCTGAATATTGGATGATAGTGATTTTGGACAACAATAAAAATCAATGCTACTACTAATGCAACTCGAAAAGATACAGTTATTATAGTTTTTCTTGTAAGATTTAATATGTAACTTATCATCTTTCCTATTATATCTGCACAAATATTAATCAATACACCAAAATCAAATAATATTTCTAATATTAAGTTAATAAATCCTTGTATGATTTCTACTAATACATCGAATATAAAGCTAAGTATGAGAGCAAAACTCAATAGAATTTTTATGGCTGTATGTTTATAACGTAAAAACTCAAAGAGACTAATTGTCATCCCTTTTCCTTTTATTTTAAATGTCTTTCTACTCTTATTTAAATCAACTTTATTTTTTTGTAACTTATTCCATATTGTTTTGATTATTTCTATCCAATCAAAAAGTATAATTGTAGATACTGTACATATTGTAAATATGTATATAAAATAAAACAATACATATATCACCATCACTAATAAATCTGATACTATCATATCTGAATATTCTTTACTCCATTGGAAAATTCTATCTGTCACTTGCATCATTGGCAAGCTTGATATAACAATTGAAAGAGATATAAATGCTGACTGATCCTTCAACGTCATAGGTTTTTCATTATTTGATTTCATGAATTTATCTACCAATTGTAATGATTGATATGTTGTATCAATTTGATCAAGAACATATGTCAATATAAATAGAATGGCAATTATATAAATTTTTCTAAATAGCAACTCCATAAAAAAGTAAAAAGATATTATTATAGCACTCATACTAATCAAAAACCTTATTATCAGACGAAAGTCTCTCTTCTTTTTTACATCCTTACATACTACTTTATCATTCTCATTCCATATACTTTTCTTCCAGATTTTTTCTATAAATATTCTTATAAGTGCAGTAAAAATGGCTAGAGGAACTATAGTAGTAATGATTAGTTCTAAAGTATTTATAATTGTCATAAATTTAATATTCTCCTTATGTCAGTCTTCATCTTAAAACTATTCACAAGTCACTGTGACATTACTATTGGTCCATTTTATGATTATCTCTACTTGCTCAGATTATCCCTTGGCTGTTCCAAATACAAAAAGATATTATTTTCTTGATAATTCAATCTTTTTTTCTA
>CAYJJG010000018.1:0-14912 GCA_964370435.1 uncultured Holdemania sp.
AAGATAGCTCGTTGCCGGGTTCATGGAGATATCACTTAGATATCTCCTTTTTTTATTTAGCGATTTTATCCTTTATAGGGTATAATATAAAATAGTTAGGAGTACATTATGAAAAAGAAAGTTATAGTAAATTCAGTTGAAGAAACTAAAAAGTTAGCACAAAAAATTGGTGAGCTATGCCAACAAAATGATGTGATAACACTTAATGGCGATCTTGGTGCGGGTAAAACCACCTTCACTCAAGGATTAGCATTGGGGCTTAAAATAACTAAAACGATTAGTAGTCCAACATTTACTCTACTGAAGATATATCAAGGAAGATTGCCTCTTTATCATTTTGATGCGTATCGCTTAGAGGGTAGTCGTGAGTATTTAGGTTTTGAAGAAATGATTGATGGTGATGGTGTGGCGGTAATAGAATGGCCTAAGTATATTGAACAGGAAATTCCAAAATCAAGATTAAATATTATAATATCGAATACTGGTGAATTTACTCGAGAAATATTATTGGAAGCTACCTCTTTAGCCTATGAGCGATTTCTTAATATTGAGGTTTAATATATGCAGTTATTAAAAAAAATAATTAAATCAGATTATGGTGTTTTTCTATTATTTATAGCACTTGTTTCTTTTGTTTATTTAGAAGACTTAATTAATGTATTAACCTATTTAAATGATAATAGTTTAGTAGAACTGCGCTATATAAATTCCTATGATAGTATTTGTCAACATATACCCTATCATAAAGAGTTTTTCAGACTTTTAGATGCGGGAACACCTTTTGCATGGGATTGGAATCTATTTCTAGGATCTAATTTTTATGTTACTAAAGCGTATTATTTAGTAGGTGATGTTTTTACTTATATAACTTATGTTCTAAATTTCTTTATTCAGTCATTAGAAGAAACAATGTTTTTTGTGATGTTACTTAAAATAGCATTCAGTGGATTTACTTTTTATTTATTATTAAAAAAGGTGGCAGTTAATAAAACAGTTGCGATTGTATTTGGCATACTCTATGCTGTTAGTGG
The DNA here is from genome assembly GCA_964370435.1 of uncultured Holdemania sp. GTDB lineage: Bacteria > Bacillota_I > Bacilli_A > Erysipelotrichales > Erysipelotrichaceae > CALVGQ01. Next base: position 1,032 of record CAYJJG010000018.1, read on the forward strand.
ATGGCAGTCTACTTTTTTAGAACATACTATGTATACTAGCTTTTATGCTTGCATGCCCTTGTTTTTTCTTGGATTAGAGACTATATTACAAGATAAAAAATATATATTATTTATGATTAGCAGTTTTGTTTTAGTTACTATAAATTACTATTTACTATGGCCTGTTTGTCTTTTTGCGTTGGGATATTGGTGTTTACGCTATATCTTAGTAGAAGGAACTATGTTAGAAATGAAATTTTTAAAATTATCATTAACAACGCTCCTCTCTTTTTTACTAATGATGGGTTTAAGTGCTTTGCTTTGGCTACCTTCTTTATTACATATGCTTTCTAGTACTCGAGTTGGAAATAGCCTAGTTAGTTATTCTCAGTGGCCATTTGAAACTGTTGCTGCAGTGCTTACTAATTTACTTAGCCCTAGCTTTAGAGACTATGCACCTATATTTGACCAAGGATGGTATTATTTCAATCAATTAGGGTTATATATAGGGGTGCTTCCTTTAGTGCTACTTCCTTCATTAATGGTTTGTTTCAAAGATAAAAGGAAAACGCTTATTTATGTGATTTGTTTAATAGTGGCATGTTTAATTCTAATACATCCTAAAATAGGGTATATCTTTCATTTTACATACAGTTTGCGTTATATCTTTATTACTTCCTTTGTAATGTTGTTCGTATCTGCACAAGTATTAACTAATACAAAGAAATTTAATTTATTGTATCTATGGAGTGGTGTAGTTTTCGTTTTATTAATTTGGGCACTTATTTATTTTAATTGGGCACCAGCCTATTATGGTGAACAATTTCTTGAATTTAAAGAAATTGAAGTGCTCACAATGTCAGCCATGCTTGCAATAATGTATGGTATTATATTGAGTTGTTGGGGCCGATTTAAACTTAACACTAAGATTGTAAAAGTTGCTTTGGTTGCAGTATTTGTTTTTGAGATTCTTAATATATCAGCAGTTTCACTGCGCTCAACTAAAATTCCAGAGCCACAATATACTTTCCTATACGGTGATATGCTTAGCGAATATGAACAGGTTGTTGAAAACATTAGTGTTTATGATGAAAGTTTTTATCGAACCTATTCTACTATTGGTGAACTAAATGAACAACTTTATGTAGGTCATATAAAAACATTAAGTACCTATGATTCAGTTTATCAATATCAACTTCGTGATTTTCTATATTTATTACATTTATATCCTGATGTAAACTGGATATATGATATTGATCATCCTTATTATTTTCAGGAATTAGGTGTAAAGTATTTGGTTTGTTATAACGAGGAGGCTTATATCTATGAAAAATATATTGGCGCTAAAAATGAAGAGTTATCTTCAAAACACATAGCTGTCTATGAACTGATTGATGAGCCTTTTATGGCTAAAAGTTATAATGAGCTAATAGATATTAGAGAACCTCTGATTGTTGCACAGATGGAGTTAAATCCTACTAGTGAAGTGCTAAAAATGATCGATAAGCAACTTGCAGTAGATCAATCAATAATTCAAGATAATGTATTTGAGGGCTATATACATCAAAGCAATTACGAAGAAGTAGTTGGCGTTCCTACGAGCTATAACGATAATGAAATGTTTTTTAATCTTTCATTACCTCAGAACAGTGTTATGTATTTTGCGATACCTTATGATGCAGGTTGGAGTGCTTTCAGTAATGGTAAAGAATACACTACCTATAGTGTTAATGGTGGTTTTGTTGGAATTTTATTAGAAGCAGGAAACCATGAAATTGTGTTAAAATATCAAATATATGGATTTAATACTGCATTATTAGCAAGTTTAACTAGTTTATGTTTAACAATGCTATGGATTATTTATTTAAATAAAAGAACTATTGTAGCATATTACAAAAAATTAAAAGGAGGTAATTTATGATTACTTTATGTATGGATACTAGTCATCGCTTTTTAACTTTAGTTTTATTAGATGAAGACAACATAATAGCATCGTTTCAACAAGAATGTTTTAAAAGACAGTCAGAAACAGCTTTATTAGAACTTGATCTATTATTTAAGAAAGCTAATATTGATAAAAAAGACTTAGGCGCTGTATGTATTACTAAAGGTCCTGGAAGTTATACAGGAATTCGTATTGCAATGACAATTGCAAAAATGGTTTGTTCAATGAAGGACATTCCGCTTTATACGCTTTCAAGTTTACGTTTGTATGCTTGTGCTAAAAAAGATGCGACAGTATTAATTGATGCTAGAAGCAATCGTGCTTATTTTGCAAAGTATAAAGATGGTTTACTTATGGAAGGCGAAAAAATTGTTGAGTTAAGTGAAATTGAAAAATTAATTGATGATACTAGTAGTGTTTATGGTGATCGTAGTTTGATAAATTTAGAAGATCAAGCACAAGATTACGCATTATCCTTTTTAAATAATAAAGCCTATTTTGAAAAAGCAGAAAATGTACATTTAGTAGTACCAGAATATTTAAAAGAGAATGATGATTATATGGTGAAAAAATGATTAGAGCAATGCAGTTAGCTGATCTTGATGAAATAATGGAGATTGAAAAGGATATATTTACTTCACCATGGGCAAAAGAAAATTATGCCTATGAGCTTAGTGAAAATCCCCATGCGAACTACTATGTTTATTTGATAGAAGATGAAATTGTGGCATATTGTGGTTGTTGGTGCTTATTTGAACAAGCACAAATCACTACTATCGGTGTGCATCCAACTCATCGAAATAAAGGTATTGCCAAAAAACTCATGGACAAAATAATAACAGAAACTGTAAGATTAGGCTGTGAGACGTTATCACTGGAAGTACGTGTTAGTAATAATAAAGCAATTAATTTATATAAGCAGTATCAATTCGAAATAATCAATATAAGAAAAAGTTATTATAAAGATAATAATGAAGATGCCTATTTAATGATGAGGGCAATTGGAGGATAAATGATGGAAGATAAAATAATTTTAGCAATTGAAAGTAGTTGTGATGAAACAGCTTGTGCCCTTGTAAAAAATGGTCATGAGATTTTATCTAATGTTGTTTCTTCCCAAATAAATATTCATAAGAAATTTGGAGGGGTTATTCCAGAAGTGGCTTCTAGAATTCATGTAGAAAATATATCTGTTGTAGTTGAAGAGGCCTTAAAAGAAGCCAACTTAACAATAGCTGATGTTGATGCTATTGCGGTGACACAAGGGCCAGGGCTTATTGGCTCACTTCATGTAGGTGTTATGGCTGCCAAAACATTATCATGGCTATATGATATACCACTTTACCCTATTCATCATATTGCAGGTCATATCTATGCCAATGCTTTTATTAAAGAATTGAAATTTCCATTACTTGCACTTGTGGTATCAGGTGGGCATACCGAATTAGTCTATATGAAATCGCACTATAACTTTGAAATATTAGGTACGACACAAGATGATGCTATTGGTGAGGCATATGATAAAGTAGCCCGCTTATTAGGGTTATCCTATCCTGGAGGACCAGTTATTGATAAACTTTCAAAATCAGGTAAAGCTAATTATAAACTACCTGTTTGTAAAGTAGAGCACCGCTTTGACTTTTCTTTTAGTGGTATGAAATCAGCGGTACTACAACTAATTGATAGAGAACAAAGGCAAGGTAGAACTATTATTAAAGAGGATGTTGCTTATGCTTTTCAAGAAACAGCCTTAAAGGATTTGGTAGATAAAACTGAAAAAGCATTGTTAGAATTTAATGTTCAACAGCTTGTTGTGGCAGGAGGAGTGGCAGCTAATAGTCGCTTAAGAGAGATGCTAACTTTAAAAAGTGAAACATGGATTGAAGTTGATTTAATCCTTCCACCGCTATGGTGTTGTACTGATAATGCGGCTATGATAGCGGCTGCAGCATATCAAGCAATGCAGTATACTCAGCCAGCAAATTTGAGTATATCTGCTAAACCAACAATCGACTTAACTATTGAATAAGAACTATTTCACAAATGCTAAAAACTGTGCTAGAATGAACATAGGTGATGAAAATGAGTGAAAATAGAATAGTTCCAAAAGCTACATTACAGCGCTATCCAATTTATTTAAAAGCTTTAAGAAAGTTGAGTAATAGTGGTGTTTTAAAAATTATGTCTAAAGAATTATCACAATATGTAGATATTGAATCAACAACTATTCGACGTGATTTTTCATTTCTAGGTTCACTAGGAAAACAAGGCTATGGTTACGATGTGAAAAGCCTTATTAAAATCTTCAGTGCTGAACTTGGAATTGGTTTTGATGAGAAAATTATTATTGTTGGTTGTGGTAATCTAGGTAAAGCCTTAATGAATTATAATCGTTGGGACTTTGTGGTAGGTGAAATTGTCTGTGGTTTTGATATTGATGCCTCAGCAGTAGGACAAACACCAATTCCAGTGTATAATATGAGTGAGCTTAAGGAGAAAATACCTCAAGGCTGTCATATAGCAATACTGTGTATATCCTCTAATGTACAAGAGACTGTAAACGAGTTAATTGAAGTAGGGATAACGGGATTTGTAGATTTTACCCATGAGCATTTCCAAGTGCCAAAACACGTATCTACAAGGGTAGTTGATGTAGTAAGTACGATACAAGAAATTGTATTTGAAACTAATAAAATTAAAAAATAGTAATGATAAAAGACTTATTAACTAATACTTATTAAAGAGAGTTTGTGATGGTGAGACACAAACATAAGTAAGTTAATTAGGAACACTTTTTGAACTAATTCGTGAAAGCGATTCGTAATCTTGGCGTTAACAAGAAGCTAAAGGTAATATGTAAATATTATGAACTAGGATGGCACCACGAAAAATATCGTTCCTTATATAGGGACTTTTTTATTTTAATGAGGAGGAAGAAAATATGTTGACATTTATTACAGTAAGAGAGGCTTATGATTTAATAGTAAGCGGTTCAGATTTAGAGTTAGATCAAATAGAGTATGTGCAGTTACAAGGGTGGATTAGAACCAATAGAGATAATGGTTCAATTGGTTTTATTGAACTTAATGATGGAACATATTTTAAAAATGCACAAGTAGTATATACTGCTAAGTTGGATAGCTATGAACAAGTAACACATTACTTAACTGGTAGCGCAGTCAGTGTTACCGGTAAGTTTAAACGCACTCCAGATATGAAACAACCTTTCGAGATTGAAGCAACAGAAATTATCTTAGAGGGAGCTTGTGGCAGTGATTATCCACTAGCTAAAAAACGTCATGGTTTTGAGTACCTAAGAGAGATAGCTCATCTTAGACCACGTACGAATACTTTTAGCGCAGTGTATCGTGTTCGTAGTGTTTTAGCAATGGCTATTCATGAATTTTTTCAGGATCAAGGATTCATTTATGTTCATGCACCAATTATTACAGGTAATGATGCAGAAGGTGCAGGAGAAGCCTTCAGAGTAACGACGATAGATGGAGATAACTATGATGAAGATTTCTTTGCGAAAAAAGCATCTTTATCAGTATCAGGGCAACTTCATGCAGAAGCATATGCTTTAGCTTTTAGAGATGTCTATACTTTTGGACCTACTTTTAGAGCTGAAAATTCAAACACTTCTACTCATGCAGCAGAATTTTGGATGATTGAGCCTGAGATTGCGTTTGCAGATTTAGCTGATAATATGGATTTAATTGAAGATATGATCAAATCATGTATTACCTATGTCATGGATAACGCAATGGAAGAGCTACAATTCTTTAACCAATTTATTGATAAAGGTTTATTAGAGAGGTTGGAACAAGTACGTTCTAGTGATTTTGCTAAAATCAGTTATACAGAAGCTATTGAACTTTTAAAAGATGCTAAGGTAAAATTTGAAAATAATAAAATTGAATGGGGAATGGATTTAAATACTGAACATGAACGTTATCTTTGTGAACAAGTAGTTAAAGGTCCAGTGTTTTTAACAGATTACCCTAAAGAAATAAAATCATTCTATATGCGCATGAATGATGATAATAAAACTGTAGCAGCTTGTGATTTGTTAGTTCCAGGAGTAGGTGAGCTAGTAGGTGGATCACAGCGTGAAGAACGACTAGAAATGTTACAAAAACGAATGAAAGAGTTAGGTATGCATGAAGAAGGATTAGAGTGGTACTTAGACCTTCGTCGCTATGGTGGATGTAAACACGCTGGTTTTGGTTTAGGGTTTGAGCGCTTCATTATGTATATCAGTGGCATAGCAAACATTCGTGATGTATGTTCGTTTCCAAGAACACCAAGAAATCTTAAGTATTAAAGTATTAAAAGGGAATAATATATTCTCTTTTTTAAGCATTTGAGGTATGATTAAAGAGATATTTTTTAAATGATAGGAGTTGAAAACATGGATAAATACTTATTAAAAACTAATGAAGATGGCAGTGAAATATTTGTGCATGATGTACATAATGTATTATTAGAAATGGTTGAAGTGATTGATAAATTATGTCAAAAACATCAAATACCTTATTTTCTTAATGGTGGATCAGCCTTGGGAGCAGTACGCCATCAAGGTTTTATTCCGTGGGATGATGATTTAGATATAGGGATGATGTTAGAAGACTATATCCGTTTTATTGAAGTTTTAAAGAAAGAGCTACCAGATGAATATTGTTTTCAGTGTTTCGATACCCATAAAGAATACAATGTACTAATTCCCGGTATGAAAATTAGAAAAAAAGCAAGTTACATTAAAGAAGTAAATTCATTATTGAAAAATCGTTGTAAAGATAGTGATGGAATTTTTATTGATGTTTTTGTATATGACTATTGTAATAATAATAAACTATTTGATTTACCTCAACGTTTACTTAATTATTTTATGATGCCGCTACTTATAATCATTGATAATATTGGAATAAATCCATATTTATTAAAAAAGTTGTTCATGAAAAATACACGTTTATATGGTAAACTAAATCAAAATTCTAAGTATATTGGATTTGATTTGACTTGGACATTTACAAGTCCATTAAAACCATTTATTTTTAAAAAAGAAGATATTTTTCCAGTTCAGTATGTAAAATTTGAAGAGCTGATGCTGCCTATAGCACATCATCCTCATGAATATTTATGTACAGCTATTGCACCAAGCTACAATACTTTGCCTCCTATAGAAGCAAGGAAACCAAAACATATTGTCGATATTAGACTAGAGGAGTAGTAATAAATGAGTTATAAATCTTCCAATTATGTACCTAAGAAAAATAAAATCAACTGGCTAAAAGTGTTGATAGCTTTTGTGCTTGTCATAGGAATATTTACTTTGCTTGAGGCGCTACGCTCTTATGAAACTAGGGAAGAAATTAATTATTATGGAGTATGTGGTTATAATGATCGACAAACAAGAGAACTAATTGATGAAAATAACATAGAAGAAACTTTAAAAATTAGTGATTATTTATTTTATGGTGAAACTTTAAATATATATCAAAACCCCTATCAACTAGGGGTTAGTGATACTTTAACTTCAAAGACGATTATATTAAATAATTTATGTACCCAAGACGAATACTTGTATATTTTGGAGAAACAAGTAGATGGGCAAATACCACTAGAGGATTTAGAAGCTGGATTTTATAGTGTGTCTATCTTAGAAGACATTGATAATTATCAACTGTATTTTGAAAATGCTGTCCTCGATGAATTCTATACTGTCACAAGGGATGGTACAAATAAAAAAATAACAATACAAGCTGATAAAACCATGTTTAATAATATAGATGATAGTCAAGATTATTTAGATCAAAATTATTTATATTTAAAAGTGGAAGAGGAACAGCCCCCAGTAGAAGTAGTTGATATTATTATTGATCCAGGACATTTTTCAAATGATGCCGGTAATTATGTTGAAAAAGGGATAAGTATCAATGGTCGTACAGAAGCCGAAGAGACTTATCGCATTGCAGAACTTTTGGCAGATAAACTTAGTGATTTAGGTTTTAGCGTGTTAATCACAAGAAATTCTAGCACTGATATTGTTGATAGTTATGACATTAATGGTCGATTGTACAAGGGGTATCAAGCAAGTGCTAAATACTATATTGATATCCAAATGAGAAGTTCTACTAATAGCTCAATACGAGGAACTCAAATAGTTTATTCTTCTTATAGTTCAAATCGTTTTGCGCAAACAGTGTTAAACGAAATTGTAAATAATACTTCTTTAATCAGTAGCGGTGTTGGCGAGATAGCGGGTGTTGTTGAAGGAGGATTATTAGAAGGTTATGATGGGCGTATGATGTTAAGAGAGAGCGGCGGACGTATCCTAGGAGCAGGAACATTCAGTGAAAAAGCAGAAGAAGAAAATGGTTCTTTCGCAAAAGATAGTCGATTTGGTATGCAGGCAATTACTATTGAGTATGGTTACATGAGTAATTCGGAAGATATGCAAATTTGGGATAGTGAACTGAATGCTATTGCTGAACAAACTGCGCAAGGTATTGCCCGTTATTTAGGAACAGTGAAATAGGGTGAAAAAATGAAATTTCAAATTAATAAAGGTTGCGTGAGCTTTGGTGCTAATGTAGTATTCGAAGACGTTAATCTGTTAGTTAAAAATAAAGAAAAAATAGCAATAGTTGGTCGTAATGGTAGTGGTAAAACGACATTATTAAAAGTAATTATGAATGAAATTACTTTAGATAGTGGAGAAATTCATAAAGCTAATAATGTTACAATCGGCTATTTGTCACAAACTGTATTTAAAGATGAAACAAAAACAGTAGCTGACGATTGTAAAGAAGTATTTAGTAAGATTTTTGAAATGCAAGAGCGTTTAAATGAACTAACTACTAAAATGAGCGATAATCCCAGTGAAGAAAATTTAAATAAATTTGCAGATGCACAACATCGATTTGAAGAGATGGGTGGTTATACTTGGCAATCTGAAATGCACACCGTATTTAATAAGTTTGGATTTAGTGAAGAGGATTTAAATCGTGCTATAAGTACTTTTTCTGGTGGTCAAAAAACACGATTAGCTTTTGTGAAGTTACTATTATCAAAACCTGATATATTATTATTGGATGAACCTACAAATCATTTAGACTTAGATACAGTAACGTGGCTTGAAGGATATATTAAGCATTATCCTAAGGCAGTTATTATGGTTTCTCATGACCGTGCATTTATTGATGTTATAAGTGAGGTTATATATGAATTAGAATACGGTAAAGCTACTCGATATGTAGGGAATTACAGTAGTTTTGTCAAACAAAAAGAAACAAATCAAGAATATATTTTAAGGCAGTATCAACATCAACAAGAAGAAATAGCACGCTTAAATCAACTTATTGAAAAATTCAGATATAAAAAAAGTAAGGCAGCTTTTGCACAAAGTAAAATAAAATATTTACAGCGTATGGATAAAATCGATGCACCGAGTAAAAACGATGATAAAAAATTTAAAGCTCGGTTTAAATGTGCAAAAAAAGGTGGTAAAACAACAATAGAAATACACCATTTAAAGATTGGTTATGATAGTGTTTTAGCTACAATTGACTTAAGTATTTTTCAAGGACAAAGAGTAGCTGTTATAGGTCCTAACGGGCATGGTAAATCTACTTTTGTAAAAACAATAATGCAAAATGTAGCACCACTTGGTGGTGAATTTCTATTAGGCCATCAAGTAGAAATGGGATACTTTGATCAACAGCTTGCACAATTTGATGGAAGCAATACAGTATTAGAAGAGCTGTGGAATGAGAACCCCGATTTAGACCACACTCAAGTTAGAACAATATTAGGATCATTTTTGTTTTCTAGTGAAGATGTGTTTAAAACTGTTAATGTCTTATCAGGTGGTGAAAAAGTGCGCCTTTCTTTAGCTAAGTTAATGCTGAAACAAGCTAATTTCCTTGTTTTAGATGAGCCTACTAATCATTTAGATATTGTCGGTAAAGAAGCATTAGAGGAAGCCTTGAAAGAGTACGATGGTACTTTATTATTTGTATCACATGATCGCTATTTTATCGAGAAGATGGCGACAGTGATAATTGAAATTAAAGATCAAGAAATGCACTATTATCCTTATGGATGGCAAGATTATATCAATAAAAAAACAAACCAAGTACGTGAGATTGCTACTAAGAAGGAAGAAAAAGTAATAAAAGAAAAAGAAGTAAGACGTCGAGCAAGTAATAGTGATATAAAAAAAGTAGAAACAAAAATAGAACAACAAGAAAAAATACTTGAAGAGCTTAGAGCACTACGTTTTGAGCCTGAATATTATCAAGATTATAATCAGATGAGAACATTGGATGAAAAAATTGATGATGAAGTAGTAAAGTTAGATGGTTTAATGCGTACATGGGAAGAAATGATAGAGTCACAAAATACTTGATTAAAATGCTTTTTAATTAAGGCTTAGCAGTTTATAATAATAGGAAAAGGAGAACTACTATGAAATTAGAAAATCGTTTTATAGATTATTGTAAAATACATACCGCATCAGATGCCCATTCTAATACGGTACCTAGTAGTGCATGTCAATGGGATTTAGCTCATTTATTAGTGAAACAAATGAAAGAGCTAGGAGTTGAGGATGCCCATGTAGATGAATTTTGTGTTGTATATGGAACACTTTTATCCAACTGTGATAGTAAAGGTGATGTTATTGGCTTAATTGCACATATGGATACTTCACCAGAATTTAATGGAAAGAATGTTAATCCTAGAATTGTTACAAACTATGATGGTAAAGATATAAAACTAAACGAAGACATAGTCTTAAAAGTTAGTGAATATCCTAATATGACAAAGTATACTGGAAAAGATATTGTAGTAACAGATGGTACTTCTTTGTTGGGCGCTGATGATAAAGCGGGGATTGCGATTATTATGGATGTCCTGCAAACTTTATATCTAAACCCTGAAATTAAACACGGTACTATCAAAATTGCTTTCACACCTGATGAAGAAATTGGTAAAGGGGCAGATCATTTTGATGTAAAGAAATTCGGTGCTGATTATGCTTTTACACTGGATGGAGGATCACCTGAAGAATACTGTATTGAAACATTTAATGCAGCTATGGCTACCGTAACAGTTGAAGGGGTATCAAGTCATCCAGGTGGTGCTAAAAATGTAATGATAAATGCTATTAATGTAGCACAAGAATTTCATGCCTGCTTACCGGTTGTGATGCGTCCTGAACATACAGAAGGCTTTGAAGGATTTAATCATATTTATGAATTTAATGGAACTACGCAAGAAGCAACAATGACGTATATTATTAGAAATCATGATAAACTTATATTTGAAAAACAATGTGCTTTCTTCAATGAAGTTAAGACACTAATGAATCAAAAGTATGATCGTGAAGTAGTGCAAGTTGAAATTCAGCAACAATACCAAAACATGAAAGAAGAATTAATCCATCATCCACAAATTATTGCATCTTTAAGTATTGCTATGAAAGAATTAGGCCTTACACCAAGAAGTGCATCAGCACGTGGCGGAACTGATGGCTCTCGATTAACATTTATGGGATTACCATGCCCTAATATTGGTACCGGTGGAGCTAATGTTCATGGACGTTATGAAGTAGCTTGCATCCAAGAAATGCAGTTGTTAAGTAAATTAGTTTGTGAAGTACTTAAAAATGCAGTTAAGTAGCTAGTCCTTCAACATTGTATTATTTAATTAAATAAAGGAGAATTTTATGATATATACTTGTACTCTTAATCCCTCATTAGATTATTATATGGAATTTGATGATATTAATGAAAGTGGGCTAAATAGAAGCCGTAATGAATATTTTGTACCTGGAGGAAAAGGTATTAATGTCTCTATTGTTTTAAACAATTTAAAGATTCCATCACGTGCGTTGGGATTTCTTGGAGGTTTTACCCAAGAATATTTTATTGAAAAATTGTCAGAATATGAGTATATTAAACCAAGTTTTACTTATATAGAAGGACTTACTAGAGTTAATGTTAAAATTTTAAGTGAAGAAGAGGCTGCTTTAAATGCAACAGGACCACAAATAAGTGATCAGGAAAAAGCACAAATGCTTAGACGTTTCGATAATATGAATAGTAGTGATATTGTCGTATTATCGGGTTCAATACCTAGTGGTTGTGAAGAATTTTTGTCACAAATGATGCAAAAATGTAAAGATAATAATACTCAAATTGCCTTAGATACAAACCCTGAAGTAATGATGAAGTTACTTCACTATAAACCACTAGTAGTAAAGCCTAATCTTAGTGAGATGGAAGAAATGTTTAAAGTAGAGATCAAAAATGAACAAGAAATCATTGAGTATGCAAAGGAAATTGTTAACCTAGGAGCACAAAATTGTGTAGTAACCGTTGGTGATAAAGGGGCTTATTTGATTAATCAAGAGGGTGTTTATCACAGTAATGTAAGTAGTCAAAAAGCGATTAGTACAACAGGTTCAGGTGACAGTGTTGTAGCAGGATTTCTAATGAGTTATTTAAGGTCAAGGGATATGGTAGCTATCTTTAAATATGCGAGTGCATGTGGATGTGCTACAGCTGCTTCAAAAGGGTTAGCAACCAAAGAAAAAGTAGAAGAAATTCTGGATGAAATAAGAGTAACTAAATTAGATTAAAGGAGAAAGAATATGAAAATATTAAAATTATGTTTAGCGCTATTGTTGGTGTCATCAATAGCAGGGTGTACAAAGCAAGAAGAAACAACTACGTATGATAAATCTACTTTTAATTATATTGAAGATTTAAAGACAGTAAGCGTTGATATGTTTGCATATCGTGGATTCGATGATGCTGACCATGTTTTTAGAAAATTAGGATTTAATGAATCTTTACGTATTTTTGAAGAGGATGCAACAGCAATTATTTATTATGGCTATCCGAGCTGTCCTACTTGTACCTTAGTAGTTTCTTCGATGAATGAAGCTGCTAAAAATGTAGACATGCAAATTAATTATGTTGATGTTAGTGGTGAAACTATTGGTGATGATGCTATGGCAACTTTTGAAACTTTAGCACAAGATCACTTATATGAAGAAGCAGATGGTAGTCGCTCATTTAGAGTACCTTTAGTGATGGTTGTTATAAATGGTGAAATTGTAGCTAGTCATATTGGTGCATTAGATGGTATGGGCTCAGATTTATCAGAAAGTGAAGAGCAAGAATTAACCTCTTTTTATGAAGAGTTATTTGCTCCATTTAAATAATATGAAGAAAGTTACGTTATTCTATTTAGAACATTGCCCACACTGTAAAAGAGCAATTTCAACATTAGAAACCTATTTAAAAGAGGAAAAATATCAAGGTATTGAGATACAAAGAATAGAAGAGTCAAAACAACCGGCTTTAGCTGATCAGTACGACTACTACTATGTTCCTACTTTTTATGTTGAGGATCAAAAAAGAGCTGAAGGTGTGCTTACTGAACAGCAAATTCTTGATGTATTAAACGAAGCATTATGTTAAGGTTCCTTTTTCCTCATAAGGTAATTAAAGGCAAGGTTGTAGATTTATATTTCGCTTATAAGATAGAACCTAGAAGTAGTGAAGATGTCCCAAGCTATTGTTATGACATTATGATACACGATACTAATATTCATGTAGGACACTGTGATTTACGTGTTGGTCATAATGAAGAATTGTATTACCTTGGAAATGTGGGATATACAATAAAACTTAAACATCGAGGTAATCGCTATGCTTATTATGCTTGTTTATTATTGTTTGATTTAGCTTACTCAAAATATGCAATGAAGCACCTTATAATTACCTGTAATCCTGATAATATCGCTTCAAGAAAAACACTAGAGCGACTTAATGGGAATTACTTAGGTATTGAAAAGGTGCCCGAAAACCATTATTGTTATAAGGTTGGAGAGAAAGAAAAATGTATTTTTGAATATAGACTTCCTAAGTTTAAGAACTAAT
>CAYJJG010000018.1:14922-27086 GCA_964370435.1 uncultured Holdemania sp.
ATTATAGGAGATAAATTATGAATGGAAAAATTATATTAAATTTAGCAATAAGCTTAGATGGTTTTATAGCTACTGAAGAGGGTGGTTTTGACTGGATAAAAGGAGATGGAACTACTAGCTGTGATACATTAGAGCAGTATGATTTTAATGCCTTCTTAAATACTATTGATGTTGTAGTTATGGGAAGAGTAAGCTATAATCACGGATTTGCAAAAGATTACAGTAACAAAGAGGTTTATGTTTTAACCTCTGAAAAATTAAAAAGTGAGGGCCATATTACTTTTATTAATGAAGATATTGTATCAATAATAACTAAATTAAAAGAACAAGGAAAAAACATTTACTTGTTTGGAGGAGGTGCTAGTATAGATGCCTTCATTAAAGCTGATGTTATTGATGAATATATAATAGCAATTATTCCTGTACTTCTAGGGAAAGGGAAAAAACTATTTTATGATAATAATCCTACTATTGAACTATCTTTACAAAAATATACAATTAGTGAATCTACTACAGTGCTTCACTATGTTAAAAGAAAATAGCAATATTAAGCAATTAATCTTTATGTTATAAGGATTGTTGCTTTTTTATTGTCAGAGTAAAAATGATATCAATAGCTTTTATTCTATAAAATGTTTATAATAAAAATATATAAATATATACTACTTATATAAAGGAGGTTTACAATGAATAAAGCATTCGAAACATCGCAAATAAAGAATTTGAAGTTAAAAAACAAAGTGGGAGTAGCACCAATGGTCATTGGTAAAAGTAGGGATAAAGATGGTATAGCTAGTGATTATCATTTAAATCACTATACACTCCTAGCAAAAAATCAGGTTGGATTCATAACTCAAGGGGCTACTGCAGTTAATAGTGATGGTTATCTCACAGATGATTGTCTAGGTATTTTTAATGAGCAACAAAAAGAGGCATTAAAGATGATAGTAGAAGGTGTTCATCAAGAAGATTGTAAAATAGGAATACAATTAAATCATGCAGGTGCCAAAGCTAGAGGTAGTAAGGCCACTGTATATGCACCTTCAAAATTAGCAGAAAATCAAATTGCTTTGACTAAGGAAACGATAAATGCTATATTAAATGATTTTGAAAAATCAGCAAGTTATGCTCAAGAAGTGGGCTATGATTATATTGAAATACATGGTGCTCACGGTTATTTAATTAATCAATTTTTATCACCATTAAAGAATTTTAGAGACGATGAATATGGTAAGGATCGAGGATTGTTTTTAAAACAAGTTTATGAAGCATGCCGTAGAGGATTTAATGGTGTCATTGGAGTGCGAATAAGTGCTGAAGAATATGATGATAAAGGGAACCATATCGAATACTATATGGAGTTATGCAAAACAATGCAAGCGTGGGGAGTTGATTATATTAGTGTTTCTACTGGCGGAGTAGCTGGTTTTGCAAGTGAAGAATATCCATGTTACCAAGTAAAGTATGCGAGTATGATTAAAAAAGAAGTTACTATTCCTATTCAGTGTGCTGGACTTATTACAAAAGAAGAAGAAATTGAACAAATTCTTCGTGATAATGAAGCAGATTATGTATTAATGGCAAGAGAATTTCTTAAAAATCCATCGTTTATGTCTAATTGGATAAAATGCTTAGAAATAGAAAAACAAAAATAATAGAGGTAATGAAGAGCATATCTAAAACTATAGTACAGTTAATATAGTTAATAGTTAGGCTCTTTTAAGTTATCAGATTATAACTTAACTGTATTAGTAGAATAGAATTATTTAATCTATAGCACGTATAACTCAACTTAATTTTTTAGCTAATTTATGATATACTAATGGCTATATTATGAGTAAAAGAAAGAGGTAAAGAATGAAAAGAATTGCACGATTTGAAAAAGTAAGTTTTAAGCAATTTAAAAAGGATTGGATCGATACTTTTAATGAAGCCAGTGATAACTTTATAGAAGAATTATATGAAAGTATCACTTTACCAAAAAGAGCTACAAAAGGCTCTGCTGGATATGATTTTTTAACACCACTGTCTTTTAGCTTGAACGTTAATGAATCTATAAAAATACCCACAGGTATAAGAGTATCTATGCAAGAAGACTGGGTGTTACAACTATTTCCACGCTCAGGATTAGGTTTTAAATATCGTCTTCAATTAAATAATACGGTAGGTATTGTTGATAGTGATTACTATGGTAGTGATAATGAAGGGCATATCTTTATTAAAATAACAAATGATAGTAAAGAGAATAAAACACTCACAGTTGAAGCTAGGGAAGCTTTTGCACAAGGTATCTTTATTCCTTTTGGGATATGTGAAGATGATGAGTGTGATGGGATTAGAAACGGAGGATTAGGCAGTACGTCTAAATAACATTATGGAGAAAATAATTCAAGATTGTGCAACATTTATTAATCAAAGTAGTTCTACTTTCCATACTATTGATACAATTAAGAAAGAACTAATTGATGAAGGATATGTAGAATTAAAGGAACATCAATCATGGCAGTTAATTGCTGGCAACAAATATTTTATCACTCGTAATTTATCGAGTATTCTTGCCTTTAAGATTCCATCAAAAGTTGATAAAATTAGCTTTAATTTGACTGCTAGTCATAGCGATGTATGTAGCTTTAAAATTAAACCTAACACAACGATTAAACATCATAATTATGTTCAGCTTAATACTGAAGGGTATGGTGGAATGTTATGTAGCACATGGATGGATCGACCATTGTCTATTGCTGGAAGAATAATGCTTGAAGAAGATAATAAAATTAGTGAGCAGCTATTTGATGTTAAAGAGCCTTGTTTAATTATTCCTAATGTAGCTATTCATATGAACCGTGAAGCTAATGATGGATTCAAGTTTAATAAACAAGTAGATATGATGCCCATAGTGGCACTAGATCAAAAAGAATTTGATTTTAAGAAGTTCTTATCAAGAAAATTAAATATAAAGGAAGAAAGTATTTCATACTATGATGCTTATCTTTACAATCCTCAACCTTGTTTAATATGGGGTGAAAATAAAGAATTCTTTAGTGGTCCTCGTTTAGATGATCAACAAATGGCCTATGCTTCATTAGTAGCTTTTTTACAAAGTACTAATGATCAAAGTATTAATGTTTACTGTTGTTTTGATAATGAAGAAGTAGGCAGTAGAACACGTCAAGGAGCAGCATCGAGTTTCTTGAAAGAAACATTAAAACGTATTGTTTATGCATTGAATCAATCAAGTGAGGAATATTATGCTGCTTTAGCTCGTTCCTTTATGGTTTCTTGTGATAATGCTCATGCACTGCATCCTAATCATCCTGAAAAGGCTGATGCCCTTAATCGTCCTGAAATGAATAAAGGGGTTGTGGTAAAGTTTAATGCGGCTCAAAGCTATACTAGCGATGCCCTCAGTGCAAGTTATTTTGCAGCGTTATGTAAAATAGCAGATGTACCCTATCAAAGCTTCACTAATCGCAGTGATTTAGTTGGAGGAGGAACATTAGGTAACATATCAACTGCTCAAGTAAGTATTCCTAGTGTTGATATTGGAATCGCACAGTTAGCCATGCATTCTACTTTTGAAACTAGTGGTAGCCAAGATATTATTTATACTATAGAGGTATTAAAGGCATTCTATAATGCTGCTATTATGTTGAATCAAGAGGGTTCTTATATTATTAAGTAAAAGGTGAAAACTCACCTTTTCTTTTAGGTGGCTAGCTTGTAATTTAAAGTAAAATCAAGTATGATTAAATAGTTATAAAAGAGATGGATAGGTGATAAAATGAAAGAAAAGGTGTATGTAGTAGGACATAAAAATCCTGATACGGACTCTATTTGTGCTGCCTTAGCTTATGCAAGACTAAAGCAAAATCAGGGAATAAACGCTATAGCTTGTCGTTTGGGACCTTTAAATGAAGAAACAAAATTTGTTTTAAAGAAATTTGATATAATGAATCCACTATTATTGAAGGATGCACGAAGCCAAATTAAAGATATTGAAACTGATACCCCCACATTAATTACTCCACAAACTTCCATGAAAGAGGCTTGGGAAAAACTTTTTGTGTTAAAAAATAAATCCCTTTTTGTGGTCGATGATAAACAAAAATTAATTGGAGTGGTCTCTACATCCAATTTAGCATTAATACGCTTAATGTTAGATGAAGAGTTACAAGCATTAATGCGTAAAGCTTCATTAATGTCTATCGCTAAAACTATAGGTGGAGAAATCGTAGTAAATATTGATCCATTTAAAAGTAATGGGCGAATTTTTATTGTTACCTTAAAAAACGATGAAGAATATTTAAAATCTTTTGAAGGTAGTGTATGTATTTTGAGTGATGATGATAAAAAACAGAAAAAACTTATTGAAGCTGGTGTTAAATGCCTAATTATTACTTGTGGACAAGAGATTACTTCTGAAGTGGAGAAGTTTGCAGCTAAGATGGGTTGCGCTATTATCAAAACAAGTAATGATTCGATGAAAGTAGCACGAGTAATTAATGAATCTTTTCCTATTGAAAGTATTATGACTAAGAAAGTAATAACTTATAAGGATAGTGAATATGTTGATGATGTAAGTAAAAAAATCGCAAGTACTCGTTATCGTAGTTATCCTGTTTTAGATGATGATGGAACGATTACAGGAGCGGTATCTCGCTATCACTTACTAAATTATCAACCTAAGAAATTTATCTTAGTAGATCATAGCTCTAAAATACAAACGATTAATAATATTGAGGATGCTGAAGTTGAAGAAATTATTGATCATCACCATATTGGTAATATTGAGACTTCTAAACCAATTATGTACCGCAACCAACGCTGTGGTTGTACATGTTCAATAATTGCGCAATTATATAAAGAAAACAATATTCCTTTAACTCAAGATATGGCTGGGATTATGCTTAGTGCTATTATTTCAGATACTTTATACTTTAAATCGCAAACAACTACTCCTTTTGATATTGAACGTGCAAACGAGTTGGCAGTGATTGCTAATATCGATTTAGATAGTTATGCAGAAGAAATGTTAAGTGCATCAGTAGCTTTAAAAAATGCAACACCATCACAAATTTTAAATCGAGATTTAAAGAATTATGAAATCGGACGTTATCGTATTGCTGTAGGTCAAACGAATTATCGCAATGTAGAAGATATCCAAAAAATTATCCCTAAATTTAAGGCTACCTTAGTTAAGGAACAAGAAGAAAAGAATTTAGATTTAATGATTATGATGTTTACCCATGTAATGGCAGAAGGAACACTTTTTGTATATAGTGGTCCACTTGCTTATATGATTAATAATCTAATAGCTACAGTTTTTGATGAATCTAGTGGCTATGATCATGATATTATTTCGCGTAAGCAACAACTTATACCTCAGTTATCTAGTCTACTCAAGAATATGTAAACTATATTGGTATAAACTAAATAGAAATAGGTGGAAAATATGATAGAAATTTTAAAGGCAATTTTACTTGGTCTTGTACAAGGAATAACTGAATGGCTTCCGATAAGTAGTACTGGGCATATGTTACTAGTAGATGAAATTATACAATTAAATGTATTTGAAGACATTATTATGAATGCTAATTTTGTAAATATGTTTATGGTGGTTATCCAGTTTGGATCTATTTTAGCTGTATGTTTATTATATTTTAATCGTTTAAATCCTTTTTCTACAAAAAAGACTAAAGAGGAACAAAAAAGCACTCTATCTCTATGGTTAAAAGTAATTGTTGGGGTTATTCCTGCA
The DNA here is from genome assembly GCA_964370435.1 of uncultured Holdemania sp. Classification (GTDB taxonomy): domain Bacteria; phylum Bacillota_I; class Bacilli_A; order Erysipelotrichales; family Erysipelotrichaceae; genus CALVGQ01. The sequence goes on from CAYJJG010000018.1 coordinate 20,681, forward strand.
GGTATTATTGGTGTATTATTCGATGATGTTATTGAAACCTATTTATATGGCCCCTTAGTAATTGCAATAACTTTAATTTTCTATGGAATTTTATTTATTATAATTGAAAATAAAGAAAAGAAAGTTAAGATAAATTCATTTGAAGAATTAACGTATAAAACAGCATTTTTTATTGGATGCTTCCAAGTGCTAGCTTTAATTCCTGGTACATCAAGATCGGGTGCTACTATTTTAGGTGCGGTACTGCTTGGTACTTCAAGAGTAGTTGCAGCAGAATTTTCTTTTTTCTTAGCTGTTCCTGTTATGGCAGGGGCAAGCTTACTTAAGTTGATTACACTTGATGTAGTTATGAGTGCACAAGCATGGACAGTGTTTATTGTGGGCATTACGGTTGCTTTTCTAGTTTCAGTATTTGCGATTAAGTTTTTATTAGATTATATACGACGTCATGATTTTAAAATATTTGGAATTTATCGCATTGTATTAGGGATACTTGTTATTATATCGTTAGTGATTTGAAAGAGGTAGTTTAGTGGAATATATTTTATTATTTAGTGAAGGTGTAATATCGGCTTTAAATCCTTGTGTATTGCCTATATTGCCACTGTATTTTGGCTATTTAAGTCAAAGTGCTAAGCAAGTAGATGATCAAGGAAACATTACTTATAAACAAAGCAAAATTATGTTTTATACCCTAGCCTTTGTGTTAGGGATAACAATGACTTTTTTTGTATTAGCATTAAGCATATCAGGAGCAAGTTCATTTTTTGATACTTATCATATTGAGTTTGCTATCCTTGGTGGAGTATTCGTAGTTCTAATGGGGTTATTTCAACTTGGAATAATTGAAATCCCGTTTTTAATGAAAGAAATAAGAATAAACAAAACATTAAATTTAAAAAATTTAAACTTCTTCACTGCTTTTATGATGGGCTTCTTGTTTAGTTTTGCATGGACGCCATGTATAGGCCCAGCTTTAGCGGGTGTGTTGTTGATGGCTGCCTCAACTTCAGCTATAAGAGGAATACTAATGATTAGTGTTTATGCACTAGGTTTCTTAATTCCTTTCTTACTTTTAGGAGGATTTACACAGTTTGCATTAAAGTTAATCAAAGAGAAACAAACATGGTTCAAAGGATTAATAAAAGTAGGTGGTATCCTATTGATAGTGATGGGGCTATTTATGATGCAGGAAGGGTTTCATTCAGTAGCTAAACTTTCTAGCACACCAACTTCACAAGAACAAAGTGAAAACCCCTATGATTTTACATTAGAAGATCAGTATGGAAATAGTCATACCTTATCAGCATATGAAGGTAAACAAGTAATGTTATGCTTCTTTGCTACATGGTGCACTTATTGTAAACAAGAGTTTACTGTGCTAGAAGAATTAGCTGCATCACAAGAAGAAGTAGTGATCTTGGCTGTGGCTAATCCTAATGGACATGATGGAACAAGAGAAGAAATAATAACATGGCTAAATGAAAATAATTTTACTATTCCGGTTTTATTTGATGATACCTCAGCGGTGTTTAATAATTATCAGGTAAATTCCTTTCCAACTAGTTTCTTTTTAATGGCTAACGGACAATTTTATGGTTATGCTCCAGGATACATGGATAAAGATAGTTTATTAGATATCTTTAGTAAGTTTGGTAGTGAATAACTACCTTTTTTATTAAGCTAGTATATTCGATTGCTTTATTTTATAAAAAAAATGCTATAATAAGTAGAAGATAGGAGGTATGTGATGAAGATAGGTATATTTGATTCAGGGATTGGTGGATTATCGGTACTACACTATGCATGTAAGGCGTTTGATAAAAATCATTATTTATATTATGCAGATAAAAAAAATGTTCCCTATGGCACAAAGACTAAAGAAGAAGTCATCACATATACTAAGGAAGCAGTAGAGTTTTTAATTAAAGAAGGAGCTCAAATTATTATTATCGCGTGCAATACAGCTACTTCAGTAGCAATTCAAGAATTAAGAGATAGTTTTGATGTTCCTATTTTAGGAATGGAACCTGCTGTAAAAATTGCAGTAGAACATTATCATGAAAAACGTATTTTAGTAAGTGCTACACCTATTACTGTTAATAGTACAAAGGTGCATAATTTAATTAAGCGTGTTGATACACACCAACAAGTAGATTTAATTGCTTTACCTAAGTTAGTAACTTTTGCAGAAAGCTATAACTTTGATAATAAAGAAGTAGAGCATTATTTAGTTGATGCTTTTAAAAATATTAATTTTAAGGAATATAGTTCACTGGTTTTAGGTTGTACGCATTTTAATTATTTTAAATCTCTACTAAGAAAATTAGTAGGAAGTAATGTGCATTTTGTTGATGGTAATCAAGGAGTAGTACATCATTTAATGCATGTATCCAAAGAACACCTGTTAACAGAAGATCAAGAAAGCAAGTGTGATTTTTATTATTCTTCATCTAAAGTAGTCGAGGAAGAAGAATTAAGCAGGATAAAACAATGTCTAGCACATCTTGAAGTGATGTATAACATCGACTAATAAGAGTATGCTTACGCTATTAATGAAATAAACAAGATTTATGTTATTAAAATAAATAAAATTAACTTGTAAGCTGTTGTGAATTAAGCTATAATAAACACTGTTAAAGCGTTATTAATAAAGGACTAGTAAACAAGTTTAGTGGTCATAGAGAGAGGAATAATTGCTGTGAGTTCCTTGTCCAACTGCTTGTCTAATTCACCTTTATAGTGGGATTAATACTCCCCGTTTACCCTGACGTTATCTAGGGAAGAGGTGTACTTATAGCAATATAAGTGAATTAGGATGGTACCGCGCTAGTCGTTCCTATTTGGGAGGACTTTTTTTATTTATCTATAGGAGGTCAATATGGAAAAGATAGTACAGGTAAAACAAGAAGCATTAAATGAAATTAGCGAGTGTCAAGATGTAGCGAAGCTTCAACAAATTAAAATTAATTATATGGGTAAAAAAGGACCTATTCAGTCTTTAATGGTGCTCATGAAAGATTTAAGCGCAGAAGAAAAGCCGGCATTTGGTGCTATGGTTAATGAGTGTAAACAAGTAGTAGCACAGGCTATAGAGGAAAAAATGAGTGCTTTAGAAGAAAATGCACTTAATGAAAAATTAGTAAAAGAAAAAATCGATGTTACTTTAGCGGGATTAGATGTAAAAAAAGGAACCTATCATCCACTGAGTATCATTACTCAAGAAATTGAAGATTTGTTTATTGGGATGGGTTATACCGTAGCTGAAGGACCTGAAGTAGAATTAGATTTATATAATTTTGAGCGTGCTAATATACCGGCAAATCATCCAGCACGCGATATGCAAGATACTTTTTATATCAATCCAGAAGTACTTTTAAGAACGCATACTACTGCTATTCAAACAAGAGAGTTAGAAAAAGCAAATGGAGCACTACCTATTAAGGTAATTTGTCCTGGTAAAGTGTATCGTCGTGATGATGATGATGCGACCCATTCTCATCAATTTATGCAAGCAGAAGGATTAGTTGTTGCTGAAAACATCACTTTAGCTGATTTAAAAGGCACATTATTATTTATGGCTAATCGCATGTTTGGTGAAGGAAGAGAAATTCGCTTTAGACCGTCTTATTTCCAGTTTACTGAGCCAAGTGTAGAAGTGGATGTTTCTTGCCATATTTGTGGTGGCAAAGGATGCAATATTTGTAAGCAAACAGGATGGATAGAAGTATTAGGAGCTGGTATGGTTCATCCTAATGTTCTTGAGATGGCAGGTTTTGATTCTACAAAATGTTCAGGATTCGCTTTTGGGGTGGGATTAGAGCGTGTTGCGATGTTGAAGTATGGTATTGATGATATTCGTAATTTTTATATTAATGATGTACGATTTTTGAAAATGTTCAATCGTTTTGACTAAAGGAAGAAGGTAATAAGATGAGATTAAGTTATAATTGGTTAAAAGAATACGTTAATTTAGATGGTATTACACCTTCTATTTTAGCTGATAAATTAACAACAGCAGGACTTGAAGTAGAAGGCATAGAAAAAATGGCAGAAGGTACGAACCTTGTAGTAGGAAAGGTACTAACATGCGTTGATCATCCTGATTCTGATCACTTACATATCACTACAGTGGATATTAAAGAGGAAGTGTTAGATATCGTGTGTGGAGCGCCTAATGTATGTGCTGGACAAACGGTTATTGTTGCTAAAGTAGGGGCAGTATTACCTGGTAATTTTCAAATAAAAGCAGCTACAGTACGCGGTCAAGCTTCTAATGGTATGATTTGTAGTTTATCAGAATTAGGAGTAGATAAAAAACTTCAAAGTGAAGAAGATTTAAACGGTATTTATGTATTTAAAGAAGAAGTAGCCATTGGTGATACTGAGGTATTAAAACTGATTGGTATGGATGATACGATACTGGATATAGGCTTAACTCCAAATCGTAGTGACTGTAATGCTATGTGGAATTTAGCTAAAGAAGTTGGAGCTATTTTAAGACGTGAGGCAGTATGGCCTAAGTGTGAAGGGGCATCTAAAATAGGTAAGACTACAAACTTCAAATTAAATAGTACTACTTCAAAATGTCCTTCATTTATAGGAAAAGTAGTAAATAAAGTAGTAGTAAAACCCTCACCTAAGTGGATGCAAGATTATCTTCAAGCTTATGGGGTTAAAGCAATTAATAATGTGGTTGATATTTCTAATTATGTCATGATTGAAACAGGACAACCCCTTCATTTTTATGATTTAAGTAAACTTCCACACCGTGAAATCACGGTGGTTGATCAAAAAGAACTTACTCTTCAAGCACTGGATGGAATAGATTATAAAATAACTAAGGATGACCTTTTAATTACAACAGGTAATGAAGCTTGTGGTATTGCAGGGATTATGGGTGGAGAAGAATCGAAGATTGATGAACATACTACAGCTATATTTATTGAAGCTGCACGCTTTGATGCGGTAAGTGTACGTAATACCGCAAGACGTTTAGGATTAAGTACAGAAGCAGCGTCACGCTTTAGTAAAGCAATAGAGCCACTAGCTCAAATTAAAGCCGTGGATCGTTGTGTTGATTTATTAACTAGCTTAGCTGATGCAGATGATTATGAAGAAAATGTTGTTTTTGGAAATAATAGCTATGAACCTATTAAAGTAAGTGAAACGCTAACACATTTAAATACACTTTTAGGTACTTCATTTAATGCAGAAGAAGTATTAGCTGTACTTCATGCTTTAGAGTTTAATCCAGTATATGAGAACGATACTTTTACTTGTGCAATACCAAGTTATCGTACGGATATCTTAATAGCTGAAGACCTTGATGAAGAAGTAATTCGCTTATTAGGATTTGACACATTAAAAACAACACTTCCTGCAATAAGCGCTGTAGGAGCATTAACACCTATACAAAAGACAAGACGCGCTATTAAAGAAAATTTAACAAGTTATGGTTTATCAGAAATTATTACATATACTTTAGTATCACAAAATCAACTTGATCATGCATTAATGCCAATGAAAGAAGCAGTAGCGTTAGCGGCACCAATGAGTGAAGATCGTAAATATGTACGTAGTTCACTAATGCCAAGCATGTTAGAAAGTGTAGCGTATAATCAAAATCGAAAAAATACTAATTTCAATGTATTTGAAATTTCAGTAGTATATGGAAAAGACTGTGTACAAGAGCGCTTAGGTATTGTATTAAGTGATACATTACTAAGTTCTCGTGTTCATCATGTAGAGGTAAAAAGTGATTTCTATACTTTAAAAGGAATACTTTGTGCAACATTGGAGAAATTAGGTTTTGCATCAGAGCGTTTAGTGTTTGAAGAAAACACCTTAGATATAGAACATTTCCATCCTTATCGTAGTGCTGTAATCAAGTTACAAAATAAAGTACTAGGAATTATAGGAGAGGTTCATCCTAACTATGCTAAAAAGAGTGGTGTAAGTGGTGTTGTTTATGCTGAAATTAATGTTGATATGTTATATGAAAGCAAAGCTTCTAAAGTTAAATTTAGTGCTTTACATCGCTTCCCAGCAGTTTATCGTGATATAGCCTTAGTAGTTTCATTAGATGTTAAAGCTAGTCAGCTAATTCAAGCTATTAAGAGTGCCAATAAACAGCTAATTCAAGACGTTGAAGTATTTGATGTGTATCAAGGAGAACACGTTCAAGAAGGCTTTAAATCAGTGGCTATTTCAATTACTTATCAATCAGGTGATCATACTTTAACTGAACAAGAAATAAAAGACGTACATCAACTTGTATTAGAAGCACTAAAAACAAAATGCAGTGCAGAATTAAGAGGATAATAAAAATATTTAAGAGAGATAACGACAATGTTGTCTCTTTTTTTATTTAAATAGCTATTTATTGAGTGTTAAGTAAATTTGT
>CAYJJG010000019.1:0-23041 GCA_964370435.1 uncultured Holdemania sp.
CCATCATATTTTCCATGATTTGTTCACGCCCATGTTTTGCTTGTGCTAAAGCTTCTACTAAAACCTCACGGTTAATACCTTCAATTTTAATATCCATTTGTAAAGCAGTAATTCCTTTTGGTGTTCCTGCTACTTTAAAGTCCATATCACCATAATGATCTTCCATACCTTGGATATCTGTTAATACAGTATAATGATCATTCCATGTTACTAATCCCATTGCAATACCTGCAACTGGCGCTTTAATAGGAACTCCAGCAGCCATTAAAGCCATAGTACCAGCACAAATGCTTGCTTGAGAACTAGAACCATTAGACTCTAAAGTTTCAGCTACTAAACGAATAGTATAAGGGAAATCTTGCTCAGCAGGAATAACTTGAAGTAAAGCACGCTCTCCTAAAGCACCATGTCCTATTTCACGTCGACCTGGTGATCCCATTCTTCCTGTTTCTCCCACTGAATATGGCGGGAAATTATAGTGATGGATGAATCTTTTACTTTCAACTTCAGTTAAGTCATCAATAATTTGATTATCTCCTAAAGCACCCAAAGTACATGCACTTAATACTTGTGTTTCTCCACGAGTGAATAAAGCCGAGCCATGTACTCTTGGAAGAAGGTCAATTTGGCTATTTAAAGCTCTAAGCTCATCTATTTTTCTGCCATCAGGACGGATTTTCTCAACTGAGATTAAACGTCTAACTTCATTAGCAACGATATCATGACAATATTCTTTAGCTTGTTTAACAGCTTTATTTTTTTCTTTTTCTGATGCATATTCTTTTTCTTCAAAAAGAGCAGCCATTTCATCAGTAACTTCATCAATTTTCGCATAGCGAACTAGCTTTTCATGAATAGATACTGCTTCTTCTAAACGTGCTTTACCTTTCGCATCAATTTCATCCTTAATGCTTTGAGCTATTTCATAAAGGGTAATTTCCATTTTTTCTTTTGCAGCAGCGGATTTAATTTCTTCTTGGAATGCACATAACATTTTAATATGTTCATGTCCAAACATTAAGGCTTCAATCATCGCCTCTTCACTAACTTCTTTAGCTCCTGCTTCAACCATGTTGATCGCATCTTTAGTTCCGGCAACAGTTAGATTAATATCTGATATTTCCATTTGCGCAACTGTAGGATTAATAATATACTCACCATCAACACGCCCTACAATTACCCCAGCAATAGGCCCATTAAAAGGAATATCAGATACACATAGTGCACAAGATGCCCCAAACATAGCTGCCATTTCTGCAGTTACATCTAAATTTACAGAAAGTACCGTATTCACTACTTGAACTTCATTTCTGAATCCTTCCGCAAATAAAGGACGGATTGGTCTATCTATTAAACGTGCAGTTAAAGTTGCATGTTCACTTGGTCTTCCCTCACGACGTAAAAATCCTCCTGGGATTTTACCCGCAGAATAAAGTTTTTCTTCAAAAGTCACAGTTAACGGAAAGAAATCGGTATCTTTCGGAGTGCGACTTGCAGTTGCCGCTGATAAAACAACGGTATCTTCATAACGTACAAGCACAGAACCTCCGGCTTGTTTTGCAATTTCTCCTGTTTCTACTACTAGATTTCTACCACAGAAATCCAAACTAAATACTTGTTTAGCCATTTGTTCACCTCATTTAATTTCAACTTCTAAATTTTAGCATAAAATACCAGTAATTAATAGTAAATTTAGTGGGATATAAAAAATAAGTCACTAATATCCTCAATCAGTGACTTTTTATGTGTTTATTATTGTATGTAGTTTTGCTTCATCAAAATCCATAATGAGCTCTAATTTTTTCTTACGCTGATACTGTTTTATCTGATACTCTCTTTTCATAGCTTCTTGTTTAGTATCAAAACATTCAAAATAAACAAGCGTTAACGGTGTTCTAATGCGCGTGTATTTAGCCCCTTTTTTATTTTGATGTTGTTTATAACGTGCTTTTAAATCGTTTGTCCAACCAGTATAAAGTGTGTTATCACTACAACGAAGGATATAGACTACATTCTTCATACATTACCTCTTATTCTTCTTTATCGTTATTGTACACCAATAGTTCCATTATTTAAATGAAAATGCTTGAAACTTTAATGAGGCTATGCTATTATATAAAAGCTTTTGAACTGGGGTAATAGACTCCTCGTCGTTATACGCGGTTTAAAAGGACATAATCATAAGGAGGAAAAACTATGTTAACTAAAGCAGAAAAAAGTCAAATCGTTAAAGATTTCGCAAGATCTGAAGGTGATACTGGTTCAGTTGAAGTACAAGTTGCTATCTTAACAGCACAAATCAACAACTTAACTGAACATTTAAAAGTACACAAAAAAGATTACCATTCAACAAGAGGTTTAATGAAAATGGTTGGTAGTCGTAAAAAATTCTTATCTTACTTAAAAGATAGAGATGTTAATCGTTACCGCGATTTAGTACAACGTTTAGGATTAAGAAAATAATTTAAATGCACTCAGAAATGAGTGCTTTTTTTATGTTTTTTACAGCTAAATTCCATTTTAATATGTGATAATGTGTGAAACTAAAATAGTCATTGAATTTTTACTTAGACTTGCTATAATATTAATGTGGTTTTGAAAACTACATTATATAGTTATGTTAATAGAAAGGTGTGATATTTTTGAAATCGATTAAAAATGCTGCACAAGATCCTATCAGTTGTATCACCCATCTTTACGGCGCCCTAGTTAGTTTATTAACTGTTGTGCTCTTTATCATCATTGCACTTGTTAAAAACTCAACTATGCTGTCTTTAGTATCAAGTATTGTTTTTGCACTATCTGCAGTGGGATTATATAGTGCTTCTGCCTATTATCACTATATAAAACGCACAAGTGAGCACTATACTTTATTTAGAAAACTTGATCATTCGATGATTTATGTACTTATCGCTGGTTCTTATACCCCGATTGTATTAAAATTTCTAAATCCAGCAGAAGGAAACCTATTTACTATAGTAATGTGGTTAATTGCACTATTTGGCATATTAACAAAGATTTTTTGGCTAAATGCACCAAGAATATTATACACCCTACTCTATATAGTAATGGGTTGGTCTATTGTATTTTATTTCCCTGCTTTAGCAAAAATTGATGTTAATTGTTTAATTTTGTTAGCTAGTGGTGGTATTAGTTATACTATAGGTGGTATACTATATATAATTAAAAAGCCTAATTTGTCAGAACAATTTGGTTTCCATGAATTGTTTCATTGTTTTATTTTAGGTGGTACTTTATTACATTTTATTGCAGTTGGGATTTTTGTATTATAATTTAAGGAGGAAAACATATGCTACATATTATTTCAGACACATCAACATTATATTCAGTTAAAGAAGGAAAAAAATTAGGGGTGGATATCTTACCTCTTAATGTAAGTATTGCTGGTAAACAATATCGTGAGTTTGAAGATATTGATGCTAAAACATTTGATGATTTAGTTAAACAAGGTAATGTTCCTACATCTTCACAACCTGCCGTAGGCGAAACAATGGAGTTGTTCGAAAAGTACAAAGATGATGAAGTATTAGTGATCAGTATGGCTGATGGATTATCTGGAACTTATCAATCTACTGTAGGATTAAAAGAAACATTAGAAGATAGTGATAATATTCATATTATGAATTCAAAAACTCTTTGTGGGCCACATCGCTATATGGTGCAGTTAGCAGTTAAACTTAGAGATGAAGGAAAAAGTTTAAGCGAAATCATGGAAATTATGAAACAAAAATCAGATTCTGCACTATCTTTTTTACTTCCTCAAGATTTCGAATTCTTACGCCGTGGTGGTCGTATTTCACAAACTGCAGCTACTCTTGGTGGATTCTTAAAAATCCAACCAGTAGTAACTCAATCTCCTGATGGAAAACGTTTAGATAAATTTACTACAGGAAGAAATTTTGATTTAGCTATTAAAGCAATAATCAAAGACTTAAAAGAAAAAGGTATTGATCTTAAACATAAAATCTTTGTATCCCATGCCTTTGTAGAAAAACAAGCACTAGGTGTAATTGAAAAAATCAATCAAGCATTCCCTGGTGTTGAGGTAGAATTATTACCTTTATCTTGTGCCTTTATTACTCAAGGTGGACCACGTTGTGTTGCAGTACAAACAATTGAAAAATAAAACTTAACGGTGTAGTAAACTACATCGTTTTTTTGTTATAATAAAGAAGGTGAAAATAATGAAAAACAATCCTTTTAGCTATAGTGATGATAATAAACGATATCATACGTGGAACTATTATCTTAAAAATAAATTTTTAAAAAAGGTATTTAAAGTACCTCTTAATGCAGGTTTTACTTGCCCTAATCGTGATGGCTCAAAAAGTAGCCATGGATGTACCTTCTGTAGTAGTGTTGGTAGCGGTGAATTTGCAGGCAAAGATGGAGAAGATTTATTACTTCAATATCAAAACGGAAAAAAGATGATGCAAAAGAAATGGCCTGATGCATATACTATCCCCTATTTTCAGTCCTATACTAACACTTATGGGACATTAGAAAAAATTAAGTCTTGCCTTGATCCTTTTTTAGTTATGGATGAAGTAGTTGCTATAGCTATTGCAACACGTGCAGATTGCCTTAGTGATGAATGCATAGCGTATTTATCTGATTGTAGTAATAAAAAAGAGATCTGGCTAGAATTAGGATTACAAAGCGTTCATGATGTAACCGCCAATGCCATTAATAGAGCACATAGTTATCGTGACTTTACAGATACAATAGAGCGATTAAAAGCTACTCCACTAAAAATATGTGTCCATATTATGAATGGACTACCTAATGAAACACCAGCTATGATGTTAGAAACAGTTATTGAAGTAGCAAAACTGCCTATTCATGCAGTCAAAATACATATGTTACACGTATTAAAAGATACCGCTATAGCAAAACAATACCCCTTTGATTTACTTAGTCAAGAGGAATATGTTAACTTAGTAGTGAAGCAATTAGAGCACTTACCAAAGGAAGTACTTATTCAAAGACTAACTGGAGATGGTGTTAAAGAGCAATTAATTGCTCCATTATGGACAACTAAGAAAACTATTACCATCAATGAAATAGATAAATTAATGGCTAAATTAAATACTTATCAAGGAAAAGCTTATGAATAAAGATAATATTAATACTGTAGCACACCGCATTATAAAAGAACATGCAACAAAAGAGTGGATAGCCTTAGATGCCACAGCAGGAAATGGTAATGATACTTATTTTTTATGCTCCTTAGTTAAACAGGTTATTGCTTTTGATATTCAAGAAGCTGCTAAAAACAACACTTTAAAGCGATGTAGTTCGTTTAGTAATCTAGAATTCCATCTAACAAGCCATATCCATATCAATACCCTTGTAAAACAGCCACTAGACTGCGTTGTCTTTAATTTCGGATATCTTCCTAATAGCACTGATCGCTCAATTATTACCCTAGCTGATACTAGCTTAGAAGCTGTTAAACAAAGTTATAGCTTACTTAAAGTACAAGGCATTATGACTCTATCTTGTTATATCGCACATGATCATGGCAATGAGGAGCATCAAGTAATACACAACTGGATTAAAAGTGAACCTACCCTATGCTACACACCATATCAACAAAAAGAAAATGCACCTATTCTTTATATGATCACTAAAATTAAACACACATTTTAACTCAAGTGTCGTTTTATAGCTTTTGAAAAACAATTAAGATGAGTTGAATAGTAGTTAACTTATAAATTTTCTTCATAATACAGTTATAAGTTATTACAACATGTTATGAACGTTGGTAAAACAAAGTTTAACGATTCTTTCCTGCTACTTATTCCTATATAACTTAATACCATAGTATACAAGAATCACAGTAATAAGTACGGGAATCATAGTTAATATCCAATTTGCAAGCACGTCCACATAAACAACTTTCAGAATCAAATAACTAAATATACAACTCATAAATAATTTAATCGTTATAATCATATTCCTTAGAATTGAATAGATTCTTATCCTATTCTCTTCTGTTATTTTAACCCCTGTATTCCATGCTGCTGGAAATCTTTCAATTATAGAAATGATAGTAAATATCAAAATATTCACTAGAAACAACAAAAACACATTATTCTTGTGTCCCCAAGCATCCGCCTCTCCTAAAGCATTAAAATGGGTAGGTACTCTATTTGGAATTGTATCCCAAACAATCCACAGATAAACAAGAGGTGCAAATAGGACAATCCACGTTACTATTTTTTTTATTGTATTTATTAATCCATATTTGTGTAACATATACCACACCCTCCTGTCATTATATAAATACTCTTCTTCATAATCCAGAATCAAAACACACCATAATCATCAAGCACTATCGTATAATCGGCAACAGTATCACAAAACATCTGGTCATGTTCTACAAAGATAAGTGTTATATTAGCTGCCTTGATTAAATTTTCAATTTGTATCCGAGATAAAATATCTACATAATTTAGTGGTTCATCCCAAATATATACATGTGCTTGTTCGCTAAGTGATTTAGCAATAAGTACTTTCTTTTTTTGCCCAGCACTATATGTTTCAATATTTTTTTCAAAATCATCACGAGAAAAATCCAGTTTTCTTAAAATAGCACGAAATAAACTAACATCTACTTGCTCTTTACGTTCATATTCTGATAACTTTCCACTTAGTAATGAAGTATCTTGAGAAACATACGATATCTTTAAACCTTTTGCCTTATAAAAATTCCCAGTGTACTTTAAACTTTCATTTAAAATCATTTTAATTAAACTAGATTTACCACTACCATTTTTACCTTGTATATTCACTTTTTGACCTTGTATTAATTCAAAGTTTAATCCTTTTACAATGATTCTATCACCATAATATAACGCAATATCTTCCCCATAAACTAGACGCTTTAAGTGAAAATCTAGCGAAGTAATCTTTAAAGCATCATTAGTTTCAATATTCTTAAGTAGGGTTTGTTTTTCAGCTATTTGAGCTTCAATTCGCTTTTCAATAGCTTTAGAGCGCTTCATCATCTTTGCAGCCTTATGACCGATATATCCCTTGTCCATTGCTTCTGGATTTACTCTTCTTGATTTAGTAGCTTCAACCTTATCAGACCATAACGATTTTTCTTTAGCTGTTTGTGATAGCCTATGAATTTCATCCTTAATTTTAACATTTCGCTCTAGTTCATAACGATCACTTCGCTCTTTATTTTCATTCCATGATGAGAAGTTACCAGCAACGATTTCAATATTGTTTTTATTAATAGCCATAATATGATCAACGCTATTATCTAAAAAATTCCTATCATGCGATACTAATATAAAGCCTTCCTTCTTCTTTAGATACTGAGCAAGTATTTTTCTACCTTCAAAATCTAAATGATTTGTGGGCTCATCTAAGAGTTTAAAATTATGTTCTTTTATAAACATAAAAGCTAATAGTACTTTTGTTTTTTCACCTTCTGACAGGGTGTTAAATGGGCTATAAAGCACTTCCTCTTTAACGTCAAGTAATGATAATTCTCTATAAATTTGCCAATCATCTCCAATAATATCGATTACATTTTTATGTGCATCTGTAACTTCATAGGGAAAATAAGAAAAACTTTTCTTACTTGATATTGAGCCTGAGAAAGCATACTTACCCATAATAAGTTGAAGCAATGTTGTTTTACCTCTAGCATTTCTTCCAATTAAACCTAGTTTCCAAGAAGTATTAATATTTAAATTAATATTATCAAATAATTTTTCATAACTTCCTTCATGAGAAAAAGTTAAATTTGAAATAATGATATTTGCCATCTTAACTCCTCCTTATAGCTATTGTCTATTATTTGTACTCAAGCGTTGTATGCGCTTATTCTATAAATTATAGCATAAGTGCTACCAGAATCGAACTTTAAGTAGATTAACTTAAAATAAAAAACGTTAGCTTTCACCAACGTTCTAATAATTTATCTTTTATTTAATTCCTCAACAATTAACTTATTAGTCATTGCAGGATTAGCCTGACCTTTAGACTTTTTCATTACTTGTCCTACTAAAAAGCCAACAGCACGATCTTTTCCATTTTTATAATCTTCAATAGATTGTGGTTGTTCATCAAGCACTTCATTAATAATCGTTAATATAAGTGAAGAATCACTAACTTGTTCCATACCTTTTTCTTTAACAAGTTCTTTAGGATCTTTTCCACCAACAACTTCAGGAAATAATGCTTTAGCTTGCTTACTTGAAATAGTATTATCTTTAACCATATTGATTAGTGTTGCCACATCTTTAGGCTTACATACAGTTTCACTAATCACTTCTTGTTGCTTAGATAAGATAGCAACTAAATCAGTAATACAATAGTTCGCAACTAATTTATACTCTTTAGTATATTCAAGTACTCGCTCATAAAACTCTGATAATTCGCGATTTGCGACTAACACGTCAGCATCGTAATCAGAAAGCTGATATTCATTTTTATAACGCTTTCTTCTAGCATCAGGTAATTCTTCTAAACTTTCTTTAATTGTATCAATCCATTCTTTATCTATTCTTATTGGAAAGATATTAGGCTCTGGAAAATACTTATAATCCACAGCACCCTCTTTTTTACGCATTGATACAGTGGCTTTACTTGCCTCATCATAGCGTCTAGTCTCTTGAATAACTACTTCATTTTCATCTAATAATTTACTTTGACGAACTATTTCATATTCAATAGCTTTTTGTACATTACTAATGGAATTTAAATTCTTAATTTCTACTTTATTACCATATGTACTAGAGCCTTTAGGCATTAAAGAGATATTAACATCACAGCGCATTGATCCTTCTTCCATCTTAACATCTGAAACACCGATATAATAAAGAATCTCTTGCATCTTACTTACATAAGTTGCGGCTTCTTTACCTGTAGACATATCTGGTTCAGAAACAATTTCAATAAGTGGAGTTCCAGCACGATTATAATCAATTAGTGTATTATCTTCAAAATGAAATTGCTTCGCTGTATCTTCTTCCATATGTAGGCGATTAATACGCACCTTCTTTAATCCATCTTCACTATCAATGTTTATATGCCCATTACTTCCAATTGGATGAAATTGTTGTGTTATTTGAAATCCTTTAGGTAAATCACTATAGTAATAGTTTTTTCGATCAAACTTAACTAGGGTATCAATAGATAAATTTAAGGCTAAACAAGCTTTAATAGCTGATTTAACAGCTTCCTTATTAACGCAAGGAAGTGTTCCAGGATGTCCTAAATCAATCTCATTAACACAACTATTAGCTTGTTTACCAAAAGAAGTGGGTGCACCTGAAAACATTTTTGTCTTCGTCTTAAGTTCGCAGTGAATCTCAAGTCCAATTACAACATCGTATTTCATGCCTTCACCTCCTTATAACTATTCTTTAGATTTGTACCTTCTTCGATAGCATAACTAATATTCAATAAATTGCTTTCATCAAATGCTTTTGAAGTTAAATTTACTCCAATAGGTAAACCATCAATATAACCCATAGGAACTGTTATACTTGGAAAGCCACTAAAATTACCTAACAACATATGATTTTCAGCAACTAAATAAGCATCATCTAATTGATCTAATGTAGTATCCTCAATTTTTGGTGCAACATCACAAGAAGCAGGCGCAATTAAAGCATCAACATCTTCTAGCACTTCTTTTAAGTGCTCTACAATAAGACGACGTACTTTTTGAGCCTGTCTAAATAGCTTATCTTGATTTTCTATAAAAAGACCATAACTACCTATTACAAAGCGCTTTTTAACTTGTTTTCCAAAGCCATAGGTACGTGTATGCATCATGATTTCTTCTGATGTAGTTCCCTCTTGTTGACTACCAAAACGAAGCCCGTCAAGATTAGCATGATTTGCTGTAGCCTCACAGTTTGAAATAAGATAATACGTTGGAAGCAATGCCCTCATTAAATCTTCATTTAAAGTTACTTCCTTAAGGATAGCACCTTTTGCTTCAAGATCCTGTACTACTTTATTAAATAAAACTATAGTTTCTTTTTTATCGGTAGCATTTAATACATTTTTAAAGACTGCTATTTTTTTGCCTTTAATATCTCCAGTGCACGCTTCACTGTATTTTTCTACCGCTTTAAAACTGCTCGTCATATCACGATCATCTCTTCCAGCTAACACTTCCAATGCAGTGGCTGCTTCTTTTACACTACGCGTAAATAAGCCCACATGATCTAGACTAGAAGCATAAGGAATAATCCCATAGCGTGAGATTCTGCCATAACTAGGTTTTAATCCTACAACACCACAAAAACTTGCTGGTTTACGAACTGAGTCTCCAGTATCCGTCCCAATCGCTAAACCAACAACATTTGCAGCTACTAGTGCTGCACTTCCCCCTGAGCTTCCTCCAGACATTCGAGATACATCATAAGGATTTTTTACTGGGCCTGTTGCAGCTGTTAAATTTGTTCCACCCATTCCCAGTTCATCCATAGCGGATTTAGCTATGGTAATTGCACCGGCTTGACTTAGTTTATCAACAATATGAGCATTATAGATAGGAACATAATTTTCAAGAATTTTACTAGAAGCCGTAGTTTTAATACCCTTGGTACATACATTATCTTTTAAAACAATAGGAACACCATATAAAGGCTGATTTTCCTTACCTTGCAGCTCTTTAAGCTGCTCTGATGGATCAATAAAAGTAACTACAGCATTAAGTGTCGCTTGAGTATTTTTAGCCTTATCATAGGCTTCAAGTACTTTTTCATTTATGTTATTTTTCATTTGCATCTATTTCACCACCCTTGGTACACTAAAATGACCTTGTTTTGTTTTAAGAGCATTGCCGATGGCTTCACTTTGACTAACTGTATGGTTTGCTTCATCTTCTCTTAAAAAGCTTGTTTCCTCTTCGAAAGGATAAACCATTGGTTCCACCTTTGTTGTATCAATCACTTCCAATAAAGAAAGTTGTTTTATTAAGGTCTCAAATTCCTTTTGAATATCTTGTGCCTCTTCCTCATTAAGTTCAAATAATATATTCTTTGCTAATTGCTTAAAATAAGCAGTATCTTTGTTATCCATAATTTCCTCCTAACTTACATCATGAATAGAGATTGTAGACTCTCCTTGTTTTTTAACTAAAGTAAAATACGTTGTATCAAACATCTTTATTTCAACTGAACAATCCATAGTTGCAGTATCAAGACTCTCAAGTAAATTTGATACTAATTGCGCTAATGCATTTAATTCGTTATACGTTTTAGCTTGAGCATTAATATCAATTTTTAATTCTTGAAGCAGCTTATCTTCATAGCGTCCAAGACCAATAATATCCACATTTTCTGGCAGAAAATCACTTACTTCACTTTTTATAGCTAGAAACTGTGAATACATGGTAGCATCCATCATCTCTGCTTCTGCAGTCGGAAAGAGTACCCACTCTTCATCAATAGTTTCAAACTGGCCACTTCTTCCAACGAAATAAGCATCACCAATATAGGTTCCAGGAACACTAGAATTCTCTAATGCTGAAGCGTACAATGTAATATAAATAGGACAATCGGCAGAAACACCATCTAGCTGCCTAATATAACTTTCTAATTTTCTTCCTGCATAACTTCCAAAAGTATACAACCGCTCTTTTGTAAGCTCTATAGTAGATCCAGAATCGGAAGTCACATCCGAATTCATTAAAATAGTAAGGGCAATACCGGCTAAAGTATCATGGTCATCGGGATGATAGTAATTCACTTCAACAACATCATAAACCAAATAAGGATCTTCAACACTAATAACCTCATTCACCTCAAAAGTACCCAGTGGTGGATTTAAAGCATAGGCGTATTCACTACTTTCTCTTCGCTGTAGCATCTGTACATCTTCATCATCTAATAAAGTTCCAGCCGACTGAATATACTCCTCAGGATCAAAATATTCTTGTGAGCGCTGATTTAAACCTTTTTCAACTTCAATTGCATCAAATTTAGAAAGCGCATTACCATGCCAATAACGAGCACCAGAAAGCTCATAAGGCATAATTAAATTATATTCTCCTTCGACATAGGAGGTAATTACTTCATTAGTGGAATCCTCTAATGGTTGTTGCTGAAAACAACCCGTAAGTAGTAACAAAGCTACTAATAAAACACTACTAATTTTCTTCAATTTGCTTCACCTCTTCCATAAACTGTTGCTCATTCATTACTGTAATTAATAAATCCTGGGCTTTACTAAGTTTTGATCCTGCATTATCTCCATAGATAACGATATCTGTTTTCTTAGAAACACTACCAGTAACTTTAGCACCAAAGCCCTCTAACAATGCCTCTATCGCTTTTCTTGAATAACTTTCAAAACTTCCTGTTACTACCACTGTTTTATCTTTAAAGTTACTACTTTTTTGTTGAAGCTTATCATAACTCATTTTTATTTGTTTAAGTGCTAAACGCTCTATCATTGCTTTATTCTTTTCTTCGCTAAAAAAAGTAACAATAGCTTCTGCAGTAATCTCACCGATATCTTCAATCAAGGTTAATTCTTCTTTACTAGCCTTCATTAGCGCATCTATTGTTAGAAAATGCTGTGCTAATATTTTAGAAGCTTTTTCTCCTACTTGGCGAATTCCTAAACCACATAAAAATTTATCTAATCCTTTATTTTTAGACTCTTCAATAGCCCTTATTAAATTATCATAAGACTTTTGTCCAAAATGAGCAGTTGTAATAAAAGCTTCTTGATGTTGCTCTAAATTATAAATATCCTCAATACTACTAAGCCATCCTAAAGCATGCATTGTCTCTACTTTTTTTATGCCTAATCCTTCAATATTCATTGCCCCTCTTGAAGCAAAATGAGCAATTGATTCTACTACACGAGCAGGACAATCAGGATTAATACAAAAATAATGAGCTTCTTCAGCAAAGCGATGAAGCAGTTGATGACACTGTGGACAATGACTAGGAAACACATATTCTATTTGAGTACCACTGCGCTTTTCAGGAAGACTCTTAACCACTTCTGGAATAATTTCCCCAGCTTTTCGTACAACCACATAATCATTTATACGAATGTCTTTAAGCTTTATCATATCAGCGTTATGTAGTTGAGCATAGGCAACCTTAGTTCCTGCTAGAAGCACTTGAGTTAGCTTGGCATTAGGTGTACATTTACCCGTTCTTCCCACTGTCACAAAAA
Organism: uncultured Holdemania sp.; assembly: GCA_964370435.1. Lineage (GTDB taxonomy): Bacteria > Bacillota_I > Bacilli_A > Erysipelotrichales > Erysipelotrichaceae > CALVGQ01. The sequence goes on from CAYJJG010000019.1 coordinate 13,195, forward strand.
TATCTTCTACTTTAGTGATTGCTTCTTCAGCTGGAAATTTATAAGCAACAGCCCATTTAGGACTTTTTGCAGTATAACCAAGTTGTTGTTGTAAGGCTAAATCATTGACTTTAATAACGATACCATCAATATCATAAGGTAGCCCATCACGAAGCGGTAAAGTAGCTTCTATAAACTGCCATACTTCTTCTATATTAGAACATAATTTTGTAGCTGGATTAGTCCTAAAACCTAACTCTTTTAGCCATACTAAACTCTCATAATGAGTGGTAATGCCATAATCATGAGCATCAGGAAGATAATATAGAAATAAACTTAAATTCCTAGCAGCAGCAACACTTGAATCAAGTTGTCTAATAGAGCCAGCTGCAGCATTTCTACAATTCGCAAATTCTTCCTCACCTGCTAATACTCTTTGTTCATTAAGGGTATTAAAACTTTGTTTAGGCATATAAATTTCGCCACGCACTTCGATTTCTTGAGTATAATTAACACTTAGTGGCAAGGCTTTAATAGTTTTTACATTGTTACTAACATCTTCACCAACTACACCATCGCCTCTAGTTACTCCTTGAAAAAACTTTCCATCCTGATAATGGACAGATAATGCTAAACCATCGATTTTATATTCTACCACATACTCTACTGCACCTACTTCTTTTTCAATTTTAGTTGCGAAGTCTTTTAATTCATTATAGTTAAAGACATTTCCTAAAGAAAGCATGGCACGTTTATGTTCTATTTTATTAAACCCCTCTAATACTACACCTCCGACTCTTTGTGTAGGAGAAGATTCATCAACATATTCAGGATAATCCTTTTCAAGTTCAATTAATTCCCTTAAAAGCTGATCGTATTCACTATCGGCTATCGTCGGTTTATCTAAGACATGATATTCATGATTATATTTGTTTAATATTCTTCTAAGTTCCTTTATTCTATCCAACATTTTTGCCTCCATGACGTACAATTCATTATAGCATATTTTACCCCAAATTCATCAGCACGATTAAAAAAAGGCAAGATATTTTAAAATCCTGCCTACAACTATACTTGCCCTTACTCTTAATCTAATAAGTTTACTTGAAAATTTCGTTTATCCACTTCACAACTTGCCATCATAGCACTTAAATAACTAGAGAAAAAACCTTTTTCATCTAACCATGCTTGATAAGTAGCATCTTCTTTTTCTTCACAAGTCAAAGTACCAGAGAAGACTTTTTGATTAAACTGTACTACATAGTTGAGCATCTTTTCTTGTTGGCTTTGATCAATATTTGCTACTGCAGATATAAAAGCATTCCGGCTGACACTATCAAAATATGCTTTGTATTCTTGATCTTGTTGCTCACTCAAAAGCAGTTGTTCAGTTTGATATTGAATAGTAGCATCTTCTTCTAAATGAAGTATACCATATTGAAAAGGATAAACAGCTAAAGAACCTGTTGCAATATCTACAGTTTGTTCCTTTATCGCAATACTTTGCGGATGCATATGACCACTAAAAGAAACAATTTGTGGCTGACTTAATACCTCTATAACTTGTTCACTTTGGGCTAAACTAAAACCACTTGAAAACATTAAAGAATGTGGAAATAAATTATAGTGTCCAAAAACTAGTAATGCCAATCCCTTTTCACTTGCATAATCTTGTTGCGACTTAATCCATGTAATGGTAACCTCTGATAAAGTATCATCTTGTCCATCTAAAAATAAAGCTAAATAATCCTTATTTAAATAAGCACTATAACTTAGTGAATCTATATCTTTACTATGGGCTTGATTATAACCCATAGTATCATACAATTCGATAAACTGCTTTTCACTAGTTTCTTTAGTTTCATAATAGCCATCACCTTCAAATCCTACCGCATAATTATCGATATCATGATTTCCAGGTAATACATAAACTTCAATTTGAGCCTCTTTAAATTGTTTAAGCTTGCTAGCTAATTCTTGGTGACTAAGTAGCTCGCCATTAAACGTTAAATCCCCAGTAATAATCACAGCATCAGGTTCTAATAATAATGTTTCTGCAATCCATAAATCAGTAATTTCATTGATATGAATTAAGTCTTTACCATCAGCATTTGCCATAAGCTGAGTAATAAAACTACCATCATCATTTAATGTTTCAGCCAAATAATGGATATCACTCGCAATCACGATATCCAATTCTTTTTTATCTATATTGTAATTAGACTCTTTCGCACTGCACGCTGATAAACACACTAATACTAAAGTAATAAGTATTTTTTTCATAATCTTGTCCTCTTAAAAAAATTATTTCTATTATAGCATAAATAAAAAAACAGTAGCAATTTTATAAAAGCTACTGTTTCTTTAATGCTGTATTTAAACTATTTAACTACAAAGTAAAGCACAAAGATTAAACATAATGCATAACAAATTGGGCTTACTTGTTTACCTTTACCACTAATTATCATAGAGATACCATATACTAAGAATCCAACAGCTAAACCATCAGAGATAGAATAAGTTAATACCATAAAAATAATAGTACAGAATGAAGAAGCAGCTACAACCATATCATTCCAATCGATATCTTTAAGTTGTTGAGCCATTAAGATACCTACTACAAAGATTGCAGGAGCAGTAACTGCATTAACTGCTACTGAAAGCATAAGTGGTGCAAATACTAGTGACAAGATAAAACAAACACCTGTTGTTACAGCTGTTAATCCAGTACGTCCACCAGCTGCAACACCTGCACCTGATTCTACGAACGATGTTACTGTAGAAGTACCAGCAGCAGCTCCTAATAAAGTTCCCACTGAATCAGCAAGTAATGCTTTTTCAATGTTTTCCATATCGCCTTTTTCATCTACTAAACCAATGTTGTTTCCAACAGCAACTAAAGTACCTGCTGTATCAAAGAAGTCAACAAATAAGAAACTAAATACTAATACCATCCATTCAGGCTTAGCAAATAATCCTGAAAACCCTTGAGCAAAAGCTCCTACTGCACTTGTATCAAAATTGAAAGTTACTAAAGTGCTTGGAAGTGTAGGCATAGAAGCTACTCCCATTTGACCTAATACAAGACCTACAATAGCTGTAATTACTAAACCATAAAATGGAGCAGCTTTAACTTTTTTAACCATTAATCCAATCGTTACGATAATACCAAATAGTGATAATAATACGCTTGGTGAGTTTAAATCTCCTAATGCTACTGTAGTAGCCGGACTTGAAACTATAAGACCTGAATTAATTAGAGCGATAAAAGCAATGAAAAACCCGATTCCCGCTCCAATAGCCAATTTTAAATTTTTTGGAATAGCATTAATAACCATTTTTCTTACTCCAGTAACTGAAACAATCAAGAATACAACTCCTGAAATAAATACTGCTGCAAGCGCTTCTTGTCCAGTATAACCATAAGCATATACTGCAGTGTAAGTAAATAATGCATTAACTCCCATACCAGGTGCAAGTCCAATTGGATAGTTCGCAAGAACACCCATTAAAATACTAGCGACACCTGCTGAAATTGCTGTTGCAAAGAATACAGACTCAGGACTTAAACCAGTTGCAGGATCACCTACAATGCTTGGATTAACCCCTAAAATATAAGCCATTGCCAAGAAAGTCGTAAGACCTGCAAGGACTTCAATTCTAACTGTGGTACCCTTCTTCTTTAAACTAAAAATTCGCTCTAACATCATCATTTTCCCCCTTAAAATTAAAAAAAGCGCAAACAAAAGCGCTTTTCGAGCTTTTGTTGTAGTGCGATACTTAGGTGACCGCGTAGAAACTTTTGTAACCATTAACATACAAAATATACAACAATACTTGCAAATTATAACCTTAATGATTTAGAAATACAAGAGTAAATTTAAAGAAATGCTGTTGGATAATTATGGATAGAAATTTACCACCTACTTCTAATACCTAGTTTAATGCCTTATGTGCTAATATTAAAACGATATCGCTTTTATAATTAATTTTTTCACAGTATTAAAAATACTTTTTTTAATGCTGTACTTCGTTTTATTAAAAAGACTTAAACCTACCTTACGTCATCCAATAGATTTAAATATACCTCTTTGTATCGCAGTCCTTTATCCGATAAATAAAAAGGGCCTTTACTTGCCCTTTAGCTTTGATGCTATTAACACTAACTTTAACCTGATAACTCCATAACACAGTATTTCTAATTAATTTCAGCAGATCGAACAAATGAAAATACGTCTACAAATTCTATTAAATCACTATCTTCTTATATGCAAAAACAATTAATCATAATATTAACTACTATAAACAACATTATTACCCTTAAATGCCAAATAAGATAATCCTTACTTTGTATTTTATTTAATTCGTTTATATTTGTAAATCACTTGGAAAATCCACTCTTTTAGCTTGCACAAGTAAACGATGAGTATTTGAACCCGCTGGTGTACAAGTAACTAAAGTAACGATATCTTCACCTTTTTGAATAGCTAGTAATGCTGTTTCATGGGGTAAAACAATCGATATATTATATATTTCATAATATAATTTTTCATATAAAATATTTAACACAAACTGATCTCCTATTTTTAATTCATCAATTTCAGAAAACATTTTAGCAGAACTCATACCACTATGTCCTGTTAAAACACTGTGGTTAGATAGTCCTCCAATAGGAAGTGAAGTGCTTTCTATATGCCCTATACCCGTTTGTAAAACTTCTATTGAACTTGTATGATAAATTGGTAAAGCAATAGAAAGCGTAGGTATTAAAATATATCCCATCATCCCATCACCTTGATGATTTAAAGCAGCATTATAAAGTTCTAAATCTTGTTCAGTCAGAGTAAATCCATAGCCACCCTTAGCTTCAACAAGTTCATTATAACTCTCTGCTAAAGAAGTGATATCTTCAGTATTTTCTACTGTTAAATGAAGCGTATCTTGATAGTTTTTTATATCTTGAAGATGCTTTATTGTAGAGATTTTATCAGACAAGGTAGGAAACAACATCAAACTTGCTCCACTTACAAAAAGTACACATGCTATTACTTTTAATCTGTTTTTATTTAGCATCGTTTAAAATTATTTTTTTCAATAATGTAAACAATACCACCCAACAATAAAAGTATCGATCCTAACACTAATAAATCTGAACTAGAAGTTTCTCCAGTATCAGGTAAATTAGTTTCTTTATCGTTGCTTATTTCTAGTGTTGGTTGCACTTCAGTAGTACTTTCATTAACTACTATCTTAGGGTAATCCACTAGCAGATCACCAGTTAATTCATCGTATTTTGCAATAATTGAAAAACTTGTTGGCTCTTTATTAGCAACATAACCATCAGGTGCATTTATTTCATGTAGAAAATAATCAACATTATCATTAAGTCCCAGTAAACTAATAGTTCCAGCAGTAAGTGTGTATACTGTAGAACCTTCGTAATCACTTGGTGCTAAGGTGTACGTCGCTGTAGCACTTTCGATAAAATTAAGCACATTAGTAGGTATACCTTGATCATCTTTTATCAAAGTATCCTCTAAAGTCATAACAAACTTAGCTCCATCGATAGGATTGGATTCATTATCTGTTTTAATAAGGTCTATTTTAAAAGTAGAGCTTTCTGTCCTACTTAGTGGTGTTCTACCAATGGAAGATAAATTTTGTGGATTATTACTATAATTAAGAAAAGCTTCATTGTCGTTTATGCCATCTGGATTAATTAATGCATTTTCATTAAGCACCGCAGAAAATTCAGTGATTAAAATATCACCTACACTTACTACCTCATCCTTTATCAAAGATAAAATATCAATTTTAAGACTGAATGTCTTTGATGAGGACGGATCTACATCTAAAGTACAATAGCTTTCATCAATAGTTATCGTTGCTGATGATACTTCTGCTTTTAAGATTACATCATTATTAAAGGTAAGACCATCATCTAAAGTATCACTTATAATATACTGATATTGCGTATATCCTGTTGTAATAGGTATCGTTGTTTTAATTTGATATAAAACAGTATCACCAATACCGTGATCTGCATATTTAGCATACGCTTCTTCGTCATCATGATAAACGTTTTTATCCAGTGTTGGAACATCAAACTTTGGATTAATTAACGACGTAGGATTCGCAGCAGAAAGAGAAACAAGAGTAGTAATGGGACTATGATTATCAACACGCTCACCTCCACCTGAAACAAGATAATAACCTGCATTAGTAAGGGGAATAACTGCTTCTTGATTAACTGCAGTAGCACTTGCTGAGGGTGGTGTTGCTGGATCTGCATCAATGTAATCCTTATACGTTTTAATTGAAAAATCATAAAGTTCTTCATTAGTACGTATAGGATCACTTAACCACTGTATTAAATCATCACCAGTGAGTACTGTACCCCCTGCTACAGTATAACTAACTTCAATACAAGTATCAGGATTAAACACATACCCTCCCTGCTCATTATCCACAACTTCAAAAAGTAGATAAGCATTATAAACATTGTCGTTTATTGATATGGCAGTGTTATTATTTTTTATTGTAATACTATAACTGTTTGCATAAGTTGGAATTATAATCGAACTAACAAGGAATACCATTATAAAAAATACGCTAAGTTTTTTTGTAAATTTCATTTTTCCTCCTAAATTGAAATAATAATACGATTGCAGTGGCCATTAATAAAATACCTATTCTTGTAAACCAAAGCGAGTTGCCTCCAGTAGGAGGTAAGACAACAGTAGTTTCTTCTTTTTTAGTGTTTTCTAAAGTTATCGCATTATCGCCTTGACTTATTTTCAAATTAAATGAACTAGTTACATCTTCACTATTTTGAAAGATACCTTGTTCTTTAAGTGTATACACTGAAGAAGCATCCAGATCATTAAAAGTATATTCAAAGCCATTGCTCGCATCTAACGTTACAGGCGAACCATAGGCAACATCATCTTTATATAACTGCACTACTGCAGAAAATCCTTCGCTATCCATAGGACTACTATCGCTATTCAACCATACTTTATTTATTTTCAAAGATAGTGTAGTTTTTGGAGTTGGAATTTTTGATATCAAATCATCACGATGAGTTTCAGCATTAATATTAATGTTATTCGCAATAATAGTTCCATTAAGATTTTGAGATGCAGTGAAGTTAGTTCCTTCAGCTAATATGCTACCATGAAGTAAAGAAGCTATTATAGTAGTCCCACTATCAGGCATAACATTGTAAAAATTCCAAAGTACTCTACCATTTGTAAAACTATGCACTTCACTTGTTGATTGGTTTTGACCATCAACTGAAATTAAACTTATAGGAAGATACAGCTGCGCTACTTTTTCACAATCTACATTAATCACGACACCTTCATTATTTGACGATAAAAAGCCTTTTATTCCAAGATATTTGAGTGATGACAGCGCTGTAGCTGTTGTATTAAAAACACCGCCTGAAGTCGCATCACTAAGTGTTATATAACTTTCATCTACGCTTCCTCCACTTGGATTTAAGTTTTCATTTATATTAAAACTAGTATAATTACTTAAAGTAGTCGATAGATTTTGCATTTCACTTCGCAGCGAAACTAAGTCTATGAAAAAAGTATCATCATCTTTCCAAAGTGTTTTAGGTCGATCTAGTTTGGTGTTATTTACAGCAATGGCATTGCCATTATCTACAAGCTCTACACTATTAGTATTACCTACTACAAGTACATGTGAAGATGAGCTTGCACTACCTGAGTTCACCTGATTATAGTGTATGACATAACTTAACTCATCACTTAGGTTGTTTGTTCCAAAATTTGCATTAGCATATACAGTATTAGCTAAAATATTACCATTAGTATGGGCATTTAATCGTACGCTATCAAAACCTACAACATGAAAACTCCCTGCTATACCTAGTACACTATTACTGTTATAGTACAGTGTAGAAGTAAATTCACTTGGTGGAGGGCTTATTATTGTTGGCGTATTAGGATCTGATTGTTGCAAAATAGTATCATACCTTAAACTTGATAGCATACTAGTATTAACATTACTTGAATACGAAAAATTACTTTGTATAAGGTTAAATTCTTGTGTTGTTACAACTATATTTTGATCTGTAATAGCATCTAAATTAATAGCTGTATTAGAAGATAAAAAATCCTCAGTAAGCGCTATACTATTAAATCTAGTATTCTTTACTAAGGATAAAACAAAAATGAAAAACAATAAAACAAATACCAATAAAATACGAATATATTTAACCATTAGTTCACCTCTTTTAGTTATTAAGCTTCTATATTATATTCGAGCCAACTAAAAGAGGTTCATTTAAAACCAATAAAATATGCTATATTATTACTTTTTTTACATTAAATTGTAAGCAACTTTTCACCATCTTTTAATATGTTTGTCAATGGAAGTCCCATACCATAAACTTCGATATCTAAAGCTTTTAGCTTATCAGTAACCTCAAACATATTAGTACATACAATACAAGCTTTAACAACTACACCAGCTTGCATAGCTACTTTAATTTTCTCTTGAACACTTTCATCTTCAGCTACAAGTTTTGCGGTAGGTCCCCATATTATTATTTCAATTTCATCAAACCAACCGTTTTTCTTTGCGTTAGTAGCATACATAAGTACCATACTATGTGCAGTTAGTGGGTTATCATTTACCCATAGAATATTTAATTTTTCCATAATAAAATCTCCTTAATACTTCAATTATAAAATAACATAAACTGTATAGCAAGGCTCACGCTTCTTATAAAAATAATTCAAGTTTAATGTTTACAATCTGCATACAAGATAAGCCATAAAAAAAGCTGTACTATTTTTATTAAAAATTAGCACAACTTTACTAGTATTACCTTATGTTTTGAATGCATAAATAATAATCCAGTTTATAATATAACATTTATAACTAATATTGCTTTTTATATTGCCCCATCATCACTAGATACACAATTGAAGCTGCAGCAATGATCATCATAATCAAACTAATATTCATAGATGTATTATCCGATGTATCTGGCACACTATAATTTACTTGTGATTGTCCTGAAGCACCATTAGAGTTTTCCACTTCGGGAGCAGGAGCAACTATTTCATCATTATTAGCTTCATTGGTTGCAACCAAAATAAGTACATCATTACTATTAATCTCTATTTGTATTCCTTCTGTAACTAAAACAACATCTGTTATTCCTGAAAAGCTATCAATACTGTAACCAAGTGGTGCTTTTGTTTCTTCTATAGTATATATACCATAAGGAAGATTAGTAAATGTATATATTTTATTTGTAGCGTCATAAGTACTTGTATAGGTTCCTTCACTTTTCGTACCAACAAGTCTAAACTCAGCACCTGTTAATGTTACTGTTGGTGCATCTACATCGGTTTTAGTTAATGCTATTGTACCGCTATCGCTTTCCTTATTAGTTGCTGCTAAGCTGATAACACTATTAGTATTAACTTCTATTTGAATTCCTTCTGTAACTAAATCAATATCTGTTATTCCTGTAAAGCTATCAATATTGTAACCAAGTGGTGCTCTTGTTTCTTCTATAGTGTATATACCATGAGGAAGCTTACTAAAAGTATATACTTCATTAGTAGCATCATAAGTACTTATAAAGGTTCCTTCACTATCCGTACCAGTAAGCGTAAACTCAGCGCCTACTAATGTAACTGTTGGTGCATCTACATCGGTTTTAGTTAATGCTATTGTACCATTATCGTTTACTTTATTAGTTGCTGCTAAGCTAATAACATTATTAGTATTAACTTCTATTTGAATCCCTTCTGTAACTAAATCAACATCTGTTATTCCTGTAAAGCTATCAATATTGTAACCAAGTGGTGCTCTTGTTTCT
>CAYJJG010000020.1:0-22849 GCA_964370435.1 uncultured Holdemania sp.
TTTTCTAATGATGAAAATGCTGTAGCTAAAGAAATAGAAAAAATTATATCAAATAGTAATTAATTATTAGGAATAGTATGCTATATTAGCTATAATTAGGTAATAATGGGGGAAATTATGAAAAAAATAGTTATTGCAACAGATTTAGATGGAACTTTATTAAATGATGATGCTGAATTATCAGCTTATAGTAAAGAAATTATAGATAAGGCTTTAAAACAAGGGATTACTATTGTTCCTTGTACCGCAAGACCGTATAAATGGTTACCTCAAAGTTTATTAGAAACGGATATTCGTTATTTTGTAACAGCTAATGGTGCAGCAATTTATGATAAAGTCGAAAATAAAGTGGTATCTTCTTACTATATAAATAATCGAACGATATTAGATATTATTGCTTTAGTAGAAGAATATAAGGGTACCTATTTTGTAACTTTAGATGGTATAGGTTACTGTGAACAACGATTCGCAGATCAACTTAAAGAAATTGTAAAAGATGATAAAGTGGTAAATGATATAATGTCACAAAAAAAGATTATTGAAGATGTTGTGGCTTTTACTAAAAAACATCCATATTTTGAGAAATTTAATTTCAATTATACAGATTTAGAGGATAAAGAAAAAAGTCGTCAATTGATTAATAAGTATTTAGGATATAATTGTACCTCTTCATCTCCATCTAATATAGAAATAATGGCAGAAGGAATTAATAAAGGTAAAGGATTATTGGAAGTATGTACTTTATTAAAATTAGAAGAAGTTGAAATTAGTGCTTTTGGAGATAATTTAAATGATCTTGATTTATTAAAAGTAGCACATAAAAAATATGCAGTTAATAATGCTCATGCTGATTTAAAGCAAGTTGCAGATATTGTTTTAGAAGAAACTAATGATGAAGATGCAGTAGCTAAAGTTATCTCTACATTATTGTAATGTAGTTATCTTAAACCACAAAATGGTGTGATTTATATAGTGTTAGTTATTAATGAATTTGGTTTTGAAATGTGTTTTGAATATAAAAAGAAAGGCTTAGAGTTTATTGCCTTTCTTTTTCATTAGTAGGTTTAAGATTAATAGAGGTGTAGAGGAATGCGATTGCAGAGATTATGTTGAGTGTACCTGCGACAAAATATAAATAGGTACCACTCAAGGCACCTGAAATAAAAAAACAACAGGAGCTTATAGCCATGGATATAGAGGCAATACTATATTGAATTCTCTTTTTTTTATTAAGTTCTTGTTTCTTAGAAGTAAGTTCTTTTGTAACTATACTATCTTTATTAGCGCAATAGTTATCTTGTAGTAAATAATCAACAGATACGCCAAATAAATCGGCAATGCGTATAAGATTGGATGTGTCGGGCATGGCAGAACCTAACTCCCACCTTGAAATAGCTTGCCTTGATACATCTAGTTTTTCTGCTAAATCTTCTTGTGACATCCCTGCTTTTTTTCTAAGTTGGTGTAATTTGTCTGAAAAAATCATAATCTAACCTCTTTTCTTATCTAAGTATACCTTTTTTTATAGTGTTGCACTACATCATTTGCTTTACATCGCCGCAACTTAATGTAACATTTTAATTGAAAAGGTATGACTTTGTGGTCATACCTAATTTTATTCAATATTGATCTTTACTAAAGGTACACGATCCTCTACTGTACTATCATTACCATCATAGGCAACTATCAACAATTCATTATCAACTGAAGCTGATGCAATACGATCATAACTTAATTTTGTTAAAGCAAGATCAACAGTAGTTTGAGCACGAGATGTATCTAATGTTATTGCTATAACATTGTCTGAAGTAAACTGTAAATCAATAATCACTGTGTTTTGATCATCTAGTACGTTAACGATTCTTAAATAATCTAATATACCATTGTTTTGATTTACAATAAAGCGATCATAGCGTTCGTAGTTTAAAGCTTTTCCCTGATCAACTACAAAATATCCCATGTCTACCATTGCTTCTAAATCAAGTTCTTGTGGTAGTTGTTCTAGATTTTGATAAGGGTAAGCAACCTCGTCATCAATACTCCATCCAAGACAAGGGTTTCCTTGTTGATAGTTGTAAGTAACACTATTAAATGGAAATCCAGCATGTAAAGTAGCACTGTTTATTGTGATATCTTGCATTTCATCGTAATAATAAGTAACCGTTTTACAAGTAATTGACTCATAGGCTGCTAAAGCATTTTCAACATCTTTGCTTAATGCATAACTACTACGTAAGCTATCAAATACAACATTGTTTTGCTCTTCACTGTCAAAACTAGTAAAAGAAGGAACAACAAAGGAATAGCCACTAATCTCTGAATTTGTTGTTGTCGTCGTAAAAGGCATAAAATATAGCCCTATTATAACTGCTAATGCAACTAAAACTATTGTTAATTTCACTTTCATTTTTATCACCGCATTAATTATACCAAAACTAGATCTTAATTTAAACAAAATCTTCCGCTGACTACTAATTCTGTTTAACCATTATTAATTGTAAGTTATAGACTTCTATGCAAAACATAAGCGTTTAATAGACTAAAAAATGATATTCATAATTTAGTTACTTCTTTTGTTTTAATGGGGATATTGTCTTTTATTTTGTTGCATTATGGACACTACAAAATGAAGTTCTTCGTTAGAGGGAATAGCTTGATATACCATTTTGCTGACGACACTTAGAAAAATACTATTAGTAGGCTTTGCACGATCAGCATCAACTTTATTTAAGAAAAGTTTGTTAAGCAACTTAATATCTCCTTTAAGCCAAGCATATTCTATACTACTTCGAATACAGCGTTCTACACTGCACGAAGAAACTTCAAATTTTTGGGCTATCAATGGATAAAGTTGTGTAGTAGTTTGTCGTACTAATGTAGGATTATGAAGTATTAAATCAACTGCATAGGCTATATAATAATAACCATTGTGATTTAACGAAAACCCCATAGCATCTAATAGTTCAAAACATCTGGATTGCATATAATGTACCTCTTGTTATTAATGTCTCAAGTATAATTAATCAAGAATAAACAAGGTAGTGAAAAGTTACAGTAATTTTGCTCTTGCAAGAAATGTCAAAATATGTATATAATATCAAATTAACTTATAATGTATAAAATACAAATTTTAAATTAGTAGAAGTTATGGTAAAATTGTACTTAGGTTAGGGAAAGAGGAAAAACTTATGAAGATAATTCTATTGGGTTGTGGGTATCTCGGCTATAATTTAAGCGAAGAATTATGTGATAAATTTCAAAATTTGTTGTGCATAGGGTTACAAAGCCCTTATAGTGCATTAATGTATCAACGTTATCAATATGTAGATGTATTTAATGAGTCGAATATGAAAAATATTGATTTTAAAGATGCTATAGTAATAGATGCATTGTCTACTATTGATAATCATGCTGTAGAAGCGCAAGAAGAAAAAATAATTTCAAAACTTGAAAGTTCATATTTAGGTTTATTAACACAACTTAAAGCGCAAGGAGCTAAAAAATTTGTCTTTTTTTCTTCAGGAGCTGTTTATGGTAGTACAGTAATACCAGCGGATGAAGAAGCAACTCTAAATCCTGTTAATTTTTATGCGCGGGGAACACTGCGTTTAGAAAAATTAATTCAAGAAGGACCATTGGACTATTTGATTCTTCGTCTTGCGAGTCCTTATGGTGGATTTAGGATGACTAATAAAAGGCAAGGTGTAATTCCTATATTATTAGAGAAAGCACTAAATAATGACACTTTCGAGATGTTAAAAGATGAAAATGCAGTGCGTGATTATTTTTATATTACTGATTTTGCAAATGCTCTAGGACTACTTATTGAAAATGAAGTTAGTAATGAAATTATAAATGTAGGTAGTGGTAAGGGATATAGCTTAAAAACAATTATTGAAGTGGTGGAGCGAACCACTGGTGAAAAAATAAATATTGAAAAAATGAATTGTGAAGCTGATTTAGTGGATAGTGTTTGTTTAGATATTGATAAACTCCAAAGAAGAACGGGTTTTGATTGTGAAGTCACTATAACTTCTGGTGTTTATAAGGAATTAAATCGAATTTTAAATAATCGCAAATAAGTTATTCTAATTAAAAAAGTAGATAAGTTTTTTATCTACTTTTCTCTTTATATATTTTCTTTTAATATGGTGTGATTCAAAACTAATTCAATAAGTGCGACCACTTCATTGTTTACTGTTTCATCTTCAGTAAGTACATGGCTTCCTTGTTCTAATAAAATGAGCTGTTTAATCGGTGATGCTATTTTTTTAAAGTTTGTTCTTACAGTTTGATAATGTACAATTGTGTCCTGCATACTATGGATAATGAGTGTAGGTACATTTAGTTTAGTAGTGTAGTTTTTAAAAGCATTGATGAATTCTAATAACTTCGGATAAAAATTAGGTGGTAAATTTTTAAAATTTGCAATTATATCATGATTATCACTAGTTAAAGTTTGAATAACATTAGAAACTAAATTAGGATTAATAACACTAAAGGCAGGAGCTAGCAAGATGCATCGTTCTACTTTTAAGTTAGCTGCACAGTATATTGCTGCAATTGAACCCATGGAAAAACCTAACAAATAAACTTTGTATCCATTACAAATATAATCTTCAACACATTGAAAAGCACGATTAATCCATAATGCGATATCATCATCAAGGCTATCATCAGGGTCAAATAAATTAGGCATAACGACTTCCATACGTTGTTCAAAATGATGACGTATTAATGCTAATTCTTGAGTTCGTTTCCTTCCAAAACCATGTAGACAAATTAAAACTTCTTTTTTCATAGGACACCTCATTAGTCTTCTGTTCTATTATACAATAAAAATGAAAAGTTGATGAACATTAGTGTTTATTATTTACTTTTCTTGTGTATGTGATAGAATACAAAACGGATATAAGCATAGAAGGGTGGTAATTATGGATTTAAAACCAAATTATGATGTAGTAATTGTTGGTGGAGGCATTGGTGGTTTAATGTGTGCCTATCGACTAATAGAAAATGATGCTTCACTTTCTGTTTTATTATTAGAAAGAGGTCAAGCACTAAAGCACCGTGTCTGTCCTATTATTACTAAAAAGACAAGAGTATGTGTTAAATGTGATCCTTGTAATATTATGGAAGGTATTGCTGGAGCTGGAGCTTTTTCTGATGGTAAGTATATTATTTCTACTGAATATGGAGGATGGCTTCCTGATATTTTAGAGAAAGAGACAGTGCTGGACTATATCAATCAAGCAGATAAAGTATTGATGCGTTTTGGAGCACCTGAAGATCGTTTTGTACCTAATGATGAATTGAAGAGAATATGTATTCAACATGACTTACATATGCAACAAGCGGAAGTAAAACATTTAGGAACTGATGCTAATTATCACACTATGCTTAAGCTATATGAGTACTTAAAAGATAAAATACAAATAGAAGTAAAATCTACTGTTGTCGATGTAAACAAAGAAACTAAAGAAGTTTATTTCAACCATAATCAAAAAGAATATGTTGTCCGTGGTAATAAAGTAGTTTTTGCAGTAGGAAGAGCGGGGTCACGTACTTTTGCAAAATGGTGTGAGAAAAACAAAATTGAATGTACAAATAATCAAGTAGATGTTGGAGTTCGTGTTGAATTACCAGCTATTGTCTGGGATCATTTTTCTAAAAAAATCTATGAACCTAAAATTTTATATCGTTCAAACAAATATGGTGATAGTACTCGTATGTTTTGTTTTAATGAAAGAGGTCATGTAGTTACTGAAAACACCGATGGTGTACTTACGGTTAATGGACATGCCTATAAAGATGAAGATAAAAAGTCTAAAAATTCTAACTTTGCGCTACTTAGTACGATACGCTTTACAGAACCATTTAATGAACCTATTGAATATGCACGCTATGTAGCAAGTTTAGCTAATAAAATATCAGGTGGATCTGTTTTAGTACAGCGATTAGGTGATTTAGAAGCAGGTAGAAGAACAGATGAAAAACGCTTAAAAATGTCTACTGTTCAACCTACTTTACAAGCTATTCCAGGAGATTTAAGTTTATGTATGCCTAAAAGACAATTGGATAATATCATTGAAACTTTACATGCTTTAGATAAAGTAGCTCCAGGAACTGCCAATTATGATACTTTATTATATGGAGTTGAGTGTAAATACTATAGTGCTCGACCTAAGGCAACTTTGTTTGAATTAGATGATGCAAAAGATATTTACGCACTAGGTGATGGTGCAGGTTTTACAAGATCACTTAGCCAAGCGGCTGCAAATGGTTTAATTGTAGCTGATAATATCTTAAAAAAATACAAGTAAAGAAGTTGTCTTTTACAAAGTAGTCCATTATAATTATAAAGAAAGAGAGATTACATCATGTCAAAAAATATATTAGTAGAAGTTTCAGCACGCCATATTCATTTATCAAAAGCAGATTTAGAAATATTATTTGGTCAAGGGTATGAGCTTACTTCTAAAAAAGAATTATCACAACCAGGACAATTTGCCTGTGAAGAGAAAGTTACTTTAGTAGGACCAAAATCAGAAATGAAATTAAGTGTTTTAGGTCCTGTTAGAAATGATACGCAAGTAGAATTATCACTTACTGATGCAAGAAACTTAGGTGTAAAAGCATTAATTCGTGAATCAGGAAATATCGAAGGGACTGAAGGGATTAAGATTGTTGGCCCTGCAGGAACGGTAACTTTAGATAAAGGTGTTATCGCTGCGATGCGCCATATACATATGACTGCTAAAGACGCTGAGGAATTAAATGTAACAAATGGTGAAATTGTTCAAGTTAAAGTAGATACAGATGCTCGCTCAATTGTATTTGGTGATACAGTGGTTCGTGTTAGTGATAGTTATGGATTAGCTATGCACATTGATACTGATGAAGCTAATGCTGCAGCTATTGCAGGAAGTGTGTTTGGAACAATTGTAAAATAAAAAAGCCTAAGGGCTTTTTTTTTAATATAAATACTTTAATTTTTTTCTAATGAAATAACTAGTAAGCAGTGTTAGTGATAAGACACTACTTAGTCTAAACCATCCTAAATCATATAAATATTTTAAATCTTGTGGTAAGAACCAAGGCACATAGGCAAGAAACATTCCATGAGAGAAATAGATGATGGTACTATATTCTCGTAAGGCTTTATAGTCTAGTTTAAGTTTACATGGATGATTTAATAGCCAATTAAAGAAGTAAAAAGTAAAAGGTATAATTAAAATATAGAAATTATAGTCTATAGCCCAACCATAATAACGGACGATTTGTGCTTCAATAAAGAATAATAAGAAGAATAGTATCGTTTTTAGAAGACTGTGTTTAATTTTTAAATTGCAATCTTCTTTTGCGTTATAGATGCCTAAAGCTACATAAAAGATGCCAAAAAAGAGACCATTTCTAGAAGTGACGAAAATCGAGTAATAACTACTTAAGGTATTATAGATAAAGGTATTTTCAAATAATCCAAAATATGTTTCTGTTAAACCAAAACATAATAATAAAGCACTGATAATTAATAAGGATTTAATAGAGAACTTTTTAAGCCAAAAGACACAAAAGATAATCGCAAAGATTAGAGCATTCATATACCATAAATGATAATAGGTTCCTGCGTATAGAAAGCCTACAACAATGCCAAGAGGCCATATTAGTGGGGTAGTTATTTCTATGTAATTGGATAATAAATGAACTCCCGCTGGAATACAAATTATACTCCAAAGGATATACAGTATAAATAATCGTTTTATGTATTGTTTAAAATAATTTTTAGGTTTGTTTTTAAGTCCCTTTTCAAGAAAGTATCCAGCAGATACAAAGAAAAAAGGTATGGCACATCGTCCAATAATGTTACTTGTTATAAAACCCACATCAGGAAGAGTTTCATAAAAAGGGTAGGTATGTACTACGATAACTAGTATTGAAAAAATGAATTTCATTAAATCTATAGATGTTATTGTTTTATTCATAAAGTGCCTCTTTCTTAATTCTCATTTTACAAGAAAAATAATTTAAAAAATAGCTTGTTTTTTCTTTTTTATTATGCTTTAATTATAACGTCTTTTATCAAGATACAAGGGAGAGAGTCAGCTCGAAGAACTTGAGCCAACCTGCATAATGTAAGGTGGTAATGCTGTCATCGATAAGAAAGAGATCGAATAAAAAATTAAAAACTCTTTCTTTTTAAGAGTTTTTTTGATTGGGACATTATATAGGAGGAATAAAATGAAACATTTATTTACAAGTGAATCAGTGACAATTGGGCATCCAGATAAAATTTGTGATACTATAGCAGACGCTATATTAGATGAAGCACTACGTCAAGATGAAAACAGTAAAATGGCAGTAGAATGCACTATTAAGGATGATTTTGTACTTATTTATGGAGAAGCTAATACTCAAGCTGAGATTGATTTTGAGTCCATTGCTAAAAAAACATTAAAATACATCGGGTATGAGGAAACTTTTACTGTCGTAGTAAAAGTTTCTCAGCAGTCAGCAGAGATTAATCATGCTGTTACCCAAAATGAAGCTGATTTAGGGGCAGGTGACCAGGGTATTATGTTTGGCTATGCTAGTGATGAAACTAGTAATTACATGCCACTAGCCATTGATTTAGCACATCGTTTAGCTGCACAATTAGAGTTAGTTCGTCGTCAAGATTTAAATAGTCCATTAAGACCTGATGGAAAAACACAAGTAACAATCGAATATGATAATGATGTTCCAAAGCGTGTAGATACAGTAGTGGTATCTAGTCAACACTGTGCTACTATTTCTCAAGAAGCATTAAGCGAATTAATTATTAGCCAAGTAATTACTCCAATTATCCCAGTTGCTTTAATTGATGAAAATACTAAATACTTAATTAATCCAAGTGGTAGTTTTGTAGTAGGTGGCTCTTTTGGTGATAGTGGAACAACAGGAAGAAAAATCGTTGTCGATACCTACGGTGGTATGGGTCGTATAGGTGGAGGATGTTTCTCTAGTAAAGATCCTAGTAAAGTAGACCGTAGTGCTGCTTATTATTGCCGCTATGTTGCTAAAAACATTGTAGCTGCAAAACTTGCTTCACGCTTAGAAATACAGTTATCTTATGCGATTGGAAAGAGTCAACCGATTTCGATAATGATTGATACTTTTAATACAGGGGCAAAGAGTGATGAAGCTATTTTAGCTATTATCAAAGAAAACTTTGATTTTAGTGTTTCTAATATTATTAAAGAATTAGATTTGAAAAAACCTATCTATCAACCTTTAGCTGCTTATGGTCATTTTGGACGTGAAGGTTATCCATGGGAAAGAATCAAAGCATTAAAGTTTTAATGATTTTTAAAACTGATGACATCGGTGTTTTGTCACTATGTAATCAGTTTTTTTATGAAGTGAAAGGAGTAGGAATATGTTATTATCTTTGGCATTAATATGGTTGTTGGGTTTAATCTTAGCTGCATTTTTTCAAAAAATAAAATTACCACGTATTCTTGGTATGTTGTTGGCAGGAATGTTATTAGGACCTTATGTTTTAGACTACTTAGATGATACTATGTTATTGATTTCGAGTGATTTAAGACAGCTTGCTTTACTAATTATTTTAATAAAGGCAGGGTTATCATTGGATTTAAAAGACTTAAAAAAGGTGGGAAAACCAGCTTTCTTATTAGCTTTTCTTCCAGCTACTTTTGAAATAATAACCTATTTTATTGTTGCTCCAATGCTCTTTGATATCACTGCTGAGGAAACTTTATTGATGGGTGCAGTGCTTAGTGCAGTATCTCCTGCTATTGTAGTGCCGCGAATGGTACATTTAATAGAAGAAGGTTATGGTACTAAAAAAAGTATACCTCAAATGATATTGGCAGCAGCATCTTGTGATGATGTCTATGTATTAGTGCTTTTTTCAACATTTTTAACTGTAGCTCAAGGAAATGTTCTTCAAGTAATGCACTTACTTGAGATACCTATTTCAATTGTAATAGGTGTTATAGTAGGTGCTATAACAGGTTATGCTTTGGTACAGTTTTTAGAAAACTGTCATCGACAAAACAAGAGCATTAAAAATAGTGTTAAAGTAGTAATAATTTTAGCCTTGTCCTGTTTATTGTTTGTAGCTGAAGAATTTCTTTTTATTCCTTACTCAGGCCTATTATCGGTAGTTAGTATGGCTTGTTTAATTAAACTAAGAAGCACTTCAAGTGTCACTAAAAGAGTATCTTTAAAGTTTTCTAAAATTTGGATAGCTGCTGAATTATTACTCTTTGTGTTAGTAGGTGCAGCAGTGGATGTACGTTATTTGTTTAGTGCTGGGATTAATGTTATTCTTTTAATATTCATTGCACTAGCTATTCGAAGTATTGGTGTATATTTATGTTTACTCAAGAGTGATTTAAACAGCCAAGAAAGAATGTTTTGTATTTTTGCTTATCTTCCCAAAGCTACAGTTCAAGCAGCTATTGGAGCAATACCATTATCTTTAGGGTTAGCTAGTGGTCAACTTATTTTAACAGTAGCAATACTTGGTATAATTATTACAGCACCACTAGGAGCTATATTGATAGACAATACCTATAGAGTATACTTAAAAAAGGAACAGTGAGTTCTTTTTTTAGTTATCACACTTGTTGGAACTTATATTTTGGAAGTGTTTTTTTCTATCTTCATATTTGTTTAATGCCATAGTTAAAGCTTCTTCAGCATCGATATCGCTTTTGATGGCTAAGGCAAGAAGTGAAAATAAACAGTCTCCTAATTCCATTTTTAAATGCTCAGTATTTTTATAAGGATATTTTCCATAATCGCTACCCTTTATTATTTCTTTACCTAATTCGCCTATTTCACTTACTAAATCCATATATCGAGTATTTAAGTCGCAATCCAGCTGGTGATTAATTATAAATTCTTTTACTTTTTTTTGCATTTTATGTTCCTCCAATGAATAATTCTATTATAATATAAATTACGTAGTAGTAAAAAAAATATAACACTTGAAAATATTTCATGTTATGATAATGAAAAGGAGGGACTAGAATGGATAAAACGTATGCACCTTTGGCTAGTCGTATGCGACCACGCTCGTTACAAGAGATTATTGGGCAAGTACATCTTTTAGGTGAGGGTAAAATGTTAAGGCAAATGTTAGAAAATCAAACGATAGGATCGATGATTTTTTGGGGTCCTCCTGGAGTTGGTAAAACAACCTTAGCTCGAGTTTTGGCTGAACAAGCACAAGCTACTTTTGTTGACTGTAGTGCAGTAAGTAGCGGTGTTAAAGAAGTTAGAGCTATTTTAGAACAAGCAGAAAAGATACGATTGATGGGTGGAAAAACAATACTGTTTGTGGATGAAATTCATCGTTTTAATAAGGCACAACAAGATCTTTTTCTACCCTATGTTGAAAAAGGAAGTGTTATCTTAATTGGAGCTACTACTGAAAATCCTTCCTTTGAAGTTAATGCAGCACTACTTTCACGTTGTAGAGTACTTGTTTTAAAGCCTCTTAGTGTTGAAGAACTAGTAAAACTACTAAAAAATACCTTAAGTGATGTGCGAGGCTTTAAAGACTATACTATTAAAATTGAAGATACTATGCTGCAGTATATTGCAAGTTTTGCCAACGGTGATGCACGTGTCGCTTTAAATACTTTAGAGATGATTGTACTCAATGCTAAAAAAGAAGAAGAGCTTATTACGATAACGGATGAAGATCTAAAACAAGCATTAAATAAAAAAACATTACTTTATGACAAAAGTGGTGAAGAGCACTATAATTTAATTTCTGCTTTACATAAATCGATGCGTAATAGTGATGTTTCTGCTTCGATTTACTGGCTAGCAAGAATGTTAGAAGGTGGTGAAAATCCACTTTATATCGCAAGAAGATGTATTCGCTTCGCTAGTGAAGATATTGGAATGGCCGATAGTCGTGCCTTGGAAATTATGATTAGTGTCTATCAGGCATGTCATTTTATTGGTATGCCTGAGTGTAGTGTACATCTATCGCATGCTGTAACTTATTTAGCTTTAGCACCAAAATCAAATGCTTTATATGTGGCTTATAATCAAGCAAAAGTAGATGCACTAAATCAACTACAAGAGCCTGTTCCTTTGTGGCTTAGAAATGCACCTACAAAATTAATGGAAGAATTAAATTATGGTGTAGGTTATGAATATGCTCATGATACTAAAGAAAAGCTTACTGCCATGGTTTGTTTGCCAGAAAACCTTCAGGGTAAGGAATATTATGTACCAACAGATCAAGGTTCTGAAACAAGGGTAAAACAGCGAATGCAGGCAATTCAAGAATTTAAAAATAAAAAGCGAAAGTAATGTTTGTAATAGCATTACTTTTTTAAATAATATGGTATAATAGGAATGCAAAAAGAGGTGTATTTATGGCTTTTTTACCAGTTACAAAAGAAGAAATGATAAGTCGTGGTTGGACACAACCAGATTTTGTATATGTAAGCGGTGATGCTTATGTTGACCATCCATCCTTTGGTCCAGCTATTATAACTAGGACGTTAGAATTATTTGGATATAAAGTATGTATGCTTGCACAACCCAATTATAATGATAGTGCAGCATTTAAAGAGTTTGGACAGCCTAGATTAGGTTTTTTAGTTTCAGCCGGTAATATAGATTCGATGGTTAACCATTATTCAGTCAACAAAAGAAGAAGAGATAAAGACAGCTATAGTGATCAAGGAGTAATGGGCAAACGACCTGATCGAGCAACTATTGTATATAGTCAAAAAATTAGAGAAGCATATAAAGATGTACCTATTATTATAGGTGGCATTGAAGCTTCACTTAGAAGACTTGCCCATTATGATTATTGGGATGATCAAGTACGAAGAAGTATTTTATTGGATAGTGGAGCAGATTTATTATTGTATGGTATGGGTGAAAACTCAATTATTGAAATGGCTGAAGCACTGGATAGTGGCTTAGCTATTCAAGATGTTACTTATATTCGTGGTAGTGCTTATAAGACGAAATCAATTGAATCCTTGTTTGATTATCAAATGCTACCAAGTTATGAAGAAATTAAAGGTAATAAACAGAAGTATTGTGATAGTTTCAAAGTCCAATATGAAAATGTCGATGCGATTACAGCAGATATCTTAGTAGAGCCCTATAAAGGGTGGTATGTAGTTGTTAATCCACCAGCTTATCCACTTACTCAAGAAGAAATGGATAAAACCTATGCATTAAATTATGAGCGTACATTTCATCCAAGCTATACCTATATACCAGCAATAGAAGAAGTACAGTTCTCAATTATTAGTAATCGTGGCTGTTTTGGTGCTTGTTCCTTCTGTGCTTTAGCCAATCATCAAGGAAGAAAAATTTCTTCACGAAGTAAAGAATCTATTGTTGGTGAAGCTAAGTTAATCACAACACATCCTCAATTTAAGGGGTATATTCATGATGTAGGCGGACCAACTGCTAATTTCTATCACCCAAGTTGTGATAAACAAATTAGTCAAGGAACGTGTAAAAACAAGCAATGTTTGGATCCTAAACCCTGTGCAAATTTGAAAGTGTCTCATCATGATTATTTAGAAATACTTAGAGAGCTAAGAGCAATAGATAAAGTAAAAAAAGTATTTGTACGCTCAGGTATTCGCTATGATTATCTTATGTATGATAAAGATGATACTTTCTTTAATGAATTAGTTGAACATCATATCAGCGGGCAACTAAAAGTTGCTCCAGAGCATGTATCTAATCGTGTATTAAAATATATGCAAAAGGGAACACATGAACTTTATGAAAAATTTAGATTAAAATATGAACAGCTTAATCAACAAGCTAATAAAAAACAATATTTAGTACCCTATTTAATGAGTTCACATCCTGGTAGTACACTAGAAGATGCGATTGAATTAGCGTGTTACTTAAAGAAGATTCATCATACTCCTCAGCAAGTACAAGATTTTTATCCAACACCTGGTTCTTTATCGACAGCAATGTATTATACTGGAATGCATCCTTTAACTAGAGAAAAAGTATATGTTGCTAAAGAGCGAAAAGAAAAATTATATCAAAGAGTTTTAATGCAGTTTAATTATCCTAAAAATTATAGTTTAGTTTATGAAGCCTTAGTTAAGGCTCATCGTGAAGATTTAATAGGCTATGGAAAACATTGCTTAATCAAACCGCGTCCACCACAAAATAATAAAGGAAATTATCAACAAGGAAAGGAAAAAAAATATGTTAAGAATAGAAAGTAAAGAAGCAGTAATTGAATTTGAACTTAAGAGTGCACAGATGATTAGTTTTAAATTAAAAGATCGTGATTTTGAATATTTATGGCAGCCAAAAGAGGGATTTTGGCAAGGAAGAAATCCTATTTTATTCCCACTGGTAGGTAGTACTTATGATAAAAAATTGCATATTGATGATGAAGAATATGCTATAGGAAATCATGGCTTTTGCCGCAATATGGATTTTAATGTAATTGATCAAAAAGAGCATCAAATTACCTTTGAATTATGCGATAGTAGTGAAACATTAGCTATGTATCCCTATGCTTTTAGTTTACAGGTAACCTATACGTTAATAGCAAAAGAAGTTACGATATCTTATGTTATAACTAATAAAAATCAAAAGATGATGCCTTTTACATTTGGTCTACATCCAGCTTTTACTTGTCCATTATCGAAAGAGAACACTATTGAAGATACTTATTTAGTGTTTTCTAATGAAGATAAAGAATATTGTACAAACGAGGTAACATGGCATGATGAAAAAAGTATTCAATTAAGTGAAGTTTTGTTTGAGCAGGTACAAACTTTAATCTTTGAGAATCATCAATCTAGCTTTGTAACGATGACTAATCATCAACACGGAGTCAAAGTAACATCAGTAGGTTATCGTTGGTTGGCTTTTTGGAAACAACCACAGGCCCCGTTTGTGTGTATAGAACCATGGCATGGTCGTTCTGATAGTAATGATTCAATAAAAGAATTTAAGGACCGTGAAGGTATGATTCATTTAGAAGCTAATAAAAGCTATACTACACAATATAAAATTGCTATTTTTTAATAAATAGATTACATGAAATTTGTTTTTATGATAAAGTTAATAAGTAGAAAGAGGTAAATATAAATGAAAGTTATAGTTGTAAAAAATTATGAAGAATTAAGTAAAGAAGCTTTCAAAGTAATGAAAGATGTTGTGACATCCAAAGAAAATCCAGTGTTAGGTTTAGCAACAGGATCTAGTCCAATTGGTTTATACAAAGAGATGATTAAAGATCACCAAGAAAATAAAACTAGCTATGCTAAAGTAATTACCTTTAATTTAGATGAATATGTAGGTCTTAAAAAAGAACATAGTGAATCTTATTATTCTTTTATGAATGCTAATTTATTTAGTGGATTGAATATTGATTTAAATAATGTACATATTCCTGTAGGTGATAGTGATAATGTGGAAGAAGAATGCAAAAAATATGATGAAGCAATGTCTAAATATCAATTAGATTTACAGCTATTAGGTATTGGTTCTAATGGTCATATTGGTTTTAATGAACCTGGAACATCATTTGATTCACTGACACATATCGTAGAATTAAAAGAAAAAACTCGTCAAGATAATGCACGTTTCTTTGAGCCACTTAATGAAGAAGTGCCAACACATGCAATTACTATGGGTGTTGCTTCTATCATGTCAGCTAAAAAAGTTTTATTAGTAGCGAGTGGAGCAAATAAAGCAGATGCGATTAAAGCCATGATAAACGGTGAAGTTAATGAAAATATGCCAGCATCAGTACTTCAAAGACATCAAGATGTAGTAGTTATTGTTGATGAAGCTGCAGCAAGTAAATTATAGGATGAGTAATTCATCCTTTTTTAAAGGAGATAAATTATGAATATTAAGATGATAGTTATGGATATGGATGGTACACTATTAACGCATGAACAAAACATCATGTCTGAAACCAAAGAGGCCTTATTTGAAGCACAAAAAAGAGGCGTTAAATTAGTGTTGGCTAGTGGAAGAAGTTATCGTACTTTAACAAAATATGGACTTGAGTTAGACATGGATAAAAACAAAGGAAAATTCATCTGTGTTAATGGAGCAGCTATCACTGATGTGCAAACGATGCATACAGAGTATATTCGCCAATTAGTTCCTGAAGAAATCCAGGAAGTATTTAATTATGCTAAACAGTTCGATGTTGAAATCATGGCAGTTCAAGATAGTATTATTCATGATTATATACCAAAAAGCGTAATGGAATTAAAGAAAGTTTATCGAAAAGAAAATAATATAGCTGAGGATGTGCCGTATACTGCTGGAACGTTTTTCTTGATTGTGGATCAAAGAAAAGGATATGAAGAAATTCATTATATTAACAGTGCTGAGGAGTTAACGGCGCGTGCTAACAAAATGGTAATTACTCATGAGCCAGAAGTCATTGCAGCTATTTATGATAAGTTAGTAGATGCCTTAGGAGATAAATATACGTTTGTAAGAACTTCACCACGTTGGGTAGAGGTTAGTCCTAAAGGGATTTCAAAAGGTAATGCTATTTTAACACTAGCTAAAGAAAATAACATTCAAAGCAGTGAAATCATGGTTTTTGGTGATGGAGAAAATGATTTATCAATGTTTGAGGTAGTAACATATCCAGTAGCCATGGGTAATGCCATGCAAACGGTAAAAGATAAAGCTTTTTTTGTTACTAAAACAAATGAAGATAATGGTATTGGCTATGCAATAAATAAATATGTACTCAATAAATAAGTATAATTTATAAAAGTAAGCATAGGCTATAAAGTATGAAGAAGCATATCACTTTAAAGTTTTTAACTTTATGATATACTATGAGTAATAAAGGAGGTAACACAGTGAAAATAGTAACTGCAGCAGAATTTAATACAGTAATAAAAGATAAAACAGTCATCGTTGATTTTTATGCAGATTGGTGTGGACCTTGTAAAATGATTTCTCCAGTACTTGAGGAATTATCAAAAGAACATACTGATGTAACTTTTATTAAAGTTAATGTTGATCAAGAAAATGAATTAGCAATGAAGTATGAAATTATGTCTATCCCGGCAATATTTGCCTTTAAAAATGGTGAGGTAGCCAATAAAGTAGTTGGCTTTCAAGCCAAACCACAATTAGAAGCTTTTGTTCAATCTGTAAAATAAAAAGTAGCTGAAAAGCTACTTTTTTTATGCGATACAGACAGCTATTTGTAGGAAGAAATAGTAAATATTAAATCTAAAAAAGCAACTTATTTTAAAGCTACTATAAAAGTTTATGATTATTAAACAAAAAGTTTAAAAAAACTATTGTATTTTTTATAAAGATAAGTATAATATAATTTGTGTTTAATGAGTGTTACTTTAAAGTTTAGTGACACTAAACAAAAACGAGGTGAAGAAATGGATATTGGGGCACGAGTAAAACAGCTTAGAACTAAGAACAATTTAACCTTAGAAGAATTAGCAAGTCGTTGTGAAGTTACAAAGGGATATTTATCCCAATTAGAGCGTAATTTAACATCACCATCAATAACTACACTTCAAGATATTACCGAAGCGTTAGGGTGTACGCTATCTTCTTTTTTTCAAGAAGAAAAGGATGAAAAGGTGGTGTTTACTGCCGAAGATTACTTCATCGATATAAAAGATAAATGTACTATTCATTGGATAGTGCCTAATGCTCAAAAAAATGAAATGGAACCCATATTACTTGAATTAGAACCCGAAGGGGTATCACAAGAGATTGCTTGTCATGAAGGGGAAGAATTTGGTTATGTGCTATCAGGACGGATTAAATTAGTAAATAGTGATAATCAAAGTGAAATAGTTATAAAAAAAGGGCAAACATTTTATTTAAAAGGTTCAATTAATCATTACTTAGCTAATGATTCTAATCAACGTGCTAAAGTGTTGTGGATTTGTACACCACCAATGTTTTAAGGAGGATAAGATGAAAAAGTTAATACAGTTTAAAAATATAGTTAAAGATTTTGATGGTACTTTGGTATTAAAAGGTATCAATTTAGATATTCATGAAAATGAATTTGTAACCTTACTGGGACCTTCAGGTTGTGGTAAAACAACTTTACTAAGAATCTTAGGGGGATTTTTAGATCAAAGTGAAGGTCAAGTTATTTTTGATGGGGAAGATTTGAAAAATGTGCCTCCTTATAAAAGAGAGTTAAATACAGTATTTCAAAAATATGCACTTTTTCCTCATATGAATGTATATGATAATATCTCATTTGGTTTAAAAATCAAAAAAGTATCTAAAGATGTAATTGAACAAAAAGTAAATAGGATGTTGGCACTAGTTAATTTAGAAGGATATGCTAAACGCAATGTTACGATGTTGTCCGGTGGGCAACAACAACGTGTTGCTATCGCTCGTGCTCTTGTCAATGAGCCAGAAGTGTTGTTGTTGGATGAGCCATTAGGAGCACTTGATTTAAAGTTAAGAAAAGAAATGCAATTAGAGTTAAAACGTATTCAACAA
Source organism: uncultured Holdemania sp. (assembly GCA_964370435.1). Classification (GTDB taxonomy): domain Bacteria; phylum Bacillota_I; class Bacilli_A; order Erysipelotrichales; family Erysipelotrichaceae; genus CALVGQ01. Next base: position 18,514 of record CAYJJG010000020.1, read on the forward strand.
GAAGTAGGAATCACCTTTATTTTTGTAACTCATGATCAAGAAGAAGCTTTGACTATGTCAGATAAAATAGTAGTTATGAATGATGGTGAAATTCAACAAATAGGGACACCTGAAGAAATTTATAATGAGCCTACTAATGAATTTGTTGCTAAATTTATAGGTGAAAGTAATATCATCGATGGTGTTATGAAAGAAGATTATCTTGTTCGCTTTGATGATAAAGACTATACTTGTATAGATTTCGGATTTAAGAAAAATGAAGCAGTAGATATAGTATTAAGACCAGAAGATATTGATATTGTCACAAGAAAAGAAGGAGTTTTAAATGGTGTTGTTAAATCGGTGTTGTTTAAGGGTGTACACTATGAAATTGTAGTAGAAACACAAAAAGGAGTTAGCAAGACTGTTAAGATGCATATCTTAAAAAATCATGATACGTATAATGAAGAAATGAATGAAAAAATTAGTGCCAATGACTTTACCATAGATTTAGAGGATTTAGTGCATATTAATGAATCAGAAATTATTGCAAGAGCTAATGCTCAAGCATGGAGCACTGATAAAGAAGAAGAATATCTTTCATTATCAAAAGTTGAGTATGACATAAAAGAGGCTCCTGGAAAATATCCTGTAACATTTACTACCAGTAAAGGAACAACAATTACAGTGCATATTACTGTAGTAGAGCCACAACATATTGAAGATGATAAAAAGGGAGTAGGAATCGCAGCTTTTGATTTCTATAAAACAGCAGATGAACTTCAAGAAAGTATGGCATTATCTATTGATCTTAAAAAATGGGCTAATGCACAGGCGTGGGATTTAGAAGATGATAGTGTAATTGAAATTACGGCTGTAGATTATGATTTTGATCCTGAAACGATTATTGAAGGAGAATATGCTATTACTTTTGCAACAATGGGACGTGAATTCAAAATTCATACAACCGATTTTGCTAAAGAAGGAGCTAAAGTAGGATTAAGATTTTCACCAGAAGACATTCATGTAATGTCTAAATTAGGTAGCTACTAATGAAGAGTATTGCAAGACTAGCCAATCCTTATATGATATGGATTAGTATCTTTATAGTAATGCCAATGTTGATGATCTTATTTTATGCCTTTACTTATGAAGGCAATGATGTCTTGACTATTCGCTTTACTTTAGATAATTTTATTCGCTTTTTCTCAGATTCTATATTTTCAAGTGTTTTATGGCGATCACTGAATATCGCTATAATCACTACAGCAGTTTGTATATTGTTAGGTTATCCTACTGCATATTTTATCTCTAAGACTAATGAAAAAACTCAGATTTGGCTTATTTTAGCAATAACTTTGCCAATGTGGATCAACATGTTAGTTAGAACATATGCATGGCGAGGAATATTATTGAACTTTGATATCAGTAATGAATTAAAAGTATTTATCGGTATGGTATATAACTTCTTACCGTTTATGATTATTCAAATTTATACTGCTTTATCTAAAATGGATAAGAGCTTGCTTCAGGCAGCTTCAGATCTAGGTGCAGATAAGAAAGAAACATTTTTAAGAGTAATACTTCCGTTATCTATGCCTGGAGTAATTTCTGGAATTACCTTAGTATTTTTACCAGCTGTTTCAACCTTTTTCATCCCCAAACTACTTGGTGGAGGAGATTATGTGTTAATTGGTAATCTCATTGAAAATTATTTTGTATCTACAGGGGATTGGAATTTTGGTTCTGCTATTTCATTAATTATGGCATTAATCATTATGTTATCCATGTATTTAACTAAAAAAATTGATATTCAAGATAAGGAGGCAAACTAATGAAAAAGCTTCCTAGTAAAATGTTTTTATGGGCTATTATGTTGTTTTTCTATGTGCCTATTATCTATGTAATTGTGTTTTCATTCAATGAGTCTAAATCATTGTCACACTTTACTGGATTTTCATTACAGTGGTATGAAAGTATGTTTAATAATAGAACGATTATGGAATCTGTTTATTATACTGTGATTATTGCCATAATTGCGACTATAGTCAGTACTTTTATTGGGACAATTACTGCAATTGGATTATCAAAGTCTAAAAGAATTGTGAAAGAAGTAGTACTTCAAGTTAATGATTTACCGATGTTAAATCCAGAAATAGTAACTGCAATCGGATTAATGTTATTCTTTACATCTTTAAATATCGAATTAGGATTTATGACTTTGCTACTATCACATATTATCTTTTGTATCCCTTATGTGATACTAAGTATTATGCCTAAACTTAGACTGTTAGATAATAACTTATCTGAAGCAGCTATGGATTTAGGGGCAACACCTTGGCAAGCCCTTACTAAAGTTATTGTACCTCAAATAAAACCAGGAATTATTACAGGGGCACTCATCGCTTTTACGATGTCCTTTGATGATTTTGTTATTAGTTTCTTCACAACTGGTCCTGGGGTAAACAATATATCGATTTACGTTTATACGATGTATAAGCGAATTAATCCAAGTATCAATGCACTAAGTACCATCATCATTGTAACTATTACGATGGTGTTACTACTAATCAATGTTGTACCAATGATTAATGAAAAAAGGAGAAAGAAAAATGAAAAAAATTTGGAAAGTACTAGTATGTAGTTTAATTGTAGCATCTTTAACTGCATGTAGTTCAAACGGTGGAAGCAGTGATGTTGATCCTATGGAAACTTATGGTTGTGATGCGCTTTATGTGTATAACTGGGGTGAATATGTAGGAGAAAATGTATTGTCTGACTTTGAAGAACAATACAACGTAAAGATTAACTACTCTTTATTTGGTAGTAATGAGGAAATGTATACTAAATTATTAGGTAATAGTAATTATGATATTATTATTCCTTCAGATTATATGGTAGAGCGCCTAATAGAAGAAGATATGGTTCAACCATTAGACTTAAGCTTAATTCCTAATATGGAACTTATTTATGAAGGAATTCCGAACTTGGCATTTGATCCTAATAACGAATACTCAGTGCCTTATTTCTGGGGTAATGTTGGGATTGTTTATGATACAACTGTAATTGATTCAGCAGATGTTGAAAGCATGGGTTATGAAATATTTAGAAGTGAAAAATATGCAGAAGAAGATATTGTTGTTTATGATTCAGAGCGTGATGCTTTCATGATGGCATTTAAAGCGCTTGGATATTCAATGAATACTGAAAATCCAGATGAAATTGAAGCTGCTCATCAATGGTTATTAGATGTAGATAGTACTATTAATCCAGCATACTTACAAGATGAAGTTATTGACGGTATGATTTATGGCGAATTTGTAATGGCCAATGTATATAGTGGTGATGCTGCTTATATGCTTAGTGAAAACGAAAATTTAGCTTATTTTGCACCTACCGAAGGTACAAATTACTGGGTTGATTCTATTGTAATACCTAAAGGGTCTGAATGTACTGCATTAGCTCATGAATTTATTAATTATACTTTATCGTATGATGCTGCTTTAGCTAATTCTGATTATGTAGGTTATTCTTCACCAAATGCTGAAGTATTAGTAGAACTATCAAGTGAAGGTGGATATTACTATGAAAATGATGCTTATAATCCACGTACTGATTATGCATTAGATGAAGGATTTAGACACAATGAAGTGTTAAAGAAAGACTTATCTGATCGTTGGATTCGTATAAAAAACCAATAAAACACTAAAAATACGTATATATATACGGTTACTCATAAAGAAATAAACGGGCACTATCAAAAATGATAGTGCTCGTTTGTTTTTATGTAGATTATGCTCCTTTGGTGTACTAATATTTTTTACTTAAATACTTATATACAATTTGCATTATTAAGGCAGAAACAAACCAATAAACAGCTATTATCCACATAATCAGTCTTGAAATTTCTTCTGAAATTACTTCAAATTGACCTAAAAATGCTACTACAATTATAAAAATCGAAAGTATACACCAATTAACTAAAGTCGATACTCTAAGTGCTTTACCTCTTATCATTTCTTTTCTTTCATCGTGTAATTCTATGTTGTCATCTTCAATTTTTACACTATATTCTGTCGGTCTTTTTTTCCAATAAAAGTATTTATAAAACAACATTATTGCAAGTCCGAAAAATCCACCAACAAAGCCTGCAAATATGCTAATATCAGGAAATATAAATACTAACACCAAAAATATAATTCCTAAACAAAAGTATATTATACCGCTTCTTAAATAATTTTTCATTGTTATGCCTTCCTTTCATAAATAAAAATTTCTTCAATGCTCATTTCAAAATACTGCGCTATCATAAATGCAAGTTCAAGCGAAGGATTATACTTTCCATTTTCAATAGAAC
>CAYJJG010000021.1:0-22143 GCA_964370435.1 uncultured Holdemania sp.
ACTATAGCGATGTAAATTTTGCGAGCATTCAAGATGTTGTAGATACAACAAATTCTTATCTTGCTACTATTATAATTACACCTCCATCAGTTCCTACAAATCCAACACCAACAGATCCAACACCAACAACGACAACAACGATAACAACTACAACTACAACAACACCGACTACGACTACAACAACAACACAACCTCAAACACCAACTACTCCTGAAAATCCAGAAACAGATATCGAAGATGATGAAACACCACTTGTTGACGGAGATGATGAAGTTGTAATTGATGATGATGAAACTCCGTTAGCAGGAGGAGCAGCTTGGGCATTAGTAAATTTAATACTTACTATTATCACATCACTTATTAGTATCATGTTATTAATAAGCTATTTCAAAAAGAAAAAAGGTGATGATGAGGATGAAAGTGAAGATTTAAATAAAACTGATGAAGAATTAGAAGAGGAAGAAGCAAAAGTAAAACGTAAAGGTTTCTTTAGATTACTAAGTATACTTGTTGCGATTATTTCAATTATCACCTTTATCTTAACAGAAGATATGAGATTACCAATGATCTTAGTTGATAGATGGACATTACTAATGTTTATTTACTCAATAATTCAATTAGTAGTTGCATATTTATCAAGAAAAAAAGTTAAAGAAGAAGATGAAGATGAAAGAGCAGAAGTAAAGGCTGCTTAATAAACAAAGTCTATATTTACTGTTGAATTAATAAATTAATATAGCATAAAAGAGTTAGAATAAGTTAATAAACTTAAAACTAACTCTTTTTTTATCTCAGCTTTAAAAATGTAAAATACTGGTTAAGATGGATACTTTTACATCGTTATTACTAGAATGTTCTAATGGTTTTAAAATAGCTATTGTATTAAAATTAAATTTAACTTAATATATTAATAGGAGGAGATGAATTGTGCAAAAGGTTTCAAAATATATACAAATTAAAAATGATATTCTAAAGTCAATCAAAAATAACCAATTAAAACCCGGAGATAAAGTAGATAGTGAATCAGTATTAAAGAAAAAATATAATGTATCAACAATTACTGTAAGGAAAGCTTTTTCAGACTTGATTAATGAGGGTTATCTTTATGGTGTTCAAGGAGTAGGGACATTTGTAGCTAAAAAACAAATGATTAGAGGCCTCACCTCAATTAGTTTTTCCGATGAACTTAAACAACAGGGTTATCAAATAGATATGATTATTGACAGTGTAGAAGAAGTGTTTAATGAATTTGTTGCAGAGAAATTGCAAGTGAATAAAGATGCCAAACTTATTTGTGTTAAAAGAGTAAGACTAGCAGATGATGAACCTATTGCCTATCAAATTTCCTATTTAAGTAGTGAACTACTGTCTTTAGAAGAAGCACAAAACATTAGAAAAACTAAATCATTTTATCAAATATTAAAAGATAACTATATTTATCCAGTATGGGTTAATGAAAAATATTCGCTAAAAGAAATTCGTGATACTAATATAAGTAAACTAATGAAATTAAAGAAAGGCAGTGCTACTTTCTTTGCTGAAAGAACTGCATTTGATCAACAAGAAAACATCATAGAGTATTCAGAGACTTATTTTAATAAGGATTCATACAGCGTATCTGTAAATATTACGGTATAAACTTACTATAAAGGTAAGTTTTTTTATATGTTTGTATAAAGTGCTTGCATTCTATTTAATTCATGGTAAAATTGAATTAATTAATATGTTAATATGTTAACATAACAAGAGGTGAATTATGAATATTATAAACTACGAACAACAATATGAAGCAAGGGTAGTTGATTTATGGAACAAGAGTTGTAGTTATGATTCAATCACAGTAGCAAAATTTCGAAAACAAGCACTGTTTGATGATAATTTTGATGCTGAGCTATGTTGGGTAGCATTAGATGGTGAAGAGGTTGTTGGATTTATTATGGCAACTAAGCGTAAGTTTCCATATCTAGAAAGAGGCTTAGAGCCTACTAAAGGATGGATAAATGTGCTGTTTGTGGATGAACAATATCGTCGCTTAAAAGTAGCTACTAAGTTATTAAAATTAGCGGAAGAGACATTAATTTCACAGGGAGTAAGTACAATTATTCTAGGAGCATATAGTCCTAATTACTTCTTTGCAGGACTTGATCCAGTAAATCATGCTTGCGCTGTAGAGTTTTTTAAAGCAAGTGGTTATGATGCTGGCGCCGAACACTACTCTATGGCTAAAGATTTACATGGGTTTGTGATTAATGAAAAAAATCTACAGAAAAAACAAGCTGCAGAGGCTAAAGGATTTAAATTTTTAAACTTTGATTATAGCTATAGTCTTCAACTATTAAATTTTCTAAAAGAGGAGTTTGGAGGCGGTTGGAAAAGAAACGCTCTTAACTGTATGAGAGAAGGAAATGCTGAAGATGCAATATTAATTGTACTTGATAAAGAAAATCAAATTTGCGGTTTCTGTATGCGTATGATCGATGGTAATCCTATGCGATTTGGACCGATAGGAATTAAAGAAAAAAATCGTAATGATGGCTTAGGAAGTATCTTAATTAACTTAATGTTGGATGAGATGGCAAAGCGTGGTATTTACCATATGTATTTTATCACTACGGATGAGCCAGGAAGAAGATACTATGAGCGACAAGGGTTATCTGTATTTAGAACATTTATTGAATTTAAGAAGGAGATAGTATGAGTAAGGTGAAAAGAATTGTATCGGTAGGTGCTCATTCTTTAGATGCTGAAATAATGGGAGGGCCATTATTTGTAAAGTATCAAAAAGAAAATGCGAAATGTACTTGTTTGCACGTAACTCAAGGAAGATTAGAAGATCCCAATGCCACTAAAGAAGAGTGCGATGCTTATTTAAAGAAGTTACTTGAACAAAATGATAAAGCGGCAAATTTAATTCATGCGGATGCTTTATGGTTAGGTTATGTATCTAATGATATGCCTACACTTGAAGTATTTACTGAGCGATTAATAACGTATTTTAAAGAGGAAGAGGTGGATTTAGTTATAACCCATTATCGTGGTTCAATGCATCCTCGTCATATTAATACACATGATGCAGTATTTAATGCAGTTAAGAAACTAAGAGAAGATGGAAACAATATAAAACTTATATATGGGGAGACCTTTGAGGATTTAGTTGGATTTCTTCCACAGGCATACTTTGTGCTTTCAGATGAAGAACAACAACAATGGTTTAGTGCTTTAAAGGAATACACTGTATTTAATGGTGGGGTGAATGATTTTCCTTATTTAGATTACTACACAACAAATCTAAAAGTTAGACAAATTGAATCTAACAGCAAAGGGAAAACAGTATGTTATATGTATGCAAGCTTAATAGAAAATGAACTATGGTGAGGATAAAAGATGAGTAAATTTATAGTAAGAGTAGATGATCGATTAATTCATGGACAAACAATTGTTTCTTGGTGTCCAACATTAGGAATCCAAGAAATTATTGGAATTGATAATGAAAGTGCTCAAAATCCACTTTTAAAATCGATAATGACCATGGGCGTTCCTAAACAATATAAGACCCATATTGTTACCATAGAGGAAGCAGCTGCATTATTAAGAGAAGATAGCGGATTGAAAAGATTAGTAATTGTAAAGTATCCATCACAACTTATGGCGTTTCAAGAATTTAATGAAAGTATCGAATGGATAATTCTTGGTAATATGGCTAAAAGAAGTGATACTGTACATCAATTAACAGGTGCTACAGGTATATTTTATTTAAGTGATCAAGATGTTGAAGATATTGATACACTTACTAAACAAGGATTTAAAGTTGAATTCCAACAACTACCAAATACCACAAAAGTTAGTTGGGAAACTTTTAAAAAATCAATATAAAAAGGGAGGAGTCAAGTATGACAATGATTCAAATCGTTTTAATTGCATTGTTTTGTTACTTAGGATCAATTGGTTCTGTCGTAGGTAACACTATTGGATGGTATACACTAGGAAGACCACTAGTAGCATCTTTTGTAGTAGGGATTATAATGCAAGATGTAACAATGGCTTTAGCAGTTGGTATTCCGCTTCAAATAATGTACATGGGTAATGTTACTCCAGGAGGAGCAGTTGCTTGGGATTTATCTTATGCTACGTACATTGGTACAGCAGGAGCACTAGTTTTTGGCGAAGGGTTAGGGGTTAGTGAAGTTATCGGTTTAGCAGTAATATTTGCCGGTATTGGAGGATTAGTTGGTCAATTAATGTGGAACTTATCTTATGCACTAAACTTACCACTTAATCGTGTAGCTCAAAAATTTGCGAGTGAAGGCGCTGTAGATAAAATGCATATTCCAAACTTAGTTTTAGGACAACTTATTGGATTTGCTTGCCGTTTTATTCCAGCATTTATCGTGTTAAGTTCAATGACAGCTGCATCAGTACAAACTGATTTTGCAACTTTAATTCCAGGATGGGTTACTACTTCTTTAGGTGTTTTTGGTGGTATGATGGCAGCACTGGGGATGGGAATTATTCTTTCTTTCCTATTAAAGAAAAAAGTTCATTTTGCAATCTATTTAGCTGGATTTGTACTTGTTACTTATTTCCAATTAAATATTATGGCAGTAGCCGTTGTAGCTATTATTACAGCAGTTATTTATTACACAGTAGTTTCAAATAAGGAGGTAGCATAAGATGTCAAATACGAAGAAATTAAAACCTGCTACACTTAAGAAATCTTTTAGAACGTGGTTTTTCTTTAATGGCTGTTCACAACAAGCAGAATCAATGTTAGGTATGGCTTTTGGTCAATCAATGGCACCAGTAGTTAAAGAATTATATGATACTAAAGAGGAGCGTAAAGAAGCATTAGAAAGACATATTACACTGTTCAATACCGAGTCACAAGTTGGTTCAATTTGTAATGGTATCGTTTGTGGTTTAGAAGAAGCTAATGCTAATGGACAATGTACACCAAGTGTAATTGAATCAGTGAAGGTTGCTTTAATTGGACCGACTTCAGCAATTGGTGATTCACTTTGGGTTGCAACGTTTATTCCAATTTTATTAACAGTTTGTCTATCGATCGCTCAAGCTAATCCAGATACTGTTTGGTTAGGACCGGTTATTTATATGATAGCTTATCCATTAGGAACTTATTTATTAAGTTGGTCATTATTTAAACTGGGTTATAAATCAGGTCTTGAAGGTATGCAGTCTATGATGGCAACTGGAAAATTAGATATTTTAACTGATACGATGACTGTGCTAGGATTAGTTGTAGTTGGAGCATTAACAGCATCGTTTGTAAACATGGTATTGCCTATTCAAATTGTAAGAGATGTATTTGATGCAACTACAGGTACTTTAATTGAAAATCAAGTGTTGTTTAATGCAGATACAATGGTTAATTCAATTTTCCCTAAAATTTTACCATTAGGGCTTACTTTATCTGTTTATTGGTTATATGCAAAGAAAAAATGGTCTCCTCTTAAATTAATGGGCTTAATTTTAGTACTTGCAGTAGCATTAACTGCTATTGGTTATGCTACAGGATTTTATGCTTAATTAAAAATAATATGAAGATAAAAATGAACCTATTTTAGATTTAGGGTTCATTTTTATTTGTTTAAATGCATGTAAATGAATAGGTTAAAATCACTTTGTTCACTATTGAATAATGCTTTTTGAGTATATTTAAGTGTAATCATAAGTTAAAAATAAAAAAAAGAATACTAAGCAAGCTGATAAAATAGTTTACTAAAAAGCTCATTTTTTACAAAAAATTAATACTTTCTGATTTTATATGTGCTAAAATAAACTAGTTATAAGGGAGGGATAACATGCCTGCAGCATATACACATAAAGAATATGGGCAAAGAGTTTATCAGAATTTAAGTAGCGATATTCAAGGAAAAATTGATCCTTATCGTGCTTATTATGATTTAGGACTACATGGCCCTGACATATTATTTTTCTATTTATTTTATGGTAATAGTGCAGTAATGAAAAAAGGTTATCAAATGCATTATGAAATTGCCCGTGAATTCTTTGAAACGGCAAGAGATAAAATTAATAATAGTAAAAATAAAGAAGCAGCGTTAGCGTATATTTTAGGATTCATAAATCATTTTGTACTCGATAGTGAGTGTCATGGACTTATAAATCAATCACAAATAGATTTATCTATGAGTCATAGCGAATTAGAGTCTGAATTAGATGCTCGTATCATGAGACAACAAGAACTAGATCATGTGAGCACTAAAGTAACAACACATTTACATAGTAATAAAATAGATATGGAAGTTATTGCACCATTTTTTGAGGTAAAAGCAATAGAGGTAAAAAGATCTGTAAATACAATGGTATTTTTATTAGATTTATTTGTAGCACCTAGTAAAGCTAAACGCTTTATGCTATATAGTATAATGCGATTGACCGGCATGTATAATCGCTATCAAGGACTCATATTTAATTATCATGAGAATAAAAAAAGTGCTGAAGTAGTTTCTAAGTTAGTACGAAAGATGGACAATGCCTTATTAGATTCTACTAAGTGTATTGAAGAATATATTGAACTACTAAAAGAGGATACCTCTTTATCCAATAGATTTGATCATGATTATGAGGGGAGCTAAATTATGAAAGACAAACTTACAAGATTAGAGAAATCATGGATAATGTATGATGTAGGTAATTCAGCATTTACATTATTAATCGCAACAGTCATTCCTATTTACTTTAATTCTATCAGTAGTAGTGCTGGTATTTCTGAAGTAGATTATCTAGCGTATTGGGGTTATTCTGCATCTATTGCTACAATTATTGTTGCTTTTATAGGTCCGATTATTGGAACTATTGCAGATAATAAAGGATACAAGAAAAAATTATTTATTATTGCCTTATTAGTTGGTGCAGTAGGACTATCATTATTATGGATACCATCAGATTGGCGCATTTTCCTAGCGTTATTCATCTTTGCAAGAGTAGGGTATTCGTGTAGTTTAATCTTTAATGATTCAATGTTGACGGATGTAACTACGCCTGAGCGTATGGATAAAGTATCTAGTAATGGTTATGCTTGGGGGTATATTGGAAGTTGTATTCCATTCTTAATTAGTATGGTTTTTGTATTGATGTATGAAAGCATTGGCATTAGCATTCAAACTGCTATGGCGATTGCCTTTATAATTAATGCTGTATGGTGGGTTGCTTGTGCGATTCCAATCCTAAAAAATTATAAACAAATTCATTATGTTGAAGAAAAACAAACGCATATTTTAAGTAATACATTTAAGCGTTTAGGAAAAACACTTTCATCAGTAAGAGGTAATAAAAAAATACTGTTTTTCTTGATTGCCTTCTTCTTTTACATTGATGGTGTATATACCATTATTGATATGGCTACAGCTTTTGGTAGTTCACTAGGTCTTGATTCTACAGGCTTACTTTTAGCATTATTAGTAACGCAGTTAGTAGCATTCCCAAGTGCTCTATTTATGGTTAGTCTTGCTAAAAAATTCAAATCTACTGATTTAATTAAAGTATGTATCATTGCTTATACTTGCATTGCTTTATTTGCAATTCAACTAGATCAACAATGGGAATTTTGGTTTTTAGCTGTAGGTGTTGGTTTATTTCAAGGGGGAGTTCAAGCATTATCACGCTCTTACTTCGCTCAAATAATACCTCCAGAAAATGCTGGTGAATATTTTGGATTATACGATATTTTCGGAAAAGGTGCAGCTTTTATGGGAACAACTTTAGTAAGTTTTGGTGCACAGGTTACTGGAAATCAAAATGCAGCTATTTCAATTTTAGCAGTATTATTTATTGCAGGGTTTATTTTCTTTAATAAATCAGTAAAAGAGCCACAACAATAAATATAAATCTGAAGCACAAGCTATTCAAGTTGTGCTTTTTATATAGTTTTTTAGAATATATTAACATTTATAGGATAAGAATATTTATAAAAAATTAAAAAGAATAACCTTATTTTATGATAAAATAATATAAAGGTGGTGCGGTTATGAAAATAGTGCAAGTATGGGTTGAATATACTCATTTACAGTTAGATCATCCTTTTACTTATGCCTGTTTTGATGATAATGTAATGCGTGGACAACGTGTTCTTATCGAATTTAACCATCGAGAAATTATCGGATTTATCGAACAAGTGGAAGAATCAGATTATTCGCTAGAAGAAGCAAGTGAACATTTTGGCTATAAACTGGGAGTAATTTTAAAAATACTTGATCAACAACCATTAATCAACGAAGAATTATTTGCTTTAGCAAGCTATATGGGAGATACTACAGTAGCTTCTCGTATTAGCTGTTTTCAAGCGATGCTACCTGCTAAACTAAAACCATTATCTAATAATCAAACCATTAAAACAGCAACTTGGGTTAAAAGAAGTGCTGTTTTAGCTGAGGGTTTAACTAATAAACAACAAGAAATTTTAGCACAATTAGAAAAAGAGGATCATTCACTATCTTCTTGGAGAAAGCTTAGTGTAAGTATTACAAAGGCTTTAGAAGCTAAACAGCTAGCAGAACATTATCAAAAAGAAGTATCCTATGTTGAAGAGGAAGTTACTTTTGTAGAGGAACCATTAATTTTAACTTCGCAACAAAAAAAAGCAAAACTAGAAATTTTGGATGCATATCAAACTGGAATATTGTTGCATGGGGTAACAGGTAGTGGGAAAACTGAGGTTTATTTACAACTAGCTAAAGAGATTGTAGATAAGCAAAAACAAGTACTGATATTAGTGCCTGAAATAGCTCTTACTCCACAGATGGTAAAAAGAGTTAAAGCACGTTTTCAAAATGGAGTTGCTATATACCATTCAGCACTAAATAATCAAGAGAAATATGAACAGTTTAAACGAGTAAAAAATAATGAAGTATCTATAGTAGTAGGTACACGCAGTGCAGTATTTATGCCTTTTAGTGATTTGGGCTTGATTATTGTTGATGAAGAACATGATTCAAGCTATAAACAAGATGTCTCACCAACATACCATTGTTTAGATATTGCCTTATGGCGCGCAAAATATCATGATTGCAAGTGTGTTTTGGGTTCGGCAACTCCAAGTTTAAATAGCTATGCACGGGCATTAAAAAAAGTATATCATTTAGTGGAGCTAAAAAGCCGTATTAATGAAACAATGCCGACAGTCACGCTAGTAGATATTAAAGAAGAGATTAAGAGGCATGGTAACTATATATTATCTAAAATATTAATAGATAAAATCCAAGATCGCTTGAATAAACGAGAACAAGTTGTACTACTACTAAATCGTAGAGGGTATAGTCCAACGGTACGCTGTAAGCAGTGTGCAGAAGCCCTTATGTGCCCGCACTGTGATGTTGCCTTATCTTATCATCGTAGTGATCAAAGTATGAAATGTCATACTTGTAATTACACTAGCTCACTATTTACTAGCTGTAAACACTGTGGTAATGATAGTTTTCAGTTTATTGGAGTTGGAACACAAAGGCTTCAAGAAGAGCTACAGGCGGTGTTTAAAGAGGCTCGTATTGCACGTATGGATGCAGATACAACAACAAGAAAGAATGCTCATCAAAAAATATTACAACGCGTAGAACAAAGGGAAATTGATATTTTAGTAGGAACACAAATTATTGCCAAGGGAATGGATTATCCTGAAGTTACTTTAGTGGGTATAATTAATGGGGATGCCGGACTTAATCGTCCAGATTTTTATAGTGTTGAAAGCACTTTTAATTTAATTGTACAAGCATCAGGAAGAAGTGGGCGCTCAGCTAAAGCAGGTGAGGTTATTATACAAGCTTTTGAACTAAATCATTATGCAATTCAATTCGGAGCTAGGCAAGATTATGTTGGATTTTTCTATAAAGAGATGAGCTATCGTCATTTAACTAATAATCCACCCTATAGCTACTTAATTAGTTTAATATTAACGTATAGTGATCAAAACAAGGTGCAAGAACAAAGTAATGTATTATGTGATTGGCTCAAACAAGAGGGTATTAAGATACTAGGTCCACAGGCTTTAACTAAAATACAAGATCGTTATCGTTATCGTATCGTATTAAAAGGTAAAAATCATGAAGTAATGATTAAACAGGTACACTGGGCAGTAGAACAAGCAAAAAAACATCAATTTAAATGTAGTATTAAAGTGGACACTAGTCCTACTAGATTGGAATAGGAAAGCATATGGTTAGAAAAATAGCACTGGATTGTTTAAAGGAAATCTTAATGAAACAAGGGTATAGTAACCTTGTCTTAAAAGGTCTACCTAAAGAGTTAGAGACTAAAGATGTAGCATTAATTACTCAAATTGTTTATGGTACTTTACAGCACTATGATTTTTTAAGTTATCAGTGGTATCATTTTGTTGAGCGTAAAGTTAAGAAAGAAGTGGAATTAGTGCTTAATATGAGTTGTTTCCAATTGATTTTTTTAGACCGCATTCCTGATTATGCTATTGTTAGTGAAGCTTGTAAGTTAGTAAAACCTGAGCTTAGGAAGTTTGTGCAGGCGATTTTAATGAAATGCATTGGACAAGGAAAAAAAGAGGTAACTAATTTAAATGAATTAGAAACAATTCAAATAGAGACTTCGATACCTTTATGGATATTATCAATGTGGAAAGCACATTATGGAATAGAGGCAGCGGTTGATAGTGCTCGAGCACTACAAAGTCAAGACTATGAATTAGTGGCACGAATAAATCCGCTTAAGATTACTAAAGATGCCCTTTTGAAGGATGAAAGAATACATTTTATAGATGATTGGGCATGTAGTTTTAAGGGTAATCTTCTTGAAAGTGATTATTTTAAAGAAGGTAAAATCATAATTCAAGACTATTCAAGTCAACAAGTTGTAAAAATATTAGCTCCGAGGGCGCAAGAAAGAATTCTTGATGCATGCAGTGCTCCAGGAAGTAAAACTTCAATGATGGCTGCAATGATGAATAATCAAGGATCAATCATTGCTTGTGATTTACACCAACATCGCTTACAATTGATGAAGCATGGATTAGATTTATGGGGTATAAGTAACGCTACGCTGATAAAACAAGATATGACTGAGGCGCATACACGCTTTGAAAAAGAGAGTTTTGATCGTATTTTATTAGATGTTCCATGTAGCGGTTTAGGTGTAATAAAGCGAAAACCAGATTTAAAGTTTAGAATAAAGCCAGAAGATATTGATGCTTTAGTGCTCGTTCAAGAAGCAATTTTAGATAGTTGTCAAGCGTTACTGAAACCTGGTGGTGTACTGGTTTATAGTACATGTACACTTAATAAAAAAGAGAATGATAAACAAGTGGAACATTTTGTAAAAAAACATCCTCATTTTAAAGTAGAAACGCAACAGACTTATTTTCCTTATGAGAATAAGCAAGACGGATTTTATATCGCTAAATTAGTTAAACACAAGGAGAATACAGATGAAAACCTTATATGATTATACTTATCAAGAATTAGAAACGTTGTTTCTTTCTTTAGGAATGAAGAAATTTAGAGCTAACCAGGTTTTTTCTTGGCTTTATCGCAAAAGAGTAACTGAATTTAGTTTAATGAGTGATATTGCTAAAGATACGATTGCGATGTTAGAAGAAAATTATAGTATTAATCCTATCCGCTTACTTACAAAACAAGTAAGCAAGGATAAGACTACTAAATTTTTATTTGAGTTAGCAGATAAAACGCTAGTAGAAGCAGTTTTAATGTACTTTGATTATGGAAATAGCCTTTGTATAAGTAGTCAAATAGGCTGTAATATGGGTTGTACCTTCTGTGCATCAGGTCTATTAAAGAAGCAACGTGATTGTAGTAGTGGCGAAATGGTTGCTCAGGTGTTAGAAGTTCAAAGAATGTTAGATGAAACTGGGGAGCGCCTTAGTCATGTAGTAATCATGGGCACAGGAGAACCATTTGATAACTATGATGAAGTATTGCGTTTTTGTCGCACTATTAATGAAGATAAAGGATTAGCGATAGGTGCACGTCATATCACTATTAGTACTTGTGGTATTGTTCCGAAAATTGTACAATTTGCGGATGAAAAAGTTCAATACAACCTAGCTATTTCACTACATGCACCAACGGATAAACTTAGAAGTGAATTAATGCCTATTAACCATGCTTATCCTATAGCATCGCTAATAAATGCTATAAAGGTGTATATAAAAAAGACTAATCGTAGAGTTACTTTTGAGTATATCTTGTTAAAGGGTGTAAATGATAGTGAAAAAGATGCTAAGGATTTAGCTAATCTTCTGCGAGGTCTAAATGCTTATGTTAATCTAATTCCTTATAATCCGGTAGATGAACATGGTTTTCAAACCTCACTTGATTTTGTGACCTTGAGATTTTATGATACTTTGATGAAAAACAAGGTGCAGTGTACCTTAAGACAAAAACATGGTGATGATATTGATGCAGCATGCGGTCAGCTTCGAGCAAAAAAAGAAAGAGGCGAGCTATGAATATAGTTGGAACAACACATATTGGCTTAGTAAGACAAACAAATCAAGATTGTTTTAAATGGCTAAAAAAGAGCAATAATGATTTTATTGCTTTAGTATGTGATGGTATTGGTGGAGCTAAAGGTGGAGAAACTGCCTCTAGTATGTGCAGCGATTATCTGTATGAACAGTTCAATCATCATGAGCCATTTAGCGATCAACAAAGTTTGTATGCTTGGGTTGAAAAACACATTAATATTATCAATAAAGCAATCTATGAACTTGCGAATACGAGTATTAATCATCAGGGTATGGGGACAACTTTAGTAGCTTTAATAGGGACTGGTTTTGGTCATTATGTGGTTAATATCGGCGATAGTCGCTGTTATAGCTATAATCAAGCTGTGGTACAGAAGTGCATTACTATTGATCACAATGTTTATCATGATTTAATTCGATTTAATCATATGAAAGCAGAAGATGCAGCAAAAAATTTAAAAAAAGATTATCTTACAAGAGCAGTAGGGATTAGTGATATAATTCAAACTGAAATTTTTAAAGTTGATGAAATCCCATCTTATTATTTACTATGTAGTGATGGGCTGCATGGATATGTTGATGACAACTTATTTTCAATGATTATCCAAAATAATAATTTTACTTTG
The DNA here is from genome assembly GCA_964370435.1 of uncultured Holdemania sp. Classification (GTDB taxonomy): domain Bacteria; phylum Bacillota_I; class Bacilli_A; order Erysipelotrichales; family Erysipelotrichaceae; genus CALVGQ01. The sequence goes on from CAYJJG010000021.1 coordinate 13,111, forward strand.
AAAGATAAAATAAATTGTTTTGTAGATACTGCAATAAAAGTCGGCGGATATGATAATATAACTGTGGTTTTAGTAGAAGTAAAGGGGGAGAAGCATGGATAAAATCATTGCCAAACGCTATAAAATAACTAAAGATATTGGCCATGGTGGAATGGCTGATGTGTATTTAGCTATCGATACCTTACTTAATAGAGAAGTTGCTATTAAAATATTGCGTGGTGAACTATGTAGTGATCCTATTTCCTTGCTACGCTTTAAAAGAGAAGCACAAGCCTCTTGTGCACTTATTCATCCTAATATTGTTGAAATTTATGATGTTGGAGAGGATCAAGGACAACACTATATTGTAATGGAACATATAGTTGGACATACATTAAAACAGCTTATTTCCAAGCGTGGAGCATTACTTAAAGAAGAAGCTATTGATATTATGAAACAGCTTATTAGTGCCACTATTGAGGCTCATAATAAGGGTATTATTCATCGTGATATTAAACCACAAAATGTTATTGTAAAAGATGATGGAACAATTAAGATGTTGGATTTTGGTATTGCTTTAGCTCATGATGCTATGCAATTGACTCACTCTGATTCTGTGTTAGGATCTGTTCATTATTTAGCACCTGAGTTAGCTCGTGGTGAAAATGCAACTTTTCAAAGTGATATTTATTCTTTAGGAATAGTGTTTTATGAATTATTATCGGGTGATGTTCCTTTTAAAGGGGAAACTCCTGTTCAGATTGCTTTAAAACATATGCGTGATGAAATACCATCTATCAAAGAAATGATTCCAACTCTACCACAATCATTAGAAAATATTATTCTTCGTGCAACAGTAAAAAGAAAAGAATTACGGTATCCATCAGCTAATGAAATGTTAAAAGAGGTACAAAGCGCCTTATTACCTTCAAATTTAAATGTTGATAAAATAATATTTGATTACCATGATGATGCTGATGGTGGTACTAAGCCAATGTCTAAAATTGATAAAAAAATAAATTCAAAAAAGGATTTAAAGGATAAAGAACCTAAATCTGTTGCAGCTTATTTTATTTGGATAATACTATCCATTATTGGTGTTTTTGCTGTAGTTGTAATTTTGTTTTTGACTAGTAATTTTTCCGATGATGATGTTGTATTGACCCCGAACTGTGTTGGGTTATCAATTGAGCAGTGTCAACAGGTTCTAGAAGATACTAGTATTACACTAGATACCTCTAGAACCTCATTTGAAATGACAGATGACATCGCAGAAGGAATTATTGTAAATACTTATCCAAATTATAACGAGGAAGTAGAATTGGGTACAACGATGACACTTATAGTGAGTGCTGGTACTTGGTCAGTAATGGAGGATTATGTTGGAACAAATATTAATGAAGCTAAAAATGAAATTAAAGAAAAATTTGATAATGTGCGAGTTAATGTAGTTGAAGAGGATAGCCCAGGCTCAACTCCAGGAATTGTCCTTAGACAAGAACTGCTTGCTCCAAATGAAAAGTTCGCATCAAATGTACAAGTAGATTTAAATTTAATTATTGCAGCTTACCCTAATTTCTTGCTTCCTACACAGCTTAACCAAATGGATATTGATGAGGCTAAAAACTTAATTGAATCCTTTGGTGGAAAGGTTATGTTTCAAAACTTGGCGATACCAGATGGTGAAAATGAGGTACAATTAGGAGTAGTAGTAAAAACCAGTCCAAGTATAGGGTCATGGTATACTCAAGAAGAAGATAATTATGTCACAATCTTCTATTACTAATGAAGGAGCACTTATGAGAGGAAGAATTATTAAAATTGTTTCAAATCAGTACACTGTTTTAATTGATGATAATATAGTGGAGTGTGTTGCTATGGGCAAGGTGAGGCTACAAAAAACACCTGTAGTGGGTGATTTTGTTGAGGCTGAACAACTAGATGGACAAATTGGAATACAGAAAATACTACCTAGAACCAATGAATTAATTCGACCGGCGATTGCTAATGTTGATCAAGTATTATTGGTTATGTCAGCTAAAGAACCAGAATTTTCAAGCCAGCTGGTGGATCGACTTTTATTTTTAATTCACCATGCAGGAATACAACCTATTTTAGTCATAACAAAAATGGATTTAGCAAAAGACGACAGTAACTTAGAAGTACAAATAAAAGATTATCAAAAAAGTGGTTATCAAGTGATTTGTGTAGATAAAAGCAACGTAGCATCCCAATTGCCACAGTATTTGAAGGATAAAGTTACTGTTTTAACTGGACAAAGCGGTGTTGGTAAGTCTACTATATTAAATCAAATTAACCCTGAGTTTAAAATCCACACACAGGCTATTTCTAAAGCCTTAGGAAGAGGAAAACATACCACTAGGCATACTGAACTGCACAAAGTAGCTGATGGTTGGGTGGCAGATACACCAGGTTTTTCTTCCCTTGATTTTAATAACTTAAGTTTAGAAGATTTAAGAGATAGTGTTATGGAGTTTAATGCACATAAAGAAGGTTGTCGTTTTCGTAATTGTATGCATCTTGAAGAGCCAGGCTGTGCAGTTAAAGAAGCAATTGAAAAAAATACATGTTCAAAAATTAGGTATCAACATTATTTAGAAGTAATTTATCTTATTAAAAATAAAAAGGAGCGTTATCTATGAGTATTATTGCACCCTCTATCCTATCAATGGATTTTAGTGATACAAAAAAGGCACTAGAAGATTTAAAACAAAGTAAAGCAGCATGGATGCACTTTGATGTTATGGACGGACATTTTGTACCTAATATGACTTTTGGTGTTGATGTTTTAAAAGCTATGAAAAAAAGCTGTGATTTAGTAATGGATGTTCATGTCATGATTGAAAATCCAACACAATATATGGATGTATTTGTTGATGCAGGTGCTGATGTATATACTTTTCATTTTGAAGTATTTGAAAATCATCAAGCAATCATAGAGTTAGCTAATAAAATTAGAGCTAAAGGTTGTAAAGCAGGTATATCAATTAAACCAAAAACCGATGTAAAAGTACTAGAACCATTACTTCCATATTTTGATTTAGTTTTAATAATGTCAGTAGAACCTGGATTTGGTGGACAAAGTTTTGATCAAGAAGCTTTAAATAAAATTAGCTATTTAAAGATGAAAATTCAAGAAAAAAAAGGGACTTGTTTAATTGAAGTTGATGGTGGAATTAATCAAGAGACTGCTAAACTTTGTAAAGAAGCAGGTGTCGATGTATTAGTAGCAGGAAGTTATGTGTTTAAAGGAAATATTATTGATAATGTAGAAAGTTTGTTATGAAAACTGCTATATTAGTTCTAAAAGATGCTAACATAATACAATCTGTTAAGGGTGATTATATAGGTGTTGATCAAGGTGCTTTACAAATAATTAAACAGGGACTACCACTTAGTACTGCTATTGGTGATTTTGATTCAATAACAGTGGATGAAAAGGCATATATTGAAAAAAATACGACTAATTTCATCGCTTTAAATCCAATGAAAGATACTAGTGATACTCAAGAAGCTATTATATTAGCAGAAAAGTTAGGTTATAAAAAAATAGTAGTGATGGGTGGATTAAGTAAGCGTTTTGATCATACTTGGGCTAATATGCAACTACTTAGAAAATATCCTCATGTTGTTTGGATGGATGATCATAATAAAATTCAAATATTATCACAAGGGGAAAGCACTATCGAAAAAGAAAATTATCATTATATTTCTTTTTTTGCATTAAAAAGTGGTATAATAACTATAGAAAATTTAAAATATCAACTTAAACAATATGCTTTAGATGAACTAGACTCACTTTGTTTAAGTAATGAATTTAATGATAAGCAAGCATCAATAATAACTACAATGCCTGTGTTGTGTATACAAAGCAAAGATTAAGATAGAAAGAAGGGTATTAAAATGGAAAACGCTAGACATACTTTAAATGAATTATTAGTAGAATTATTTAATTTTATATTGAATATAGAAGAACGTAATTTGAAAAGTAATGGTGTATCTTTAGGTATGAGCGAAGTCCATTTATTAGAAAATATTCAAAAAGCAGAAGATAATTCAATGTCATTTATTGCGAATCGCTTGTTGATTACTCAAGGGACGCTAACATCCAATGTAAAAAGATTAATGGATAAAGGTTATATTCATCGCTATAAAGATGAAAAAGATAAGCGTATTGTAAGACTTGAATTAACAGAGAAAGCTGATCCTGTTTTAAAAATACATGAAGATTTTCATGAAAATATGATTGATAAAGCTATTAATGACTTAGAGGTACCTAATAATAAGGTGCTTATTGATAGTTTAGAAAATATTATGAAATACTTTAAAGAGGAATATAAAGCAATTAGTGCTAAAGTTAAAGAATAAATAAAAAAATCGGATATCCGATTTTTTTTGTACTGTATTAAAATTCGAGGTTTCTTTGAAATAAACAAAAAAAGAACTAACGTTCTTTAATTTGATTGTTGAGCTTTTAGTGTCTTTAAAGCACGGGCAGAGATACGGACTCTTTGCGGTTTCCCGTCAATGACCACTTTCACTTTTTGTAAGTTAACATTCCATTTACGACGTGTAGCATGTAATGAATGAGAACGTCTATTTCCTGATAAGGCTTTTTTACCGGTAACAGCACAAACTTTTGACATACCGTAAACCCCCCTTTCATAATTGCTTTAAAATAATAACATGGTTAACATTAAAAATCAAGATATAAATCATATAAAAGTTGTAAAAATACGACCCTTTTTGATTATTGTTAAAATTATCCAATAAGTAAGAAAAAGATTGAGTTACTTGAAAAGAATATAGTACATGTTATTAGTTTTATTAATAGTAATTATTTTAGTTTCCTAAATCTGTAAAAATATATAAAAAGTTACTTTATATTGGGTAAAATCAATTAAAATCATCTGTTATATTGACTTTCAATATGGTATTATATATATGATGAATAAAAAGGAGGTCTGCTTAAAATATGGAAAAACAAATTTTTGCTTCTCTTGAGATTGCGGACCATGAAATTAGGTTAATTTTAGGAGAGTTCCATAATACGCGTTTTAACGTACTTAAAACGGAACGTGTTGAATGTGCGAGTATAGAAAAAAGTAGCAATACTAAATATGATAGTTTAAAAATAAAAAATAAGGATCAAATATCGAATACTATTAAGAAGATGCTTGACAATGCCTCTAGTAATGTAGGTGCTAAAATTGAAAATGTTATATTGAGTATTCCTAGCACGAATGTAGTTAGAAAAGCTGTTACCATTACACAGAGAAATGAAGATTATAATCGCTTGATAACGCCTTATGAAATTAACAGAGCTTATAAGAAAGCAATGGATACTCCTATAGATAATCAACATATTGTTGTTAATGCTATATGCTCAAAATTTATATATCAAGGTAACGTTTCGCGAAAAATTCCGTACAACAAGGTTTGTGATGAATATACGATGGTGATTGATTTATACATGACTAATCGCCAATTAACATTTGATCTAGTAAGTTGTGTTGAAGCAACAGGGTGCAAAGTATTAGATATTTGTTTAGATGCTTATGCTTTAGCAAAAGAAATAAGCTTATTCGAACATGAAATGAATGACAACATCATCTTAGTTAAGTTGGAACAACAATCAACTACAATTAGTTATTTTAGTGAAAATCGATTACTTTCAAGTAGAGTACTTAATGAAGGATATTTAGCATGGGGTATGCAGTTTGCACTTAAGCAGGAAGTACCTAAAAATGTAGTAGCTTCAATTATCCTAAATAATGGACGTTTAAATAGTAGTAGTTATAGTGATCATGTTATTTACTTGTGGTCTAAAAATAATGTTAAACATGTTTTAAGTGATAGGCAGTTACAAGAACTTCTTCAACCAAGTTTAAAAGAATGGTCATCTATTATAGAAGAAATTTGTATACAAAAGACTGAAACTAAAAATAATCGTGTTATACTATGTGGCGAAGGAGCTGATATTGAAGGGCTTGATCGTTATCTTGAAAAGCTCACTGGTTGTGATGTGAAAAAATACATACCAGATACATTAGGTGCTAGAACACCAGCATTAGCTAATTGCTTAGGATTATTTTTTGCTTATAAAGATCATCAAGATATATTAGGAAAGCAACAAACTTCAATTAATATGATGCAGTTCAATAAAGCTATTGGTGTAAGTAAAGAAAGTAAAGAAATAGATACAGTTAGTAGTGATAATGAAAATACTATCACTGGGAAATTAAAAAATATTTGGTTTGACTTTACATCAAAAAAAGGAAAGGATGAATAGCCATGAAAAGAACAGAATTCGATCAAATTGCCAATATAAAAGTCTTTGGTATTGGCGGTGGCGGTAATAATGCAGTAAACCACATGTATGAAGAAAACTTACAAGGTGTGGAGTTATATGTAGCTAATACAGATTTACAAGATTTAAATGCATCACCAGTACCTAATAAAATTCAATTAGGTAATTTAGGTGCAGGAAGTGATCCTCTTGTGGGAAGAAGTGCTGCTTTAGAACATGAAAGTGAAATACGCAGTTGCATGGAAGGTGCAAATATGGTTTATGTTACAGCAGGAATGGGTGGCGGTACTGGTACAGGAGCAGCGCCTATATTTGCGAAAATAGCGAAAGAATTAGGAGCTTTAACTGTTGGTATTGTAACTACTCCCTTTAAATTAGAGGGACGCCGTCGTGAAAGACAGGCAATGGAAGGATTAGCAGAATTATCTAAAGTAGTCGATTCATTAATTGTTGTTTCTAACAATCGCTTAATGGACATGACAGGAAATATTGATTTATTAGATTCATTTAAAGAAGCTGATTTAGTTTTAACCCAAGGGGTAAGAATTGTAACTGATTTAATTGCTGTTCCTGGCTTAATTAACTTAGATTTTGCCGATATTCAAACTGTAATGCTAAATAAAGGTAGAGCAGTTATTGGAATAGGTGAAGGAACTGGAGATAATGGTGCAGTAGAAGCAGCCAGACAAGCCGTAGAATCGCCTTTATTAGAAACACAGTTAAAAGGGGCAAAAAGTGCTATTGTAAATGTAACTGGTGGACATGATTTGACATTAATAGATGTACAAAAAGCAGTAGAATTTATTGAAGATTATTCAGGTGATGATTTAGATGTTATTTTAGGTGCTATTATTAATGAAAATTTATCGGATACCATCATTGTTACTATTATTGCAACTGGTTTTGAAGAGGAAGACGTTTTAAATACACCAGTTGAAACTAATGTAAAAAGAGTAGAAGAATCTATTGCTACAAAAGAAGAGGAAATATTTATTCCTGATTTCTTTAAAAATCGTTAATTAAAGATGGAAATTCCATCTTTTTATATCTAAGAAAATGAAGTGATTAACACTTATGGAGGAAATATGAAAAATTTATTAGATTTACACACACATACGCTAAGTAGTGGGCACGCTTATAGTACTTTACGTGAAAATATAGCTGCTGCTAAAGAAAAAGGATTAACTTATTATGGTGTAAGTGACCATGGGCCAACTATGCCTGATGGGGCAAAACAGTTTTATTTTAATAACCTACGTGTTATTCCTAAAGTTATTGATGGTGTAAAAATACTTAAAGGAGCAGAATTAAATATCTTAGATAAAGAAGGTAATATTGATTTAACTAATGAAGATTTAAAAGGATTAGATTATGTAATTGCTTCGATTCATGGACCATGTTTCCACAGTAACGATGTAGAAGGAAACACTATAGCAATTTGTAATGCGATGAAAAACCCTTATTTAAAGATAATAGGGCATCCCGATGATGCACGCTATCCGCTTGATTATGAAAGGGTTGTTAAAGCTGCCAAAGAACACCATGTATTATTAGAAGTTAATAATAGTTCACTGCAACCAAATGGTTATCGTATAGGTGCAAAAGACAATTATAAAATAATGTTGGCATTATGTGCTAAGTATGATGTTCCTGTAATTTGTAATTCTGATGCTCATATTTCTTTTAGTGTAGGATTTATAGATACTGCATTATCACTGCTAGAGGAATTGAATTTCCCTAAACATTTGATAGTTAATTTTAATTCTAATCTAATTGAAGAATATGTATTAAGTGAAAAACCTAGCATAAAAGCGTAAAAACAACTACTATAGGAAGTTGTCTTTAATAGTTAAAATCAGGCAAGTATTGTATAAATTGTAGTTCACTATATTATTATAAGGGGATTTAAAGTATGAATAATTCATTACAAAAATCAAAAGGTAACATCTATTTTTTTATCGGAATCTTTTTTGTAATGATGATTTGCTTTACACTATGGTATTTGCGAGTAGAGTATCGGTTTCATTCTGATGAAAATAGAACGATTTACTCACAAACAGGTGTTTGGGATTTAACGCAATATGATTTTTCAAAAGGATTTGCGATAACAAGTGGTAGCGAGGAATATATCGAAGGAAAACTTGTATTACCACATGAATTTGATACAGAAGAAATAAAGATAGGTTCGACATCTGTAGCTGTAAATACATCACGCATTACTCTTTATATGCCTGATGATAATGCTTATACGATAATGGGTAACAGCTTCGATTTTGCTGAACGTATTTATATCAATGGTGAGCTAACAAAAGAAATAGGAACTGTAGGTTTAACTGCTGAAAGTTCAAGTGCGGACCATGCTTTTTTGAATATTACGGTAACTCCTAAAGACGGGGTAATTGAAATCGTAAGACAAAGCAATAACTTTGTTCATCGCGACAATGGTGCAGCATCTCATATTTTAATTGGAACACCTGAAATGATGAATCGTCTTTACAGCATTGAATATGGAATCACAGGGATTATAATCGGTCTATTTATTACCATTGCTATATCACATATCTTTCTTTTTGTTTTATTTCAAAAGTATAAGGCACATCTTTATTTTGCAATTCTTGCACTTACTTGGGGCTTACGTCTTGGGGTTACAGGATCTAAAGTATTTGGGGAATGGTTTGATTTTTTACCATGGGAAGTACTGTTTCGTTTTGAATATATGACTG
>CAYJJG010000022.1:0-8222 GCA_964370435.1 uncultured Holdemania sp.
CTAGGTTTTTCAAGTAGTTTTTTAAATAGTATAGGTAGCTTACTGCACAGTGATGATGAATATAAATTAAATAGTTTATTAGATGTTTATGTAATAATTTTCTTTGTATGCACGATAACAGCTATACCACTTTATTTATCTTTTAGCTCGTTTATTAATGCTTGGATTGGTTTAGAAAGCTTTGTTGTTAGTGATATTACATTGTTGCTGTTTGTTTTTGTTTATGTGCTTTCAGTTTTGAAACTACCGATAGAATTAATAGAAAATTCTTTAGGCTTGTATAAGAAAACATATCCAATTAATATGATTGAGTCTATTGTCAATATAGTTTTATCTGTTTATTTAATTATGAGGTTTGGCATAGCAGGGTTATTGATAGGTACAGTAGTAGCACTTTGTAGCTCTTTAGCACTAAAACATAAGGTAGTCTTAAATCATATAAACATGCACTATAGACAGATTTTTATTTATTTTTTAAAGTTTATAATGATTATTATAATTGTATATTGGATAACTAGTTCTACTACGTTTGTAGCAGCTAATGTAAATTTGCTTGTATGGTTTATTCAAGCAGCATATGTATTTTTTGTGGCAACTTTATTGACCATAGCGCTTTATTGGATTTTATTTAAAAGGGTACGAATGAATTTTTTAAAAATATTAAAAAAATTTTAAGTTCTTTTTTTACATAGTAGATTTTGATGTTGTAAGAAATGAACTCTTGTTAGTGTAAATATGAAATTACTGGACTACTTAAATTAAAACAATACAGTTCAATATTGAAACAATATATTCTATCATCCTTTCTTTGATAAAGCGATAGTAATTATTGTTTCTTTTTGTTTAATTCACTGTAATTTACTATGCATATTGCGGTTAATATTTGCGGTTATTTTAACCTGTTATAGAGAGATTTGAGAATCTAATCATTTATAACAGTTTTATTTGAATTCAACAGGGTTTTTAATTCTTTGTTTACTATAAACTTTGTATAAATAGATGTTCAAATCACTCTAAATTTAGTATAATATAAAGACATAATTAATTTTAAAAAAAGGGAGAATATATGGAACTACTTAATAAAATTAAAAGCAAACATTTGATTTGCGGGGTTGTAGGATTAGGCTATGTAGGACTACCTTTAGCAGTTGAAAAGGCAAAATCAGGATTTAAAACAATTGGTTTTGATGTTCAAAAAGAAAAAGTGAAATTGGTTAACTCGGGAGTTAATTATATTGGGGATGTTGTTAATGAAGATCTAGCGGCAATTGTTGATTCAGGTTTATTAAAAGCAACTGAAGATTTTTCTTTTATTAAAGATGTAGACTTTATTGCTATATGTGTTCCAACGCCACTAGATATCTATCAACAACCTGACATAAGCTATGTCAAAAATAGTGCAAGAGAAATTGCAAAATATATGAAAAAAGGAAGTATAGTAGTACTAGAATCAACTACCTATCCTGGTACTACAGAAGAGTTGCTTAAGCCAATCTTAGAGCAAGGCTCTGGATTAGTTTGCGGGGAAGATTTTTATCTGGGTTTTTCTCCAGAACGTGTTGATCCAGGGAATTTAATATATAAAACAAAAAATACTCCAAAAGTTGTTGGAGGATGTGGTGAAAAGGCAACAAAAATAATAGCAGAAGTTTATCGACAAATATTAGAGAGTGATGTTTTAGAGGTAAGTTCTCCTGCAATTGCAGAAATGGAAAAAATTCTTGAAAACACCTATCGAAATGTAAATATTGGATTAATCAATGAATTAGCTATTTTATGTAATAGAATGAATATCAATATATGGGAAGTTATTGATGCTGCAAAAACAAAGCCTTATGGCTTCCAAGCATTTTATCCAGGACCAGGGCTTGGAGGGCACTGTATCCCACTAGATCCTTATTATCTTTCATGGAAAGCAAGAGAATATGGTTTCCACACAAGTATGATTGAAAGTTCAATGATGATTAATGATCGCATGCCAGAGTATTGTGTTGAAAGAATAATGAAAATATTAAATGAAGTTAAGAAATCTTTGAATGGAGCTAAGGTATTAGTTTTAGGTGTAGCCTATAAACAAGATATTGATGATTATCGTGAAAGTCCCGCGATTAAAGTAATTGAAAATTTACTGAAATTTGGTGCTGATATAGCTTATTATGATCCTTGGGTGAAATCATTCAAAGAAGGGCATTTACAAATGGAGGGAATTGAATCATTAACTGAAGAAATATTAGCAGGTTATGATATAGTTGTTGTCACGGCATCACATACTAATATTGATTATGATTTTGTTCAAAAGCATTCCAATTTGATATTTGATACAAAGAATGCCATGAAAATGGTTAAACATAGAGATAAAATAGAGGTGCTATAATAATGAAAAAATTAAGATTTGCGCTTATTGGCTGTGGCAGAATATCCCCAAATCATGTTCAAGCAGCATTAATGAACAACTGTAATATTGTTGCGTTATGTGATTTGGACACTTCTAAATGTGAAGCATTAGTTGAGAAATATAATATCGATGAAGACACAAAAATATATAATGATTACATGGCGATGCTAGAAAATGAAAATATTGATTTTGTAGCGATAGCAACAGAGAGTGGAAATCATGCGGAAATAGCAGTTAATTGTATAAAATCAGGAAAACATGTAATTATTGAGAAACCTTTTGCAATGTCATTAAAAGATGCTCAAATGATTATTGATTATGCCAAAGAATATAATGTCAAAGTATGTGCAAATCATCAAAATCGATTTAACGAGGCGGTAAAAAGAACACGAGAGGCAATTGAAGCTAATTTATTAGGGAAATTATCTCATGGTAGTATTCATGTAAGATGGAATCGTAATCAAAACTATTATGATCAAGCATCGTGGCGAGGCACATGGAAAAATGATGGTGGAGCACTTATGAATCAATGTATTCATGGTATTGATTTGCTTCGTTGGATGATGGGCGATGAAATTGAAGAAGTATATGGTGTAACAAAACAACAATTTCATGATTATCTTGAATGTGAAGATATTGGAATGGCTGTAATTAAATTTAAAAATGGATCAATTGGTACAATTGAGGGAACCACTAATGTATATCCCAAAAATTTAGAAGAAACACTTTATCTTTTTGGTAAAAGTGGAACAATTAAATTAGGAGGGAAATCTACAAATGCCATTGATGTATGGGATATTGATGGTGAAGAGAAAGAAAATCAAGGCTTTATTGAAGAGGTTGAAAATGTATATGGTAATGGTCATAGATTACTATATGCCGACATGATAGATTCCATAATTAACAATAGAGAACCTCTGGTAAATGGCGAGGCAGGCAAGCGTGCTTTAGAGTTAGTCTTAGCCATTTACAAGTCTTCATATACAGGAGAAGCAGTGAAATTTCCGTTGGATGATTGCTCTACCCTGGATTTTATTGGACAGTTTGATAAGTAGAGAAGGGGAACTGAATTATGGAATTTAGAAATTTAAAGTTGCAGTACGAAGTTTGCAAAGAAAAAATCGATGAAAATATAAATAAAGTATTGCTTTCTGGTAATTTTATTCAAGGTGATTTTGTAAAAGAGCTTGAGGCTAAACTGGCATCTTATGTTGGGGTAAAACACTGTATTAGTTGTGCTAATGGAACCGATGCTTTAACGCTTGTAATGGAGACTTGGGGAATAAAAGAAGGTGATGCAGTTTTTGTTCCTACTTTTACTTTTTTTGCTAGTGCTGAAACAGTATCCTATCTTAAAGCAACTCCAGTCTTTGTGGATGTGTCAAAAGATACATTTAATATTGATTTAGATAGCTTAGAGCTTGCAATTAATAATGTAATAAAAGAAGGAAAATTAAAACCAAAAGCAATTATAGCGGTAGATTTATTTGGCCAAGTTGCAGATTATGTTAATATTCAAAAAATTGCTGAAAAGTATAATCTTAAAGTATTAGAAGATGGAGCACAAGCGCTTGGTGGTATGTATGAATCTAAAAAATCATGTAGTTTTGGTGATGCGGCTACTACTTCATTTTTTCCTGCTAAACCATTAGGCTGTTATGGCGATGGAGGAGCAATTTTTACTAATGATGATAAACAAGCAGCTTTATTAAGATCCTTGTGTGTTCATGGAAAAGGGAAATTCAAGTATGATAATGTGCGTATCGGCGTAAATTCTAGATTAGATGAAATTCAAGCGGCAGTATTGCTAGGTAAATTTGATCAATTTGTTGACTATGAACTAGATAGTGTAAATAGGATTGCAGCAATGTATACTAAGGTATTACAAGATGTTGTAAAAACACCAGTTATTAATAAGGGATATTATTCTAGCTGGGCACAATATTGTATATTGCTAGAATCTGAAAATGAAAGAAATGAGTTAGCTGAACGATTAGAGAAAGAATATAATATTCCTACAATAATCTATTATCCAAAAAGTATGCATCAACAAACTGCATATGAAAATCATGTTAATTATGTTGCTTTTTTGAATGCAGAAGAGATTACAAAAAAAGTTTTAGCATTACCAATTGATCCATATAAAACAGATGAAGAAATCGAATATATCATAACAGCGGTTAAGAATATTTTATCTTAACTAATCTTGTGGTGTATGAGGGGGGATGTTAATGGAGTTAATAAGTATCATTGTGCCTGTATACAATGCAGAAAAATATATTGTTAAAACAATAGAATCTATAAAAAAACAAACTTATAAAAATCTTGAAGTTATTTTTATAAATGACGGAAGCACTGATAATTCTAAGTTGTTAATTGAACAAAATTATCCAGAAGCAATATTGGTTAATCAAGAAAATAAAGGCTTAGGTGGTGCTGTAAATTCAGGAATACTTAAAGCAAGCGGAAAATATTTTTATACTCTAGCAGCAGATGATGAGCTGATCCATTCTGATTCAATAAGCAGAATGAGTAAATTTTTAAAGAATTCCCCAGACATTGTTTTTAGCGATATTCTTGAGGTATCAGCAAAATTTCAATCCTATATAAATACTACAAAGGGACTGAATGAAGGAATAATTGATGTTGATGATGAAGTAAGACGTATGCTTATCTTCGCTAAGCCAACAAATGCTGCAAAGCTTTATCGTATAGACTTTTTTAAGGAACATAGTTTTGAATTTTCAAATAATTTAAAGATAGCTATAGATAGCGAGCTTAACTATCGTGCATATGCAGTTGTTAAAAAAATAGCTGTATTAAAAGAAGCGTCCTATATATATAATGTAAATTTAGATTCAGTTTCACATCAATATTCTTCAAAAATTGTTGATATCGTAAAGGCTTTTAAAAACATTGAAGATTATTATGAAAAGAATAACTTCATAGAAAAATTTGGTACAGAATTAAAATATGTGTTATATTCACATCTATGTTTTCAGATTGCAAAACTTCCTTTTATTCAAAATAAAGATCAGCGAGTAATGGCTAGTAGAATTCTCTATGAAGAATTTGATATGAGAAGGAAAACATTAGCAAACAATGAATATTATGATAAATCTATATACTTGAAGGTTTTAACGCTTTTTTATAGAATTAAAATTACTAATATACCTCTATTTTCAAAGTTGTTTTGTAATTTGATTGTGGGTGAAAGTAAGCTAGTTAAGTTTATAAAAAGAATTGTTGAATAACTAGAGGGGGAAATTACAAAATGAAAATATGTCATATAACAACAGCGCATAATGCATTAGATACTAGAATATTTTATAAGCAGTGCCAATCATTGCAAAAAAAAGGATATGATGTATATTTAATTGCCCATGGAGAAAGTAATACCATTGAAGATGTAAAAATTAAAGGGATAGGTGAGTTGCCCAAAAATGTCATAAAAAGAATGCTGACTTCTACGCGTAAAGCATATAATTTAGCATTAAAAAATGATGCGAATATTTATCAAATACACGACCCAGAATTACTTCCATATGCTATGAAGTTAAAAAGACGCGGGAAAATAGTAATTTATGATTGTCATGAAGACTATGATTCGGTTATCGCTGAATTAAATTTTGGGCATAAAAGTATTTCAAAAATTGTTTCAAAATTATTCCGTTTTTATTTTTATTATTGCTATAAAAGGCTGGATGCAGTAATAACTGTTTCACCACATGTTGTTGACAAAATCAAAGATAGCTGTCGAAAATTATGGATGATTACAAATTATCCGATAATCAATCAGCATGAAACTCTTGAAACAAGCATAAAAAAGCAAGGGCAAATCGCTTTTGCAGGCGGAATTAAAAAGATATGGAGTCATGAGAATATTATCAAAGCGATATCGAATATTGAAAATGCAACATATATATTATGTGGTCCGATTAGCAAAAAATATTTATCAACATTAGAGTCTTTAAGAGGATGGTCAAAGACTAAATATTTAGGGAAAATTGATTTTAATGAAGTGCATAAAATTTATAGTGAGTCACTCTGTGCAGCTGTACTTTTAGATTATATTGGTAATGCAGGATGGAAAAAAGGGACGCTAGGTAATACAAAAATATTTGAAAGCATGTATGCTGGAATTCCAGTTGTTTGTACCGATTTTGAATTATGGAATGATATGATTATAAAAAAATACAATTGTGGAATTGCAGTTGATCCAAATGATGTACAAGCAATAGAGGAAGCACTACGTTATTTAATTTCAAACCCCGATATTGCTAAGGCTATGGGTGATAATGGAAGAAGAGCAGTTATAGAAGAATTCAATTGGCAAACTCAAGAAGAAATATTATATGAACTATATGATGAGTTATCGAAGGAGAAAGTATGAAAATATGTACTATTGTAGGGGCTAGACCACAGTTTATTAAAGCAGCTCCGTTGTCAAAAGCACTTAAATTGAATCATGAAGAAATTATTATACATACTGGGCAACACTTCGACTATAATATGTCAGAAATTTTTTTTGATGAATTATTAATTGATAAACCTAAATATAATTTAGGGATTTCTGGTGGAACACATGGCAATATGACAGGACGCATGCTTGAAAAAATTGAAGAAATTTTAATTTATGAAAAGCCTGATATTGTATTAGTATATGGCGATACAAATTCAACACTTGCAGGTGCATTAGGTGCAGCAAAATTACAGATTCCTATTGCACACATTGAGGCAGGGCTAAGAACTGGAATAAAAACTAATCCAGAAGAGATTAACCGGATTTGTGTTGACCATGTATCGTCTTTATTACTTACTGCTGATGAAAATTCAGTTAATAATTTACTAAATGAAGGTATTACGAAGAATATATTCAATGTTGGAGATATCATGTATGATACATTTTTATCAGTACAAGATACTGCTAAAATTGATGGTTTGTGTAAAAAATATGGAGTGTGTAAGAATGACTTTATATTAATGACACTACACAGAGAAGAGAATACGAATGATGAAACAAGGTTGATTAAAATTGTTGATTTTCTATGTGAAATTAAAAGAACAATCTTATTTCCAATTCACCCTAGAACCTTAAATGTTTTGAAAAAGCTAAATTTATTAGAACGTATACAAACTAAGAAAAATATTCATTTATTAAATCCTTTAAGCTACACTGAGACTGTTAATCTAGCTTGCGCTAGTGCGTTAATAATGACGGATTCAGGTGGGTTATCAAAAGAATCATATTACGCAGATTCAAAATGTTTATTTCTTTTTGATGCAGATCTTTGGAAAGATTTAATGGATATCGGATGGTTAATAAAAGTGGATTTTAACAATAATTTAATGGTTAAGGATATGATTTACTTTGCAAATACTGTTCAAAAAATAAAGTTAGAGGAGAAGCAGAATTTTTATGGGGATGGAAAAACTTCAAAAAAAATCGTAGAGAGATTAGAACAATGCATATAAAAAAAATAAATAATTACTATATACATGAAAGCAGTTATATCGATGACGATGTTCAAATAGGAAAAGATACAAAAATATGGCATTATTGTCACATCCAGTCCGGTGCTAAAATAGGTTGTAATTGCAATTTTGGACAAAATGTTAATGTTGCAAATAATGTAATTATTGGTAATGGATGCAAAATTCAAAATAATGTATCAATATATCAAGGTGTTGAATTAGAGGATTTTGTATTCTGTGGACCTTCAATGGTCTTTACAAATGATATTAATCCACGTGCTAAATATCCTAAAAAAACAAACAGTTACTTACGAACATTAGTTAAAGAGGGTGCAACTATAGGGGCAAATGC
>CAYJJG010000022.1:8322-21387 GCA_964370435.1 uncultured Holdemania sp.
CAATCCGTTTTTTTATCACCAACATAAATTTATTAGCTAAATAATTTTAATGCTATTGAAACTTTAGTAATATGCATTTTATTTATTATTGAACTAACGCATCTCCTATAAACTTTAAAATATAACTTTTACTATTCATCTTATAGTGGTTTTTGTTAAATTGCTTCAACTCTAAAAGAGAAGATATTGTGTTTAATATAATATATGTTAAAATTATTAGTGATATAAGCGGAGTTATTAACTCTTTAAGAGGAGTATTTTATGATAAAAATATTATTAGCTGTGTTTGCAGTGTTATTTATCAGTTCAGGGATTGGTGTTGAACTTGTAAATAGATTAAATATAAAAAGGCTAAGTTATTCAGCACCATTAGGATTTGTAACAATGTTGTTTGCACTACAACTTACCTATTATCCAACACAATTTTTTAACTGGTCTTTTAACTGCATAATAATAACTAGTTTTATAGTGTT
Organism: uncultured Holdemania sp.; assembly: GCA_964370435.1. Classification (GTDB taxonomy): domain Bacteria; phylum Bacillota_I; class Bacilli_A; order Erysipelotrichales; family Erysipelotrichaceae; genus CALVGQ01. The sequence continues at coordinate 8,796 of CAYJJG010000022.1, forward strand.
AGGACTGGGCTTGTTTTTAGCTTTTAAACATCTTAAAGTGATCATTAAGGAAGTCTTTAACATTAACAGTATTTTTGTAGGTGCTGCTTTTGTGTGTTTCTTCATTGTGTTTTATCATGTCTTCATTGATTTAGAATTTTCAGATTCACCAATGTATCTAAACTATATAGCTCAAAATATTGGTATTGATGAATTAAATAAATTTCATTTATACACAGGTTTAACTGGAGAAGTGTGGGAAGGCATTTATTTATTTCAAGGGTATTATCATTTTGGAAGTTTCCTATGTTGGCTAATTAATATACCTTTTTACGTATTTGGTATACCAGGCTATGTTGAGAATATTACTATATCTACTTATGGTTTAGGATCAATTTACTCCATTATTAGTTCAATGTTTTTTGTATCTATGATTCAATCTTTAGATATAAAAAATAAAATATTGAAATATAGTACTTTGATTTTTGTGTTATTTTATTCTAATTTTTATTACTGGCGTGTAGTGTTTTCTTATTATGGAAATACATGGCGTACATTACTGATTACTATGTTGATTTATTTTATATATCAATGGATTAAAGAAAATAAAGAAGATTATCGCTATATTCTTATTGTGATTTTAGGGGCAGGGTTTGCTAGTTCATCCTCCTTCTTGTTTATTTCTTTTAGTGTTATTTTTGCATTAATGGTGTATTTGTTTAGTATCAAAAGAAAACAAGCTTTTATTGATTTATCGATTATTGTTATACCGATGTTACTAAATGTAACTATCATGTTTACTATTGGAAGTGTACATCTAAGTATAGCGATTACTATTTTAGCAACTATCTATTATGTGGGATTAAAACAAAAATGGATACTTCCACTTATAAATAATGTAGAACAGTTTTTATTTAAGCATACTAAATTAATCTTCTTTGTGATAGCGCCTTTATTTCTAGCGGTGTATAGCTACTATATTAATATTTTTGAACCAGAATTTTTATATGATTTTGATTATTGGTTTCAAGATCATCAAAAATATGACATGGTGAAGGATTATCGTTTTGTTTATGCTAATTGGATGGATAATATTTTAAATGTAATACGTTGGTTAGGGGTTATACTAATTCTAGTACATAACAAATATAAAAATAGTTGGCTAAAAACTTTATTTATTGTAAGTTTATTACTCTTTTTAAATCCTTTAGTGACTACCGCTATCGCTAAATTAATTGCTTCAAATGTGTTTTATAGAATTATTGAAGTCATGTTTAATCCATTTACTGAAACAATCTTATTCTTAGTAGTTATAGATTATTTTAAGGAAAACAAAATTCTTATTTATGGATTAAGTGTAACAATGATAATTATCACAGTACTTAGTCATGGATATTCATGGGTAGATAATGAAGATGGCCTATATACCTTCTATATTAAAGAAGAATTGAATTTAATTCCACTATATAAAGTTACTGTGGAAGAATACCAAGTAATTAAAGAACTTCAAGCAATTACTGAAGATTATCAAGAAGAGGAACAACTTCGTGTAATTTCTCATGCAGAGGGATTAAGAACGTTTATGCCACAGGTATACCAGTTATTTACGGCAAGGGATTATTATTATGTAGGGACACGACTTAATGAAATGTTCTATCAGATTGCTAGAAAACATCATGGTTGGGAAGAATATCCTTATACTGATTATTCATTAACCTGCACCTTCATTAATGATTATGGTGTTGATTATGTAATAAGTAAATATTGGGAAAACCCTGAATTTGATGCGGCACTCGATGGATGTTCAGTAATTACTTTTGAATCAGAAGTTTTTAGACTTAGAGCAATAGATTAAATAAGAGGAGGAATTAAAATGAAGAAAATAGCTGTGCTTGTGCCATGTTATAACGAAGAGTTAACAGTAACTAAAGTAGTAGAAGATTTTAAAAGAGAACTTCCTGATGCTGATGTTTATGTTTATGACAATAATTCTAAAGATAAAACAGTGGAACTTGCGATTAAAGCTGGTGCTATTGTAGGTAAAGAAACTAGACAAGGCAAGGGTAATGTAGTTAGAACGATGTTTAAAGATATCGATGCTGATGTTTATGTTGTGGTTGATGGTGATGATACTTATCCTGCTGATGAGGTACACAAGATGATTGCTCCAATTTTAGAAAACCGTGTTGATATGGTTATTGGTGATCGATTGTCTAATGGGACTTATACACAAGAAAATAAAAGAGGATTTCATAATTTTGGGAATAATTTAGTTAAAGGTTTAATTAATAAGTTATTTAAAAGCGACATAAAAGATATTATGACAGGGTATCGCGTATTTAGTAGAAGAATGGTAAAAAATATGCCAATTATGAGTTCGGGCTTTCAAATTGAAACTGAAATGACTATTTTCTCATTAGTACATAGAATGAAAATAGAGGAAGTAGCAATAATTTATCGTGATCGACCAGAAGGTAGTGAATCAAAACTCAATACGATACAAGATGGAATTAAGGTATTATTAACATTATTTAATTTATTTAAGAATTACCGCCCAATGTTATTTTTTAGTCTAATTTCATTCATATTTGTACTAGTAGGTATTGTTATAGGAACACCTGTTATTGTTGAATTTGCTCTTACAGAGTATGTAAGTAAAGTGCCAAGTGCAATATTAGCATCTGGATTAGTTATTATCGGCTTTGTGGTATTCTTAATTGGAATTATACTAGATTCGATTAAAAATCAAACATGTTTACTTTTTGAAACAATGCTAAATCAATACGAAGCAAGAGAAAATAATAAATAAATATTAAGGAGATACTATGAATACATGGATAAAAAAAATATCACTTTTGGCACTTTGTACATTGCTTGTAGGATGCCAAAGTAAAAGTAATGAAATTGTTGATACTAGTTTTAGTGAAGACAGTGATACTGTAGAATATTATAATAGTACTAAAGCACCTCAAGCTTCTATAGTTGAAGGTATTCATAGTGATGCTTATTTAATACAAGAAGACTTTGAACATGCTTTTAAAAGTAATTTATTACAAAATGATGATAGTGTATCTATAAGTTTTTGGATAGAACCCAGTGTTAATCCCCAAGGTTCAATACTTTTCACACTGATGTCAGAAAATGGTGATTATCTTAGAATGAGTAATGCTGGTGTTATTGATGAAGAAAATAATCACGGTATTAATCTAGAAATAAAAGTAGGTAAAACTAATGAATGGGTTACTGCAGCAAATGAATTTCATTTAAATAGCTATAAATATAATCATGTTGCTATAACTATTAATAATCAAGAGGTAGTGCTTTATTTAAATGGCGAATTAGCAGCACAAGGAAATTTATCGCAAAATAATACAGCAATTAAAGATAGTACACTGTATATTGGAAATGATGCTGCTGATGGTAGTAATAATATTGGCGGGAAATTTCAAGATTTTAAAATAACAAACTATACAATGAATCAAGAAGAAGTAAAAAAAGATTTTGAAAAGATTTATCCTCAAGTATTATTAGAGCGCGTTTACTTTCCTGAGATGGATGATGTAACAGAAGCTTTTTGGCTATATCCAGAGCTTGGTGATGTATATCCAGCAACATGGACAAGTGATAAACCAGAGTATATACTAGTTGATAAAAACCATGGTAATATTACACTTCCTACAGTTGAAGAAGGCGATCAAGAGGTTACTTTGACTATGGCAACTACAGTTAATGGTGTAGTCTTTGAAAAGGATTTTGTATTTACAGTACGTGCTGAATCAACTTCAACTGCTTTATATCGTGATAGTACTGCACTATCAATCAACATTGACCATATTATGAATGCGAACACTTTATTACCTACAAAGGGTGATGAAAATTCAATGATAACTTGGGAAGTGCTTGCAGGTGATTGTACTATTGAAGATAATAAAATTATTAAAAATACCGATCAAGAAAAACTTCCAGCTACTTTACAGGCTACACTAAGTCAAGATGGACTTGAGGAAAAAGTAACATTTGATGTAGTGGTTCTTGATGAATATGTAGCTTATATTATGTCTTATTTTAATGGTAATTTAGGAGAAGAAAGAGGTAAATTAGCTTATAGTTATGATGGTTTAAACTGGGTGGATTTAAATGATTCTGATCCTGTATTATCTTCAAATTTAGGGAATGGTAGAATACGAGATCCTTTTATTACCAGAGATAAAGAGGGCGATTTTATAGTATTAGCAACACAAGGTTTTGATAATCCAGAAATTTATATTTGGAAATCCGAAGATTTAGTGCAATTCTACGATCATAGTTTAAATCTGATTGCTTATAGTGATGAAAGCTTACATAGTACTGGAGACCGTGCATGGGCGCCAGAGCTGTTATATGATGAGAAACAAGATTTATACTATATTTTATACTCCGATCCTCTTCATGAAGAGGGAGGACATATTTATTATGTAACAACAACGGATTTTGTAGAATTTAGCTATCCTAATGTATTTTACGGCCCAGGTTATCCGGTAATTGATGGTACCGTAATAAATATGGATGGAAAGTTCTGGATGTTTTATAAGGATGAGCGTGTTGGAGCAACGACAATATTTTATGCTTCAAGTAATGAAATTGAAAATAAATTTGGATTAGCTTATGATCGTGAGTTTATCTTTAATAAAAAATTTATTGAAGGGCCATTCGTGGTTGAAAATTTTGAAAATGATAGTTATTACTTATATGTAGATCATTATCCAGAGGCAAAGTTTTATGTAGCAAGTTTTAGTCAATTAGGTCTTGAAGCTGATTTTGAGTGGTTAGAGGAAGACCAATATCAACTTCCAAATGAAGATGTGCGCCATGGTTCTACTATTGCAGTAACTCAAAATGAACTTGAACTAATTCTAGAGCACTATAAATAAGATTGGAGCAGTATTAATGGAATATCGTATTGAAGAAAAGTTTTTATGTAGTGAGTTTGATTATTATTTAATTAAAAGCAGAATACAGCAACTAATGGAAGTGGATAAAAATGCTTCAGAAAATAATGAATATATTATTAAGTCGATATATTTTGATGATGTTTTTAATACTTGTTATAACCAAAATGAAGATGGTGTTGATATTCGTAGTAAATATCGTATTAGATGCTACAATAACGAAGATAACATAATTAGATTAGAACGAAAAGACAAAAAAAATGGGTATACACATAAAGAAAGTTGTCTTTTAACTAAAGAGGAGTATACGACGTTATTAAAAGAAGATTGGCAGTTTGAAGTAGCAGATAAAAAACTATTAAATGAGCTAAATCTAAAACGTCTGCAGTCTTGGATGAAACCCTCTGCTATAGTAGAATATACTAGGGAAGCATACATCTATGAACCTGGAAATGTACGTGTAACTTTCGATAAAAATATGAATGTATCACAAGATATTAATAATTTTTTTGAGGAGGATATGCAAAGTATTCCGATTCTTGATGATAATCAATTTATAGTGGAAGTTAAATATGATGAATTTTTACATAAGGCAATTGAAAGTGCTTTAGATACTAAAAATTTATATCGAACAACATTTTCAAAGTTTTACCTTGGTAAACAAAAGTTAGGAACAATGACAGAAACATTTATAGAAGAATAAAGGAGATTAAAAAAATGAGTATAGGAGATATTATAAAAGATTCAGTATTAGATCAATTTACACCACAAATAAGTTTGACGGTGCTAGGTTTATTAATTATGTTTGCAGTTACAGCAGTATTTGCAATGTATATTTTTGTTATATATAAGTTAAATTCAAAGAGGAGTTTTTATTATCCTAACTTCGCAAAAACATTAGTAGGATTACCAATTATCACTGCAACGATAATCGTTGCAATGCAAATCAATATCCTAGTATCATTGGGTATGGTTGGAGCATTATCGATAGTGCGCTTTAGAAATGCAGTAAAAGATCCCCTTGATTTATTATTCTTATTTTGGAGTATTACAATAGGTATAGTCTGTGGTACAGGAGCTTATACTTTAGCGCTTATTGCTTCAGTGATCATAACTATAGTAATTTGGGGATTAGATTTCTTTCCTAATAAGAGTAATACTTATTTGTTGTCGATTAAAGGAACAAATACAATGAATGAAGATGAAATAATTAATCAAGTTAAAACTGTTGCAAAGTATATTAAAATTCGCACAAGAAATATGAATGAAAAGAATATAAATTTATTAATTGAACTAAGCACAAAAGATGGAAGTGGTGTTATTACTTCAATTATTAATGTTGAAGGAGTAATCAATACTTCGCTAATATCGCATGATGGAGAAGTTAGGTGTTAACCAACCGAAATATAAAAAAAATTTTATTTTTACTAACTATAGTAGGCATTTTTATTATAGTTATTTTTTCATTTGTAATAGAACAAGAAAAACAACTGCAATTAGAAACTAGATTTCCAACATTAGAAATCATGGTTGATGATAATGTATGGCCTAGAGAGAAGGTTTATTTTAATGGTGAAGCTTCTTTAATATATGCAGATAATATTGGAAATATTGCAAGTGAAGATATGCAAATTAGAGCACGAGGAAACGGCTCACTAACACATGATAAAACTTCGTATAAAATAAAGTTTGATGATAAGGTATATCTTATGGGAGAGGAAGTGCAGCCTGCAAGAGACTGGGTATTGCTTGCGAATTACATTGATTTATCAATGATGCGCAATTTTTATGCTACTCAGTGCATGGAGAAATTAGAACATATTGCATTTGCTCCAAATACTATGTTTGTAGAAGTAATATTTAATAATTTTCCAGTTGGAGTCTATCAAGTATATGAATCTATTGAATTAGATGAAGCGCGATTAGATATAGATGAAGATTCTTCTGAAATACAAAATGGATTTTTAATTGAGCGGGATTTACTTCCTACAGGAACAGAAGGTACTGATTATGTTGTGGTAAGTGATATTCCTTATAACATTAAAAGCGATGTTCATAATGTTGAGCAAGCTGATTATGTTAAAGATGTTATTAGTCAAGTTGAAGCTGCAATATATTCTGAAGAACAAGAAACAATAGAAGAAGTAATGAATGTAGATTCAAGTATAGATGTTTTTTTGTTATGTGAGTTTGGCAAAAACTATGATGTAGGATGGGGAAGCTTTTATATGCACTTATACCCTAATGATGATACTCTTTATTTTGGTCCACCTTGGGATTTTGATTTAACTATAGGAAATGACATGCGCTTGGATAATGGTTCATATGAAGGAATGTATATGGGAAACTATGAATATAATCTAGCTCGTAATCATCATTGGTATATGGCTTTATTGCAACAAGATTGGTACAAGATAAAAGTAGTGGAGCGTTGGAATGAAATAAAACATATCTTTTTAGATACTATAGAAGAAGTTGAGGCAGTGGCTAGTAAGTATGTAGCATCGTTTGAATTAGACCAAGAGCTATGGACTTTTCAAAGACGCTTAGAAACGCATATCATGAGACCGGATGTATTAGCAGAATTTGCTACTTATAATCAACATGTTGACTATTTAGTAGAATGGATAGAAAACAGATATCTCTGGCTAGATCATTATTTTAATTATGATATATTCAAATAATAAAATCGGTTCATAAAGGAGGGCTACGATGGAGTTAAATACAGTAATTAAAAAGGTATTATTTATCTTAGTTGTCTTCATAATAGTTGTGGCGACAGTGCTAGCTTTTGAAATTGAAAAAGATAACACTACCGCTCAAAATACATCAATGCCTACACTGAACATCAATGTTGAAAATAATGTTTGGCCACAAGAAAAGATTTATCATGATGGTGAAATAACACTAGTATCACCTACTAATACTGGGAATATTATAAATAGCTCTATTGCTATTCGTGCTAGAGGAAATGGCTCATTGTTACATGAAAAAAAGTCGTATAAATTAAAGTTTGATGAAGAAGTAGTATTGATTGAAAATAAAACCCAACCTGCAAAAGATTGGGTATTGCTGGCTAATTATGTTGATTTATCTTTAATGAGAAATTATTATATTTTAGAGTCAGCTAGAGCATTTGATAGTTTTATATTTGTGCCTGAAGCAATGTTTGTCGAAGTAATTTTCAATGATGTTTATCAAGGTGTTTATTTACTGTGTGAATCCATTGAATTAAATGATGCAAGAATTGATATTAGCGATAAATATTCAGGTGTTGAAAATGGTTTTTTATTAGAGCGTGATTTTGAGCCAACCGGAGAATTATATCAAGATTATTTTTATGTGAATGATGTGCCTTACAATATTAAGAGTGATGTTCATTCTTTACAACAAGTTAAATATGCAGAAGAAATCATTACAACAGTTGAAAATACCATATATTCACAAAATCAATCATGGATAGAGGGAGTCATTGATGTTGATTCTTGTATAGATATGTATTTGATTAATGAATTTTCCAAAAATATTGATGTTGGATGGGGGAGCTTTTATATGTATCTATATCCAGACGATAATAAACTATATTTTGGACCACCATGGGATTTTGATTTATCTTTAGGAAATGTGCTCTTAGACGAAGGTTCAGCAGAGTGGCTTTATGTTGGAAATGAAACCTATGAATTAATACAAGGGCATCATTGGTATCAAGAATTAATGAAACAAGAATGGTTTCAACTAAAAGTTAAAGAACGCTGGAATGAAGTAAAACATATCTTTCTTAACACAATAGAAGAAATAGAAACAATTAATGCTCAATATGAAGAATACTTTATTAAGGAACAGGAATTATGGCCCTATGAAGAAAGATTATCAGTTCATGAAATGAAACCAGATGCACTAAGTGAACTTACTACCCAAAATCAGCAATTCAATTATTTAGTTGAGTGGATAAATCAAAGATATAGTTGGCTGGATAATTATTTTAACAGTGAGATGTGAGTTTGCATAAGTGATTAATTTAGCTTATACTATAGTAATTGAAATATTTGGAGGATGAAAAATGAAAAAGCAATTAGTGAGCATTGTTGCACCAGCATATAATGAAGAATTAGTTGTTCAACATTTTTATGATAGAATAACAACTATTTGTAAAAATCTAGAAAAATATAATTATGAAATTTTAATCGTAAACGATGGTTCTAAAGATAATACCAAGGTAATCTGTGAAGAGCTTTGTAAAAAGGATAAGCAAGTTTCTTTTTTGTCGTTATCACGCAATTTTGGTCATGAAATAGCTTTAGCTGCGGGCCTTGATTATGCTAAAGGGGATGTAGTTATTATTATGGATATCGATCTTCAAGATACACCTGAAATAATCCCAGCTATGTTAAAAGAATATGAAAATGGCTTTGAAGTAGTAAATGCTAAGCGAATATCAAGAGCAGGTGAAACATGGCTTAAAAAATTTACTGCGAATTTATTTTATAAAACTTTTTCAGCATCTAGTGGAAAAGTAAAAATGCCTAATAATGTAGGTAATTATCGTTTATTATCTCGAAAAGCGGTGGACGCATTTAAAACCTTAAAAGAAACGCATCGCTTTGCACGAGGATTATTTTGCTGGATTGGATTTAACACCACTGAAATAGAATTTGAAAGAGAACCCCGTGTAGCAGGTAAAACTAAATACAATTATAAAACGATGATAAATTATGCTATTGAAGGATTAACTTCATTTACCACAGCACCACTTCGTTGGGCAACCTATATAGGAATATTTACAGCATTGGCTGCTTCAATATATGTAGTGTTTGTATTTTACATGGTATTTACTAACAATCCTAATTTAGAGCCGGGTTGGTCTAGTATGGTAGTCATTATGCTATTTTTTGGAAGCGTACAATTAATTATCTTAGGGGTAATTGGCGAATATCTAGGTAGAATATTCAATGAAACAAAGCATCGTCCTTTGTACTTCATAGAAAAGTATCAAACTAGAGTAACAAAAAATGATGAATAATACTAAACTTAATATATCGAAGTAGAATGGGGTGTACATATGAATATTTTAGTAGCCTTAATATATCCACTTATACTGTGTGTTATCACAGGGGTATTGTTGTCACATAAAAAAATTCGAGCTGTTATTTTTAAACATACTCGTTTAATCATTGTATTTGTTATAGTGAACGTCATTATTATAAATGCATTGTTAAGCCTACATTTGATTCAAGAATCTTTTATTGCATTTTGGGATTTTGGTGGCTATTGGAGAAAAACACTTGAAGTTGTTGCCATGGCAGAGCGTAGTAACATGGAATTATTTAATAATCTAATATACTCTATAAATTATACTGAATATTCTTATTTAGCAGAAATATTTTTATATTTGCCAATAAAAATTTTAGGGAATTCATTTAATGATTTTGTAATCGCAATGTTTAATTTTTTTGTAATACCATTTAATACCATGTTATTTACTTTCTATTTGTTATATAAAGATAAAAATAAACAAGCATTAAAATACAGTGATATTCTTGTGGCTTCCTTTATTATCCTTTTTGCAGGAAATTTAAATCCACTAGTACTTGGATATATAGGCAGTTGTGGACTAGTTTTTATTATGCCAGTTTTAATGCTTATCTATGTCGATGCTTTTAAAAAACTAAATATCCACTATGCTTTGTTTAGTGGGCTTTGTTTGCTGATTATGGTGATTTGTAGAAGATGGTTTGCTTTTTGGGTTGTAGGATTTTTTGCGAGTTTTGTAATGAATACTATAATCTATACTATAAAAAATAAAAAACTAAATATAAAAGAAGAGCTAGAACTTTATATTAATTTATTTATAACTGGAATTGTGCCATTAAGTTTATTATTAATATTTTTTATGCCAATGGTTGAGACCTTTACTAATAATAACTATGCAGAATCCTATTCTGTTGTGTGGGGGAATAGTCCGTTAGAGGCTGTAATATGGTTTTTTCAATATTATGGAATAGTCGTTGTAATGATGATGTTTACAGCACTATATGCTAGCCTTAAAAACAAAAACATAGCTTATTTTAACTTGTTATTGATGTGGCAGGTATTAGTTCCTTTAATCTTATTTAATCAACTACAAGGATTAGGGACACATCATTATTATATGATTAATGTTCCTGCCATGATGTTAATTATAATGGGGTTAAATTATCTATTAGAAAACAAAAACAGATGGCAAACTTTACTAGTATGCATGCTTGTATTAATTAGTTTATTTAATTTTTCTAAAACAATACTTTTTTCAAAGAATACAACGATGTATCAAGTGGTAGATAAGTTAGGATATTTAACTGGGGATCCTTTACCGCAGCTAAGGGTGAGAAATGATATTGATGATATTCGCGCATTGTGCGATTTTATCGAGTACTATGCTGATGAAGAATTTGAATATGTATATTCATTGGCATCAGGATCGCAGTTTAATACAGACACTTTGAGATACTCATGGTTTCCGATAAAGGAAGAACCAATTACTAATTTATTACCTACAAAGATTTATGATTTTAGAGATGGAATACCTACAGATTTCTTTTTCTATAAGTATATTGTTTTATCTACACCAATAGAGTTACATGTTGCCGAAAATCAATATACTTTATCTATTCTACAAAATTTTATACATGATGATGAAATTTCAAAGCCTTATTACAGAGTAATAAATGAAATAGAAATTGATAATGGACGTAAAGTTTATGTGTATGAACGTATTGCCCTTGTACCCAATGAAGTACGAACCTATGTAAGTAATCAATTTAAAGAAATATATCCTGATTCACCTGATTTATATGAGTTTGAGATGCTGCCAGAATAACTAAACGGAGGATAAATATCATGCAATTAAAAGAAAACCAAGGATTGTTGATTAAAATAATAGCTAGTACTTTTATTATTGGTTTAATTGCACATGGGTTTGCTTACTTTAATGTTTATTTTACTCATGATGCTTTATATAATATTACTCAAAACAATGATGTTTATTTGAAAATATCTTCTGGTCGCTTTTTACAACCATTAAATTTTATGTTCAGGGGTTATATAGTTGTTCCATGGTTAATTGGTTTTTTATCCTTATTTTGGCTCTCTATTACTAATATAGTTTTGGTTAAGCTTTTATATATTAAAAAACTTAGTTCTATTGTTTTGGTGTGTGGATTTACAACAACGAATATTGCTCTTACACTAACCAATGGTAGCTATCTCCATGAAGCAGATTCCTTTATGTTGTCATTGATGTTTGCAGTACTTAGTGTATATGCATTTAAAAAATTTAAATATCGCTTAATAATAGCTCCAGTATTATTGGCGTGTTCTATTGGATTTTATCAAGCATACTTTCAAGTAGCGGTGGTTTTAATGATGATTATCATTATTAAAGAGATATTAAATAATAAAAAATTCGAAAAAATACTCAAAGAAGGCGTGCTTGCAGTACTTGTTTTATTTTTAGGATTACTAGTTTATTCACTAGCTTATCGAATTGTTTTATTTATGACAGACATACCTGCATCATTAGATTATAATAGTTTAGTTAATGTTGGAAAGTTTACAAGTTTTTCTAGAATATTTGAGTTAATTGGGGAAGTATATCAGTTAAGTTATCGTATGTTTGCACATCCTGAAATCCATAATCCAGAGTTAAT
>CAYJJG010000023.1:0-18658 GCA_964370435.1 uncultured Holdemania sp.
CTCTCTTCCTTTGGTATTATAGCATAAGATTTTAATAAATTTTAATTTATACTTTGGAAATTCTTACAAATGCATCTATAAAAGTAGTATTAATCTTTAGATGCCTTGAATGTTTTAATAATACAGGTTAGTGAATCAAGCAGTATTATTATTGCTATAAATAGGGGACAAAAATAGAGATAGTTCATAGAAATAGCATAATTTGAGCAAAATTGAAGGAATTCTGGTGTTAATATATTAAAATCTTTAAACATATAGAAGTAACCAGCTAGTGTTATACCATTTGTTAGAATATTAAAAAATAATACTTTTTTTGTATACCTTGAATCAATGATTTTAACAACATCAGCACTAATATTGACAATCCCAATAATTAAAATCAACCAACTAATGGAACTAACATATTCAATATTAAATATTGAAATAGTTACATTTTCCCATTCAAAGGGTAGTGCTATAAGATTAGGAGCAAACAATAAAATAGTGGTTATTAATACATTGATAGTAATGCTTATATATGACTCTATAGAATTAATTTTTTCTTTCTTTTTAGGAACAGGCGGAAGAGTCTCAAAATTGAATTCTTCTAAGGATATAGCTTTGTATTCTAAAAAGGCAAAAATTAGTGTAGTAGCACCAACTATAGATAATGATACCGAGATAAGACTTCCAATCAAATGATAGCTTGCTTCAATGATATCAACACTATTGAATACAACATTTAAAAAACTGGATAAACATAATCCAAAAACTACAGCAGATAAAATAATTTTTAAAAACATTCTATATTTCACAAGATATATACCGCTAATCAAAGCTTTTTGTTTTCCTAAGCCGTATTGTGCACCTACTTCATCAGGTGTTCCAAGTTCAGCAAGTACTACTCTTATGTCTTTATCGTTAGCGATTAAATCCTTGCAGCGTTCTTCTAGCATATCATTGATGATAGAGCGCAATTCATTTAGAATATCATTTTTATTTTTATAAGGTAAATAGTTTGATACAGCATATAAATATCGTTCTATTAAATCGTTATTCTTTTCCATCATTAGGTCCTCCATATAGTAAGTTGTTGATATTTTGAGCATAATTTGCATAATGTATTTTCATCTTTTTTAATACTTCTGTTCCCAGAGGGGTAATAATATAGTATTTTCTAGGTTTTGCTTCACTGACTTCCCATTTACTTTCTAATAAGCCCTGAGCTTCTAATCGCCTCATTAAAGGATATAGCGTATTACCTTCGATAACTATGTTATGTTCCTCTAAGGTCTTCACCAGCTTATATCCATAAGTAGGTTGATGTAATTGACTAAGAACTAATAATGTTAGACTGCCACGCCGTAGTTCAAGTATTAATCCTGATAAAATTTCTTTAGCATCCATAATAGCCCGCCTTTCTATCAATAAAAAATATTGTTGAATTAATTATAGTGTACGACACACACTATTGTCAATTATTATATTGTTTCATCATTATACAAATTAAAAAAGCTATAAGAGGTACTTTATTTAAAAGACAAGACTTTTTTAAAAAAATTTCTATGATAAGATAAACAAGAGGTGAAGGATTCATGGAAAACATACATATACGCTATATTGCTGATCAACTTAAAGTTGAGGAAGCTCAAGTAATCAATACGCTAAAATTATTAGAAGAGGGCAATACTGTTCCTTTTATTGCACGTTATCGCAAGGAAATGACTAAAGGTTTAGATGAGGAACAAATTTTAGTTATTCAGCAAGAATATCAATACCAAGTTAATTTAGCAAAGAGAAAAGAAGATGTACTGAGATTAATAGAAACACAGGGTAAACTAACTGATGAGATTAAACTTGCTGTTGCATCGTGTACTAAATTATCACAGGTAGAAGATATTTATCGTCCTTATCAACAAAAGAAAAAGACAAGGGCAACCGATGCAATCGCTAAAGGATTAGAAGGTCTTGCGGACTTTATTATGCGATGTCCAAAAGAAGATAATGTTGAAGTGGAAGCAATGAAATATCTTAATGATAAAGTGCTGACAGTGGAAGAAGCAATAGCTGGTGCAAAGGACATTATTGCTGAGCGAGTAAGTGATAATGCAAAATTAAGATGGAAGATTAAAGAGTCGATTGAACGTTATGGTGTACTTGTTACTAAAGAAAAGAAGAAACATAGCGATGAAAATAAAGTATATAAAATGTATTATGATCGCCAAGAAAAATTACAATATTTAGTACCACATCGAGTAATGGCAATTGATCGTGCTGAGAGTGAAAAAGTAATTAGTGTTACTTTACAATATGATCAAGCATATCTAATAAAATATGCAATTAGAGGTATTACTAGAGATCGTGAAACAAGTGCTCTTAGTTATATCGAAGATGCTGTTAAAGATGGTTTAAAAAGACTAGCATTTCCAAGTGTTGAACGTGAAATTCGTGCAGATTTTTCAACCAAGGCGATTGAACAATCAATTGAAGTTTTTACAATGAATGTAGAGCGTTTGCTTATGCAACCACCATTACTTGGAAAAGTAATGTTAGGTGTTGACCCTGCTTATAGAACAGGATGTAAACTAGCAGTAATTGATGCCACTGGGCAAATGTTAAAAATTGATGCTATATATCCTCATAAACCTATCGCAAAACTTGAAGAGGCAAAGAAGAAATTCTTAGCTATTTTAAAAGAATATCCGATTGAAGTTATTGCTATAGGTAATGGTACAGCAAGTCGTGAAACAGAAAGTTTTGTAGCTTCAATAATAAAAGAAAATAAGCTTAATATACAATATACATTAGTTTCTGAAGCAGGGGCATCAGTGTATTCAGCAAGTGAATTAGCTCGTGCAGAATTTCCAGACTTGCAGGTAGAACAACGCTCTGCAATTTCTATTGCCAGACGATTACTAGACCCACTTTCAGAGCTTATTAAAATTGATCCAAAAAGTATAGGTGTAGGACAGTATCAACATGATCTTCCTGCCAAACAATTAAATGAACGCTTGGATTTTGCGATATTGAAGTCTGTTAACCGTGTTGGAGTAGATTTAAATACTGCAAGCGTTGAACTTTTAAGTCATATTTCAGGTTTAAATAAGAGTATTGCAAATAATATTGTTGCTTATCGTAATCAACATGGCAAATTTAATAATCGTCAAACCCTTTTAAAAGTAGCTAAATTAGGAGCTAAAGCGTATGAACAAGCTGCTGGATTTTTAAGAATCCCTCAAGGTAAAGAAGTGTTAGATAGTACGCCAATTCATCCTGAAAGTTATGCTACGGTAAGAAATATTATGAGTGAATTACAAATAAATCAATTAGGTACAATCGAGGTGCAAAAGCAAGTTCAAAGTGCAGATAAAGAAAAATTAATGCAACTTTGTAAAGTAGATGAGTATACTCTACAGGATATTTTAGATTCTTTAGTGTCACCACTTCGTGATTATCGTGATCAATATGATGCACCACTTTTAAGAAATGATATTTTAACACTTGAAGACTTAAAAGAAGGGGAGCGTATGCAAGGGGTAGTTCGTAATGTGGTTGACTTTGGGGCTTTCGTAGATATTGGTCTTAAAGAAGATGGATTAATTCATATTACTAAATTAGCTAAAGAGAAAGTGGCTCACCCTTCAGAGGTTGTAGCCATCGGAGACATTTTAGATGTTGTGGTACATAAAATTGATGAAGAAAGACATAAGGTACAATTAAGTTTAATTGATTAGGTAGTGTAAACTACCTTTTTTAATTGTTTACAATATACATTTTGTAAATAGTATTTTGATTTTGTAAAAATTGAGGTAAAATATAAAACATAGAGATAGGAGAAGATAATAATGATTTGTATAAAAAATGGCTTAGTTTTTGATGCAGTAAATGAGGAAGCAAGTGTTCGAGATGTTCTTATTGAAGAAGGTAAGATTGTAAAAATAGGTGCTAATCTTAATGTAGAGCACTGTGATGAAATTATAGATGCTAATGGATATCATGTATATCCAGGTTTTGTGGACTGTCATTCACATTTAGGCTTGTTTGGTAGTGCAATCGGATTTGAAGGAAGTGATGGTAATGAGCCTACCGATCCAATAACACCACAGCTTCGCGCTATTGATGCGATAGAGCCAATGGATGTTTCTTTTAGTGAAGCTTATCAAGGTGGAGTTACTACAGTTTGTACGGGTCCAGGAAGTGCTAATGTAGTTGGCGGCACATTTATGGCTATGAAAACTTATGGTAAGTGTGTGGATGAAATGATAATTAAAGGCACTACTTCTATGAAATGTGCTTTTGGTGAAAATCCCAAAAGAGTTTATAAAGATAAAAATAATTTTAGTCGTATGTCAACGGCTGCTAAGCTTAGAGAAGTTTTATTTAAAACTAAAGAATATGCGGCTAAGAAGAAAATTGGTGAAGAGGATGCTTCTAAAATGCCAGCATATGATTTTAAATTAGAGGCAATGTTACCCGTTGTTAATAAGGAAATTCCTTTAAAAGCTCATGCTCATCAAGCAAATGATTTATTTACTGCTTTGCGTATCGCAAGAGAATTTGATGTGAATATTACTTTAGAACACGTAACAGATGGTGCTTTAATTGCAGAAGACTTAGCAAAGGAAGATGTTATGTTGGCAGTTGGACCTTCTTTGGGTCATGCCACTAAATTTGAGCTTAAAAATAAATCCTTTAAAACGCCAGGTATTTTAGCAGCTGCTGGATGTCACGTAAGTATTATTACTGATGCACCTGTAATTCCTCAAGAGTATTTGGCGCTTTGTGCAGGGTTGGCAGTCAAAGATGGTATGCATCCTTTTGATGCTTTAAAGGCGATTACTATTAATGCAGCAAGACATACTGGTATTGAAGAGCGCGTTGGATCATTAGAAGTAGGAAAAGATGCGGATGTTGTTATTATGGATGGATCTTGTTTTGAAGTAAAAACTAAAGTGATTGCTACCTACATTGATGGAAAGAAAGTAGCATAAGGGGAGATATAAGATGAAAGTTATTAAAAATGGATTAGTATATACCGTAACTAAAGATACTCCTGATTATGTGGATATTTTAATTGATGGTAGTAAGATTATAAAAGTAGAAAAAGATATAGAAGTCACTGATAGAATGGAAGTTATCGATGTTCGTGGTAAAAGCGTGTATCCTGGATTCATTGATTGTCACACCCATTTAGGTCTATTAGGTAGCGCCATTGGTTTTGAAGGAAGTGATGGTAATGAGCCAACAGATCCTATAACACCACAGTTGCGTGCTATTGATGGTATTAATCCACAAGATATTACTTTTATTAATGCTAAAAAAGCTGGTATCACTACAGTTGCTACTGGACCGGGTAGCGCTAATGTTGTAGGTGGACAATACATGGTTATCAAAACACATGGTCATCGTGTTGATGATATGATTGTAAAAGACGTAGTAGCGATGAAATGTGCTTTTGGTGAAAACCCTAAAAGAGTTTATAAGGATAAGGGTAATTTTAGCCGTATGGCTACTGCCGCTAAACTTAGAGAGCTTTTATTTAAAACTAAAGAATATGCAGCTAAGAAAAAAGCAGCTGAAGAGGATGCTTCTAAAATGCCAGCACATGATTTTAAATTAGAGGCAATGTTACCGGTTATTAATAAAGAAATTCCTTTAAAAGCGCATGCTCATCAAGCAAATGATATGTTTACAGCAATACGGATTGCAAAAGAGTTTGATGTTAATATTACACTAGAACATGTTACTGATGGTGCTTTAATTGCAGATGAACTAAAGCGAGCTAATGTTCCTTTAGCGGTAGGACCATTACTTGTTGCTAAAAGCAAATACGAGGTTAGAAATCTGAGTTTTGATTGTCCAGTTGTTTTATCAAAGGCAGGAATTGAAATATCTTTAATTACAGATTCTCCAGTTATCCCACTTGAATATTTACCAATGTGTGCTGGACTTGCAGTAAATCATGGGATGGATGAAGCTGCAGCATTACGTGCTATCACAATTAATCCAGCTAAGCATTTAGGGATTGAAGATCGAGTTGGCAGTATAGAAGTAGGAAAAGATGCCGATTTAGTTATTATTGATGGAGATCCTTTTGATATTATTGATGCTGTAAATTGTGTATTTATTAATGGAGAACAAGTGGTTTAAAAATATTGATATAAAAGACAGGGTTTAAAAATCTTGTCTTTTCTTTTATAATATAAAAGGAGGAAAAACCATGAATAAATTAATACTCATTTTTTTATTATTAATTGTAGTACAAGGATGTGTAAAAGTAGAAGATAATTTCCATGAAAATATTAATAATGATAATGTCGTCAGCAAACAAAATCTAGAAGAAACTACAACGACTAATAATTCATCGCATGAGTATGCTACAACTAATGTAGTTGAAGAAGATAGTAGGACAGTAGAAGATACTTATATTATAGGGAAGTTTATCGAAATTAATGCTTCAAACCCTAGCTCATTTGAATTTAGTGAACATACTTTAGTTGCCAATTTAAATGTATGCACTGGTTTTGATAGTATCGAGGGTGAGTATATAAAAAACGAAGATAGCTTAGAAATCTGGTTTGAAGATGCTAAGGGATATCCTTTTTTAGAAGGGGTGAGTTTTAAATTTAGCTTAATTGACCAATTTACGTTAAAATTAAGTGAAGGACAAGCAATGAGTTGTACTGGAAATACTGAAGAAGTATATATTATGGAATAGAGGAAATATATGAATATAGGATTTATATCGTTAGGATGCAGTAAAAATTTAGTTGATAGTGAACAAATTATGGGTTTACTAAAAGAAGCAGGTTGTAATATCGTTAGTAGCGCATCTAAAGCAGATATTATTATGATTAATACTTGTGGATTCATTAATCCAGCAAAAGAAGAAAGTGTTAATACCATTCTTGAAATGGCAGAATATAAACAAGATAGATGTAAAAAGTTAATAGTGCTTGGATGTCTTGCAAAACGTTATAAAGCAGAACTTCAAAAAGAACTACCTGAGGTAGATCGTTTTATTGGTGTAGATGAATATGCTGATTTAGAAAGCATCTTAAGTGAAGAATTAGGAATTGCAATTAATCAAAAGTATGGAAAGGCACAGCGTTTAATTTCGACTAAACCTTGGATGGCTTATTTAAAGATTGCGGAAGGTTGTAGTAATCGTTGTACTTATTGTGCAATCCCGCTAATTAGGGGAGGATATCGCTCTTATCCTATGGAAGATTTGCTTAAACAAGCTGAAAATCTAGCTGCTCAAGGAGTTAAAGAACTAGTTTTAATTGCGCAAGATACTACACGTTATGGTGAAGATAATTATGGTAAGAGAAGATTAAATGATTTATTAATAGCTTTAAATGAAATTGAAGGTTTCCATTGGATAAGAATATTGTATATGTATCCAGATGAAATTGATGAGTCTTTAATAAGTACTATGAAAAAATGTCAAAAGGTACTACCATATTTTGATATTCCGCTACAACACGCCGATGATGAGATGTTAAAGGCGATGAATAGAAGAGGGACTATGAGTAGTGTTAAGGAAACTATTCAATTAATTAAAAATACCTTCGCTATGCCAGTGCTTCGTACCACAATGATTGTAGGATTTCCAAATGAAACTGAAGCAGCTTTTAATGCGATGCTTGAATTTGTAAAAGAAGTAAAATGGGATCGATTAGGTGCCTTTACTTATTCTAAAGAAGAAGATACTGTAGCCTATGATTATCCTAATGAAATTGCTAATGAAATACAAGAAGAGCGGTATGCAGCACTTATGCAGCTGCAACAAACGATTGCAGATCAAAAGAGTCATCAGTTAATTAATCAAACTTTAGAAGTAATAGTAGAAAGCCTAGATGGAATATCACATCGTTATGCGGGAAGATCTATTCATAGTGCACCAGATGGAATTGATGGTACAATTTATTTTACTAGTGAAAAACCAATAACTTTAGGGACTTTTGTACAAGTTTTAATTCATGATGCTAAAGATCATGATTGTTATGGTATAGCTGTGTAAAGAAAAATAAATGGACTATAAGGGATAATTGTTTTAAATTGTTTAGGTAGTATAATATAGAGCATCGATATAAATTGAGGAGAACTTATGGATTATACACGATTAGCAAGAATTGAAAAAGAATGGAAAGAGGATAAAATAATTCTTTCGGATTATTTGCAGGAAATTTATAATTATATTTGTGATTATGATGATGATTTTGTGAGCTACATTACACGAATGGCCACTACATTAGAAACAGATAGTCAATTAGTCGATATTTTAGAAAGTAAAGAATATAGTGAAGGTGCAAGGTTTATTGCATTTTATGGATTATGTATAAAATATAGAAGGTTAAAAAATTATTCTAAATTCAAAGATATTTTGAATAGATTTCATGACTTGTTTAAAAATGAACCAATATATTGGGTGCAAAAAGCTGTATACAAAAAAACATTTGAAACTAATCCAGAGGATTTAGATGATGCTTTAAAGTTGTGGCGTAATATTGATTCTCAAATAAAAGAACTCCCAGCATTTGTACAAGCCTATGCAGATACAGTAGTATTATGTTTTGAAAATCAAACTTTGAATATAGAAAATATAAAAGATAAGGAACTTTTAGTTAATACAATAGATCATATTGAAACTGCTATAAGCAAAAGAACATACTCTAAATATTATGCAACATTAGGAAAATTACTATTATTAAATGGAGAATATAATAAGGCAATAAAAAATGTTAAGATAGCAATTGATAAAGAAAATTCAAATAGCGTTGATTATTCTTTGAGAATTAATGAATATGAATTAATTATAGCTCAAATAAATATCAAGAAATCCTATGATGTGGAGATAAATAAGCTTAAAAAATATGCAAATGATATAGAACAAGTAAAAGTAGAAATCGAAAAGTCAAAATATGATACGTTATCATTCTTAGGTTTTTTCACTGCCTTAATTAGCTTTACAATGGGAAGTTACCAGTTGATGGGTGATTTAAACTTCACACAGCGAGTACAACTTATCCTTGTATTAGGGGGGACTATTATATTAGCGTTTTCCGGGTTGAAAATTATATTGAAAACCTCTAGAGAAAGTTTGAAGGATTTAATTTTTATGATTGTTTTAGGATTTAGTATAATTTGTTTAGCTTTGTTAATTATACCTGTAATGATATAAAGTGATAGGAGTTAGAGAATGGAAATAATAGAACAATATCTAGATTCAAAAAGCAGAGATTTTTTGAAATGTGAAGATGGGTTATATATTGATGATAACTTTATAGTAGTTGTGGATGGAGTTACTAGTAAAGGAGAATTTCTTTGGGATGGGATGACGAGTGGTTGCTATGCCAAAGAAATAATCATTAATGAAATGAAACAAATTCCTTTTAGTATTAATTCAAATGAATTAATTGCCCATTTAAACAAGGTACTTATAAACAAGTATTTTGAAAAAAAATCAGTGATTGATAATAAAGAACTATTAAGAGCAAGTGTTATTATTTATAGCAATTATTTTAAAGAAATATGGAGTTTTGGAGATTGTCAATATATGATAAATAAAATATCGTATAATAATTCAAAAAGAATAGATGAAACATTGGCTGAGATGAGAAGTATGATGATTAAATCATATATATTAAATGGTATGACAGAAGAAGATTTTTTAAATAAGGATATAGCAAGAGAAGCTATTTTGCCATTTTTAAAACAACAACAATATTTTGAGAACAGTGATGAAGAGTATTCTTATGCTGTTTTAAATGGAAAAAAATTGAATTTAACTAACATTAAAGTCATAAAAGTGAAGAGTGGTGATGAGATAGTGTTAGCTACAGATGGTTATCCTATTTTAAAAAGCACTTTGGATGAAAGTGAAAAAGAATTAAATGAAATATTAGAAAAAGATCCGTTGTGCTATAAAATATATAAATCTACAAAAGGAATTAATAAAATTAATAAAAGTTTTGATGACCGAGCATATATAAGATTTAAAATATAAACATTACAATCAAAGTAAAAAACCAATAACTTCAGGAGCTTTTGTACAAGTTTTAATTCATAATGTAAAGATCATAATTGATATGTTATAGTCGTGTAAAGAAAAATAAATGAGTTATGTAGAGTTGTTGTTATAAGCAGTTTTAAGCTGTATAATATAGAAGAAAACAATAAATTGAGGAGAATAAAATGAAAAAAGTAATTGGAATTGATTTAGGTGGTACCAATGTTAGAGTAGCAAAAGTTAGTGAAGATGGACAAATATTACAAGAGTTCAAAAGTCCTTCTTATGCTAGTGAAGGACCTGAGCGTATCAATCAAATAATGATTGATTTAATTAAAAAAATTGATAATTGGCAAGAATGTGTTGGTATTGGAATAGGAGTGCCAGGACCGGTTGATACTATTAATAATGTCATGACGATGTCTACTAATTTACCAGGTTCTGCTGGATATCCATTTGCAGCAAATTTAGCAAAAGAATTTAATTTACCTACTTATTTAGGTAATGATGCTAATGTAGCGGGACTTGCAGAAGCTTTAGTAGGGGCAGGAAAAGACTTACCTATAGTTTATTACACCACGATTTCAACAGGAATTGGCGGTGGGCTTATAGTTGATGGTAAAGTGGTATCAGGGAAAAATGGTTATGCTGGAGAAATTGCTAATATTATTGTTGATCGCATGGGCACTAAGTATAATCACCTTAATATTGGAGCAGTAGAGAACCTTGCAAGTGGAACAGCTATTACACGCCGTGGTAAAGAAGTATTTGAAGGCCCGATAAAAGATGCTTCGGATGTATTTGCTTTAGCACGCCAAAATGATCCACTAGCTATTCAAATCTGTGATGAAGTTGCCTATGATTTGGCGATGATGTTTTCTATTATGGCCCATGTATGTGAACCTTTTGCTTTTGTTATCGGTGGCGGGGTTATGAAATCTAAAGATTGTTTCTTTGATAAAATGGTAGAAGATTTTAAGTCTTTAGTACATCCACCGATGGCAAATATTGAATTTTTAGAAGCTAAATTATCTGAGCCTGGAATTGTTGGAGCTGCAATGTTACCACTTTCTCAAGGTCATTAAAAGGAGAAAAAATGAACGAAGCGTTAATTAAGAAATATGCTATGCTTGCAGTTAAACAAGGTGTGAATATTCAAAAAGGGCAACTTTTAGTTATTAATTGTCCAGTTGATGGTGCATACTTTGCAAGGGCATGTAGTGAAGCAGCTTATGAGTTAGGTGCTAAAAGAGTTATCGTTAAATATAATGATGAGCTTCTTACTAAGCAGGATTTAACCTATGCTGATAGTGCAGTTTTAAAAGATATAAAGCCTTGGGAAGTTGCTAGAAAACAAGCAGAAATTGATGAAAAATGTGCTTATTTGCATATAATTTCATGTGTGCCTGATGTTCTTAAGGGTATTGATCCAATGAAAATGCAAGAAGTGATGATTGCACAACAAACAGCATTTAAGCCATTTCGCAACTACACCTCAGCTAATCATGGACAGTGGAGTATTGTTGCTATCGCTAATCCAGTATGGGCTAAAAAGGTTTTCCCTGATTTAAATGAAGATGAGGCTGTTAAAACACTTTGGGAAGCAATACTAAAAACAGTACACATTGATGAAACTAATGATGTACTTCAAGTGTGGGAAAATCACTGCGCAACGATTAAGAAACATTATCAAAGTTTAAATGAATATAACTTTAAATCACTTCATTTTTCTAATAGTTTAGGAACTGATTTAACAGTGGAATTAATTAAAGATCATATCTGGGCTGGTGGAAGTGAAATGAGTACCAGCAATGTTGAGTTTAATCCTAACATGCCAACAGAAGAAGTCTTTACGATGCCACTCAAAACAGGCGTTCATGGTACTGTAGTGAGTACTAAACCTTTAAACTATCAAGGAAAGCTTATTGAATCCTTTTCCTTGACTTTTAAAGAGGGTAAAGTAGTTGCATATCAAAGTGAAACAAATCAAGAAGCTTTAAAAAACCTTGTTGAATTTGATGAAGGTAGTGCATATTTAGGAGAGGTTGCCTTAATAAGTCATGATTCACCTATTTCTAAGAGTGGTATCTTATTTTACGATACTTTGTTTGATGAAAATGCTTCATGTCATCTTGCGCTAGGGTCAGCATATCCGATGAATGTTAAAAACGGTGTAAATCTTAGTGAAGAAGAGCTTAGTAAGATAGGTGCTAATGTTTCAATGACCCATGTGGACTTTATGTTTGGTAGTGCGGATATGCATATTGTAGGTACTTGTTTTGATGGTACTGAAGTAGAAGTATTTAAAGATGGGAATTTTGTAATCTAATAGTAATATTAAACTATCCTGTGGGGTAGTTTTTTTAACTATTGTTGATGGAGCTTTACTATTTATAGCGATTATACTGTTCAACATATCCATGAGTCAAAACTAGTACTACCTCTATCAAAACGGTGTATAGATTTCATTTATTTATCATTAGCACCATGAGATTGTTGAGTTTTATTAGATTTTTTATTCTATTGATGATAAAAAATTTAATGTTATTATTGCTGATGATAAAAATATTATTTATTTATCAATATAAGTTAAATATGAAAACATTTATTTCAATGAAAATGGTAAATGTTAATTTTATTGTTTCCTTTGCTTTTTTAATTTTTTTAGCCTATTATAATTATAAAGACTCGTAGATTTACTAATATAATTGGAGGAGGCAATCAGATGATCGACCCATTTTTAGCATCGACAATCACAATCTGATTTTCAGTAAAAATTAAAAAAGGAGGAGTATAATGAAACGAATTAAATTTTTATTTCTTGTGGTCAGTTTGTTGTTGACGTTTCCATTGTCAACTGTATCTGCTATAGAATCGCCAGAACCTTCACAAAAGGGTACTCAGATTGTTCTAACACCAACTAACCTGTCGACATTTCAGCCTAATTTTTTTACTTATAACATAGAAAATTATCAGAGTGATACTGTTAATTTTCCGGGATGGGTATATAAAGCTAAAGTGGTACTAGAGATTTTAGCAGCAGTTACTACTATTTTAGTTAATCTTAGCTCAATGGATCCTATTGTCTATGGTCCTGAATTAGAAACCTACATTTTAAATAACTATAATACACTTGATTATACAATAATAAGAATGGTATGGGATGATGGATGTTGGTCACCAGATTTCCCTAACAATCCATTTTGCTACTATGATGAATATTAATTACAAAATAATTTTGAACCTATGTATATGTTTTCAGTTGATATTATTAATATTAGCGTTTTTAAAATATATTAATCCATGGGTTAGTATTCT
Organism: uncultured Holdemania sp.; assembly: GCA_964370435.1. Lineage (GTDB taxonomy): Bacteria > Bacillota_I > Bacilli_A > Erysipelotrichales > Erysipelotrichaceae > CALVGQ01. The sequence goes on from CAYJJG010000023.1 coordinate 13,313, forward strand.
GATATCTATTATATTAATATTAATAGCTATTTATTCATATAAAAAAATAAAAGAAAGTTATTAAAAATGATGATACCACTAAAGTAAAAAAATTGAGGAATAATCTTTTTGAATTGTCAATGCACTCTTGTATACTGTAGTAGAAGTATTCAAAGATGGGAATTTTGTAATCTAATCCGTAATATTAAACTATCCTATGGGTAGTTTTTTTAACTATTGTTGATGGAGCATTGCTATTTCAAGTAATATTGTTTAAAATTAGTAAAGGTGATGAATATGTATCATGTATCAGATATTAAAAAATATGTGCGTTGTCCTAAGTTATTTTGGTATTCTTTGCATCTTGATAATGAACCTTACATTCCGTATGTTAGGATGGATGAAGCAGTTAGTGATTTGGTTATTAAAAAGCTACAGATTAATAACTATTTTTTAGGTCAAAGAAATGATACTCATGAACACGCTATGCAGGCTACAAAGACGTATGCCTGGTTAGTGAAAGCACGATTTGAATATCAAGGTATTAGAATAAAAGTTCCTTTTATGCATAAGGTTGAAGATCGATGGGATATTTATTTTGTAAGCATCAGTGTTTTACCTAAAGATGATGATATTCAGTATTATACCTATACTGTTTGGGTGTTACTACAATTGGGGTTTAATATTAATGAAATTAAGATTGTGCATTTGAATAAAGATTATGTTAGGGAAGAAAACCTTGATGTAAACCAATTGCTTTGTATTAATGATACTTTTTACAATTCTAAAGGAAAACCTACTAGAAATATAACTAAAACAATACTACATAGACTAGTCGATTTATCTCCATTAGTAAGTGGGATGGATGAAGTGGCTGCTTTGAAGGAACTGCGATTAGAAAAATCTAAACAATGCGTTCGCAAAACAAAATGTAAATACTATAATTTATGTTTTAACGATGATCTAGATTTAGAAGACGATTCTATAATGACCTTAGTTTCATCGCAATATAAAAGTGAATTATTCAATAATAATATTAGGTTATTAAAAGATGCTCCGTTGGATAAGATTGAAGGAACTAGACAACAATTTGCTCAGATTATGGCTTCAAGAAATCAAAGGAGTTATATTGATAAACTTGCTTTAGAACATTGGCTAAAAAATAATTTAAGTTATCCTTATGCCTTCTTAGATTTTGAATGGGAAACCTATGCAGTACCACCATATCCTGGATTAAGGGCTTTTGATGTAGTTCCTTTTGCCTATTCTTTACATGTATTACAACAGGACCAAACACTAAGTCACGAAGCTTATATGGGAATACAGGATTGCCGTGAGGCATTTATTTTGGGTTTATTAAAGGATATTCCTGAAAAGGGTAGTATTATTGCTTATAACGGTGAAGGAGCTGAAAAGCTGAGATTATTAGAGTTAGCTAAACAGTTTCCAAAATATCAGAATCAATTAAAAGCACTTGCAGAGCGTATTGTCGACTTATCAATTCCATTTATGAATGGACTGGTTTACGATATTAGAATGCGTGGTATGTATTCTTTAAAGGTACTTCATTCCATTATATCTAGTAATCAAAGTTATAAGGATTTAGCGATACATCATGGTATGGATGCGGTATTCAAATGGCGCTCATTAGATAAACAAGAGGAAGTTAGTGACGATATTAAAACACAGTTATTAGAATATTGTACTTTAGATACTTATGCGATGGTATTAGTAGTGCAGTGGCTTAATGCACTTATTAAGGAGCATGATTGATGAAAATCTTTGATTTACATGCGGATATTGGCTATCATCTTTATCAACAAAATAAACTTGGGGATGAAAACGCTCTTCAAAATACTCATATACCTAAATTACTTCATGGTGAAGTGCAGTATAGTGCTGTTGCTTGTTATTTCTTGGGTAGTGAAAGTTGGCAAGAAATGCAAGCGATGATTAGTAATGCCAAAAAGGCGATAGAAGCAGTAGCGGCTACCTTTATTCTACAAGCCGATGATCTTGAACATCCAAAATCCATTAATTTTATTCTAACTGTTGAAGGTATGTGTGGAATTAAAAATCAAGTAGAAGAGAAAATACAGTGGATGTATGATCAAGGTGTACGTATTGCCTCTTTAACTTGGAATGATGAAAATGCTTTGGCAACAGGAGTAAATGGTAATAAAGAGCGCGGTCTAAGCGAGCAGGGTGTTCGTGCTATAAAAAAAATGAATGAATTAAATATGATTATTGATGTCTCTCATACTAATGAAAAAACGTTCTGGGATATTTTAAGGGAATCCTCTAAACCAGTGCTTGCAACACACAGTAATTTATATGAACTTGTAGCAGTTAAGCGAAATTTAACTAAACAACAGTTTCAAGCTTTAGCTAAAATGGGTGGAATTGTAGGTTTAAATGCGTGTGGAAAGTTTATTGATGAACACAAAGAAAACCAAGATGCTTATCATCTTGCGAAGCAAGCGCAAGCTATGAAAGAGTATGCAGATGTGCATGCTATAGCATTAGGATTTGATTTTATGGATTTTTTAGATGAAAAAAGTAGTGAAGCGATGGCAAAAGATTTAAAAAGTGCAAAAGATGCTCAAAACATCATAGTTGCTTTAAAGAACTTTTTTACTGAGGAAGAAATTGAAAAGATAGCTTATAAGAATGTAATCAAATTCTTAAAAAGAAATTTATAAAGTAATCGTGTAAGTAAAATTTAATTAATAATAAAGAATAAATACATTTACGTGGTGGATTAAAAAAGAATATCAGAGATGATTTCGAATATTATAATTCGCAATATAACTACAAGAATATATATTTAAAATCTTGTTATAAATAGTATTTCATGATAAATTATAGAAAGTAAATATGTAAATGGGGTGTAAAAAATGTCAATCAGTTATAAAAAACTTTGGAAATTATTAATTGATAATGATATGAAGAAAAAAGACTTAAAAGAAAGAGCGAACTTAAGTCCTACTATTATTGCAAAGTTAGGTAAGAATGAAAATGTAAGCATGGAGGTATTGATTCGTATTTGTGCGGTATTTCGATGCGATATCTCGGATATTATGGAAATTTTACCAAATAAAAATTAGAGCACGCATATTGTGAAAAGGAGAGGCAAAATGAAAAAAACAAAATTAACTTATATAAGCCTTTTTAGTAGCGCAGGAGTCGGATGTTATGGATTCAAATCAGAAGGATTTGAGTGTATTGTGACAAATGAACTTATTCAAAGACGCATTGATATTCAAAAATTTAATAATAAATGTAAATATGAAAGCGGATATATATGTGCAGATATTACATTAGATAGTACAAAAGCGAGGATGCTATCAGAAATAGATATGTGGAGGAAAAAAGAAAATATAAATAAAGTAGATGTAATTGTTGCTACACCACCATGTCAAGGGATGTCTGTTGCAAATCATAAGAAAAAGGATACAGAAATTGTTAGAAATTCTTTAGTTGTTGAGTCAATTAAATTAATCAAACAAATAAAACCAAAATTTTTCGTACTAGAAAATGTAGCATCTTTTATGAAAACAATATGTACTGATATTGATGGAGTTGATAAAACCATAGCGGATACAATTTATAATAATCTTGGTGGATTATATTCATATGTTTCAAAAGTAATTAATTTTAAAGATTATGGAGCTTGTTCAAGTCGTCAAAGAACATTAGTTATAGGTGTTTTAAAAGAGATGGCAGATGACATTTCACCATATGAACTTTATCCATCTTTAAAAGTAGAAAAGACATTACGTGAAGTAATTGGAAACCTGACATCATTAAATGAGTTTGGACAAATTGATAAAGACGATATATATCATGCTTTTAGAATATACCCAGAGCATATGCGAACATGGATATCCGATTTAAAAGAAGGCGAATCCGCTTTTGATAATGAAGAAGATACAAAAAAACCACATCAAATAAAAGATGGTAAATTAGTTGTAAATAAGCAGAAAAATGGTGATAAATATAAACGACAAATTTGGGATAAAGTAGGACCATGTATTCATACTCGAAATGACCAATTAGCAAGTCAAAATACAGTTCATCCAGTTGATGATCGTGTTTTTAGTATACGTGAATTAATGGAAATGATGACAGTTCCTAAATCGTTTAAATGGGTAAGTCAAGAAATAACTGAACTTAACTCACAGCCTGTCATTGATAAAAGAAAATTTCTTAAAAAAGAAGAAATAAAAATTAGGCAGTCTTTAGGAGAAGCTGTTCCAACAATTATTTTTAGTGAAATTGCTAAAAAAATAAGTTTTTTTTTAGCGTATAGTAGATTAAAAACATCAGAAATAAAAAAAATAGTTATTGAAAGTGATTTTAAAAATACAAAAGATTTAATTAAGTTTATTGAAAAAAATCCATTAAATCTCAGTGTGCCAACACTTAGTAAAATAGCTGAATTATCAAATATGTCGAGAACAGATAACGCAGCCTTTTTTACCAGTAAAACGCTTATTACTGAAATGCTAAAAAACTTACCAGTTATTGATAATGAAGTAATTAAAATATTAGAGCCTTCGGTTGGAGTAGGAAATTTTATTCCACTTATCTTGAAAAAATTTGAAGGTAAAACAATCGAATTAGATGTAGTTGATATTGACAATGGAAGTCTAGATGTTTTAAAAACATTAATAAAAAAACAGAAAATTAATAACTCTAAATTAACGATTAATTATATTAATGCAGATTTTTTATTAATTGACTTTAAAAAGAAATATGATTATATTATTGGAAACCCACCATTTTTTAAAATAAAAAATAAAGCAAAGTTATTATCCATATATAAAAATAATGCTATTAATAAAAATACTACAAATATATGTTCTTATTTTCTAGATAAATCTATTAATTTAGGAAATTATGTTTCACTAGTTTTTCCGAAGTTTATTTTAAATACGCCTGAATTTAAAGTGACAAGAAATTATCTAGCAAAGAAATCAGTATATTGTATATTAGATAATGGAGAGAAAGGATTTCCGGGAGTTTTAGTAGAAACTGTATCTTTAATGATAAATAGTACCGCATTACCTAGTAAAACGAAAATTGAATCATATACTTATAATTTTGTTAAATTACAAGATCAGAAATATATTTTTGATAATAAATTACCATATTGGATAATATACAGAGATGCAGTGTTTGATCAAGTAGCAAAAAAACTAGATTTTAATGTATTTAAAGTTTTTAGAGATAGACAAATTGTTAATGAATATTTATTAAATGAAGGGGATATTAGAGTGATCAAATCTAGAAACATAAATGATAAAGGAACAAAAATAGTTAATATAGATAATTATGATTCCTATATAAACTTTGAAAATGCCT
>CAYJJG010000023.1:18668-18951 GCA_964370435.1 uncultured Holdemania sp.
CCTCGCGTTTATCAGTTTCGAACTATTTGAATAATAACCAAGTTTATCTAACACCAAATATGACATATAAACCGAGAGTAATTAAGAAACCAAAAAATGCTCTTGTTAATGGTTCTGTAGCTATACTAATACCAAAAAAAGATATAAAACCAACCACTGATCAATTGCTATACTTTTCTTCAGAAGAGTATAGAGCATTTTATCAAATAGCTAGAAATTATCAAACTAGGTCATTGAATGTAGATTCTTGCTCTGTATATTTTTATGGGCTTTTACGTGAAGT
>CAYJJG010000023.1:18961-21174 GCA_964370435.1 uncultured Holdemania sp.
ATTAAAGAATTTTGTGATAGTAAAGATTATGATATTCGCAAAAGCGGGAATGGAAGGTGGATTGATCAAAAATGTACACCTGATGTTATATGGTCAATTGCCGATTTTGTATTAGATTATGTTGATAATGGAAATGAAACATTTACAGTAAAAGAAATTTGGCAAAGTGAATATGCTAAAGAAACAATCGCAGAAACATATTCTAAACCAGGTACTGATAGAAAGTCTGTTGAAAATGAATATGACAAGGTATTTTCTCAACCATTGTCTATGTTTTGTTATGCAGGAATTATAAAGGATATATCAAGCGATAGTAGACATCTATACATGGTAGAAAATCGTGAGGTACTTGAATATATTGCTCAAAACGATATGTATTCTTTAAGATTTCTATGTTGTTATATTGAGAAAGTTTTAAAAGATAGTGGGATATATAGCAGCTTTGATGAATTTTTAATAATGCAAAACAATGCTACGTTTGACAAAATGAAGCAAACATTTATAGATTTTTATCATAAGTATACACCTATTAAGAAAGATTTTGAGCCCAAAAGAATATTTACAAAAATATTGAATCCTTTAGCATTCAAATATAATAAAAGGGGTACCGAACGTGGAAGGATGTCATCTAATATAATAAAGAAATCAGATATGATGTATAATCGTGATAATTTTAGAGATGTTTACAAAGATAAGCCTAAAGAAATTTCGAGACAAGATTGGTTAATTCAACATCCAAGTATTGATAGAAGAGATGGATATTTTGAGCAGATGATGTCAAAGTCAAAGAAAGTATTAAGAGAATTTAATAATGTAAACAGGAATGGAATCTCTGAGCTTACTCAATTTGATGAATCACACAATGATAATACTCCTGCAACTCAAATGCATCACATATTTGCAAAGAACGAATATCCTGAAATTATGCATTTTATTGAAAATCTAATAGCATTGACACCTAACCAACATTTTGGATTTGCTCATCCTTATAATAACACTCAATTAATTGATCTAGACGCGCAAAAAGTGTTATTAATAGCGAAAACACATAGTATTAAAAAGAATATTCTTGAAGAAGATGTCATGATATATGATTTCTCAAGTTTCACAAATGTTCTTGCAATTGGTTTTGGTGACCAATCAATTTTAGAAATAGAAGAAAACGATTATTTGGATGTTTTACATACAATTAATTATCACTATGATGTAGTATAAATAATTTAATAACTAAAAAAGGAGAGAATATGATAACTTTAGATTATAGAACTGACAATCCTCGATGGGGATTGAGTGGTATGAAATTCACTAATTGGGGGAATTTTGCCCTAACTCTTGGTTTTTTAAGTAATATAGATCATTATAAAGGATACAGTAGAGAAAATTTTCTTTGGAATAACTCAATATCAATACACGTAGAAAGCAATGATAATCAAGGAGCTTGGAATAAAGAGGGACGAATACATTTTTATAATAATATAGACGATTTAGAAATAACTTTTAATGACTTATTTTTAAGTAGTAGTAGAGGGAATTTAAGAACAACATGCAGAATCAATTCAAATAATTATATTTTTTCTCTAATTAACGATTTCGGTTTTAGACCAGAAAAACGTATGGGGTATTCTACAGCGGATGTATTTCCACCTGAAGAAGAAGTTTTAGAAAAATTTATTAGTTTTATGAATTTAAATAGATTTCCCGATATGCAAGTGAGGTGGTGTATTGAAGAATTTAAGAGAGGCTATTATTTGTAAATGTCACCTAGAAATTAAATTGATATGAACAATTTGCGAAAAAATATAAGGTTTAACATTACCTACAAATTTATCTAATTAATCGAATAAATATTCAATTTAGTATTGCTAGTTTAAAAGTTTTATTAAGAAAACAACTTGAAACAATATCTTATAATAAAATCCCTTATGTCTATTGAAGTTTATAGAGAATATAGTAAATAAGTTGAAAATATGTTATTTAAGTTAAAATGTACTATAAGAAGTATTCCTTCAATTATTGTGAATGATTATTTTTCGATAGTGCTATTTATTGAAGTGCTTAGCATTCCTTATTGTGTGTGGCATCTATTCTTATTGCTCCACTAATTTCTTGTTTTAAAAGCTGTTGTTGTTGCTCGTGGGTCATGAAACTACTGTAAAGTAGGGTAGTTTTTAGTTCCATCTTACGATAATGTAGTGGTATTTGAGAAAACTTTG
>CAYJJG010000024.1:0-21020 GCA_964370435.1 uncultured Holdemania sp.
CACTGAAATACAGTGTTTTAGGTGGTTTTTGAGATAGAATACGCAAAATGAGCATTCGCTTGACACAAGCTATTTTGCTCCTATTAAAGATTATCTAACTAATAAAACACAAAGGCACAAACCTTGCTAATTGCTTGGTTTGTGCCTTGTTTTCATATAATCGTCCTTATGCGAGTATCTCCCAAATGTTAAATGGAGCTGTAGAAGATACTAATAGCGGTGTTATACAAGGATTAGGTATTCGCATCTATAATCAACATGAAGCTATTTATGCTTATACTAATCAATTAGAAGAAGAAACAGTAATAAAGGCAATAATGGATCTGGCACACTCTAAGGATAAGAAGCAAACTCATTTTGCTAAAGAGCGTCATCAAGGCTATTCATTACGTATGCTTATCGACGGTAAACTTGGTTATGCTTTTTGTGAGATGACACAAAAGGAAGGTTTGCTTACACTAGTTCAGTGTTGTATCGAAAACACAAAGTCTATTGATGCAACAAGTGATGTGCAATTTGTTAGCCCACAAGAATATACGACTGTAAATACTTATACTGAACAATTAGCGCGCGTTAGTTTTCAAGAAAAAAGAGATACTTTATTAGAGTTAGAACGTCGATTATTAACTAATGACGAGCGTATTGTTAAAGTTACTTGTAATTATAGCGATACTGTTCGCTGTGTAGAATTATGTAATACCAATGGATTGGATGTTAGTAGTAAAAGTAATTATGCTACTTTATTAATTCATATTGTTGCTAAAGAAAATGAACAAGCAGTTGTTGACTATGATGTACAAGTTTTATCTGAATTTAAAAAAGAAGATATTTTAGCGGATGTAGAGCGTGTCGTAACTACTGTTTTAAATAAATTAAATCCTACAAGAGTTCCCTCAGGTAGTTATCCATGTATTATTGAAAATAAAGCATTTGCTACTTTACTTCAAACAATGAGTGGGATATTTTCACAAGATAACGTTAATAAAGATTTGTCCTTACTTAAGGATAAATTATCAAAACCAGTATTTAGTAATAAATTAACACTTATAGATAATCCTCATCTTGAACATGGGATACTAAGTTGTGCTTTTGATCATGAAGGAAATGCTACAAAGGTTAAATCAGTTGTGAAAGAGGGTATATTAAACTGTTTTATTAATGATCAAAAAAGTGCCCAAGAAGCTAATACTCAAGTAACAGGTAATGGTTTTAAAGGAAGTTATAATAGTAAAGTTAGTGCTACAATGACCAATCTTTATGTTCAAGAAGGTACTACTACAGTAGAAGATATGATTAAAAATATGGATGAAGGTGTACTAATTAATTCCTTCGCAGGACTTCATGCAGGAGTAAACCCATTAATTACTGATTTTTCACTACAATCGTCTGGTTTTTATGTTAAAGAGGGAAAGATAGTTAAAGCGATTAGTTTAATAACGATTGCTGGTAATTTCATTGATTTGTTAAAGAACATTGATGCTGTAGGTGATGATTTAAAGTTCTATACAAATATTGGATCACCTTCAATTTTATTTAAAGCCATCGCAGTATCAGGAGAATAAGTATGCAAGAAAATATAGTACAAGAATCTTATTTTGATGGAAAATTGTTTCAGTATGCTGCATTATCCTTACTTTGAGCAATAGTTATATTTTTAACTTTTGGTATTGCATATCCATGGATAGCATGCATAAAATATCGTTGGGAAGCTAATCATACAGTAATAAATGGTAGAAGACAGTATTTTTATGGCAATGCAATTCAACTTTTTGCTACATGGATTAAATGGTTTTTATTAATCATTATAACACTAGGGATTTATGGATTTTGGGTTAATATAGCATTAAGAAGTGGAAAATAAAACATACTCATTTTTAAAACTAAGGAGATACTGATGTAAGTTATTTTATTAGAAATAGCTTGCAACCTACAAAAACTCTAGTATAATTATAGATAAGTCGAGGTAATCGATATGAAAAAATTTAATTTCTGTAACGCATATTACTTTTATTTTATTAATTAGGGCATAACCATGTGGTATTGCCCCTTTATTGTGATAGGCGATACTGCAAAGGTAAGAATATATATACCATGCAGATGGCCTGCATGGTTTTTTAATTTTAAGGAGGATTTATGAGAAAAATCATTGTTAATTTAAAAGAGAAAAGTTATCCTATATACCTAAAAAGAGGAATACTTTATCAACTAAAAGATTATATAAGCTTAAATCGTAAGGTACTTATCATTAGTGATCAAGGTGTTCCTCAAAAATGGATTGATGTTGTATTAAAACAATGTCCCAATGTCGAGTGCTTTATAGTTCCACAAGGTGAATGCTCAAAATCCTTTGAATGGTATGAAAAAGGATTACGCTTAATGTTAAAAAAACAATTCAGTAGAAATGATTTGGTATTAGCATTAGGTGGTGGTGTAGTTGGTGATTTAGCTGGATTTATTGCTTCTAGTTATAAAAGAGGTATTGATTTTTGTCAAATCCCGACAACCACATTGTCACAAATTGATAGCAGTATAGGTGGTAAAGTAGCTATTAATGTTGATAAAATTAAAAACTGTGTTGGGGCATTTTATCAGCCACAAGCTGTATTCGTAGATGCAGATACACTAACGACTTTAGATAATAGACATTTTAATAACGGAATAGTTGAAGCAATAAAAGCAGCTTGTCTAGGGGATATGAAGTTACTTGAATTAATAGAAGAAGATCTTATGACTAACATTGAAGAAATCTTATATCGAAGTATTCTTTTTAAAAAGAATATAGTAGAACAAGATGAGAAAGAATTACATATACGAAAAATTCTAAATTTTGGTCATACTTTGGGGCACGGTTTTGAAAGTGCTTATCAACTTTCACAACTTTATCATGGAGAAGCTGTGGCAATGGGAATGTTAAGAGTAGTTAAAAATGAAAAGATTAAGCAACGACTAATGAAACTATTTGATACACTTAGTTTACCGAGTTATCATGATTATGATATTGAAGAAGTCTTTGAATATATTTTATTAGATAAAAAAGGTAGTCAAGAAGGCGTTGACATGATTATCATAGAAGAACTATTAAAACCACAGATTATTAACTATGTTTGGAATGATGTAAAAAAATTATTGGAAGAGGTATAAGATGAAAAGTACTATTGGAAATATGCTTAAAATTAGTTTATTTGGTGAAAGTCATGGTGATGCTATTGGTATTGTTATTGATGGCTTAACATCAGGAATAACTATAGATGAAGCTTTTATAAAAGAGCGCATGGAATTAAGAAAGCCCAAAGGTAACATATCTACCAAAAGAAAAGAGAGTGACGAAGTACATATTGTTAGTGGTGTTTTGAATAATAAAACATGCGGCTCACCACTTTGCATTATGATTAAAAATGAAGCTCAGCATTCTAAGGATTATGAAAAAACTAAGCATTTAATGCGCCCATCACATGCTGATTATACTGGATATGTAAAATATCATGGATTTAATGATTATCGTGGAGGTGGACATTTTAGCGGACGATTGACGGCACCGCTAGTTGCTGCTGGAGCACTATGTCTTAGTATGTTAAATAAAAAAGGAATTTTTATAGGAAGCCACATTGCACAGATAAGAGATGTCAAGGATACTTGTTTTAGTGAAGATGAAGATCTATGTCTTCAACAAATTAAACATTGTAATGAAACCTATTTTGCAACATTAAATGAAGAAATAAAAAATAAAATGAAGTTTGTAATAGAAGAAGCGCAATCAAATCTTGATTCTGTTGGGGGAGTAGTAGAAACCGTTGTATTAGGATGTCCAGTAGGAGTAGGAGAACCTTATTTTAATTCAATTGAAAGTACTTTATCTCATTTAATATTTAGTGTTGGTGCAGTCAAGGGGATAGAGTTTGGTTCCGGTTTTAATTTAGCTACAATGATGGGATCACAATCTAATGATGCAATGAGCTATGTAAATAACAGAGTACAAACTATGAGCAATCATAACGGTGGTATTCAAGGCGGGATTAGTAACGGAATGCCTATTGTAATTAAAACAGCTGTTAAGCCTACACCAAGCATTTATAAGGCACAACAGACAGTAAATATTCAAACTAAAGAGAATTGTACGCTTGAAATTGAAGGAAGACATGATCCATGTATTGTACACCGAATCCGTGTAGTATTAGATAGTGTTGTTGCTATTGGTCTTGTAGATTTATTAATGGAACGTTATGGTATCGATTATTTCAGGGAGAATATGAATGATTAGAGGATTAATTGGCACTCATTTAACTCATAGTTATTCAAAAATAATTCATGAAAAAATTATGAATTATGAATATCGACTTATTGAATTAAATATTAGTGAAGTTGATGCATATTTATCTAAAAAGGAATTTGAAGCCCTTAATGTTACAATTCCATATAAACAAACAGTTATCCCTTATCTAGATGAAATTGATGCTCAAGCAAAAGCTATTGGGGCTGTTAATACGATTGTAAATAAAAATGGAAAGCTTTATGGTTATAATACTGATTATGCTGGATTTATGGAAACAATACGTTACTTCAATATCGATGTTTGTGACAAAAAGGTTATTGTTCTTGGAAATGGTGGTGCTAGTAAAGCTGTAATTGCTGTTTTAAAAGATTTAAAGGCAAAAGAAATTATTCTTGTTAAGAAAAACTTAAGTGAAGAAACAATAACCTATGAAACTTGTTATCGGCTTCATCACGATGCACAGGTGATTATCAATACGTCTCCAGTAGGGATGAGTCCTCATGTTCATGATTGTCCTATAGAACTATCCTATTTTAAATTGCTAGAGAGTGTTGTAGATGTCATATATAATCCACTAAATACGCCCTTATTATTAGCAGCTAAAGAAAAGGGCTGTAAAACTGCTAATGGTATGGTGATGTTAGTAGCTCAAGCCATTAGAGCTATTGAGCATTTTAATCAAATTAACCTAGATACTATGTGGATAGATAGGCTATATAAACAACTAACAAAAGACTGTTGTAATATTGTACTTATTGGAATGCCAGGATGTGGTAAATCCACCCTTGGTTCACTCATCGCAGAAAGATTGAATAGACCTTGTATTGAAATTGATGCCATGATTACAGAACATATTAATATGCCAATAAGAGAATACATTTTACAATATGGAGAAAAGGCTTTTAGGAGAATTGAAACAGAGATAGTAAAAAATATTGCCAGCACTACGCATAGTGTAATAAGTTGCGGTGGTGGGGTGATAAAAAATAAAGAAAATATGAGTGCTTTAAAATTAAATGGAAAGATTTTGTTTATCGACCGCGAACCTTCATTACTTAGCATAAGTATAGAACGTCCTTTATCCCAGAACTATCAAGATATTATGAATCTTTATCATGAGCGTATTGATTTATATCGATATTATGCTGATAAGATTGTTAAAAATAATGAAGATGTAGAAAAAGCAATGATAAATATATTAAAACTAATAGAAGAAGAGGAATAAAAAAATGATTATAACTATTAAAAAAGGAACCACACAACAAGAAATTGAAAATCTAAAACAGCAGTTTGTAGGACTAGATATTAGTTTTAATTATTTGCCTGGAGAGCATCATGATGTGTTTGGTTTAGTGGGTGATACTGCACGCCTAGATGAGCGCAAAATCCAAGCATATGAATGTGTTGAAAATGTTACTCGAATTGCTGCACCATATAAATTAGCGAACAGACAATTTCATCCCCAAGATAGTGTTATTAAAGTAGGGCAGATAGCAATTGGTGGTGATAATCCTGTTGTAGTTATCGGTGGTCCTTGCTCGGTTGAAAGTGTTGAGCAAATACATATTTTAGCTCAAAAAGTAAGTGAATGCGGTGGAGTAATGCTTAGAGGAGGAGCGTATAAGCCTCGAACTAGCCCTTATGCTTTTCAAGGAATGCAAACACAAGGAATTATTGCTATGAAGGAAGCTGGTAAGCAATTTAATCTTCCTATTGTTTCAGAAATAATGAGTTCAGATAAAATTGCTGAATTTGATGAACATGTTGATTTAATCCAAGTTGGAGCAAGAAATATGCAAAATTTTGAATTATTAAAAGCATTAGGTAAAGCTAAGAAACCTATATTGTTGAAACGTGGATTATCTAACACGATAGAAGAATGGATAATGTCAGCAGAATATATTATGGCTAGTGGCAATCCTAATGTTATATTATGTGAACGTGGAATAAGAACTTTTGAGAAATATACTCGCAATACCTTAGATTTAAGTGCTATTCCCGTAATAAAAGAAAGAACACACTTGCCTATCATAATTGATCCAAGTCATGCCACAGGAGATTGGAAACTTGTTGAATCTATGAGTTTAGCGGCTGTTGCAGCAGGAGCAGATGGACTTATTATTGAAGTTCATCATACACCAGAATGTGCATTAAGTGACGGTGCTCAAAGTTTAAAGCCTGAAAAATTCAAACGTCTTATTGATAAAGTAAAAGCTATAGCACAAGCCATAGGTAGGGAAGTTGCATGATAGTAAAGGTGCATCCGACTATAATAAGTGAAAATCAAACAATTAAAATACCCCCTAGTAAATCTTTAGCACATCGTGCAATAATCTGTGCTTCATTATCGGATGGAAAGAGTATTATTAGTAATATTGACTATTCAATAGATATTAAAACTACTATTGAAGCTATGAAAATATTAGGGGCAACGATTAAAGAATACACAAATCATGTTGAAATTGAAGGAATAAAAGATTTTAACCAATTAAAGAGTAACACTATACACTGTAATGAATCTGGTTCAACTCTGAGATTTTTAATACCCTTATTTTCGCTATGTGATACAGCAGTACATTTTACTGGAAGTGAGCGATTATTAAGTAGACCATTACATGTGTATGAGCAGCTATTTAAAAGTCAAAATATTGATTTTGATTCAGATAGCGAAGCCTTCACTATTAATGGTACAATAAAAGCAGGTGAAATTACCTTAGCTGGTAATGTTTCAAGTCAATTTATATCCGGATTATTATTTAGTCTTCCATTTTGCAAAAATGATAGTATTATTCATATTTTAGCTCCTTTTGAATCACGTAGTTATGTAGATTTAACTATAGAAATGTTAAAACAATTTAATGTTGAAGTCTATTTTAAAGATGATTTTACTTTGGTAGTAAAAGGCAATCAAAAATATCATGCAAAGGATGTTGTTGTTGAAGGAGATTTTAGTCAACTTGGATTTTTTGCTACATTAGGTGCAATCAATAATTCTTTATACTGTGTTGGGTTAAATTGTGAATCATTACAAGGTGATAAGCAATTAATTGATATATTTAAATCAATGAATATAGATGTTGAAGTTGTTAAAGAAGGATACTATTTTAAAAAGTCTAATGTTCATGGAAGTATTATTGATTTAAATAATTGTCCCGACTTAGGACCTATCCTATGTGTGTTGTCATCGCTAGCACAAGGTGATACTCAAATTATTAATGCTGAGCGCTTACGTATTAAAGAAAGCGACCGTATTGCTGCTATGGAATTAGAATTATCTAAATGTGGTGTTAAAATATCGAGTGATGAGAGTCAAATATTTATTGAAGGACTCTCTAAAATTGAAGGTGGTATAACTGTATTTGGTCATAATGATCATCGAATAGTAATGAGCTTAGCTATTCTAGCAACAATTTGTAAAAAACCTTTAATCATTGAAGATGCTCAAAGTATTTCAAAAAGTTATCCGCAGTTTTTTGAAGATTTAAAAAACTTGGGTGTACAAGTTGAGGTCATAACTCATGAAAAACATTAAAAATATTATGATAGTAGGACTTGGGCTTATAGGTGGTAGTTATGCTCAAGCATTAAGTAATAAAGGCTATGTAGTAAATGCGATTGATATTAATAAAAACAGCTTAGACTATGCATTAAAACAAAATTGGATAAAAGAAGGATATAAGTATATAGTACCTAATGCACTAGAAAAGATGGATTTAATAATTTTGGGGCTATATCCTAAGGATATACCTCAATGGCTAAAAGAAAACCAAAGATATCTAAAAACTGGAGCTTTAATCACGGATGTTGGTGGTGTAAAAACTACAATTATTGAAGATGTTCAGGCGATTTTACGTGAAGATTTAGAATTCATTGCAGCTCACCCTATGGCTGGAAAAGAAGTAAGTGGAGCTCAATATAGTGATTATACAATGTTTGAGAAAGCAAATTTCATCATCACTCCAACAGATAAAAATAGTACTACTGCAATAGAAATAATTACCGAGTTAGCTAAGGAACTAAATTTTAATCATATTACTGTTTTATCACCACAAGAACATGATAAAATGGTTGCATTTTTATCACAATTAACACATGTTATAGCAGTCACTTTGATGAATACTAACAATAATACGCATCTTGTTGAATATACAGGGGATAGCTTCAGGGATTTAACTCGTATCGCTAAAATTAATGAACATTTATGGACTGAACTATTTTTATTGAATAAAGAAAATTTGTTACATGAAATAACTGATTTTCAAGCAGAACTAGAACATTTTAAACAAACTTTATTACATCAAGATAGCGAAGAAATGAAAAGATTATTTAGACAATCTACTGATAGAAGAAAATTATTTGATAAGGAGGTAACAAAGAATGAATATACTAGTAATTAATGGACCTAATATAAACATGCTGGGTATTAGAGAAAAACATATTTATAGGAATGAAACTTATCAAAATTTGATCACAAATATTGAAAATTATGCAAATGAACACCAAGTTACTATAACTTGTAGACAAAGTAATCATGAAGGTGAAATTGTAGATTACATTCAACAAGCTTATCATGATAAAATGGATGCTATAATAATTAATCCTGCTGCATATACTCATACTAGTATCGCAATTTTAGACGCTCTTAAAGCAGTTCAACCAATGCGTATTGTTGAAGTACATTTATCAGATATCCGTACTCGAGAAGAGTTTAGAAAACATTCCTATACAAGTATGATTAGTGAAAAAATGATTTGTGGATTGGGTATAGAAGGGTATATACTTGCTTTAAATTATTTGTTAGATCATAAGTAAAAGAGTTTGTACATGTAGTACAGACTCTTTTGTTTGAATTGATTATTGTTGAGTTTTTATATGATTAAGTTCTTTAATTAATTGTTCAACATGTTCTTCCTTAGTGGCCCATGATGTACAAATTCTTATAACTATATGCTCAGTTGTTTTTTCCCATACTGTAAAACTAAAATTATTCTGTAAAATTTTTATTTGATTAGGTTTTAAAATTAAGAACTGTTGATTAGTATAGGAATCTGCATATAATGGAATATTTAAATCAATAGCTGCCTCTTTAATTTTCATAGCCATATCAATGGCATGTTTTGCAATTTCTAAATAGAGTTGATTATCAAATAAAGTGTCAAATTGTAAACCTAATAAGCGACCTTTGGCAAGCAAACCACCATGTCTTTTTATTAAATAGCGAAAATCTTTCTTTATAGTCTCATCTTTAATAATAAGCGCTTCACCAAAAAGAGTGCCGCATTTAGTTCCCCCAAGATAAAATACATCACTCAGTGTACATAGATCATTCAGCGTTAAATCATTTACAGGTGACATCAAACCATAACTCATACGAGCTCCATCGATAAATAGGGGCAAATGATATTTTTGACAAACACTATAGAGTGAAACTAATTCATTTTTATTGTAAAGCGTTCCTGACTCTGTAGGGAATGAAATATAGACCATGGCAGGTTGTACACAGTGTTCACAGTTATCATCAAGTATATGTGCTGTATAGGCTTCTTCAACTTGTTTGGCTGTAATTTTTCCATTTATATTTTTAAGCGCTAATACTTTATGACCGGTAGATTCTATTGCGCCACTTTCGTGGGTGTTGATGTGTCCAGTATCGGCACTTAACACCCCTTGATGAGGCCTTAGAATCGCATTAATAACTACTGTATTTGTTTGTGTTCCTCCAACTAAAAAATGAACATCAATATTTTCATATTGGCATGCATCTTTAATTTTTTCTTGTGCGCTCAAGCAATATTGATCTAAACCATAGCCACAAGTTTGCTCTAAATTAGTTTGTACTAAGCGCTCTATAATAGTAGGATGTGCTCCTTCACTGTAATCATTATCAAATCTAATCATAATTTACCTTCTTTCTTTAGTCATTATAACAAAACAAATATGAAAAAAAAGCTCTAATGAGCTTTTTATCTGTTATAGTATTCAACTACTAATAGTTCGTTTACTTCTTGATTTAATTCATTTCTTTCAGGCAAACGTACATAAGATCCTTTTTTAGCTGCTTTGTCAACTTTAACAAATGCAACAGTGTGTAAATTTGCTTCTAATGCATCAGCGATAGAAGGCATATTTAATGATTTTTCTCTTATTGAAATTTCCATACCAGGTTTTGCTTGGAATGATGGAATATTTACTTTTTTACCATTTACTAATACATGTCCGTGATTAACTAATTGTCTAGCTCCACGACGAGTTCTAGCAAATCCTAAACGATAAACGATGTTGTCTAAACGAGATTCTAATAAGAATAATAAGTTATGACCTGTAACACCTTTCATTTTAGTAGCACGAGTATAAGTGTTAACGAATTGACGTTCATTAACTCCATACATATGTCTAATTCTTTGTTTTTCACGTAACTGTGTACCATAGTTACTAAGTTTGATACGTTTTGTAGGTCCATGTTGACCAGGTGCGTAAGTGCGGCGTTGAAGCTCTTCACCAGTTTCTAAAATTGAGAAACTAAGACGACGAGATATCTTCCAAACCGGTCCAGTATTTCTTGCCATTGTTCTTCCTCCTTGTGTTTTATGGCTATAAAACAACACAGGTACAAATCTTTAATATAAAGTGTTGATATGCGTAATTTCGCTTACAAGCAGCAAGTTACTTTCACTCAGTTAAACTGTTATCAACGCTTACTATACTAACTTTGTAAGCTGCTTAATGTTTTGGCGCTTTAATATAGTACCAAATAATAATGCTTTTGTCAATTGATAGTGCTGTATTAAGATTGTTATTTATCATCCATTGCACTTGCCTGAATCATTATTTTGCATAAGTCCCTAACCATAACACGATCTAGTTCCTTAAAGTTTTTGTGTTGATTATATTTCTCTTTCATCCATTGGTCTACTTCATCTAATTGATCCCAAGTTGCAATACAAGCTGATAACTTTGCAGTAAAATTACGCCATTGATTTTTGTGGACAGTATTCCAGTTATCTGCAATTTCAAATGCAACAGTACGCCAACCTTCACTTCGCATATAGACATTCCAACGGCGATGCTCAAGCTGTGATAAAATCTCAATAACTTCAGGATTTTTTAGATACTTACCAAAGTCATTAATCATTTCTTTAGTTGGGAAGGTATTCCATAGTTGTTCATCGTAATATTTTTTATCTTCGTCGGCTACTCTATTGTTGATTTCAACAAGACAAGTGTATAGCTTATATTTGCAGTGCATTCCAGAAGCAATTGAAGAATTTCTTCCATATTCTTTATCGTTGTATTGTAAATCTGCTTTGCGTTCAATCACTTTAATTTTTTCAGTAATTATATTTGCTTTCTCTTGGATTGTTTTATTAGTATCGTTTATCAAATGAAGAATTGTTTGTTCTAGTGTGTGTGCTGCAGCATCACGAGCATAACATCTATTCATTGCTTTACCAAAATTATCTAAGTAAGGAGAAACAATGTTATCCCATTTATAGATTTCTTTTAACTGACCAAAGGGATTCAAATCACAAGAAGTGCGATTATCAAACATAATTTCATTACTGATGTCATATAAGAATTCATTATTGAATAGCACATTAATAATGATTTTTGGAGCTTTACGACTATTTTCGGGCTTAGAAAAATGAATGCGATCAAATTCTTGGCGGATTTTCATACTTATATTTAAGTTAAGTTCATCATCTCCTAGTGAACAAATAACATAGCCAATTTCGGGGTTATCCTCAAGAACTTTTATAAATTCATCACTTTGAATATCTACTGTATAAAAGGATATTTTAGCTTCTTTTTCCGAAAGAGATGTCCTTGTAGGTGCAGCCAGCTCTGGACATTCATAAGCGAATTTGTTTTCCCATAGAGGGTTACTGTCTACTACAATAATTTCTGGATATAACTCATGAGTTTGAGCACACCATGCAGCAATTTTTGTAGCAGTGATTCCTAGATTTTCAGCTCCTACAATTAAAATTTTAAGTCTATTTTCTCTTCTAGCTAAAAAGAGGGGTTTATCATTAAAGAGTTTATAAATTAGTGTATTAGCTTCATTTATGATGCGATAATCGATATTAACTGGATATTTTATAGCATCAGTAACAACAACAGCCTCAGGTTTAGTACTTAATATATATATCCCTAAATAACCACCAAGTTCACTATTTCTATAGTTATCATATAATCTTAGAGTTCTTTTAAATACTACATCATAAGCACCGTCTATGATTTTAGCAATTTCTTCGATACATTGCATTACCAGTACTTTAATTTCTATTATATCTTTAGTAGCACTAGCATGGTTTAAATAAGATTGATAAATACTTTCAATATCGTAATATTTGTTTTCTAATATTCCATATTTTTTAAGTGTTTTAAACTGTTCTATGATTTTATTAAACTGTGAATTATCTTCTATAATTATTTCTTGTTTTTCATACTTAATTTTGATTTCTTGATACAGATTCAATGCTTCACTTAAATCAGTATCATCTTCATTGAAGTTATTTAATTCCTGTGCAAGAATGGTTTTGTGATTATTTTCATAAGTTATCATTAGATTACGTAACATTTCCTCAGGATAAAATTTAAAAAGATTCAGACAAGAATTAAATAATTCTTTATCGTATTTTTTTGACAACATTTGAATATCGTCGAGTTCTTCAATCGAAGTTTGTATTGCTTCGCTACAATTACTAATTATATTTTCTCCATACTTATGGTGTAGTAACAAAGCATCTTTTAAGTTGTCTTCTTCATTGTTTTTAAATAAGAAAAAATGAACTTTCCGTTTTAAAAAGCGCTTATGTATCTTTAATTCTTCTAAAGTAGTATCAAAAATATAAGCATTAACCTTAGCGATACGCTCTTTAAGTACTATACTTTGGTAGTTGTTTTCATCTATCTTACCCAAGAAAACTAATACATAATTATCTGTCTTACTTTCAATTTGATGAACATTTTCAGCCAATAAAATACTTCGTTCTGATATTTCAGTAAAAATACAGAGCTTACCTTTATCAAAATAAGTATAATTTAATTTAGAATATAAATTTCTAAATAAAGTTAAGATAAGCCCAACTAATAGTGTAGCACTGATAAGATGTAACACTGCCGTATAATTGGCTACAAAAACTTCTAGTCCTTCAATTTCGCCAACAAACTCTCTAGTGTCTGAGAGTGAATTTTCTCCAGCAAGAACCCTAATGGCACCTAATAAAGAGGAGATAAAAGTGTCAAATACACCGCCAGTAGCATCACTAGTGCCGATTATATATAATGGAAATAATGAAGCAGCAACCCATGCAATTAAGCGGCTAAGAATCTCTCTTGTTGATAATTTTTTTACTTTTATAGCAATAAAGATATAAATTAAACAAGTAGTAAAGATTAATAGAGATAGCCCAAGCATAATAGTTTGAAACATAATTACACCGACCTTTCAAATAAATAATTGTATCTTTTTACTATTATAGTATATCAAAATTTAGAATATAATGTTATGTAAACTTTGTAACTTTTAATTTAAAACCAATGGTATAATAAGAAGAGAATAAGTGAGGAAAGTATAAAATGAAAACAGGATTAACTTCGATTACTTTTAGAAAAAAATCTGTAGATGAAATTATAAGCATGTGTAAAAAAGCAGAGCTCGATGGCATTGAATGGGGTAGTGATGTCCACGTCGTAGCAGGAGATCTTAATCTAGCAAAAGAAGTTTATCAAAAAATGGTTAATGCAGGGTTGTCGGTGTTATCTTATGGCTCTTATTTTAAAGGTGAAAACATCGAGGATTTTGATGCTGTTTTAGCTAGTGCAAAGGCGCTAAAAGCTCCTATAATAAGAATATGGGCGGGAAGAAGAATACAACCTGAAACAGTGAGCCAAGAAGAATTTGATAGGTTAGTACATGTTATTAGACAAGCTGCGGATTTAGCCCAAAAAGAGGGTATATTGCTCGCTTTAGAATATCATAGAAATACGTTAACTCAAAGTAAGGAAGGGGCACTACGATTACTAAAAGCATTAAACCATAATCAAATGCGCTGCTATTGGCAACCTAACCCAGATATAGATCTTAATGAGCAAGTAGCTGAGATTTCGATACTATCACCATATTTATGTCAATTTCATGTTTTTCACTGGAATAAGGATGAACGCTTATTATTAAATGAAGGCAAAAAAGAGTGGATTCAGTATATTGAAACAGCAAAAAAATATAATTTGAATCCAACACTAATATTGGAGTTTGTAAAAGATGATCTTGATGAAAATTTCTATGAAGATGCAAAAACACTACTTGAAATTAAAGCTCTATTTGAGTAATGAACGTATCCGAAATAGCTATTCGAGTTTATTAAGTTTTTAAAGTAATAATTTAGAGTTAGATGTTACGAAGGTATCTAAGGAAATATAAAGTATAAAAAATAGGTAAAATGCAAGTGATATAAAGATTTTAACTTTGCGTTTACCTCTTTTAATTTTTTTGATAGTTTTATCTTTTAAGTTATTAAGCAAACTTAAGGATGAGTTTTACTACCGCGCTAAAATATAATCTACTATGACAAATAACTTATTTTTTCAATGAGTAGTTCATTGAAAATTTTTGTTTGTATTCATCAAAAACCTCAGTCATCTTAACTTCTGTATCATAAGGCATTCTTCTGTTGGATTCGGCACACTCAATGTCATAAAAATCATTTTGTGGATTATTTAAGTAGTGTTCAAACTGTGAAAGTATTTTAATTTCATTGTCATAATGACGTTTAGCTAGTGTTTCTAAGGTATCGCTTATAAAAACAGGAGTAGGGATAACACTAATTATTTCGCCCATATCTACGTTTTCATCGATGTAGTGTAATGTTACTCCAAGAGGAATTGAGTTTAAAATACTCCATTTAAATGAATCTAATCCTCTTGCAGCAGGAATAATTCCAGGGTGAGCATTAATGATTTTTTTATTTTTTAATGCCTGTTCATCTATTAAATTTGCACCAGCAACTATATAAAGGTCACAATCATTAGTGATATCTGTATCAACAGCACACGGTACAAATGCAAAATTAAATGCTTTACATAATACCTCTACACTAACAGCCCTATTTTGTATAGGACGATGATTAAAATAAACATCTCTTTGTTTTCTAGATTTAAAGGGTAAAGCAAAAACTTTTATTTTATATCGAGGCATAATCTCATTTAAAGAGACCATTGATAATATAAGTTGTTCAGTTTTTAAATGAGGTTGATCGTATGTTATGATTCCAATATTTTTCATTTTGCCCTCCAGAAAGTAAAAATCAATATAGGTATATCTTAATTATGAAGATTTCTATAAAAATTAAGTTTACAAGTATTATATTTATCTATATATAGTGACATAGAACTACTGAAATAACAAGGTTAGGATAAGTTTATCTTGAAAAACATTAGAATTTAAAATAAAAAAACATCCATAGTGGATGATTCTTTTATTATGGTGCGCCAAACAAGACTTGAACTTGCACGAGTTGCCTCACACGCCCCTCAAGCGTGCGTGTCTGCCATTCCACCACTGACGCATATACTTTATAATTATTAAGTTAAATAATTAAATTGTCAAGTGTCACTGGCAAGAAAACCTTAAAAAATGTTCAGCTATTACTAAATCACATCTGATATATCAATGCTTTCTGGATCAAGTTCTTTTCCTATTAAATCAATTACCTTTTTGTATCCGTCTCTTTCCTTGAATCGAGTGATTAAAGATGTTGGAATTAAAATTATGTTTTCAACTTTATTCTCAGCTACAAAGGTACGTACTGTAGGAGGGAAACCGTTTGCCCAAATCGGAAATACTAAAATTATCGTTTCATTATCATCGCATTTTTGATATTTTGCAGGTAGATATTCTTTTTTTGATGACATTTTTCCACCTTTAATAAAATTCCAAGCACCATTCCAATTTTCATCATCAGTAATTTGGAATATTGGAAACTGATGTTTTTGTGAGAGAAAGGTTGCGACATTTTTACTTCTATTGGTTCTAGTATAATAATAAATTTTCATATAGCCTCCTGTTTTAATACATTGTTTTACTTTTATAAATTATACTATAGAGTTTAGTTTCGTCAAGTTAAGTGAATATAAAACACCTATACTTATTGTCGAATAAAAGCCTATTTTAATAATATTTAATAGTCGATATTTACCAAAAATATGTTATAATGTTTAAAGTGAAGGTGGGATAGTATGGAAGATTTTATCAATAATTTTGAGATGGTGGATATCTTGGTTATCCTTGGTGGATTAACAGTTATTGTTGTGCTATTAATATTACATAAAAGAAATCAGAAAAGAATGTTTCTTGATACATTATCTGAATATGAAACAGAGTATAATGCTTTAAAAAGCGTTCCGCTTTCTTTTAAGTTCAATAAAGCAAAGGCAATATCAAAATTAGACGAAGGAACCATGGAAGAGGTAGTAGAATATCAAGGTCTACATGATCGGACAATGGCTAATCTAAAACAAATCGCTACGACCCTTGCTGAAACAGAAGATTTAATTCATCTTGGTAAATTTAAACATATCGATAATTCCATTGATGATTTAAAAGAAATGCTTAATTTAGCTAAAGAACAAGTTGCTAAACTTAATCTTTATTTAGATAAAACTTTAGAGAAAGAGGTAAAACAGCGTTCTGAAGTAACCGTATTTAAGGACCAATTTAGAACAATTAAAACTGCACTAAAGGAAAAAGAATCACACTATTCTTTTTGCTGGAGTGCTATTGAAGATAAAATGGTTGCTTGTGAAAAACGGTTTACAGTATTTGAGGAATGGATGTATACTTCTGAATTTGAAAATGCTACTAATGAACTTGAGTTAATTCAAGCTGATTTAGAATTTTTAATCTCTTTAGAAGCTACTATCCCTGAGTTATTAAAAGAAGCTAAAGGGGTTGTTCCGACCATGATTGAGGAAGTTTCTCGCAATTATGCTGTTGAGAAAAGAAAAGGAATTTATTTAGATCATTTAGAAATTCCACGTAATTTGGAAGTGATTCAAGATATTTTAAAAGAAGATTTAAATAATTTAAAAAATTGTAAATTAGACAATATATTAGATCATTGTGAAGACTATAAACTACGCTTAAGTCAACTACAAGTTCAACTTGATCATGAAGTTAAAGCCTATGAAGAGTTGGCAATAGTTGATGATTACAATAATAAGATAGCTTTTGTTTTCGATGAATTGTTAAGTTATTTTAATCAGCTTAATTTGAATTCGATGACTCATTATGGAATAGATAACTTAGCACAATTGGTTGAAGACTCAAGTAAAAAAATTAAATCTTTAAAGCTTAAAAAGAATGACGAAATTGAAAAAATGGATGAAGGAAATACAGCATCTAGTGCAATTTTAATAGTTTTAAAAGATATTGAGCAACAAGAAGAAATTTTAATGAATGAACTTGTTAAGCTTAAAGAACAAATAGACGGGCTATTAAAAGATGAGCATCGTGCTGTTGATCAATTGTTGAAATTACAATTAGTTACTAATGAAATTAAGATTAAAGTTAAACAAAACAAATTACCAAGCATTTCTAATCAATTTCATGCTGATTTACAAAAGGCATATGAGTATACCTATGGTGTTGAAAATTTATTAAAAGAAACACCGCTTAATGCACCACTTATTAATGCTTACTTGACGGAGGCACTAGAGTTTATATCAAAACTACATGCGAATGTAAATAATATCGTAGGTGTTGCAAAGTGGGTAGAAGATGCTATTGTATTTGGAAATAAGTTTAGATCATCCTATCCAATGATTGATTCAGAGTTATCACGTGCTGAGTTACTGTATCGCAATGGTGAATATTCGCAAGCATTAAAAGTTGCTATCGCTTCAATTGAACAGTTATATCCAACATCTTTTGAACAGAAAATTGAGGAGAATAGTCGCAGTGTCTACTAGATTAGTTTATTTAGATAATGCAGCAACTACAACCGCCGATAAAGAGGTATTAGATACATATAAAGGTTTATTAGTTCAGCATTTTGCAAACAGTGATAGTCTATACGACATCGGAAGTATAGTTTCGACTATGATGGAAAAAAGTCGTAAAGTAATCGCTGGTTTATTAGAAGTAAATGATAAGGAAGTGTTATTTACAAGTGGTGCTAGTGAGGCTAATAATATGGCTATCAAAGGCATCGCTTTTGCGTGTATGCAAGATAAAAAACATTGTATAACTACGACAATAGAGCACTCTAGTGTTAAGAATGCTTTTAAGCAACTTGAAGAAGTTTTTGGTTTTGAAGTTACACGTTTGTCAGTAGATGAATTCGGCCTTATTAGTGTTGAGGAGCTGCGAAGTGCACTGCGAAAAGACACAGCACTTGTTTCAATAATGCACGTTAATAATGAAATCGGGGTAATTCAGCCAATTGATGAGATAGCTGAAATTGTAAAAAAACAAAGTGGTGCTTATATGCATGTAGATATGGTACAAGCATTAGGAAAACTACGAATTAATCTTAAAAACATCGATGTAGCCACATTCTCAGCACATAAAATTCATGGTTTAAAAGGAAGTGGTTTATGCATTAAAAAAAATCATGTACCTTTAGTGCCGCTAATTAGTGGGGGGCAACAAGAATTTATGCTTCGAGGAGGAACAGAAAATGCCTTAGTTAATATTATGTTTGCTAAGACATTAAGGCTAGCTATTTCTAGACAAGAAAATGTAATGAAACATTGCATGATGCTTAAACAGTATTTGATTAGTGAACTTCAAAAAATAGAGCAAATAAAATTGAATACACCTAACAATAGTGTATGTCATATAGTCAACTTTTCAACAAATGTCCCATCAGAAATCATGATGAACGCCTTGAATAAGAAAGGTATAGCTGTTTCTGCTCAAAGTACTTGTTCTAGCAAAACAAAGAATGCTTCTGATGTATTATTAGCATTAAATAAAAGTTATGAAGAGGCAAGATCATCAATTCGATGCAGTTTTAGCATCGAAAACACTAAAGAAGATATTGAATATTTAATAGAGAACATGAAGGAGTGTATCAAAAAATATGGTAATTAAAACAGATTTAATCTTAATTCGTTATGGAGAATTATCTACAAAGGGTAAAAATAGAAAAGATTTTATTTCTAAATTGGTTCAAAATATTAAGTATAGCTTAGCTGAATTTAAAGAGTTAAGCTATATTAAAACATTTGATCGTTTATATATTTATTTAAATGATACTGCAGAAGAAGAAGTTTTAACACGACTTACAAAGGTATTTGGTATTAGTTCTTTTTCTTGTGCAGTAAAAGTGCCTAGTGCTATTGAGGACATTGTAGATATGAGTTTTAATGTTGCAATGAATACTAATGCTAGTACTTTCAAAGTTGTAACTCGTCGTCATGATAAAAACTTCCCTCATATTAGTGATGAAATAAACCGTTTAGTTGCTACTAAAATACTTAAAAATAGCGAATATAAAGTAGATGTACATCAGCCTGATTTAAAAATACAAATCGAAGTTAGAGAGGATGCAACTTACATTATGAAAGAAACCATCAGAGGAGCTGGTGGTTATCCGACAGGGGTTGGAGGAAAAGCATTATTGATGCTTTCAGGTGGAATTGATTCTCCAGTTGCTGGTTATCTAACGATGAAAAGAGGTATCGCAATAGAATGTATACATTATGCATCACCTCCATATACATCCAATAATGCATTAAAGAAAGTAGTTGATTTAGCTAAAAAGATAAGTATATATCAAGGATTTATTAAAATGATTAATATACCATTTACTGAGCTTCAAATGGCTATTTTTAAACATTGTGACGAAAGTTATGCGATTACTATTATGCGTAGAATGATGTTTCGTATTGCTGAGGAAGTTGCTAATAAACATCGTGCATTAGCTATCGTAACAGGTGAAAGTGTTGGCCAAGTAGCATCACAAACACTTAACAGTATGGTTTGTATTAGTGATGTGGTAAGGTTACCTATATTAAGACCAGTTGGATGTTTTGATAAGCTAGAAATCATCGATATTGCAGAAAAAATAGATACCTACAAAACTTCGATATTACCTTTTGAAGATTGTTGTACGATATTTACCCCTAAGAATCCTACAACGAAGCCAACATTAAAGAAATGTGAATATTATGAAAGTCGATTCGACTTTGAACCATTAGTTCAAAAATGCATCGATGAAGCAGAAATTTTCTGGGTTAATGCTGCTATAGATGAAAATGAGGATTTATTTTAACAATCATTTCCTATAGTTCTCAGCAAGAACTACACATACTATCATTGAGGTGAAGATGATATGAAAAGGTGTAAAGAAAAAGGATTCGTGTTTCAAACTAATGAGGATTCTAATTTTAATCATGAGTTTGCGAATGAATTGGGTGCTGAAATCATGCAAGAAAAAATGAATCGCAAAGAAGATTATCTAAGTAAAATTAGTAAAAAAGAATCCGTTAAGGAAGAGGTTGCTGAAGAAATTATTCCGCTGCATCAAAATAATAGTACTTATGATGATGTACAAGTGTTTAATAATCAGAATTTTTATAACCGCAAAGAAGAAGCAGAAGATGAATTAACACTAAAAGACAGAAAAAAATCAAGAGGTTGTAACGGATAAGGAACAGCCTTAAAAACAAAAAAGCCAGTAAATCCTTGGCTATAGAACATTTTCCGGGGTCTAAGTAAAACTTTCGGGGTCTAAGCTTAATT
>CAYJJG010000025.1:0-21015 GCA_964370435.1 uncultured Holdemania sp.
GCTATCATAAATGCAAGTTCAAGCGAAGGATTATACTTTCCATTTTCAATAGAACTGATTGTTTGTCTTGAAACTTTCATTGCTTTTGCAAACGCTTCTTGGCTAATTCCATTTTGCTTGCGCAACATTTCAACTTTGTTTTTCAAAAGCAGCACCTCCATTTGTTGTCAAGTTACCTTTACAACAAAAAAAAATAACATATTAAGAATATTTTGTCAAGTTATCTTTACAAAAATAATAACAGACTATATTTCAAGTCTGCTAAAGGGTATATAAATAATATAAATAACCTGCTCGCCTATTCATATTCCTCGCAGGGGCGATTTTAAAGTCCTTGCTCTCGCACTTTGCGACAACCAAGAAAATGGACAATTCATATTAGATTTCTTCCAAATCTAATATGAATAATCTTTCGTAAAGTGCAACACAGAGAAAATAATGTTGCAATAAGTTTCGGCAAGCAGAGCGGATGTATACACATCTACAAATCTTACCTAATAGCAAAATATTTCTTTATGAATATCCATCTATTAACGGGGTTTTTTTCTTGTGGTATAAATGATACAATATAGTCAATAATTTAAAAATAATCGTTACACGAAAGGAAAGTTGATAACAGCTTAATATTGTTGATGTTATCCTATAGAAGAAGATGAATAACAACGAAGAACTAAATACATGGCTTGATAGCATGACTACTATGCATCTTCCAAGATGGGAAGATTTACCTGAGCTTGATTTATATATGGATCAGGTGCTAACACTAGTAGAGCGTTATCTTTATCAGATTTTTTCACACACTAACGAAAAGATACTTACGAAATCTATGGTGAATAATTATGTGAAATGGCAACTTATTCCTCCGCCTAATAAAAAGTTCTATACTAAGAAGCATGTTGCATATTTAATTGCGATAACCTTGTTGAAACAAGTATTAACTATTAATGAAGTAAAAAGCGGAATACAGCGTATGGTTGCAATATATGGAGAAAAGAAAGTATATAACTATTTTATCGTAGCGCAAGAATTGGCAATTAAAAATAGTGCTCTTAGCATTAAAAATAATGAAAACTATACTTTGAATTTAAGTAATAGTGAAGAAGGTATGTTGACATTAAAATTTGCGGTATTATCGCTGAGCTCTAAAATTATTACCGAGAAAATAATTGGAACACTATAGAAAGAAGGGATATTGTGAATGCTTTAGGGGAATTAAATGCAATTATTACTAAACAAGATATTGTAAATGCACTTAAAACAAATGGTGTAAAAGAAGACGCAGTGTTAGAGGTTCATGTAGCTTTGTCTTCTTTTGGTTATGTAGTAGGAGGAGCTCAAACTATTATTGATGCTTTAATAGATGTTGTAGGGTATAATGGAACGATTCTGATGACGATGAACGATTTATTCAATAGTGAGCCTACTTATTGGAAAGTCCCATCTATGGTTTACGATGATATAAAAAAAATTAGAAAACATATTCCAGCATTTGATAAAAAAAATAGTGATTCATATGATAGTGGTAGTGTTGTAGAAAATCTTCGAAGAAGGACAGGGGTTGTGATTTCTAATCATCCAACTTATAGCTATATTGCTTGGGGTAAATATGCAAAATTCTTGTGTAATCGTCATAGTTTGCATTTATCACAATCGATTGAATCTCCACTAGGAAGAATATCAGAGTTACGAGGACATGTGCTACTAATGGGTGTTGATTATAGCTACTGCAGTCTTTTTCATTTAGCACAAGAAATCACTAAATGTGAAACGATAGAAGTTAATGGTGCAGCTATCGAAGTAGATGGACAGCGAATTTGGAAAAAATATTTAAATACACATTATAATAATAAAGCATTTAATGCTATAGGTGAACAATTAGAATCAAAGCAACTAGTGAAAAAATTTAATATTATGGGTACACCTTGTCGACTATTGAAAGTAAGTTTAGCTATAAATGAAGCTATTAGTTATTATCATGAACATAGTATTTTGAAATACTATAAATTAGGTTAAATTATGAGTTTTCTTGAATATTATAAACACGTCGATAATTTGTTGAAAAGAAAATTAAATAGTGATATAGGGGTAACGAGGTATCTTCAAGAAATGAGTGAAGTTGGATTATATAATACAATAGAATATAAAAAATTAAGACATTATCGCCATATTCGAAACGAAATTGTTCATGAGAATAATGTAAATGAAAATAATAGCTGTACACCACAGGATGAACAATGGCTTAAAGATTTTTATCATTTAGTAGCTAACAATGAAGATTCCTTAAGTATTTATAGAAAAAAGATTATGAACAGAAATAAAAAAGCATCATCGAGTTCTTATAAAAAACGAACTAATACAAAGAAATATTTTGATTATTTTGTGATTTTTATTCTTATATGCAGTGCTTACCTGTTAATGGTAGTACTTTTTCGGTTGATTTATGAAAAATAAAAAGTATAAAAATTTGCGTTTAAAGGACAAATTTGATACTATTAAAATCTAAAAAGGATGGGAAATGAAAATGAAAAAACTATTAAAGGTGTTTTGTGTTCTTTCAATGCTTACTTTAGTATTAACTGGATGTGGAGCAGAAGAAAAAGAAGTAACAGGTACGTGGGAAGCGAGTTACGTAGATACAACAGTATCACAAATGATTCCGTTTGAAGGTGATTTTGTTATTTTAGTATCATTAGAATTAAAAGAGGATAAAAGCTATGTTTTATCGATGAGTATTAGTGAAGAAGTATTAGATGGTCTTAAAACTGCTATAACAACATTAGTTAATGAGCAAGTTGTAGCTGTTATGGAGCAAGGAAGTATGACAGAAGCTGAGGCTCTTAAATATCTTCAAGGTGGTGAAGATGGTACGACAATTGAAAATCTAATTGATGAAAATTATGATTTAATGGTGTCTACGATTAATACTCAAGTACTTGAAGGTGCTTGGGAGCAAACTAGTGATGGTGTTACCTTTGATGAAGAAGAATCATCTACACTAACATGGGATGGCGATGCTTTAGTGATCGCTGATTTTATAACAGGAGTTTCATTAACTTTTAATAAAAAATAACATATTACTAAGAAATACGATTTCTTTATTAAAAAGGAGTCGTGTTTTTTATTGTCAGAAAGATAATTAAGATTGAATTATAATTTAACAATGATATGATAAATTCAGCAAATAAATTTAATGTAATTTACTAGAAAGAATAAGGTGATGAAAGTGAAAAATATTAAAGTTTCATTTGAAAAAGGTTTAAAAGTTGTTGAATTGATACAGTCAACTCAACAAGAACAAATAGAGCAATCTGCTACCCTTGTTGTAGATGCATACAAAAAAGGTAAGAAGTTCTTTGTAACAGGGAGTGGACACTCTCATACAGTGGCAGAGGAGTTGTACGGTAGAGCAGGTCAATTAGCCTTTGTTGTACCAATTATCAATGATGAACTTACTTTAACGAACCATCCTACAAAAAGTACATATATTGAAAGATTAAGTGGCTATGCAAAAATTCTGGTAGATTTGTATCGTATCAATGAGGGAGATGTAATTTTGATTGCATCAAACTCAGGCAGAAATGCTTATCCTATTGAAATGGCCTTAGAAGCAAAAACAAGAGGTGCAAAGGTGATTGCGATTACGAGTCTAAAGCATTCAAAGCAAGTAGATACACGACATGAATGCGGAAAGAAATTATATGAAATTGCTGATGTTGTGATTGATAATTGTGGTGAAAAAGGTGATGCGGCAACGATATTTGAAGGAGTTAAACCCCCTATGATTGCAACATCTTCTATTGCAAATGCCTTCATATGTAATGCATTTGGAGCTGCTATTGTTGAAAAGTTTGTTGAAGAAGGAATAGAGCCAGAGGTATTCTTCAGTGCAAATGTTGACGGTGGAGAGGAAAAAAATCAAAAATTAATGGACAAATATACAAGAATGTATTATTAGGGAGCGCAAGAACATATAAGGAGTCAATTACCAATGATTTTGTGAATTGTATTTAAAATGTGTTTTCCTAGTATAATTTAAAAAGATATTTAAGATTAAAATTTAATTTTATCTTTGATAGTTAAAAATTAAAAAGAGCACGGATAATCCTTTAATAAAAGGAAGTTCGTGCTTTTGTGTTGTGTTGGAACTATTATAATTTTTAATGTTTCTTAATCGATTTGATAAAATTATATGTAGTTTCTTTATAATTCAATAGGATGTTCTAAATTCAAATTTCTCATATAAATCATTAGGGTGTAGCTATGAAATCTTTTGACAATGGTACCACTTCTATCATGGAAAGACGCTGATTTTATAATTATAGATGATGAGTAAAATGTGCATAAACTTTTGTAGAAGGAGAGCTTGTATATGATAAAGAAGAAAGTGATTATTTAATCCTGTATTAAAGGCTGAAACGAACTAATAAATTTAAGATATCCTTATTAAATTAAAAATATTATCAAATTTTTAATTTATGTGATATAATTTGAAAATAAATAATTAATTTATAATTTTAGTAGTATTATAAATCATTAATTAAACATATAATTATGGTTTGGATGTATAGTTTAAAAGGTAATTTATAAAAAAATGTTATATATTAATATAAACCTTTAGTAATTATTAAAACTATGGTTAAAACTTTATAGATAACCTGTTTAATATGTGACGAAATATTCATTGATATTTATTGTCTATTTTGTTATATTTTTTAAGATAATTAATAAATTATATAGATATATTAGTAAATATGGAGAGCATATTATGAAAAATAAAATCAATAAAGCCTGGAGATTTTTAGTCGATAAAACGCTAGAAGAAAGACAGAATCTTCATGACTGCAAAAAAGAAGTTGATAATAAAAATAGGCAAATTTTAAGTACGATGTTATTTGCAGTCATATTGATTTTTTCTTTTAGTTTTATAACTTCCTTTTTTTCAGATTTTTTCTTAACGGCTGGTGTGCCTAAGTTACGATGGGCTTACTTAATAGTTGCCATTGTTTCATTAATTATTTTTATTATTATTAACTTTTTATCAACTAAAGCAATTACCCCTATGATCTATGCCGTTAATACAGCTGCTTTTATTTATTCTTTCATAATAAGTGCATATATAGCTCCTGATCAAATTTGTGTTACCTTTACAATTGTCTTATTTATGACTTCAACTTTATATTTAGATTATGGTTGGCGTATTCATTTTTATATGTTATTAGTGACACTTGCCTATGTATATGGTATTTCTCACTTTAAACCATTGGAAGTATATAGTGCAGAAGCCATGAATTCTTATATTATTATGTCTTTGTTATTTATTATAGGATCTATAGTTCGTCATGCGGGTCTTGGAATATTTGTAGCTAGAAATACTTTACAAAAATATGCTTATACTGATCAACTCACTAATGTACACAATAGGCGAAAATTATTTGAAGATTTTGCTAAAATAGAAGAAAATTATGAAGATAAGCGATTTACAGTTTTAGCAATATTGGATATTGATTATTTTAAAAAATATAATGATACTTATGGGCATAGTGCGGGAGACCGATGTCTTGAAGTGCTTGGTAAGTGTCTTAACGATATTGAAAACAAATATGAAGCGTATTGTTATCGCTACGGTGGAGAAGAATTTGCGATTGGTTTTATCGGATATACGATGGAACAAGCAATTAATTGCATAGAAGAATTAAAAAAATCAATTTATGATTTGAATATTAAAAATAAAAATTCAGAATTTCACAGAATAACAGTGAGTGTAGGTGTTGCTGATGTTAATACTGAAGGTGTTCCTAAACATGAGGCAGCTCTAAGTCGTGCAGATAGTGTATTATACGAAGCTAAGAAAAGTGGGCGAAACACTATTAAATGCACCACAGAACAACTAAATGATAATAGTATGATAAGGGATACAATTAGAAAAAGAGATAAGTAATAGTTTTATATTTATAATTTTATAAAAAGACTATGATAATAACTTAATTAGTTATCAATCATAGCTTTTTTTTTACATAGTTTTTAAATAGAAATCAGCGATAAGTTGTGCGACTGCTTCCATGTTTTCTTGATCGATTTTATCGAATCGATTAATTGAAGGTGAGTCGATGTCTAATACTCCAATTAAAGTATCATTAACTATAATAGGGCAGACCAACTCACTATTACTAGCACTATCGCAGGCGATATGCCCTTTAAACTTATGGACATCGGCAATACGTTGTGTTTTTAGTTGTGTTGCGGCAGCACCACACACTCCTTTGTCTAAATGAATACGTGTACATGCTACTTTCCCTTGAAAAGGACCTAATATTAAAAGATTATTTTTTAATAAATAAAATCCAACCCAATTAATATCTTCTAATATTTCATTTAAAAAAGCAGAGGTATTGCTTAGACCAGAAACAAAATCATTATCATCTTCTAATAATGCTTGCAGTTGTGCACGAATTAGAGCACCATCTTTATTTTTTGTTGTATCTATTGTTATCATTTTTATCACCTCTTTTAATTTAACATAGATAAGCAAAGATTTAAATAAGATATTATAAAATGCTTCAACAACATTTAAAGTGTGTTAAAATAATAAAAAAGGAGTATATACAATGACTAGTTATCAAGATAAATTATATGATTTACAAAAAGAACTCTGGGAATATGCTGAAGTAGGTTTTTTAGAAAAAAAATCAGCTCAAGCAATGATAAATTTAATGCGAAGTGAAGGTTTTGATGTAACTGAAAATATATGTAGTATGGAAACAGCATTTGTAGGCACTTATGGTAGTGGAAAACCTGTTATTTGCCTTCTTGCAGAATACGACGCTCTTTATGGCATGAGTCAACAGGCAGATATAGCTGAGTATTGTCCAGATACTACAAAAGAAACGGGACATGGATGTGGGCATCATTTGTTGGGTGTTGGAGCCATCGGTGCTGCAATGAAAGTGAAACAGTATTTAGAAGAAAACAAGCTAAGTGGGACAATTAAAATGGTAGGATGCCCTGCTGAAGAATCAGGTAGTGGTAAAGCATATTTAGCACGTGATGGCTTTTTTGATGATGCAGATATCGCTTTAACATGGCATCCTGCTAATTATAACAGTGTCCTTTCAGGATCTTATCAATCATGTATTCAAACATACTTTAGATTTCATGGTGTTTCTAGTCATGCTGCTAGTAGTCCTCATTTAGGGCGTAGTGCACTTGATGCAGCAGAGTTAATGAGTGTAGGTGTTAATTATTTGAGAGAACATATGGAAAGTAGTGATCGTGTTCATTATGCTTATACAGATGTTGGTGGTAAATCCCCTAACGTTGTTCAAGCAGAAGCTGAAGTAAAATATCTAATACGTTCCACTACAAATGAAAAATGCCAAGCATTATATGATCGTGTTATTAATATTGCTAAAGGTGCAGCACTGATGAGTGAAACAACACTAGAGGTTGTCTTTGATGAAGGCATGAGTAATGTTATACCTAATTTTGTTTTGGAAGATGTTTTAGAAGCTTCATTTAAAAAAATAGGACCATGCAGTTATAGTGATGAAGATAGAGCCTATGCAAAAAAATTCAAAGACTCTTATAGAAGTAATGTAGCAGCCGAATTACCGTTCGCTATTCAAGATAAAAAATTGGCTCTTAAAAATATGCAAGAGAGTGCAATCAATGATATTTTCTTTGAGCACAATCATAGTGAATATTGCGAAATGGGCTCTACAGATGTTGGTGATGTGAGTTGGGTAGTGCCAACAGCACAGTTTAATACAGCTTGTTTTGCTTATGGAGCTAGTGCACATAGTTGGCAGTGGGTAGCCCAAGGGAAGTCGCAGATAGCGCTTAAAGGGACTTTATTAGCTGCTGAAATTCTTGCAGATGCGGCCATTGCATGTTTAAAGGATAATACTATTATTGAAAAGGCACAGGCAGAGTTTAAAGAACGATTAATGAATAAAGAATATAAATGTTTGATACCAGATGATATAAAACCTCATATAATATAAAAATGCCATTAGGCATTTTTAATTTCCTCAAATAAAAGACTTCCTATTCTTAATAGAGTTGCTTTATTTTTTAGTGCTATTTCATAATCGTTACTCATCCCCATAGAAAGATGATTGAAGTGACTAAATAGTTGACTTTCTTTAATAGTTTCAAATAAAACATGGGCTTGTCTAAAGACGGTATCTATAACTTGAACATCCTCAACATGAGGCCCCATACACATTAATCCATATAGATCTAAATGAGTAAATTCTTTTATCTTTTCAAGAAAAAAAGGGACATCATCGATAAATAATCCTGTTTTAGTACTTTCTTCAGCAATATTGATTTGAACTAAAACTGGAATTTTTCGATTAAGTTTAAGTGCTTCTTTTTCAATAACCTTGCATAAATCAATGCTTGCAACTGAATGAATTAAATAGACGTAAGGAAGCAGTGTTTTGACTTTATTACGTTGTAGGTGTCCAATGAAATGCCAGTGAATATCCTGAGGCAGCTGTTTTGCCTTATATACAAGCTCATCAACTCTATTTTCACCAAAATCACGTATGCC
Source organism: uncultured Holdemania sp. (assembly GCA_964370435.1). Lineage (GTDB taxonomy): Bacteria > Bacillota_I > Bacilli_A > Erysipelotrichales > Erysipelotrichaceae > CALVGQ01. Next base: position 8,555 of record CAYJJG010000025.1, read on the forward strand.
TAAATTGTAATAAAATAAAATCTCTTCTAATGTTCTTTTTTTTGATACAACAACAAGTTTAGCTTGACTGCCACAGGCATTTGCTATTTTTTGATAAGTAGCCATCAATTATTCCTCTACATTCTATAGTAAATTATACTTGTTTTTGTTAAATAATTAAAGAATATCTGTTATAATGGTCTTTAAAAAAGGGGAAGTTTTATGAAAATACTCATTACCGGATTTGATCCATTCAACCAAGAAACGATTAATCCTTCTATAGAAGCGGTAAAAAAACTACCTGATGTAATTGAACAGGCAAAGATAATTAAGCTTGAAGTCCCTACTGTATTTAATACCTCATTAACGGTTATTAAAGAAGCAATTGAACTGCATCAACCTGATATTGTTATATCAGTTGGCCAAGCAGGAGGAAGAAGCAGTATCGCTATAGAGCGAATGGGTATTAACTTAAATGATGCTTCAATAGAAGATAATGCTTCCCAACAAATGAATGATCAAAAAATAATAGAAGAGGCACCAGATGGATATTTTTCTACTTTACCTATCAAGGCTATCGTACATGATTTAAAACAGGCTAATATTCCTGCTACGATTAGTAATAGTGCAGGGACTTTTGTGTGTAATCATGTTTTATTTGGAATTCTACACTACTGCAAGCATTTTCATCCTCATATTAAATCAGGATTTATTCATATCCCGTTTTTGCCACAACAAGTAGTAAATAAAAATAATGTAGCTAGTATGGGTCTTGAATTAATTGTAGAAGGATTAATTATAGCAATTAAAGCTTGTATTAACTACGACAGAGATATACAGTACAAAGATGGTAGCATTTTTTAATATTAAAAAAGTATTCACCATATAATTACTGCTAGTAGTTCAATTTATTTAGAAAATAGGGGAATAATATATGAATAAATCAAGTGCTTTGATGACTGAAGGAAATATTGCACAAAAAATAATATTATTTGCCTTGCCGATATTTTTGGGCAACTTATTTCAACAGTTATACAATACTGCAGATTCTTTAATAGTTGGAAACTTCTTAGGTAGTAATGCCTTGGCTGCTGTAAGTTCCTCAGGTAATTTAATAGGACTTTTAGTAGGTTTGTTTCAAGGGATAGCTATGGGTGGAAGTGTAGTAATCGCTCGAAACTTTGGAGCTAAAAATCATGAAGAAGTAACAAAAGCAGTACACACTACAGTTGTTTTTGGTTTAATTAGTGGAATAGTATTAACCATAATTGGAGTGATATTTGCCCCTCATATTTTAATAATGATGTCAACACCAAAGGATGTTATTGAACAGTCTACAGCTTATTTCTCAATGTATTTTTTAGGCTCAATAGGATTTGTAATGTACAATATTTTTGTAGGGATATTACAAGCAGTAGGAGACAGTAAACATCCTTTGTATTATTTAATTATTTCTTCACTTACTAATATTGTGCTCGATTATATTTTCATTGGTGTTTTAGGTTATGGTGTTGAAGCAGCAGCGCTAGCTACAGTTATTGCCCAATTTTTAAGTGCATTACTGTGCTTTGTTCAATTAATGCATGCTAAAGATAGTTGTAGAATTTACATTAATAAATTAAAAATAGACAAGGAAATTTTAAAAAAGGTTATAGTTATAGGTTTGCCTGCAGGTATTCAAAATTCGATTATTTCTTTTGCTAATGTATTTATCCAATCGCACATAAATTCTTTTGGAACGCTTGCAATGGCTGGGTGTGGTGCATATTCTAAAATAGAAGGATTTGCTTTTTTGCCTATTACCAGTTTTTCAATGGCACTTACAACATTCGTGGGACAAAATTTAGGGGCGAATCAACAAGCACGAGCACGAAAAGGTGCGATTTTTGGTCTCACTTGCGCTATGATAGTAGCACAGATAATTGGGATATTGATGTATTTATTTGCACCTATATTTTTGTCTGCATTTGACAGCAATCCCGAAGTTTTAGCCTATGGTATTGCTAGGGCAAGAACAGCTTCTTTATTTTACTTTTTATTAGCATTCTCGCACGGTGTTTCATCAGTGTTACGAGGAGCAGGTAATTCAGCATTACCCATGGTGGTAATGTTAGTTTGTTGGTGTATCGTTCGTGTTAGTTTATTATCTGTGGTCATGCCTTTTTATCATGATATCAGAATTTTATATTGGATTTATCCTTTTACTTGGGGATTAAGCACACTTACCTATGCACTTTATTTACGCTATGTGCCATGGCTTAAAAAAACAAGTTTTTCAAATTAACTGCTTAAGCAGTTTTTTTATAAGATACGTTTAAATAGATAAAAAGTGTTCATTCTATTAGATGAGAGGTGAACATTATGAAATATTATCATGCTTTAAGTAAAAAAAATAGTTTTGAAGGTTGGTATTTTAAACATCAAAATAAAAATAAAAGTATTGCCTTTATCCCAGCAACCTATACTGATGAAAACAATAACTTACTGGCAACAATTCAAATCATAGTCAACGATGAGGCTTTTCGTATTGATTTTGCACTATGTGAAATTAGCATAGAACAGGAACAACTTAGCATTAGAATGGGTAATTGCTTCTTTAGTGATCGTGGTGTAGTTATAGATATTGAAGAAGATGGGTTATCGTTACACGGGAAAATTGCATACGGCCCCTTAATGATGTTAGACAAGGATATTATGGGACCATTTAAATATTTACCTAATATGGAATGTAAACATGGGATTATTAGCTTATTTCATAGATGCACGGGTACAATGACACTGAATGATGAAGAAATTGTTTTTGATGAAGATATAGGTTATATCGAAATGGATTATGGTCACTCATTTCCAAAAGAATATAGTTGGACCCATGGTGCATGGGTTGATGAATATGAAAATGCTATCGTGGCTGCAGCAGCTACAATACCTTATTTAAAGATAAATTTTCTAGGATGCCTTGCATGTATTTTGTTTGAAGGAAAACAAATGGTTCTGGCTACTTATTTTGGTGCTAAAGTTAAGGAATTAAGTAAAGAAAAAATAATCATTAGTCAACATCAATATCGATTAGAAATAGAATGTTTAAAGAAAAATCCAGTAAAATTAGATGCACCTTTAAATGGGAATCTCACGGTAGCTATTCATGAAAACATTGTAAGTAAAGTACAATATCGTTTATTCGAAAAGGATAAATGTATCTTAGATAAAGTCGTAGATAATGCTAGTTTCGAATAATATTAAAAAACTGAGCTATTTATAATTAATTATGGTATACTATAAATATAGGGAAGATATTTCCAAATTGTTTTTATTTTATTATTTATTAGTTATAATTTTTAGTTGTTTTCTATAGTGTTAAGATTTAAAAAACTTCGTAGCTAGTACGCAACTTACGAAGTTTAATGGTTTATATCTTAATTGTTATTTTTTCGATTAATTCGTTTTTTAACTCATAAAGTTTTTGTGAATAATCGACATAATAGCGGTGAGGATAGCGAAGTCGCTTCATTTCATCCCATAAGGTTTCCATCTGGGATGCGCAGTATGCTCGAACTTCTTCGGTAGTTGGAACTTTATATACTAGTCTTCCTTTTATGAATATTGGCTCTTGGAGTTCTTTAATAGTATAGTTTTTAATTCTTTTTTGTTTCCATGGGGCCTGAGGATCAAACAATAAGTATTCATTTTCATCAATGATTTCATCACGAAGAGCTAAAATATCAGCTATAGCCTTACCATCTGTATTATCGTAGAAGCGAATTATTTTCTTAAATCCAGGGTTTGTTAATTTTTCTATATTACTACTGATTTTGATTTTAGGAATGAGGACTCCATCTTTTTCATGGGCACATACTTTGTATACACCACCTAAAACGGGAGTGCTTTTAGCGGTAATCATGTTTTCACCAACACCAAAGACATCAATTTGAGCTCCTTGCATTAGTAAATCATCAATAAGATATTCATCAAGACTATTAGAAACTACGATTTGAGTATCTGTTAATCCAGCAGCATCCAATAGTTTGCGTGCTTTTTTTGAAAGATATGCTAAATCTCCACTATCTAATCGAACACTTTTAAGACGATATCCATTAGGAATCAAATATTCATGAGCTACTTTAATGGCATTAGGAATTCCTGAACCTAGGGTATCATAAGTATCTACTAGTAATGAACACTTTTCAGGCGATACTTTGGCATAATTTAAAAAGGCATCGTATTCACTATCATGTAGCTGAATGTAGCTGTGAGCTACAGTACCACTCACGGGAATAGAATATTCATAACCCGCTTGTGTACAAGCGCTACCTTTTGATCCAGCGATGTAACTAGCTCTAGCACCTTCTACTGCAGCATCAATACCATGTGCACGGCGACTACCGAATTCAAGTACTGCTTTTCCTTTAGCAGCAAAGTTAATGCGCATTGATTTTGTAGTAATAAGAGTAGCGTAATTAATGAATAACAGTAAAATGGTCTCTACAATTTGAGCTTGAATTAATTTGCCACGAATAGTAACTATAGGCTCATTTTCAAATATAGGAGTTCCTTCTGGAACTGCCCAAACGTCAATATCCATTTTTAAATTCTTTAAATAATGTAGAAACTCTTCATTAAAATGATTGGTGCTTCTTAAATAGTCTATTTGTTTATCATCGATATGATAATTTTCAATAAATTCAATAAAGCGATGTAAACCATTAGCAATGAGGTAGCCACCCCCATCAGGGATTTTACGAACAAACATATCGAAATATCCGATTTCTTCATGTTTATTTTCTTTAAAGTAAGCATAAGCCATCGTGTATTCATAAAAATCAGTAACTAAAACTTCTTTATTCATAAAGCACCTCAATTTCTTTAGATTCTAATACTTTTATTCCAGCATTGCCCATTAATAAATAAGCGATATCATTGTATTGGGCTTGATTGTGTGTTTCACTGTTATAAGTTTCGGTTGCATCTTTAACAATAATCACTTCAGTTGCTAAATCATGTTCATTAATATATCCTATTAATGAAAGAGCAAATTGTAAAACGCATAAATCAGTGCAACATCCTGTTATAACTATATTGTTAAGAGGTAGCATAGATTTAAAAGTTTCTAAAAACTGAGGTTGTACAAATCCATTAGTGGAATTTTTTAATAAAGTTATCATTTTATCTTCATGTATCTTAATAGCATCAATGAATTCTGATTCATGAGAATTTACAAGGCAATGAACTGGAAAATACTGAAATTCATTTGCGGTTTCGGTATGGGCATCACGAAATGCTAAAATTGGTTTTTTAGCAACATGATATTGAAGGATATAATCAACAATCAATGGTGTACAAGCATTGATGCTAGGGTCACTAATGGGACCTTCAAACACAAAGCCATTGATCATATCGACAACTACTAGTAAACTATGATCCTGTTTTAGATTTATTGTAAATTTGCTCAATTTAATACCTCATTTCTATTTATGACATTATATCATGAAGAAGCCATAGATAGCTTGATTTTATTTTAAAAAATGAGACATACTAATAAAAATGGAGGCTACATATGAAAAAAATTGAAATTAACTCAGGAGTTACCTTAAAGTTATTGAACACTTCACAGTTTAAGGATGTAATTGTAACAGTACGGTTTTTAACTACGGTTACTCGTAAAAATAGCATTTGTAGAACTATATTAAGTCAAATGTTATATGATCGTTGTAGTAAGTGGCCTACCAAGCAAGAAGTAAGTGCTCATATGGATGAGCTATATGGTGCAAGTGTGTATACAAGAGGGTATAATTATGGTCAATTAAATGCTTTTGAATTTCGATTTAAGGCTATTAATGAACAATATACACAAGAAAATACACTGGAAAGATTATTTAAAACAGCTCATGAATTTATTTTTAATCCTTTAATGAAAGAAGGACTTTTAGATAAGGCTTTATTTGAAGAGGCTAAATCTGAAACGATAATGTCTAATATTAGAAAATTTGATCAACCATTGTCTAAAGCTGTGGCAAAAGCAGGGGTGCTTTTTGCGAAAGGATATGCCTTAGAACAAAATCAGTTATTTAGTAAAGAAGAAATTGAAGCTATTACCTTAGAAGATGTTAGTGAGGAATGGCAAACGATGTTAAATCAAAATGCAGTGATGATTTTTGTGGTGGGAAAAATTGATGAGGAAAAAACTATTAAGTATGTAGAACGTTTCTTTGAATTTGAGCCACGACAATCTAAAGTAGCAAGTGCTTATTTAGTTAAAAAAGAGGAATTAGAAGAAAAAGAAGAAATAATGAAAATTGATCAAACCATTTTGGTTATGGTATATCAGACTGATATTAATATTGCCAGTGCAGATTATTGGAAATTAAGAGTTGCTAATGCGTTGTTTGGTCAATTACCTACTTCGTTATTGTTTCAAGAAGTTCGTGAAAAGCGTAGTCTTTGTTACTCCATAGGTTCAAGAGCACTAGCTTTTGAAGGTGGAGTATTAGTAAGTACGGGAATTCAAAAAAGCAAATTAATAGAAGTCATGGATTGTATAAATGAACAAGTTTTAAAACTTAGTAAAGGCGAGTTTAATGAAGAGGATTTAAATACAGCTATTGTTATGTTAAAAAATGCTATTGAAGGGGCGTATGATGATCCTTCTAGTATTATTAATTTTGAATTTCAAAATACAATTTTAAATCGAAATAAAACTGCTACAGAATGTATCAATGATATAGAAAATACAACTAAAGAGGATATTATGACTATATTTAGCAATTTTAAACATGTAGTAACCTTTAGTCTAATTCAGGAGGAAGAAAATGAAAACGCATATTGAACCAAGATTTGATGAGACTTATGTAAGTGAAACATTAGAAAATGGTTTAAGGGTCATTGTGTGGCATAAACCAGAAATGCGTACTACTTCGTGTGTCTTTGCTACACCTTATGGTGGTTTAGATTTTGAAATGGTAAAAGAAAATGGCACTAAAATGATTCATCCCAGTGGTATTGCCCATTTTCTAGAACATAAAATGTTTGAATTAGAAGGAGTAGATGTAATGAATGCTTTTTCGACAATGGGCGCTAATGTCAATGCATTTACATCCTATAATGAAACAATGTATTATTTTTCTACTGCAGCACAAGAAATTGAAAAACCATTAAATTTACTTTTAGATTTTGTCCAAACATTCGATATCAATGAAGAATCAGTTGAAAAAGAAAAAGGTATTATAACCCAAGAATTAATGATGTACATGCAAAATCCTGATGCACGCTTATATTATGAGTTATTTAAAGCACTATTTCATGAACATCCTTATAAATACGATATAGGTGGTACGCCAACTAGCGTTAAAAATACGACTTTAGCGCAACTTCAAGAGTGTTATAAATATAATTATCACCCAAGTAAAATGATATTGGTGTGTGTGGGACCTAGTGATCCTGAAATAATACTTCAAATTGTTCGTGATAATCAAAGTAAAAAAACTTTTGAAAAAATTGAATTAAGCCATAGGGCGTTAAATCAAGAATCTGAAACTGTAGCAAAAGAGCAATTATTTATTAATATGGATGTTGCTTCAAATAAAGTAGGAATTGCTATAAAACTAAAACCTTGGGTAAAAACAAGCAAGGAAAGAGTGCATCAAGAGTGGGCTATTAGACTAGCACTAGAAGCACATTTTAGTGCAATGAATCCACAATTTCAATCATGGATTGATAAGCGCATCATCAACAATTACTTCGATTTTGATGTAGAGGTTCAAGAAGATTCTGCTTTTATTACCTTTGCGAATGAAACGGAAAATCATCAAGAATTTAAAGATTTTATTGTTAAAGAGATGAAAAAATGTATGGAAACAGGAATTTCTTTTGAACAACTAAATCTTCTAAAAAAACGTTATTTTGGACAAGCAATGCGTGTATTAAATGATGTTGAAAATATTGCGATAACTACAGCTAGAAATATGTTTGTAAAAGTATCTATTTTTGAGGTTTTAGATATTTTACAAAATTTAGATCAACAACAAGTTAAAGAAGCGCTTATGCATATTTCTTTAGAACATGTGTGTTTAGTAGCAATTGTAAAAAATAATAATTAACATTAAAGAGAAATACAGATTATACCAAAGTATTTCTTTTTTTTTTTTTTTGTGGTAATATTAAAATATAAATAGGAGGATTTTAAATATGAAAAAATTGAAAATTTTAAACTCTAACACTGGAACAATTATTCTTTTTTTCATTTTAATACATTTATTTCAAGATAGTATGCTTAATCAAATTCATGGTGGATCAGGTAGTGCTGGTATTGTTGCTATTTTTGGATTAATGGCCTGCTTATTAATTTGTTTTTTTAACTGGAAGTATCTTAAAGTTACAATTAATTTAGGCTATATTGTTGCCTTAATTATTGCCGTTATTTTTAATACAAATGGTGTAGATCCATCAGGCGGAACAACTAATAATTTATGGATTATATGGTTAGTGACTTATGTTTTATTTTTAATTTTAGCTATGTTATTAGATCTTTATGTAAATAAAAAGCATAGCCATTAGTAATAATAGCTATACTTTAATAATTAGGCTACATGAATAAACGATACTTTTTCTGCAATTACTTCTGCATTATAAAAGGTATTGTTTTCTTTTTGTACATTAAAGGCTTGAAGTCTTCCTTTTATTGCTACAATACTTCCTATGCTACAAACATCACAACAATTTTCAGCAATACCACGCCATAGCTGTACATTAAATATATCTGTTTCTACGACTCCTTCTGCATTTTTAAAGCTACGGTCAACTTCCAATAATAAATTTGCTACTTTGTTTTTGTTAACTGTTTCTTGAAGTGTTGGTAAAGCAACTACTTTTCCTACAATTACACATTGATTAAGCATGCATAATCCTCCTTGTTTAAGCATTATGTATTAATTAAATGAATTAATCAAATAGAGATAATTGCATATATGTGCACTATTTTTATATTATCCTAAAGATAACTGCAAAACTAGTAATTATCATAAAAATTATTTTTTGATTTTCTATTTAAAGTAAAGTATAATATACCTTACGAAAGGTTGTGAATAGAATGGCATTTGAATCACTTACAGAGCGTATAAATAAAGCGTTTAAGAATATTGTTGGTAAAGGAAAATTATCAGAAAGAAATATGGAAGACATGCTTAAAGAAGTGCGTTTAGCACTTTTAGAAGCAGATGTTAATTATAAAATTGTTAAAGAATTTTTAGAGAATGTAAAGACAAAAGCTATAGGACTTGATGTATATGACACTTTAGATCCATCACAAATGGTAGTAAAGGTCGTTCATGATGAATTAGTGACCCTTTTAGGGGAAGAAGAAGTTCCATTAACATATAATGAAAACAATTTAACGACTATGATGATGGTTGGTTTACAAGGTACAGGTAAAACAACTTCAATTGCAAAAATTGCTCATTATATCACGAAAAAAAATAATCGCAAAGTACTACTAATTGCAGCCGATTTAATTCGTCCTGCTGCTATTGATCAATTAAAAACCTTGGGTAAAAGTATTGATGTTGAAGTCTTTTCACTAGGTAGTGATAGCAGTGCGATAAATACAGTAAAAGAGGGGTTATCTTATGCTAAAGAGCAGGGGTATGATACTGTACTAATTGATACTGCTGGACGTCTTCATATTGATGAAGAATTAATGCAAGAATTATCAGCTATTAAAAAAATAGCTAAAGCAGATAATATTTTATTAACAGTAGATGCTATGACAGGTCAAGATATAGTTCAAGTAGCTAAATCTTTTCATAGTCAATTAGAAATTAGTGGTTTAGTATTAACTAAATTTGATGGCGATGCTCGTGGTGGAGGTATTTTATCAGTTAGAAAAATAACAGGAGTACCTGTACAATTTGTCGGTGTAGGAGAAAAAATAGATGAACTAGAGCTATTCTATCCAACACGTATTGCGGACCGTATACTAGGTATGGGAGATATCATGACCCTAGTAGAGCAAGCACAAGATAAAATGGACTTGAAAGCGCAAGAAGAAGCTGCAGGACGTATGATGTCAGGTGAATTCACTCTTGATGATATGTTGTTGCAGTATGAACAAATAGCTAAAATGGGCTCTTTAGGGTCAATTATGAAAATGATTCCTGGATTTAATCAATATGCAAGTCAGCTTAATGATGATGAAACTAATCAATCAATGAAAAGACAAAAAGCAATCATCCAAAGTATGACAAAAAGAGAGCGTAAAGATCCTTCAGTATTAAGAGCGTCTTCTAAAAATCGTATTGCTAAAGGAAGTGGTGTTCAAGTGCAAGAGGTAAATCGCTTAATTAATCAATATGAAAAGATGAAAGTTATGATGAAACAAATGGGAAATCTTCAAAAAAATGGTAATGTTGAAGGTTTGTTAAAACAACTAAATAAACAAGCCGCAAATCCTAAAGTGGGAAAAGCTAAAGGAAGACGCAGGTAATATAAATAGTCACAAGTTGACTATTTTCTTTTACAAGGAGGGTACTTATGAAGTTTGTGGTTGCACAAAAAGAAACTATGCCAATACTAGCAGCATTAGCTAAAACAATATGGCATGAGTGTTATGGTGAGTTGTTAGGTGAGCGCCAAGTTAATTACATGTTAGATACCATTCAAAGTTTACCTGCGATGTTAAAGCAACAAGAGCAAGGTATGCTTTACTATGTGTTAATGGATAATCAAGAAGCTTGCGGTTATATGGCATTAGTTATTGAGGAAGAGAAAGTGTTTTTAAGTAAATTATATATCTTAAAACAAAAGCGTGGTAAAGGAGCTTTAACTTTAGCACTTGAAATAATTGCTGGATTTAATAAGAGTAGTGTTTATTTAACAGTTAATCGACATAATAATTATGCTATTAAGGCTTATCTTAGTAAAGGCTTTAAAATAGTTAAAGAAGAAGATAATGCTATTGGTGAGGGCTTTGTAATGAATGATTATATTATGGAAAAGCAGTTAACATAAGATTAACCATAGAAGTCATCAAAAGTAGTATATAGGGGTGAAGATCATGAAAGATAGAATTAATTTATTAGAAGGTAATATTCTTAGTGCATTAACTAGATTGGCTTTGCCGATAATGGGAATGAGTTTGCTTCAAATGGCCTATAATCTTACCGATATGTTTTGGATTGGACAATTAGGAGCAGGAGCAGTTGCCTCAGTAGGGACCGGGGGTTTAATACTGTGGCTGGCTATGGGAATTCATATGTTAGCTCAAATTGGTGGTCAGGTGTATGTTGGTCAAAATTTAGGAGCCAATAACAAAACGCTTGCAGGTAAATATGCCCATAGCTCTTTATTCATGAGTGTAGTTATTAGTATAATACTAGGTTTTGCATTCTTTGTGTTTGCGAAGGATATTGTTGCATTTTTTAGATTGAATGATGCTCAAGTCATTAGTGATAGTATTTTCTATATTCAAATTACAGCAGGATTCGGTTTTTTTTCATTAGTAGGAAAAATGCTTGCTGCATTAATTACAGTAAGTGGTAATAGTAAAACACCTTTTTATGCTACTGTTCTAGGGCTAGGATTTAATATAATACTTGATCCCATTCTTATTTTCGGATATTTCAATTTTCCCGAGTTAGGCGTTGCAGGTGCGGCTCTAGCGACAGTGTTAGCACAGTTTATTGTGTTTTTGGTACTACTAATTTACGCCCTAAAAGATAAACATTTATTTAGTTACATTTCTATTTTAAAATTACCTTCTTTCGCTTTGTGTAAAGACATTATTAAATTAAGCTTTCCGGTAATGATACAAAATACATTGATGCCTTTAATATCGATGTATGTTTCACGCTTAGTAGCTGTTTTTGGTGATGAAGCTATTGCTGTGCAGCGAGTAGGATCTCAAGTAGAATCTATATCCTGGATGGTTTCAGAAGGATTTGGAGTTGCGGTAAACAGCTTTATTGCTCAAAATTATGGTGCTAATAATATTGAGCGAGCAAAGCAAGGTTTTAATAAGGCTCTCAAATTACTGGTTGTATATGGATTATTTTCTAGCACCTTACTTATTGTAGGTGCAAGATTTTTATTTAGTGTTTTTCTTGATGATCCTAATATTTTATCTATGGGTGAAAACTATCTTCAAATACTTGGGCTTTCTCAAATCTTTATGTGTATTGAAATACTTTCTTCTACATCATTAAATGCGTTTGGTAAAAGTATATTTCCGGCAATTACTGCAATGACATTCAACATATTGAGAATTCCTATGGCAATTACATTAAGTGCGACGGTACTACAACTTAGTGGTATATGGTGGAGCATTACGATAAGTTCAGTATTAAAAGGAATATTTATGTTGATAGGAGCATTATATTTCTTTAAAAAACTCCAGCCTAAGCATAAGGATGTATCGGATTAAGTAAATATTATAAATAAAAAGGGCTATAGAACATTTTCCGGGGTCTAAGTAAAACTTTCGGGGTCTAAGCTTAATT
>CAYJJG010000026.1:0-20296 GCA_964370435.1 uncultured Holdemania sp.
TACAGAAATCGTCGTGTTTGAAATTTTAACTCCATCAGAAGTAGATTTAGCTACAGTTACTCAACCAGAAGAACAGTATGATGCTTATATTAAAGGTGAACGTTTACCAGGATACTTTGCAGTAAATGAAACACTTTCAGTTAAAATACAAGCTAAAGTAGATAGTGATGATGATTTAAATGTTAATGAAGGCTTAGATTATTGGGATAATCACTATTATGCTGAAAGTTATGTAACCTTTAAGGAAACTGATGGTGATTATCTTCCAGGAATGGATGAATTAGGTAAGCTAAGTAGTCAAATCGTGATTACTGAGGAAAACATTAGAGTTATTGATGAAGTCATGAAAGATCTTGACTTCAATAACGATGGAAATAAAACAGATTTATTTATTACAGATACTTCTGCTAGGATTACAGTATTGAAACCAGATGCTACTAATCGCTTAGTAGCACATGTGCCAAGAGAAGTAATATTCCACGGTAATGCTGGAGCTAATGTAATCAAGGATGGAACTATTAAAAGTGGTGGTGAAGAAGGTTTAACACTCTATGTAGAACAAGGTGTAAACCATAAAGGTGCTGTTGAAGAATTTATTATTGACTTAAAAGTGGCACATTATGGAACAATACTTCTTAACGATAACCAAGTCGGTCCAGATGATAGCGATGCTATTTATGTACGCAACACAGTAGAAGAAGTTAGAGTAGGGACCTATGCTTTACCTGATTATTTAAGTGAAGAAGAAAAAACACTATTAAATGAAAATTTAAAAGTTTATGTTTATGCAAGAGTAGTAGATGATGTGGCTGATTTTGAATATGTTGAGCCTGAAATAAATACAAAATATGCAGAAGCAAATAATTGGATTTCACTTAATGAAAATGGTGAAGGTTATCCGATATCAGGTAAAAATTCTGATGGAAGCGATATTATTATTAATGTCGATGATTACACGACAAAAACAAATATTGTTCAAATTAGATATGTGATTAAATCTTCAAATAATCCTGATCAAGAATTAGTACCTCTTGGCTTTAGAATTGATGTTGATGGTGATTTGGCAACACCTAATAAAGAAGAAATGTTCGATGTTGATCCAAGTCAAGACCAAACCTACATTTTAAATAATTCTATATTAGAGAATGCACCATACATCAAAACAAGACCAGTTAGTACAGATGTAAGAAATATTCTACATATCAATAATGTAGTACAAACTTATGGTAAGTATTCAAATAAAAACTTAGATGATATTTCTGTAAGTAATACAGTAGGTAATTATTTAGCGATTGAGGTGCCATTAATGTATGTAGAGAATAATGTGTCTTATTATTCTTACTATGCAAGAGAAGATACTGAAAATCCAGGTAATACTATATTTGAATATAAGTGGATTGATAACGACATTATTGTAAGAGAAACAAGCTATATGTTGATGTATCAAGCTCAGCTACAAAATGTTTCGGATGCACAGTTAAGTGATCCTGATGGTAAATTTGGAAATAACGTATTAGATCATACAATTAAACAAGATAATATGACTAATCCACAAGTAGTGGCGATTGTGCCAAATTTTGAGGATTACAATGATACCTTATTTATTAATAACTATGTTAAATATGGTAGTACAGCATATGAAAATGCACCATTAAATCGTGATTATATTGGTGAAAATCGTCTAGAATCTAATGATGCAATGTGGACATACTTCATTCTTGGTGAAGATGGTAATGTTGTTGAAAATCCAACGGTATCACTTGAGGATTTCACAATATCAGTGGATTCAGTTACTATAAGTGGTTCACAAAGAAAGATATTGAACTGGGAGTTTAAAGGTGTATTAAGACCAGGTGAAACGATAGTTGTTGACTACATGCTACCAATTGGGCCAACTGAACTAGCAGAAACACCACAAGCACTTGCAAATAGTTCTGCATATGGTTATAAATTGGGAGCATACAAGCCTGTTGTACTTAAAGAATTCCCTACAGGACATGAAATGGGATTTGTTCTTGATACACAAGATGTTAATGATAATAATGTTTATGAGAGTGAACAAGCATTAACAGATACTATTGGCGGAGTACCTTTTGAATCACAAAAACAAATAGTTCGTCAAAAAACAGCGTATACTGACTACAATCCTGAAGGATATTCAGATGAAAGACCAGCTCTTGTAACTGAGGGAACTATTTATTCCTTTAATTCAGCGGTATCGGTTAAATCGTCAGCGGGTATTGAAGGATATCGTAGTATGGTTATTTATGATGTATTACCTCATGTTGGTGATGAATTCATAAAGACAGCTTCCAATCCTAATGCTGATTTAGAAGATCAATTAGCAAAAGAGAGAAATTCAGAATGGTCAGGATGGCTAATCCCAGAATCTATTAGATTAATTGAATCTGAACAAGATCATGAAACTCCTGTGGTTACTGAACATCGTGATGGTACAAGTAGAGAGTTTGAAATTTGGGTAGGTCCTTTCGCTTATGAATCTGGTCAAATAGTAGCAAAAACAATTGATGATTTACCTACATTTGAACAAACAAAAACAACGCAGTTCTACAATGATCTACAGGCTGATGCTACAGGTAGTGAGAAATCAAAATATTTTGTAAAGTTAAGCGATCTTCTTGCAGTTAAAGATAGCGATCCTGAAAGATATAAAGAATTAAGTAAAAATGCCATGGCAATCTGGGTACAAATGATTCCTAATCAATATCCTGAGCTCACAACCGAAGGTAATATTAATTTTGAATTACTTTATGATATGCAAACTCCTTTAAATAAGGAATTATTTGAAGGCGTAATTTATGCATCGGATGAAGACCATGATGTATTAAATAAAACTGAAGGTATCACTGGATGGAATACATTTGGAATTTATGTTGAAGACGCTATTACAGGCGTAGCAGAATACTATGAATCACAAATTGCCGGAGTTTTCGTAGAAGCACCACTAGAAAAAGGATACATTGGAAGCTATGTTTGGTATGATGAAAATATCAATGCTGAGCTTGATGAAGCAAGTTATGTTAGACGTGAAGATGGACGTTTAATACTAGATTCCTTAACCGAGGATTTAGATTATGATGGAGATTTAGATGATCCAGGTATTAATGATGTATTTGTAGAACTATTAACAGATACTGGATATTCTGCAAATCAATTAGGTCAAGCCGTAGCACTTTATGTTGATGAATTTGGAGTAGCGAGCGATCGCTATGCTATAATCAACGAAGCAACAGGAGAATATGCTAAAGATGAATATGGTGTCATAAGATATTCTCAAGAAGCTCCAATGACGTACTATACAAGAGAAGATATTTATGATAATAATGGATACTTCATCTTTGCAGATTTAAATCCAAGCGATTATCGTCTGCGCTATACTATGCCAAATACAGTGTATAATGATTACTATGTAAGTACGATGACTATAGGAGATACAAAAACACCAGTAACCGTATATAGAGATGGAGAATCATTACCTGATTTAGGTGCAGTAGGCGTAGGTGTTGATAAAAAGGATAGTTATGTAGTTGATGATGAATTAATTATTATATCTCAACCAATTGAAGTCGAAGCAATAAGCAATAATCCGGCTGAGCATCCTGCATATGATGCGAAAATGACAAGCTATAACTTAGGATTAGGAAATCACTTTATCTATTCTGGTACAGCTTGGGTAGATCAAAGTCTTCAAGGCGGTAGCTTAACAAGTAATGGAATTATGGATAATCCTAGTACTGAGCCTAGATTAGAAAATGTAGAAGTTTCATTCTATGAAGTGGTAGATGGTAATTTAGTACTTGCAAAAGATGTTTATGGTAATGATGCTGTAATAATGAGTGATGTTGATGGATACTTTGAAGCAAAACTAATTCCGTATAAAGAATACGTTGTTAAAGCATCTACAGAATTTATAACTGATCAAGTATATAAACCAACACCATTTAGAATAAATTTAGGAGTATTTGATGATGATGAGGATAATGATTTATTCGTTGATGAAAACGAAGAATTTATTACTTCAACATTCTATGCAGAAGCACCAAGGAACCATGAAACTGGCGAATTAATAGATAATGGTGTCGGTATTTATGGTCCAAGCAACAACATCGATTTAGGATTTGTGCCAGAAGGTTATGGATTTATTGGAAGTTATATTTGGCAAGAATTAGATGATGAGCACTATGATGGTATTAGAAATGAGTATCGCAATGCGGCAGGTAACTTAGTGCCTGAGCCGGGAATGGCAAATGTTGATGTTTACTTAGAACAATATTATTATGATCATGAAGTTATTCCTGAGGTAGACGGCGAAGGAAATCCGCTCCTTGATGGTGAAGGAAATCCGATTGAGCCGGTATACTGGAAAGCTACAGGAGAGCCAACTATAAAACTTACAACTGATGCGACAGGAATTTATATCTTTGAAAACTTGTCTACATCATATAAGCATCCAACTACAGATCAAGTTTATTTAGTAGGATATCGTGTTCGAATTGATTTAGATACTGTCGATGATGAATATCACATTACTAAATTCCAAACAAATAATGGAGTAAATGACAGTGATTTACCTGTTAATAGCACAGATGGATACTTAACACCACATAACTTTGATGAGTACATTATTATTGCTGATGAAGCGACAGAATTTGCTCATGTAGATAGTGTATTTGAAGTTAATGGCATCAAATATGACATCAATAAAGCTATTATGGTGCTGGATGCTGATGCAGGGTTCAAACAAGTTGAACCAGATGGTACAATTGAAGGAACGGTATTCCTTGATAAAAATTTCAACGGATTAGTTGATGAAGGAGAAGGTTATGCTTCTTTAGTTGAGCACTTAAAAACTGAAGAATTAATCGAAGCTAGTCACGAAGTAGAATTTACTATCACTTTAAAGAAATTCTATTTAGATGAAAATCAAGAGTGGCAACCATATCCTGATGCTACTAGTCAAGCATCAGAACAACAAACAGTAAACAGTACAACAGCAGGTGATGGAAAATATACATTTAATGTAAGTTCATTTGAAGTTGTGGATGGTGTAGAAAGAATGATGGGTTATACATTAGATATTAGTGATAATACGAATATCTTAGTACCAGCAGCGTTGCCAACACCAACGCCAACACCAACTCCTGGGACAACCGAAGATCCAGGCGCTACAGTAGCACCAGTTGTTCCAGTTGAAGTGATTAGTGAGCGAATTGTGCCGACTAAATATATGATTAAGGCTACTGACAATGCTAATGCACTATATTTACTAACTGAAGCTGTGGAGAGCGCAGAGGGGTTAGATCCAGTTACAACAACTACATCATGGCTTTCTAAGACAAAAGATACCCGATATTATGGTAATCAAAATGAAGAGGTTACAGGTATCATTATCCCAGCTACTTACGAAGATCCTAGAAATAGGGATTTAACAGGTATCTATGAAGGCTATGATACTACAGTTGCTAGAAACTTAAGTGGATATAATGCTGGATTTATTGATGAAGACTATATTCCATCAATTAATATTCCATTTATTCCAGGAGGAACATTTGACCCTGCGGATACAAGTGATATTATCAATTTAGGTTTATGGGTATCCTTAATGGGTTGCTCAGCGTTTATCATCGTGATATTACTGGCAAAATCTAAAAAGAAAAAAGAAGAAAAGAATTAAAGTTTAATGATTATTAAAAGAGTATGGTACTACACTATCATACTCTTTTCTTGTGTAATAAAGTTTTATATATACGTAACTATAGCTTTTTTTATTAAAGAATGATAGAATTAAAAAAAGTAAATATGCCTAGAAATAATTGATTATATATTTTTGTTTTATAAATAATTAAATATTTTTTAGGATAATTTGTATTTAATAATCATATAGTGTAAATGGTACAAAAAGAAAATCATCAAATTGTATTAAATTCATAGAAATATCCAAGTTTGAGAGGTTAATAGGATGTGTTTTTTAATATTCAAAGAGGATCATCAAATTTTATCATTTAAATAATTAATGTAGTCTAGTTTTGTTAAATGAATGTCCAAGCTCAGTTTAAAAGTGTCTAAATTGATAAAAAAGGGGATGTAAGTTAATGAAAAAAAACAAAATAATTTATAAAGAAGATAATTTAAAAGATGTTAAAGATGACTTAAATTCTTCTGAAGTATTTAGGTCCATGGTAGCTGATGCACCATTTGGGATGAATTTATGGAGTAGCGATAAAGTTAATATCATGTGCAATGCTCAAATACTAAAACTATTTAATATTGAGAGTGAAGAAGCATTCTTAGATAAATTTTTTGATTATTCACCCCAAATTCAACCTAATGGTATATCATCTAAAGAAATGCTAAATATAAATCTTAATGAAGCATTTAAAACTGGAAAACATGTTTTTAACTGGATGCACGTTACCCCTGATGGTAACAAATTACCTTGCGAAATCACATTAATTAAACTGAATAATTCATCAAATGAAGACTATGTAGTAGGCTTCATTAAAGACTTACGCCAGAATTTTTCCTATGATAATTATGAGGTTGATTATGATTATTATTTTACTGATAGGCTTCCCAAAAACGTATTACTTGAAGAAATATCAGATTTAACAAGTGAGGTGTTTTATTCAATAGATATACGAACAGGTAGTATTCATCACTATGGAAAACTATGGTTTTTTGGAGCGGAGGAACAATCGGAAATATTCAAAGAAGATATAATAGAACAAGGATATATACATGAAGAGGATATTATAATTTATAGAGAAATGATGGATAATATTAAAGCAGATGTTTTAAGTAAGTGTGATGTTAGGTTGTTAGCTGGGGAAAATAATTATCGATACTTTAACATCACTTGTAAGTTAATTACAGATAATGTAGGTAACCCTGTCTTTGTGTTTGGTAAATGTGTTGACATCCATGAGCAACGATTAATTGAAGAGCGCTCACAAAAAGATTTACTTACAGATTGTTATAACAAGATTAGTGCAGAGAATATTATAGCAGATAAGCTCAAATCAAATAATAATTCTAATTATGTATTTTTTATTGTAGATATTGATAACTTTAAGGCAATAAACGATAATTTGGGGCATTATTTTGGTGATGAAGTATTAAGAGATATTTCGACTGGCCTGAAGGAATCATTTCGAGATAATGATATTGTTGCTAGAATTGGCGGCGATGAATTTATTATCTTTGTTGAAAACATGTCAGATCTACAAATTATTTTTAACAAGGCAGAGAAAATTCTAGAAATTTATCAAAAAACTTATTCTGGCCAATATAAAAATTATTCTATATCAGGAAGTGTAGGTATTGCCCTTTATCCTAATGATGGAAAAACTTATGAAGAGCTTTATCAGAATGCTGACAAAGCATTAAATCAAGCAAAAATGCAAGGGAAAAACAGATATGTGTTTTATTCCTCAGATTTTGATATTGGAACAACACGAAACATAACTAAAATTGAAAATGCTAATAGGATGGCTAGTTCGTTTTTTGATTATGATCTAATTGCAGTAGTATTTAACATACTTTATGAAAAAGATGGAGATAGTGATGCGATTAATTTGGCTTTAAGTTATTTATGTCAGAAATATAATGCCGATCGAAGTTATATATTTGAAACACTAGATGGCGGTATTACACTAAATAATACTTTTGAATACTGTAAAGAAGGCATTAGAAGTGAAATGGACAATCTGCAAAATTTGCCTTATGCTTTATTTGCTGACTTTCTAAATAAAGCACATAATGATATCATTTATTCTAATAATTTAAGAGAAACACTGGAACAAGACCGGGCTTTTGAAATCATGGATGATCAAGGCATCTTATCTTTTGTACATGCACAAATTAAACGATGTGGACAAATGACCTTTTTTATAGGACTTGATGACTGTACTAAAACAAGAATATGGACAGTAAGAGAAATTAATAGTTTGCAATATATAGGAAAATTATTGTCAATAATATTACAGGCAAAGCATTTAAGAGATGAACTGAATGAATTTCAATAATTAGTGTGGGTAAAATAATTGTTTACCTTGACAGCTCAATAACATCATGTTAGGATTTAACAATAGAAACCGTTGAAGCGGAGATAAAAATAAGAAAAGAACTTCTAGAGAGTTGGGGGTGGTGTAAACCCGACAGTAACTGCTTATTAAATGGACCGCCGAGGGCATAGTCAAAAGGTTTTACCTTAGTACTCTATGACGTAATGACTTACGTAAGTAGTCGGAAATATGTTAGTATTTCGCTAAGTGTATGGGGTAATCCCATAAATCAAGGTGGTACCGCGGGTAACTTTAAATTCTCGTCCTTGACAGATATTTTCTGTCAGGGACTTTTTATTTATTACAGAAAATTAGAATAATTATCGGAGGAGCGCTATGAAATAACAGACTACATAGATTCGATGCAACAAACCACTTTTTCAAGAATAAAGCAGATGAACTCATAGAGAAGTCTTATAATATGATTTTATTGAATGATATTAGTGGTAGTTTAAAAGCAGATGGAGTTAAGAATTACTAATACAAAAGAAATTATTACTAAAGTGAGGAGAGAAGACAATGAATAATACAAAATTTGGTATCCATGGTGGGCAATATGTTCCAGAAATACTCATGAACTCTATGATCGAACTAGAAAAAAAATATGAATTTTATAAAAATGATGAACAATTTAATAAGGAGTTACAAACACTCTTTAATGAATATGCAGGACGTCCATCACTTTTATATTATGCAAAAGGAATGACAAAGGATTTAGGTGGCGCAAAAATTTATCTAAAGAGAGAAGATTTAAATCATACCGGTGCACATAAAATAAATAATGTTTTAGGACAAGTACTTTTAGCCCATAAAATGGGTAAAACTAGAGTTATTGCAGAAACTGGTGCTGGTCAACACGGTGTCGCAACTGCTACTGCAGCAGCACTATTTGGGATGGAGTGTGAAATCTTCATGGGTAAAGAAGACTGTGAAAGACAAGCTTTAAATGTATATAAAATGGAACTTTTGGGAGCGAAGGTACATCCTGTAACATCAGGCACTGCTACTTTAAAAGATGCAGTTAACGAGACGATGAAAGAGTGGACATCAAGAATAGAGGATACTCACTATGTATTAGGATCAGCCGTTGGTCCTCATCCGTTTCCTGCTATGGTAAGAGATTTTCAGGCAATTATTTCCAAAGAAATAAAAGAACAATGCTTACAAAAAGAAGGAAGATTGCCTGATGCTGTTATTGCTTGTGTTGGAGGAGGCTCTAATGCAATAGGTGCATTTTATAACTTTATTAACGATGAGAACGTAGAACTAATTGGTTGTGAAGCGGCTGGAAGAGGGGTAAATACCTTTGATACTGCGGCATCAATTACTATAGGAAGTGTTGGAATATTTCATGGCATGAAGAGTTATTTCTGTCAAAATGAAGATGGACAAATTGCTCCAGTGTATTCCATCTCTGCAGGACTTGATTATCCAGGTGTTGGACCAGAACATGCACACCTTCATGATATAAAGCGTGCAAAATATGTGGCTATTACAGATGATGAAGCAGTGGAAGCTTTTGAATACTTATCTAGAAAAGAAGGAATTATCCCGGCAATAGAAAGCTCGCATGCCATAGCATATGCAATGAAAATTGCTCCTACTATGTCAAAAGATAAAATTATAGTAATTAACTTGTCAGGTAGAGGTGATAAAGATTGCTTATCAATAGCAAGATACCAAGGAAAGGAGATAGTAGAATGAGTAAAATAAGTGATGCTTTTTTAAATAAAAAAGCTTTTATACCATTTATAACCTGTGGTGATCCTGATTTAGAAACAACAAAAGAGGTAATCTATGCTTTGGAAAAAGCAGGAGCCAGTATAATTGAATTGGGTATACCTTTTTCAGATCCCACAGCTGAGGGTGAAGTTATTGCATCAGCTAACTTACGTGCATTAAGTACTTCGATAACTACCGATAAAATATTTGATATGGTAGCTACATTAGAGGTACAAGTTCCGCTAGTATTTATGACTTATGCGAATATCGTGTATTCCTATGGTATTGAAAAATTCGCCAAAAAAAGTAGTGAAGTAGGTATGAGTGGAATTATTCTTCCAGATATTCCTTTTGAAGAAAAAGAAGAATTCAGTAAAGTTTTTGAAAAATATGGATTAGATTTCATATCCCTTATTGCTCCTACATCAAACGATAGGATTAAAATGATAGCACAGCAAGCTAAAGGATTCATCTATCTAGTGTCTTCATTAGGTGTTACAGGTGTAAGACAGAATATTGTTACTGATATTGATAGTATGGTATCTCTTGTAAGAGAAGAAACTGATACACCAGTAGCGATTGGGTTTGGAATTTCAACATCAGAGCAAGCTAAAAGTATGTCATTAAAGGCAGATGGGGTGATTGTGGGTTCAGCTATTGTAAAACTCATAGAGGAGCACAAAGAAAATGCACCTGAGCAAGTAAGAAAGTATGTTGAAGAAATTATTAAGAGTATATAAGTAAAATAAATATTGAAAATGCAATTGATTAACAATAGTATTATATAAATAAAAAACAAAGAAATCACGAGGATGCCTTTGTTTTTTTATTTATGTTAGATAGTAAGTAGTCTCTCATTCTCCTTTAAGATGGTAGTTAAAGGTAGCCCTATACCATAAACTTCTATATCAAGTGCTAGTAACATGGAGCATATTAGGCAAACGATACAGGCTTTGATATTTACACCAGCTGTATAGCAATTTTAATTTTTTCCTGAATATTTTCACCTTCTGCTACAAGCTTTGCGGTAGGACCTCATATTATAATGTCTATTTCGTTAAACCAGCCATTATTTTTGCGTTAGTAGCATACATGAATACCATTGTATGAGCAGATAGAGGATTGTCATTTGCCCATAAAATATTTAATTTTTCCATTGTAGTCTCCTCTAGTATATGATTAATTTAATTATAAAATAGTACTAAAATTATATCAAAGATGATAATTATGTGATAAGTAAAACTAAATAATATAATTTGGAATTCTAAACAGTAGTTACTCTAACCTTTTTTTAAAAAACTATAGTTACAATGATTTCTTTGCCTGTTTTGCTTTCAGCTGATATTTTAGCTCCATGTAATTCACAAATGCTTTTAGCAATGGATAAACCAATACCATTTCCTTTTATTTCGCTATTTCGTGATTCATCGCCACGATAAAATCGCTCAAACCAATCGTTATGTTTTCCAACTTCAATATCACTACAAGAGTTTTTAATACTTAATTTTTTCTTGCTACCTTTGGTGCTCAAAGAAACAATAAGTTCAGTGTTTGCTGAGGCATATTTGATAGCATTTTCAATTAGAATTGCAATTAAATTTCTTATCTGCAATTCATCACCAGTGTAAGAGATGTTTTGTTTAATATCTAAAAAAAGTTTAAGATTGTTGCTTTTAAGTGTAGATGAAAACTCATTTACCAAATCAGTTATGGTATCTGAAAGAGAAAAATCGGTCTTAATTATGTATGTTTTTTCATCTATTTTTGTAAGTGATATAAGATTTTCAACAAGTTTATCTAACCGTGATATTTGCGTTTTAACACTGCTAGTCCATTCGTCTTCTCCATTTTCAATTTCAATAACATCACAATCTGCTTTAATGATTGCAAGTGGTGTTTTAAATTCATGGCTAACATTGGTAATAAATCTTTTTTGGCGATTAAAACTATCAACAATAGGAGCAACAACTTTTTTTGATAATAAGACAGATAAAATAAATATGGATATAATTGCTCCAATTAATATAAAAATTGAAAAATATAAATAAGTTTTAAACCCAATTAATTCTTCTTCAATGTTAAGAAAATAGTAGACTTCTCCATATTCATCCTCAGTTTTAATAAATCTAAAATTATCAATTAATCCATTTGTTGATCCACTTTCATTTACAAACATCGTATATTCGTAGGCATCTTCAGTCGAAATTGAACTAATACTACGTGTATCTACATTGATAATATTACTATTTTCATCTAAGCGCACAGAAAAAAATCTTGTAGTGAAGGCAATTTCTTTAGGGTAATGACCGTTATTATTAAAGGGTTGTCCCATTTTTAATTTACCCTCAGTTAAAAGGTTTAATACATGATCAGAGCTATTCATGATCGATAAAAAGTTTACAACATTTATTGAAATAGCAATAAGTAACATTACAACTACGCTAATTATAGTGGTCATAAATATGAATTTTCTTTGTAATTTTCTTAACATATCATACCTCTAAAGAATATCCAGTGTTTCGTGTAGCTTTAATCTTTACCTTAGTTTCAAGTAAGGTTAATTTTTTTCTAAGATAGGAAGTATATACCCAAACAATATTTATTTCAGCATCACTATCATAACCCCAAATTTTTTCTAAAAAACGTTCAGTTGGGATGATATGTCCTTTATTTATCATCAGCATTTCCATCATTTGAAACTCTTTGCTGGCTAATTTAAAAGAGTTTTTAGTGGTATACAGTTCGAAAGTTTTTCGATTAAGATTTACATCACCTACTGTTAGAATAGAGGATCCACTATCATTGGTGGTTCTTGTGATTGCTCTTAATCTTGCGAGTAATTCTTTAGTATCAAATGGTTTTACAAGATAATCATTAGCACCTAGATCAAGACCTGTCACTTTATCATCCACCTGTGATTTTGCCGTAAGCATAAGAATAGGAATAAGATTGCCTTGCTGGCGTACTTTTTTAAGGACGCTAAGACCATCTACTTTAGGCATCATGATATCTAAGATCACAGCATCATAGTTTTCTGATTTTAAAAACAGCATCGCTTCCGCACCATCAAAAACAGCATCAACAGCATAATTGTAATGCTTTAATATTTTTACAAGTGCACTGGATAGCTCTTTTTCATCTTCACATAATAATATTCTCATAATATAACCTCCATATAATAATAAGCTGTAAAACTTAAATTTACTTTAAAATTAATAAAAAAATAATATTTTTTTTTAAGATATTTGAAAAATTAATTTCAACTTCTATTACATTAACTCACGATTAACTATAGTATTAAAATAAAGAGATTTGATTTTCTACTACACTACTACTTTCACGCTCAATAATACGTGCATTTGGATTTATTTCGCCAATTAAAACTGGAGCATTTACATCGTGCTTCGCTCTATTTAGAAGTGCTTTTTTCTCATCACTTACAGCATAGCAATAACTACATCCATTAATACAACAATTATATGTTCCAATATCAATGCTATCTACGCAAAGACACTCTTTTCTTTGATTTTTATCTTTTTTAACTTTTATTTTTTGACCTAAAATTTGTTCGATTAAGTGCTTATCTATGCAAGCACCAGGTTTTATGTTGAATTGTTCTAGATTGATTTCCTCAGCACAAGTAAAAAGTTCAAGGTTATACTCCTTTGCAATCTTAGAAAAAATTTCAGCTAACGCATCAATACTTTCTTTAGTTCTATGATATGAAGCATTTAGCCCAGCTTGAGTATTATTCTTTTTATAGCTATCGACAAAACTGATAACACATCTTTCAGTATAATTAGAAAGTTTTTTTGCCATTGATAAGAAATTTTTTACATGATATTCTATCGTATAATTATCTGATATTATAATAGGGTCATAACGCCAAACAATACGTTTTTTACCTATTTTTTTACTTAATTTAATAAAGGCATCTAGTAGAATTTCTTTACTTGGAAGTCCTTTTTCTGTTTCTTTTCCATAGGGGGTTAACGTGAACTGAAAATAATAAAGATAACCCATTTCATCTATCACAGGTAAATGCTTTAAAAAAGGTATTGGATTTTTAGTCCAAAATACGATAATATCTACAGCACTGCGAGTTAGAAGAGCTTTTGAATAATGATTTGGATTATATGGATTTGGGATAAGAACATAACCCTCACGAAGGCGATTTATAAACCACTCCCCATAGTATGATGGTATATCAGTTCTTCTTGATACACTAATAATCATATTTTACCTCTCATAACATTATTTAAAATAATCATTGGAGTCTATTGGAGCTTCAATTCTGTTTTTATCAGAATATTCTCTTATAACTTTAGCAACCGAGATTTTATAACTTTCAAATAACTTTGTTTTTCCTTCAAGTTGACTCATACGGTGCTCTGTCATTGTACGCCACTTGGTCATCGCTTCTTCGCTTTCCCATATATTCATAGAAAGAATTTTACGATCATTTTGTAGACTTTGAAATCTTTCAGCAGAAATAAATCCATCAAAACCACTAAGCATAGGTTTAAGCATGGCTGCAAGTTCTAAGTATCTTAACTTACCTTCTACTGTTGGTGTTACCTCAAAAAGCACCATGTATTTACTCATTTATTTTTATCCTCCATAGAAAGTAAAAATTCTTTCATAGCTAGTCCGCCAGCATATCCTACAAGTTTTCCAGATGCTCCAATTACTCTATGACAAGGCACAATAACCGTTATTGGATTTTTATTATTTGCCATACCAATAGCACGACTTGCCTTAGGATTTCCTATCATAGTTGCAATGTCTTTATAGCTGCGTGTCTCTCCATAAGGAATGGAACATAATGCAGACCAAACACTTTTTTGAAAATCTGTACCTATTAACTTATAAGGTATATCAAACTGCTTTCTTTTGCCATCAAAATAGTCTAAAAGTTGATTATAAGCATTGTCTGTAAGTGTAGTTTTCGTACCGAAATCAGTTACAACTTCATCAAATATTTTCTTAAAAAATGTGATACTATCATCGAAATATTCCATTTTGAAATACCCGAATTTTGTTTCATAAATCGCAAAGTTTTTCATTGTTTTTTACCTTCCTATATGCCGCGGGAGACATATTCGCTCGTTCTTTAAAGAATTTATAAAATACTGATAGACTGCCAAATCCCACAGAATAGGCAATATCAATTACTTCATTGTTTGTCTGTTCTAAAAGTCTAACTGCTTCTTTATATCTTAAATCATTCACATAGGCACTTGGTGTTTTGCCATATTCATCTTTGAAAATTTTCACCATTCGCTTGCGCGATAAACCGAGTTTATCAAATTCGGTATTTAGATTTTCTGTTTCGTTAAACATATCGTCAATTAGGTTTTTAAGCTTTTCAGCAATTTCTTTCATCGGCTTATAATCAAGCAAATCGCTTCTACACCTTTTACAAGCTCGGTATCCCATGTTGAGCGCTTCTTTTGCTGTCTTGTAAAACTCTATGTTTTCTACTCTTGGTGGTCTGGACTTACAAGAAGGTCTGCAATATATACCTGTTGATTTAACAGCATAAAAGAAAACTGTATCATAACTCACATCATTTGAAATTACAGCAGTATACATTTCATCGAATGTCATATTGAATTTACTATTCATAATGCACCTACTTTCTTTTCATAGATCTAATCATTTCTTTAGTTGTTTTGTCCACTTTTTGCGATTCTGTGATTTTCTGCAAAGTTTTGTTATAAGTAAAGTCATCTAACTTATTATCGCCCAAATAGGGCATTGTTTCAGCAGGGAAATTCACAAAGCATGCCTGTAAACACCAAGCTACTGCCATTTTAACATAATAATCATCGTGTTTTATTTCATCCAGTATTTTTATAATCTCATTTATGTATTTCTTTTCCATATAATGAAAAAGAAGTAATACCACAGCAAATCTTATTTCGTAAGCTTCTCTTGACTGGTGATATCGCTGCAAAAACTTCCAGACTCGCTCTTTATGAAGCCTTACAATTTTAAGCTCATTGCAAAAGCTGTCACATAGCGACCAATTTGTAATTTTCGGAATAAATAACACAACTTGTTCAAGAATTACCTCAATATCCTCTGTCATATTACCGATAATAAGTGCTTTAAGCATTGTTTCCTCAAAATAGATATCGTTAGCATTATCAAGAAAATCAATAGGATTACGATTAGAAACCTTCTTAGCTATTTTTCTTATCAGTGGGATACGCACACCTAGGAGGTTTTCGCATCCAGGAAGCAGTGAAGCTGCAAATACTTGAAATTTATCTTCTTTTAGTGCAAATAATTCTTCTCTTATTTCATTTTCTAGTTTGTACATTGTTTTTACCATCACTTCATTTATTAAAAATAATCATTATTTGTGTTTGATTGCCGTTTAACTACTTTGCTATTTTTTGGGTCAATAAACTCAGGTAGTGCGCCTGCAGCAATTGCCCATAAATATACACTTGCTGTTGTACCATAGGGGGAGTAGCGTTTTCGATACCGCTCAAACAATTCCTTTGTAATTTCTTTATGGCGATAAAGCATCCGGAGTCCACGATGGATTGCAATATCTCCAAAACTAAATATATCTGTACGCTCTAATGCACTTGCTAGTAGCATTTCAGCAGTCCATGGACCTATTCCGTTGAGCGTGCATAACTTTTTAATGACTTCTGCATCTGTTAATTCATACAGTTCATTAAGATTAAGTTCGCCTGTATAAACTTTTTGTGCAAAATCTTTTATATATTCAGCCTTCTTAAAAGTGGTTCCAAAGGCTTGTATTTCAGCGACAGTGAGATTATTTATTTTGTCTGCTGAAATGCTAGAAAGAGAATCTTTTATACGCTTAAATACAGTTTCTCTTGCTTGTCTTGACACTTGTTGTCCTAATATTGCGCGTATGATTGCGGTAAATATATCTGAATCTATTGGTCTTTGAAGCATCCCAATTTTATCAATGGCTTCACCTAACCGCTTGTCTTTTTTCTTTAAATAACTAATTTCTTTTTCACCGTACTCAAAATACATTGTACACCTCGCTTATTCAACCTATTTATATTATACAAAAAAAACATCACTTTTTCTTCATAAAATTGCCTATTTAATTTGGTTTTGAAATTTAAATTATTACTATTTCTTTTTCATTATATAGTGCTATATATAGTTCTATTATTGAACAAAGTTCTTAAGTTCTTCATCGTTATTGAACCTGAGTTAATTATAGTAGAAAGATTAAAAACTCTCCCTTTTTAAAGGAGAGTTTTTAATAGTTTAGGCATCTTGTTTTGTGTCTGCAATTTGTATTTCACGAAGGTTTACGCCTTGTGGTAATTCATAGGCAAATTTAATTGTTTTTGCAATATCTTGTGCTGTGATAGATCCAACACCACAAGCTTCTTTCCACTCATGATAACCAGCTTTGATATCATCACTTGTTGTATGACTTAAAAGCTCTGTATCTACAGCTCCAGGACAAATTCTCATAACGCGCACATTGGACGATGATAATTCACCTCTAGCAACCTCTGAAAGACCAACAACACCATATTTACTTGCACAATAAGCAGCATGGTTACCAAAAGGCTTCACTCCTGCAATAGATGAAATGTTAATAATAGTACCACATTTTCTTTCTTTCATATCATTCATAACAATTTGCATTCCATTCATTACACCCATAACATTGACATTAAGCATATCTTGCCATTCACTAGCATCTTGGTTTTCAAGATTTCCTAAAAGCATGATACCAGCATTGTTTATTATTAAATCAGTTTTTCCATAAATAGCTTCAGCTTTTCTTACGGCTTTTTCAAAAGAAGCTTTGTCTGTGACATCTACTTTCTCACACAGTGTGTTTTCAAATTTCATTTGTTCCAACAATTCTACACGTCTTGCTAAAAGTAAAAGGGGATATCCAGCCTTGTTAAACTCTAATGCTAATGCTTTACCAAAACCAGAACTTGCTCCTGTAATAACCACTAATTTTTTCATATAACGTCTCCTTTATTAATATTGACAATTTTACTATTGCAGTATATTATACTATAATAGATATTTTTATCATAAAGCAAAAAGAAAATTAGTCAATAAGGTACTTCTTTTTCGCTTAGGGAAAAAGAGGTAACTAATGGATAAAACAATAGTAAATTCAGAGATCGAGATAACTTTAAAAATGATTGGTGGAAAATGCAAACCACTGATTTTATATATGCTAATTACCGAAGGTCCAATGCGTTTTAAAGATTTAATGGCATCTGTAACAGAAATTTCTCAAAAAACGTTAACAAATCAACTCAGAGAGTTAGAAACCGACGGTCTTATTACAAGAACGGCATTTAATGAAATACCACCACGAGTAGAGTATGCTGTAAGTGAAAAAGGAAGTACACTGTATCCTATTCTAGAACTTATGTGTGAATGGGGTGAAAAAAATAATGATGGCAGATTTGAATTATTAAATCCTCAATGTGAATAAAATTGCTTTAAGTAGTATCTTTGAAACTTTTATAAAAATATAATCAAGAATATACAACTATTACAATAGCAGAAACTAATAAAAATACTTGCCTACACTTTTTGTTTGTAGGCTTTTTTATACTTTTAAGAATTTTTATCGTTTCTCATCTTTTGTTTCTTTCTTTCTTTTTGCGCTCGTCATTGGCATTCCTGTATCATAATCAAGTTGCCTTGGTTCATATTCTTCGTTCTCTCTTTGTCTTGTATATCCATCATTTGCCCATGTTGCAAGCTTCTCTGGTCGCCATGGACGCATAGCCCATTGGTATCCTCTATACAAATCTCTTGTTTCATTCATCTTGTTTAAGAGCTTGTCGTGAAATTCATTTCGGATATCCTTGTATTCTTCACTGTTGATAAGATTGTTGACCTCATATGGATCTTTCTGTAAATCATAGAACTCATCGGTATCTAATAAATGTACTACCAACTTATATTTCTCTGAAGTTACTGCCCTCATCATTTGAAGGCCACCAAATCCATCATGATCTACCTCATATCTTGTGAACTCTGTATATACTACATCATTAATTTCTACACTTGTATCATAGATTTGTGGAAGCATGCTCTTACCTTCTAATATCTTCGGTTGCTGAATCCCCATATAATCTAAAATAGTAGGAACAATATCAATATGGGATGCTGGTGACTCTATAATCTTACCAATTTCACCACCACGAATAATAAGAGGAATATTAGCTACCTCTTTATAGGCGGTTGCATTTTTCATCTGTAGACGATGCGCCCCTAGCATATCTCCATGATCCGATGTGAATATCACAAGTGCATTTGGAAGGATTTGATTGATTTTATCCACAACTCTTCCAATTTCATAATCTACAAATGTGTTACAACCTAAAAATAAAGATAATGCTGCTGATGGTTTATTTAGCTCCTCTGCACTTTGACTCATAGCCGCTCCTGCCCATAATTGTTGCATAAAAGGCTTCTTCGTTAAGTCATCCTGAAAATTTGGATTATCAGGGAATTTGAAATCTTTATACATCTGATTAAATGGTGCTGGGCAAAGACTAGGTCCGTGCGGCTCATCATAGGAGACTGTTAAGAAAAAATCCTCATCCTTATATTCTTCTAAGAAGTCTAATGCGCGATTTGAGCATCTATGTGCATAAGTAAAATCCTCTGTCATATCTGAATCGAAAGAAGTCTCTGACTTTCTTGAACGAATTCTATCTGCATCTGATAACTCATCGAGATAGCACTTCATATCATACCAGTACTTCGCATTCCATCCCTCTGGGCATTTTCCAAGTCCAAAATAATCTCCACCATCCAGGTGCCACTTACCAATATATCCGCAATGAATACCATTATCAGTAAGTCGTTGTCCCACAGTCTTTACGTTATCACCCATGGCGATTGAATTGGTTACCATTCCATTACTATGAGGGAACGTCCCTGTAAATAGTGCGCTTCTAGCTGGGCCACAAACCGGTTGACACGTATAAGCATTCTCATAACGAATTCCCTGTGCGGCCAACTTATCTACATTAGGCGTAAGCATTCTCGTATCACCGTAGCACCCCACCATATCTTTACGGGTGGTATCTGTCATCAACAAAATAATCTGTTTTTTCATTCGTTATCTCCTCTGCTTGTTTTAACCTTAAGTCATGTTATAATTCTATCAAAAACATTTGGATTTATCTATATTGTATACTGTTCTAGCATGGATAATATTATGGGAAGGTGTTATCACTTTCCCATTTAGTGATAGCCAATATAAGCAACATTTTTCTATAAATTTTGTTAATAAAAACATAGTAAAAAAACCGATGTGAATCAAAAAATGCACTGCCTTTTTATTGCGCATAGAAACAAAAAAAGTGTTAAACCTTAAAAATAGCTTAAACACTGAATTTTATGGCACCCTCTGCGAGAATCGAACTCACAACTAACCCTTAGGAGTTCGCCCAGTGGAGTATTTTCCATTCTATAACATTCTCCAAAAA
>CAYJJG010000027.1:0-18883 GCA_964370435.1 uncultured Holdemania sp.
GGAATATTGAAATTAAAAAAAGCCCTTAAAATAAGGACTTAATGGGTTAGTACAACGTCTAACTTATTGTTTATTTTTCATATGTGGGAATAATATTACTTCACGTATCGTTTCGCTATTTGTCAATAACATGACTAAGCGGTCAATACCTAATCCCATACCACCTGTAGGTGGCATTCCATATTCTAATGCTTCAACGAAATCCACATCCATTTCATTCGCTTCATCATTACCTAAATCTTTTTCTTTTACTTGTTCGACAAAACGTTCTCGTTGATCAATTGGATCATTTAGTTCAGTGAAGGCATTACAGTATTCACGACCATCAATAAACAACTCAAAGCGATCTGTAAATCGTGGATCATCTGCATTTTTCTTAGCTAAAGGAGATATTTCAATAGGGTGCCCATATACAAAAGTAGGCTGAACGATTTTACTTTCTGCAAATTCTTCAAAGAATAAATTTATAATATGACCAATTGTTCTTTGATGTTTTTCTACTGTTATATGATTTTCTTTTGCTAATTGAAGTGCTTCTTCTAAATCATTAACACCCCAAAAATCAACTCCAGCAGCTTCCTTTATCGCATCTACCATATGTAGTCTTTTAAATGGACCTTTTAAAGAAATAGTCTTTTCTCCCCAGGTTACCTCTGTTGTATTAAGCACTGTAGTTGCCACATACTCAAGAAGGTTTTCATTTAACTTCATCATTCCTTCCATATCACTATATGCTACATAAGCTTCTACAGTAGTAAATTCTGGATTATGACGAGGACTCATACCTTCATTTCTAAATAATCTTCCAATTTCATAAACACCCTCTAATCCTCCAACAATTAAGCGTTTTAAAGGCAATTCCGTAGCGATACGTAAGTAAAAAGGCATATCCAGGGTATTATGATGTGTTTCAAATGGTCTAGCCGCAGCACCTCCTAAAATAGGCTGTAGCACTGGTGTTTCAACCTCAATCAAACCTAGTCCATCAAAATAATTTTGAATAGCTCTAATAATACGAGGGCGAATCATCGCAATTTTACGACTTTCATCATTCATTATCAAATCTACATAGCGACGACGATAACGTTCTTCAACATCTGTTAAACCATGAAACTTCTCAGGAAGTGGACGTAGTGCTTTACAAAGATGTGTATAAGTTTCTACTTTAACTGATAACTCACCACTATCTGTTTTAATCACTTGTCCTTTAATTCCTACTATATCCCCGATATCGCTTGCTTTAAAAATTTCATATACCTCTTCGCCAACAACACCTTTATTAATAACTATTTGTATTTTTCCATCGCGGTCTTGCACATGCACAAAACCTAGCTTACCCATACGACGTTTCGTCATTATACGTCCTGCAATACTTACAGTCACATTTAATTCCACTAACTCTTCTTTACTTTTTTCTTCAAATTCATTTCTAATTTGCATAGAATGATGCGTTCTTTCATATGCATGTCCAAAAGGATCAATCCCTTTTTCTTTTAACTCATTCATTTTCGCTATACGAACTAATTCTTGTTCCGATCTTTTTACTTCCATCATTTAAGCCTCCTTATAATATAAAAACTCTCATCAACAAGGGACGAGAGTTATCATCGTGGTACCACCCAAATTCATGATTAAATCACTTTAATCATCTTATTAACTTTAAAAGTTAATCTTTAACGCAGATATACGTTTTGCTCCAAGTCTTTTTTCAATTATTTATCCCTGATTCGTTTTCACCAGTCCGAACTCTCTTTACATTTCTAAATAATTTACTCTTCTTTTCACCACAATTTTATCAGTGTAATTATAGCATTTAAGCCTTAATTGTCAATTATAAATTTTGAGCACTATTACAATTAACACTAAGCATTTCTAAGCATCCATTAAAAAATTCTTTAGCCTGCTCACTTTGTTCATCATTAGATAATATAATAAATTCACTATAAGCTTGCAGTAAATTTTCAAGCTCACTATAAGTATTCAATTTCGCAAAACAATCCTTCATACGATGATTATATGGTAAACCTTGTATATACCAACAGGCATGACC
This sequence comes from uncultured Holdemania sp., assembly GCA_964370435.1. Taxonomy (GTDB): domain Bacteria; phylum Bacillota_I; class Bacilli_A; order Erysipelotrichales; family Erysipelotrichaceae; genus CALVGQ01. The sequence goes on from CAYJJG010000027.1 coordinate 2,051, forward strand.
ACGCATCTCTTTCATTGCTACATTTTCATTCTTTAATGTTATTAAGCGTTTAGCATGTTCTAAAATCCAAGTAAATTTCTCATCATTATCCATTTTATATATTTCAACTTGATTGAAATAAGCATATAAATCTTTAATTAGCCATGGATCACCTAAAACACCACGTCCTATCATAACTGCATCACAGCCTGTTTCTTGCATTCTGCTTACAGCCTCTTCTACACTCTTTATATCGCCATTTCCTATTACCGGTATTGTCACTGCCTCTTTTACTTTCTTAACCCACTGCCAATCCGCTTTACCTGAATACATTTGACTACGTGTTCTTCCATGTACCGCTATTGCCTTAGCCCCTGCTTTTTCACACAATTTTGCTATTTCAACACAATTCATATTGTGATCATCCCATCCAGCACGTATTTTCACAGTAACTGGTTTTTTCACAGCTTCCACTATAGTTTTCACCAATTCATAAACATGTTCGGGCTCTTTCATTAATGCACTTCCTGCACCTGATTTAATTATTTTTTTTACTGGACACCCCATATTAATATCAATAATATCACAACTTGTATGTTGATCTAAATATATAGCTGCTTTCAACATTGTATCAATATCATGACCAAAGAGTTGCAACACTATAGGATGTTCATCCTCATTAATTTGAGTCATATTCATAGTTTTTTTGTCACTATAACAAATAGCTTTATCCGATACCATTTCACTATAAATTAATCCTGCCCCAAACTCTTTAGCAATAGTTCTAAAGGCAACATTAGAAATACCTGCCATTGGTGCTATAACAATAGGATTAGCAATATTCACATCGCCTATTTTCCACATGATGATTTAAACTCCAAAATAGACTTTAATTCTTCCTCGCTAAAATTATATCTACTATTACAATATTCACAAGTAACTTCACAAGCATGATCTTCTGTAATCATCTCAGTTAAATCTTCAGCACTTAGTGTAGATAATGCACCATAAAATCGCTCTTTACCACAATCACAATGCCACTGTATTGCTTGTTCACTAAGAATTTCGCAATCATCGAATATACTATGTACTATATCTTGAGGAGTCATACCTTCATCAATCATAGAGGAAATTGGTCTTAGTTTATTAATTGCTTGCTCAGCAACACGAATATCTTCTTCTGTAGCATTAGGCATAATTTGTATCAACATACCTCCTGCAGCTTTAACTGAATTATCTACATCAATTAATACCCCTAAAGAAACCGCTGAAGGTGTTTGTTCAGAGACAGTATAATAGTATGCAAAATCATCTCCAATTTCTCCAGTTTGTAGTTTAACTTGACTAGTAAAATTCTCTTTTAAGCCCATATTTTTACTTACCTTTAAATAGCCATCAGTCCCTACTACAATACCTACTGCTAATTTATTAGTATCATTGTATTTTAAATATTGTTCATTATCGCCTACAAACCCACGTACATTACCATTACCCCAACCATCAGCCATGATTGTTCCTATTGGTCCTCCACCATTAATCTGTATTGTTGTTTTTTGATCTTGTTTCTTTTCCATCGATCCCATTATTGCTGCCATCGATAATACTCTACCTAATGCTGCAGCTGAAGTCGGCCAACACTGATGTTGTTTTCGTGCCGCCTCACATAAAGTAGTAGATGAACATGCAATGATTCTAACTTTCTGATTAGCTGCAACAGCCTTTATTAATACATCTTTCATAAAACCCTCCTAAAACTGACATAACACTCGCCTAATTCATTATATCTATTTTATGTTATTATACAAGATGAAAAAGGATTTTGCCATTACCATACTACTTGTTAGTTAAAGAATATAAAAGGAAACTACAAACTTCTATAGTTTCCTTATTATTATTTAAGTCTTTAAATCCGTGAATCTTTGTATCTTTAAATCTTTGTATCTTAAATCTTTGTATCTTTAAATCTTTGTATCTTTAAATCCGTGAATCTTTATATCTTTAAATCTTTGTATCTTTAAATCTTTAAGTCTTTGTATCTTTAAATCTTTAAGTCTTTGTATCTTTAAATCTTTAAATCTTTGTATCTTTGTATCTTTTGAAACTTATTTTTTTCAAGAACTAATAGGATTCTACGAATAATTTTAACTAATCTTCTTTCTATTAATAAGGATTATTTATATTAAGCTACATATAAATTAATCTGATATGATTAGTTCTCTAATTTTATTTTTAAACTTATTTCTATGATGGAATTGTACACAAGATTAAGTGCCATTCTTATAAGGACATATATATACAATCCTTATTTATCTTTCTAATATATTTTATTAACATACTCATTTTACGTTTCAAATTATTTAGTTTTTTCTTGTGTATACATGTATCAACTTCATTCCATGTTTAACTTAATACAAAACCTCAATATCCATTGGTCTTACCTCTTACAGAATACACTTTCTATTTGGTGCTTACATCTAAATTTTATCCTTCCTCAACCAACTCTGTTCAATTGATTAGGAAGCGGCTTTATATTCTAGCAGAACCTTTTTCATGAACATTAACCTCCTTTTATACGACTAATATCCAAATCTTTCTTGCTAAGTTAATCATATCGTATATTTTTTATAAATATAGACTTATAATAAAAATATATTTATGGTATACTTATTCTTGTGAGGTACTTAATTTGTATCTCTTTTTTTATATAAATCGCAAACAAATGCCTTCCTACTGTTACCTATTGCTTATACTATATTGAAGGGAAGGATTTCATATGGGAATGCCAGAAATTAAATCTAGTACAGTTACTAGAAGTCAAGCAGTTACAGATGTTATTCAATCTATTGCCTTGGGAGAGGCAGCACTTGCACACATATTAAATGCACAAGGTGAACATCTACAATATTTTATTGAGGACAAATGCGCTACAAAGGAACAATTAGTAGATATTTTATGCTGTGTTACAAAAACTATAGATTCAGCAGCTAACTTAGAGCACGAGCTTCATGAAAAACTAAAAACTATTTGTGATGGTTCATGTAAAGAAAAGGTATTTGCTAAAAAGCTATAAAAAAAGCGGAGCTCCGCTTTTTATTTTCCATTTAATAATTCATTTAAATTAACAATACCTTCATGACCTGTGGTAATTAAATTATCTATATCAACATTACCACTCATTCTAAGTCCTAATAATTCTACAAACATTGGCAAATTCATACCCGCAATAACATGAACTTGTTCGTTCGCCATAGCCGCAGCACGATTACAAGGTGTTCCACCCAGTAAATCAGCTAGCACAATTACACCATCACCTGTGTCTACTTTTTTTATAGCTGCAGATAAACTATTATCAAACTTATCAAAACTATCTTCAGGCATAAAACACACAGTGGTAACTTGTTGTAAACCTGTATCCCCAAAAAATAAGTCTGCCGAATTATACATTCCTTCTGCCATATCGCCATGACTAATCAGCACCACTCCTACCATGATATCTCCTCCTTATATACAATCCATCTATCTCAATTATACGTTGTTTAATGACTAAGTCAACACAACAAAATTAAATTCATGAATTAGCTATTTTTTTCTATACTATTTCTTATTATAGTGTTTAAAAATAAGTGATTTTATGATAATATATGGAAAAGGAGATTTTTTATGAGAGGTATTTTATTAGTAAGTCACGGACTATATGCGCAAGAGTTTAAAGGCTCTTTACAAATGATTGCAGGTGCTACAGACCATGTTTATACTGCATGTCTTGAATCTCAAGATGGTCCAGAAAGTTTTACAGCAAAATTAGAAGCATTAAAACCAGAGTTAGATCGCTATGAAGAAGTATTAGTGTTCTCTGATTTATTTGGTGGTTCACCTGGAAATGCTGCTTTTCAATATTTTATTCAAGATCCACGAGTGCAATTTATTGCCGGAATGAACTTTCCAATGGTACTTAATGCAATACTAAGCGAAGGTGCTGAAGTTGCTAATTTAGTGGCTGAAGGAAGAGAAGCTATTGTAGATGTTCGTGCATTTATGTCTGCATCAATGGATGACATTGACGAATAACATCATTTAGTAAATTTTACTAATCTAAAGATGCTAATAAGCATCTTTTTTTATATGCCAAATATATAAAAAAATGACGAGAGTAAATTCCCGTCATTTAATTTATAGTTTATTCAACAAAGGTAATCTTAAACGATACCTACGATTGAAGATACTAATGCGAATACGATAACAACAAAGATTAGTTTGTTAGAATTCATCCATTTTTTACCTAATAACCAGTAGAATAGTCCTGCTAATACAGCTGGCATTAATTCAGGCATAATATTATCAGCATATTGTTGTAAGTTGAACATTTGGTAAATTGCTTCACCAGTTTCAGCATCAGTACCGATCATACCACCTTGAATAGTAGCTAATGGGAAGTTGATCATTGTTGCAACCATACCACCAACTACAATTAATCCTACTACAGATGCAGCTTCAGTAAATGCTGACATTGTAGAAGATAATGTTGTAACAAGTTTGATACCTTGAGAATAACCGATATCGAACATTTTGAAACGGAAGAAGAATACAGCTATTTGCCATGCAAACCAAATAGCAGTACCGATAATATTACCTTCAACTGCCATACTAGCTGCGATTGAACCAAATACAGCACCAGCAACCATACCAAATACAGTATCACCGATACCAGCAAATGGACCCATTAATGCAACTTTTACAGAAGATGCAACTTCTAAACCAGCACCAGTATCAGCAGCTGATTCTTCGATCGCGATATTCATCCCAACGATGATATCTCCCATATTAGGTTGAGTATTAAAGAATACGTTATGAGTTTCTAAAGCTTTTTGGTGAAGTTCAGGGCGGTCACCGTATAATTTTTTGAAAACTGGAAGCATTGTAGTAAGGTAACCCATACCTTGCATACGCTCATAGTTCCAACCAATTTGTGAATGCCACATCCAACGTAAATTGATTCTTCTTAATTCTGCTTTAGTAAAATATTTGCTATTCGTCATAGTCGTCACCTCCGGCCATTGCAGGAACCGCATTTTTAGCTATTGCGTTTTGATACACTTGGAATGCAATTACGAATCCGATTAATGCGATACCAAGAATTGCAACTTTTAAATAAGCTGCTACTACAAATCCTAATACAAGGTAGTGAGGTTTTTGTTGTACAGGTAAGTATCTCATTAAGATTGCAAACCCGACACCTGGTAACATACCACCAGCAACTCTAAATCCTTCCATTACCCATGCAGGTACAACAGCCATAATATTGTCAGCTACTGCACTTCCAAGGAATAAGAATACGAAGATTGGTAATCCACGTGATAATGACCAAGGGATTGTACCTAAAGTATTAAATAATGCGATTTTTTTAGTATCTCCTGCAGCAACAGCACCATCACATAAATGTTGGAATACTGTGTTTGAAGTTCTTCCTAAAATATCAAGTAATGTAAGTAGTGAAGCTACCCCTATACCTAATGATGAAGCAAATGCAACTGGGTCAACACCAGTTGTAACCCCTAATGCAGTAGTGATCATACCAGCAGATCTGATGTCAAGCACCGTAGCTCCACCATATGTTCCTACTCCTAATTGAGTTAATTGTAGTGTTCCCCCTACAATCAATCCGTACTCTACATTACCAACTACTAGTCCTGTAAATACACTAGCAATGATTGCATTACCGAAACCGAAGTTAAACGATAAAGCATCAACCATTGCCCAACCAGCATAGGCAGTGAGAATAAGAATCTGAATCATTGTTAATTCCATAGAATCTCCTCCTCTATTCTTAACACATAATTATATGTGCAAGTTAACTTAATTGTAACCGCTTTAATTAGCTTTGTCAACCAAAATCCCACATTTTACACATAATTTAACGACAAAATTGTGGAATTTCGAAATATCTAAAATTAATTAATATGTGTCTAATACAAGCATACGCTTCCTATTTCTGATTATAACTGCTACTTTATAAAAGTTGCAATTTTATCTACAATATTTAATACTACTTGATTGTCAATTTCATTATCTTGATTACTTGCAGTATCTTCTACAAAAAAACTATCTCCTTGTTTTTTACCATAAGACACTATGATTGCTTTTTCATAATATTGAGCTGTATGATATTTCAAATCTTCATCACTCATTTCTTTACTATACAATTTATCTTCATCAAATAATTTTATAAATTTATGAGCTGCTGTTTTTGCAGCCGAACGATAGCCAACACCCACGCGTGCACCTTTAGCAATGCAATCTAAAACAAGTACCGTTTTATCTTTTAAAGTTTTAGGAAGGGCCTCCTGAAGCATTTGATCCCCTTTATGATTCATACAACCCATATCAGTCAAAACAAAAGCAACTTTTTTCTTTCCTTTTAACTTTTCTGCCAATAATAAACTTCCAATTACCCCTGATGAATTTCTATTATAATTATACTTGTTCGCTACTCCTTTTGTCATCACCGATGTACCCGCAAGCAAAACAAGCAGTAAACCAAACACAACAACTGAACCTAGTAAATTATTTTCAAAATCAATGTTTGGAACTTGAAATAATAATAAATATAAACTAAGAAATCCTCCAAATATTAATGGTGTATATACTGATATAAAAGTGCTTACAAATGAATTTGTCCCACTTATTGGAAAATATTTTAAAGTTTTTCCATAATTTTTTTGTGGTGTGTCATAATGACTAACTATGATAGTTTCAGCATTTTTTAAGTCACCTATCATTAGGTTTACTGCTTTTTTACCTTTTTGGTTCATTACCGCATTGACTTCATATCCTAGTGCTTTGTATTCTTTTGCAATTTCATTAATAAACAAATATTTTTGTTTAATTGAAAATCTAACTGGCATCATTACTGCATACTTTAATATTAGCTCTTCTATATTCATGACTTACCCCTTCTTTTTGTTAAACCAACTTAATGGTGTATTTTTAATTTTTGATAGTTGCACTTTGCTAGCTTCTTTTTCAGCAGCATGCTTTTTAAACATTCTTGATATTTTCATTAAACTAAAAATTTGAATATAAACTACTTCATCGCTCGTTAATAGAAGCAAAATCCCCATTCCGCGCTCTTGTCCACTAGAAGAAAGTGTTTTCCACTCTTTAACCTCTTCCCACTGTACTATTTTTCCTTCTTTATCATTTTTAGGATTATGCACAACAAAGAATCCATCATATTCGGTTAAAATGACATAATCTTTAGCAAAAAACTGCACAAACCCCGCTAACAAAATAAAGATTGCTCCAATAATCCATAAATTTGTTACATAGTATGTGCCTACAATAAATGCAACTCCAAAAATCATAGCAACAATGATTGTTCCTGTTGGTTTAAATTTAAAAGTAGTAATTGGTGTTTCTTTAATATTTAATTCTTTATATTTTTCGCTCAATTCCATCCCATATTCCTCCATCTATGATTTAAGCTCTATTAAAATTATATTACAATTTTTTTGTTTTACCTATAAAAATATTTATTTATTTACTAATACTTTCAGTAATAATTTGAATTTATTCTTAATTATGCTAAAATGATACTAGCAATTTTGCAGTTAAAATTTATATTATTCATAAGGAAAGAGGACTATTTATGCTTATTTTATTTATGGCACTTGTTGGTGTTGTTACTTTAGTAGTACAGCTAAAAGAATCATCAAAAAAAATGCAACCCCTTAAACTAGAATTAGAGAGACAGAAATATGAATCCTATATCGAAAGAAAAGGTGCAGTAGCAGTAAATGTTGGAGTTATAGTTTTCTCAGTAATTTCTATAATCTTTGGATCTGTAATTCAGTATGATGAAGTAAGTATTGGGTTAGGAATCATCTTAGCTTTCTTGGGACTAGGCGAACTTCTTCAATTGGACTCAAAATATAAGGTTTATTATAATGAAGAACGCATTATAGTTAATGGTTTGACAATACGATTTAGAAGCATTAAGAAAATCACGCAAGCAAAACCTAAATTTTTAAAAAATTATGTAGTTCATACTCTTAACGGTCAAAGCGAGCGTATTGCAAAGGTTACGCTAGATAAAATCCAACAACACAAATCAATAACAGTACAATAAAAAAAGTAGCAACTACTAACCTTAGGTTAAGCAGTTGCTACTTTTATTTTTAGAATTGTACGTCTTTTAGTAATGGCATGAAATCAACGGGTTCATGTGAAGGAACCATTTGAGCATATAAAACTACTCCATTATCATTTAGATAATTGAAATGTTCTACATCATCTTTAGTAACTCCAACAGTCTTTTTAACTTGAACTGAACCATGTTTACTTGACATATTACCTACATTAACTTTTTCGAATTTCCATCCTAATTCAGCCATACGACGTAATGTTTCAGGTCTTCTTACAACCACGAAAATGCGATCATTAGGGTATGCAGCTTCTTTTAAACGCTCAACTGCTCTTTCAACACCTAAGATTGAAAGTTTTACTGTAGCTGGCGCAGCCATTTTAAGAGCCATTTTTTGAATGTCATCTTTTGATGCACCATCATCTACTACCATAATGCGTGTTGCATTCAATTCATTTGTCCAATAAGCCGCAACTTGACCATGAATCAATCTTTCATCGATTCTAACGTTTACAAATTTCATTATTATTTACTCCTTTATTTAAGTTTATAAATAAATGTTAACGTATGAACATATTTATGTCAACAATGTTTTTTATACTAAATAATTCACTATTTATACTAAAAAAATGTAAGTAACATGAATTTAAACAAGTATATAAAAAACAAAAATTTACTCTTTTGATTTGCTTATAGTAATGTTATGATGAACTAAACAACGTAAAATAAGGAGATTAAATATGAATTTAGCAACAACAACTGTGTGTATTAACGCCACTTTCCCTGTTAAACAATATGGTCATTTAAGCCAAACTAATTTGATTGAAAAAGTAAATGATGATTTACAAGCGCGTATTGTTAGTCTTGAAAGTGACGAAATTGTTTGGATTCACATTTCATGCGATATTATCGGTTTTAACCAACTTTTTCAAGAAAACTTAAAAAATACCTTAACCCCTAATTTTGATAAACCCTTGTTTATTACAACGAGTGCAACACATACTCATCATGCTTGTAATCCGTATGATGAACAATATCAAAAAGATCTTTTTAATATTCTTAAAGCAGCCATCTCAAATTTAGAATATAAAAAGCTAAATAACCCAACTGTAAGTTTTCAAACAGTTCCTTTTGATCAAGTAGGAAAAAGCCGAATTAGTAATCACGAAGCGACTGTATTACTTAGTTTATTGATCATCAAGGAAAACAATAATCCTTTAGTTAACTTTGTAATTCATAATGTGCATCCCACTATATTAGAAGCTAATACGCCTTTTTTCAGTGCTGAATATCCTGGTCTTACCCTAAGAAAACTTACTCAAGCAAATCCAGAACAGTTTTTTACTTTCATTCAAGGAGCAGCAGGAGATATTAGCACACGCTTCACAAGAGATGGCCAAGATTATGAGGCTGTTAAAGTCTTAGCACAACGTCTTGTTGATAAAATTACACAAATGAAAAGGGAAGATATAAAAGATTATCCACTCACCTTAGACTATCAAGAAACACTTATGCCTTTAGAGCATGAATTAGATCCAATCGACCTTAGTTCAATTCCAGAAAATTTGACCCAACGAGAATTAGAAACCATTGCAATCGGACAAAAAGTACGCGAAAACATCAAAAATATGCCTGGTAAGTTAGCAAAAGATTGTCTTGTTTCACGTATTAAATTAGGCGATTTTGCTATTGTTTTTACACCTCATGAACTCTTTAGTTATTATCTTAAAACTATCGATACTACCAAGAGTATTCTAGGTTGCTATTCTAACGGCTATACCAATTATGTAACAGGTTTAGACTTTCAGGCATTAACCTATGAATCTTTTACAGATACTTTATCTTTATCTACCAAAAAAGCCTTGATTGAACAAATAGTCACATATTCAAAATAAAAAGAGATAATTTATCTCTTCTTTAACCTTGATATTAATCAAGGTTTTTTAATATTTCCTCTTGATACTCTTTTGAAATATCCATCTGCATAAGACAATATTTCTTATAGTATTTTTTTAAATTTTCATCATTTATTAATGCAGTATTTCGCACCAATACTTCTTCTTCTCTAGAAGCATCAAATATCGCTAGTTGATGTTGATGTTTATATTGAACTACTTGCTTTACTGCTTGCATTCTTTTTTCAAATAAATGAGCGAGCTCTTTGTCAATTGCATTAATTTGTAAACGTGCTGCTGCTAATTCATTAAAATTTTTACACATTGTGATATGCGGGCAATGTTCATCCATATAAACCTCACCAACTGCTTCATATCCGCATTGCGCATAAAAACCTTGTGCTTGAACTTGAGCTGACAATACAAAAGAATTATACCCCATAATAACCCCTTTAAATTCAAGTTCTTCCATCACTTTTATTCCTAGTTTATTTTTTCGGTATTCTGGTAGCACCGCAATTCGACCAAGGGTTAGCTGATCATCTTTTTCACTGTACATTCTACCACAGGCTATAGGTTTATCTTGATCATATAAGACAAGATGAATGCAAGTTTGATCACGCTCATCTTCTTCATTTTGAAAACCTTGTTCCTCTATAAAGACTTTTTCTCTGATGCTATAAGCATCTTCAAAATGATCTTTCCCTTTATAAAATTTTACTTTATACATGACTCTTCTCCTTTAAAATAATTCTTTTAATCACAACACTACCTTCACGCAGATACTCACTATTTAAGAATGACATGTAACTTCCTGGAGTTACTATTCCAGCAAAACTGAACAAATCCAGCTGGGGACTACGAAGTATATGGTCTGCTAAAAGTACGCAATTAGTGCTCAACACAAAATAGGTGCGAAACTTTCCCTTTGTAAACTTATACATTTTCGCTTTTGTACTGATATACACTCGTGATGCATAATCAATAAATCCAAGCTTTTTTTGTTTTTCAATAGGCGTTTGCCATAAATAAGTTCTATTTAATAACTCATCAATTCTTTGCTTAACTATTAATTTTTGTTTTTCATTGAGTTTTATACCATAACCAATAATCAGCTTATCTTCCTGATTACTAGCATGATTTAAAAATGCACTACGCTCACACACAATTAATACCCCATCTCCAAATGTGCCCATTAGTCGGCGACGTTCAGGATCATGTAGACCATAAGAATATATTTTATTTTCGAAACATATATCAACATGCCCTAATGATTCAGGACCCTTAGCGCTCAAATAAAAAAACACTTCTACATCGGGTTGTATTGAATTTTTTTCTTGTGAATCATCAATATCAATCAATTTATTAGCAGAAAAATAAACTTGTTGAGGGATAATTGCTGAAATCAAAATTGGCACCGAAACATTTAAACGACGCAGTAATTTTCTTTTAGCAACAGGAGACACTAAGTCCTTTAGCGTTTCTAAAATAGTGACTAAAGCATAAAACACGAGATAACATCCTGTAAAAAAGGACAATGCTTCTAATGTACTAATTGGAGCTGACAACAAAACTACTGCTGATACCAAATTAATTAGCACTAAAACAAGTCTATAGCCTGTTCCACGTAACATATCACGTAAATACACAACATAATTCACCATTTGTATTAAAGCATTAATCAATGCAAACCAACCTATTACATAAGGAATAAAAGTGACTACTAATTGTGGATTTAAAAATCCGTAAATTGCGATAAATAAGCAGGTTATTGATAAAATAAGTTGAGTGATAACTAATTTCTTTTTTATCATCATGCCTAGTGACAATGAAAAACTCATGTAGATGAATCCACCTGAAAAGAGAATATAAACAAAAGTCCAAACAGCTACATGTCTTGTTATTGCAATAACACCTAGGACAAGTAAAAGTAATCCTCGAATAATTTCATTTGCTAAGTTTATCTTTTTATTCAAAATATCTTCCTTTCACTTTACTCTTTTATGGCCTCACTTACTTGTAGCACCACTTCTTTTTCAAACACCTGCGGTATTACTTTTAAAGCAGTTGGTTCACTAACACAAGCTGCAATAGCATAAGCGGCTTTAATCATCATTGCCTTTGTAACTTCTTTTTTTCTTGATTGCAACAATCCTTTAAAAATTCCCGGGAACGCTAGAACATTATTAATTTGATTAGGATAATCTCCTCGCCCTGTGCCAAAAACTGCAACTTTTGATTTCATTGCTTCTTCATAACTAATCTCCGGTGTTGGATTAGCCATTGCAAAAACAATAGGATGCTCATTCATTGTATTTATCATCTCTGAAGTTAAAATATTTCCAGTGGATACCCCAATAAAAACATCTGCTTCTACAAGTGCATCTTTTAAAGAACCCTCTAATTGATCTTTATTAGTCGTACTACTTAGCTCTTGATGTGCTTTATTTAAATCAGTAATTCCTTGATGTAAAATACCAAAGCGATCAACCATAATAATATTCTTAACTTTTAATTCCATAATTAATTTTGCAATAGCGCAGCCCGCAGCTCCTGCACCATTAATAACCACCGTGATATCTTCTAATTTTTTATTTACTACTTTTATAGCATTTAATAATCCTGCAACAACTACAATTGCTGTACCATGTTGATCATCATGAAACACCGGTATATTGACTAAAGGATGATTTTTTAATTTTTCTTCAATTTCAAAACATTCTGGAGCCTTAATATCTTCTAAATTAATACCACCAAAGCTTTTTGATATTAGTGCAATATTATGCACTAATTCATCAACATCTTTACTTTCTATAACAACTGGTATTGCATCCACATCCGCAAAAGATTTAAATAAAGCACATTTACCTTCCATTACCGGAAGTGAGGCTTGAGGCCCAATATCACCTAGACCTAAAACTGCAGTACCATTACTAATTACTGCTACTAAGTTATTTACTCGTGTATATTCATAGACTTTTTCACTATCTTCTTTAATTTCTAAACATGGATAGGCAACTCCAGGGGTATATGCTAAGGATAAATCATCAAAATTTTCTACTGTAACACGGGAGTGAACCTCAATTTTACCTTTCCATTCACGATGTGCTGCTAAAGCTTTCTCTTTAATACTCATATATTAGTCCTCCATTTATTTCAATATACTTAAACCTATAAACCCACTATACTTTTGTTATTTTAAATATGACGCCTTCTTCTAAATTTTCTGCCATTACTCGATAACCATAAGTGTTACAAACACGATATACAATCGACAACCCTAATCCAAACTTACCATCAGTGCCTTTTTCATATGGCTTAAATAACTTACTGATACGATCCTTACTTATTGCTGGTCCATCATTAGAAACTTCTAATTCATTATCATTTAAAGTAATTACAATTTCACTTTTTGCATAACGAATCGCATTATCTAATAAATTTTCAACTACTATACGCCACGGCTCTTCTTCACCATGAAAAAAGACAGGATTTAAAACAGTAGTAATATGAACATCTGATTTTAAAACTTCCATAGATAAAATAACCTTATTAATTACTGAAACCATATCTAGTGTATCCCCATCTTCAGCTACATCACTTAAGTAACCCATTTTATTAAGCATTAATAAGCTATATACTTTTTTCTCTAATCGATTCGCATGTTCGATAATAACATCTACACTTTTTTCCAGCGTTTCATAAGGATATATACCATCATTAATACTCTCACCATAAGACTTTATAGTTGCGATTGGTGTCTTTAAATCATGCGATATATTTTGTATCATCTCATCCTTAATAGATTCTTGTCTTGCTAATTCTTCTTTCATAACTACCAATGCATCGGCTACTTCACCAATTTCATCACGTCGTTCTATTCTAAGTTCTGCATTTTCACCCTTACGTATTTTTTCAATATAATTTCTAATTAAATTTAATGGATGTATAAGTGACCCTACCCATATCATTAAGACTACAAAAAGTGCCCCAACAACTAAGCTGCTAATGTTGATTACACTATTGAGCAGTGCCTCTCTAAAATCCTGTTGATAACTTTGTGATATTAATGAAATAATTATTTCATCTTCGCTTAAATACCTTACTGAATATAAAAGCCTACTATCACCTTCAATAAATTCGAAATCTTCTTGCATCGGGTTGGCACGATTTACACTCATTATAATACTTTGAATTGTTGCTGTTTCATAAGTATTGTTATTTATAGTATAAACATTATCACTTTTATCATAAAAAACAGTTGTCACTAAAGAATCAGCATAAAACGACCACTGCGTATCCTCAATGTTTTCATAGATTGTATCTTGTGTTCGATGTAGTATCCTAAACATTTCACGATCCACAAAATCATCTACAATTTCTGACATATAAACAAAGAAAAACAATGCAAAAAAGGTTACTGATATAAATACAATCGTCAATAACTGTTGTGACAAATTAAGTTCTCTTAACCATAATCTTATTCTTTTCATCCTAGACGATATCCATATCCATAAATAGTATGTATATTAAGATTAGGCATTTTCTTCCTTAGTCTTCTTAAGGTGTCATCCACAACGCGATCACTACCAAAATAATTAACATCCCACACTTTTTCTAAAATTTGTTCACGCAAAAAAGCTGTTCCTCTATTTTTTATAAACAACATCATTAAATCAAATTCTTTAGTAGTAAGTTCTAACTCATTACCCTTATCATCATATGCTACTCTTTGATTTTCTTCTATTTGATATCCTTCAATAAAGATTTTAGAGGAATCTTCACGATAAGTGCGTCTGATTATATTATTCACTCGCAGCACTAACTCTTTAGGTGAAAAGGGTTTGGTAATATAATCATCACTACCTTTCTCTAAACCAATAATTCGATCAAATTCTTTATCTCTAGCCGACATAAATATAACAGGCACTGTAGGGGAGGACAATTTGATTTCTTCTATTAAATCAAAACCACTTTTGTCATCCAACATAATATCTAATGCCCACAGGTGTATATCTTCATCAGCAGTATGCATAGCAGCTTCATCATAGGTAAGATAAGAGCGCACCTCGTATCCTTCTTTTTCTAAGTAGCGTTTGATTAATTCATTTAAATCTTTTTCATCTTCTACAACACAAATGACTTTCTTCATACACTTGTCCTTTCTTATCATTTTTTACAATTATACTATTGATATCATTTTATCACATAATTCAAAAATAAGCTTATATATTTAAGATAAAAACTGTGCTCTTATCAAAACACAGTTTTCTCCTTAATTTATTTTATTTTTCCACTATTAAGATAGTACTCATCAATCTCTTCAAATAATCTATCAAAAGAATTTGGCCCCAATGCCAATAATAAAGAATTATATTCTATTGCATCAAAGTTTTCTGCTAAAGCATCTTTAATGCTTTCTTCTTTAGTTTCCATTAATGCTAGACCAAAACCATAAGCCAGCAACATTCCTGGGTCACTAACCGCTTGATCATAAAATAAATCTAGCATATCCTCACTAGTAAAATCATATAAAACTGCATATTCTTCAAGAAACGATTTTAATTCCTCTTTATTCCAGTCATAGTAATTAACACCAATATCAATCATGGCTTGAATTAAATATAAGAAATAAGTTTCATTATTTAAAAATGTTGCTAAATTTTGATCTTCCTCTAACACCCAGGTAAGTGCTTCAAGCTGTGTTTTCATCGCCCATCCTTCAGAATAACCTTTAAAATCATAAGCTGCTCTTATAGGGTGAGGATCTAAGCTATAAAAATAAGTATTTTGATAACAGTGACCAGGATATCCTTCATGAGCTAATGTAGTATATAGTGTATTTAAATCAGTAGTGTTATCAGGATTGATTTTAATTACATTCTCAGATATATCATCTAATGGTGGGATTAAATAATAGGCAACCACAGAGCTATTGGCAACACTTGGGTCTAAGTAATTAATGCTGTAATTTACATCTGGTCCTTTAGGATAGTATGCCAACATCTTTTCTTCCATATCCGATAATATTTCTTCCGCTGACGCATCCTCAAATGCAGCATCACTATCTATATAACGATCAAACAAGCTATCGTCTTGCATTAATATATTCATATTTTCAAGATTTAAATCATTAATAACTTCTTTTCCTAGATTAAATAAATCATCAACATCCATTAATGTTCCAATTTCACTCTTAATCATGTACTCAAAATATTCTTTTCCACCCTCTAAACTTGCATAACCACCATCAGTAGTTCTTGAACCTTTCCAAGCTAGTAGTTGATTCATTACTTTTTCATATGCTGGAATTATTTCATTAATAACAATGTTACTGTTTGCTTCTTTTTGTTTATCAGCTTCATCTTCTGGTAAATTAAGACTTTCTAGACGCGCATCAAAAGTAACAATTAATTCGTTATTTTCCTTTTTAGCGATAAATTTTTCAATTTCTTCGACCGCATTGTCTACCGCTGTATCACTCATAAATAATCCCATAGCTACTTGTTTCTCAGTAAATGCTAAAGCTTCATTTAAATAACGTGGTGTATCTTGTAGCAAGGTTAAGTATGTAGCAACATTTGCTTCTTCTCTAAATGCAAACTCAGTAAAATTCGTAATTAAATTATTAGCTACCCCCGATCTTGATAAAAGAGGGTAAAAATAATCTTCACCTATAGACAATGAATGAATTTCTAAGTAATCAGAAACCACTTCATAATCTCTTTGTTGTGAGCCTGTTAAATCCATTACATCAAAACTTTGAAGTTTTATAATATCTTCTTCTAGCTTTCTATTAGCTTCTTCAAGATATTCATC
>CAYJJG010000027.1:18893-20176 GCA_964370435.1 uncultured Holdemania sp.
TGATAAAGCATCTGATCCTACATAGTCACGATATAAATCCATCAAAAATTCATCAAACTCGATTTGTGTGGCTGTTGAAGGCTCGTCAACCTCAAAACTTACCACAACAGCATTTTCTAGATTATTATTTTCTGCTTCTTGAAAACTACATCCACTAAAACTTAATAATAAAACTGCACTAATTATAATAGAAAATATTCTTTTCATACATCATCCTCCGCTTAATTATTATACGCTAGGATGATTATACTATCCACCACAAATTTAAATTATGTTATAATGTTAAAGGTGATAAAAATGGAAAAAATAACATTAGATGCTTGTGTTAATGAAAAAATAACAAGTAATAGTTTTGAATCTGTAGCAAGTGATGCCCATGGATTAGTGAAGATTATTGTAGTAGCTACATCGCAAGAAAGAGCCTATGATTTATTTCATATTATGATGGCTGAATCTCGAAAAGACTATTCTTGTGATTTATTTGAAAAAATAGAAACAACCCCATGGTATGATTTTGATTTACAAAAACAAAATAAATACGTTGTAGCTTGGAAATTAGAAACAGTTGCAGATGAAGAAGAATTACTTGAATATTTTAGTGAATGCATGGAAGACTTTACACAAGCTTTCGGTGATATTATTATTGAAATGGTTTTTAAAGAAACTATCGAGCAAGGAACAAAAATATATACACACGATGATAAGATTCATGTTGCGCATTTTAACAATAAATAACAAACATTATTTACTATGCAAATAGACACTACTAATTAGTAGTGTCTATTTATCATTTGTTTAATGGTGCTATTTAATTATTTTAACATATACATCATCATTGTTTTCAACATCTATATAAGGATCTTTTTCATATCCTAATCGCTCAAAAAACTCAGATGCGCTATCTGTTGTTAATATAACTTTAAAAATATTTTTACTCAAAAAATAATCTTCAGCAAGTTTCAACAATTGCTGGCCATTACCCTTTCCGCGGTAGGCTTTTTCTACCCAAAACTCACAAATATGTCCTAATGGAGATTTGAAAAAACCATTAGACAACGCAGTCTCTTTAAAAATAATAAATCCGATAATCTCATTATCATCGCTTACTCTTAAGTAGATGCTACTTTCTTTGTCTTTTTCTATCTCTTTAAACAGGTCTTGCCAATCATTAACTTTAATACTAAGTTCATTGAAATAGCTTTTAAATGCTATTTGAAATAATTCATTATCGCAATTTGATAAAAATAAATCTTTCATTTAATCCTCCATATCTTAAGTGTTAA
>CAYJJG010000028.1:0-13553 GCA_964370435.1 uncultured Holdemania sp.
AAAGGTTCATTATTAAGAGCTTTTTCAATAAGAATTGGAATAACCCCTTGACGCTTATTAGTTAATTGATAACCTCCAAATGGATTAGCAACACGTAAAATGAGATAATTCAAACCTGATTTTTCTAAGCTTTTTTCTAGCATTACTTTACTTCGTGCATAAAGATTTATGGGGCTTACTTGAGCTTCTTCACTAAGAGGCTCAGTTGCATTTCCATAAACAGTTCCACCACTTGAAAATAGTACAAATTGTTTAATTTTTTTACTCAATAAAACCTCGAATAAGCACTCGTACTTTTCTTTAACCTGATTCAATAGTGCTTCTTCATCTAATGATGTAGTTTGATTTCCTATTAAAGTAACTGTATCAACCACAATAGCATCTTCTAAATCTATTTTTTTCATAGCCTCAACATCGAATACATCCACTTCAATAAATTGTTCCTTAATTAAAACACTATATTCACTTGGTATACCTAAACATCGCGTATGATCCCATTTTGAAAATAGTTTTGCTAAATTATAACCTAAGTATCCACAACCTAAAAATACTATTTTCATGACTAATCCTTTCGATAAGAAGAAACTATATCGCCACTACACACATTTCTTAAGTGATTTCCATAAGGTGAACTACCGTTATTATCTGCAGCTTTTAATAATTCTTCTTTAGTTATCCAATTATTATAGTAAGCTATTTCTTCAGGAACAGAAATTTTTATTCCTTGTACTTCTTCTACTAATTTTACATAATTACTTGCTTGCGATAATGCTGCAATTGTTCCTGTATCAAGCCATGCAAATCCTCTACCAAAGACAATGCAATCAAGTTCACTATTTTCTAAATAAATTCGATTTAAATCGGTGATTTCATATTCACCACGTGCTGATGGTTTTAAATTTTTAGCATACTCTACAACACGATTATCATAGAAGTATAACCCCACAATAGCATAATTACTTTTAGGATTTTGTGGTTTTTCTTCTACAGTTAAAACTTTACTATCTTTATCAAACTCAACGATACCAAATCGATGAGGATCATGTACGTATTGTCCAAATATAGTTGCACGACCTTTATTATTACGTGCTTTCTCTAACATTGCACTAAAATGATTTCCATAAAAAATGTTGTCTCCTAAAACCAAACATACATCATCATCACCAATAAATTCCTCACCCAACACAAAAGCTTGGGCTAGTCCATCAGGTGATGGTTGTACTTTATAGCTTAATTTGATTCCAAACTGGCTGCCATCTCCTAATAATCTTTCAAAATTTGGTAAATCTGTTGGTGTCGATATAATTAATATCTCTCGAATTCCTGCCAACATCAACGTAGAAAGCGGATAAAAAATCATTGGTTTATCATAAATTGGTAATAATTGTTTACTTGTTACTTTTGTTAGTGGATATAAACGTGTTCCACTACCTCCTGCTAGTATTATTCCCTTCATAATTTAGACCTCCATATCGTTATAATGATACCACAGAAGTAATTTTATTACTAATTAATTAAGAGGTTAATTACGTTTGTTTAATGATGACTACTATCTTAAAAGTATCAAAAAAGTGAAATTCATAATGAATAATGATTTTCACCTTTTTAATTAGCACAAAATTAATTTCTTGACTATCTAAAAACTAATACTAGATTAAAATTAATCTCTGTAGTTACGATTGTTTTTTCCATGCTTTTTAATGTGATTTTCAAAAATTACAACAAAAATAAAAATTATTACCGATACACATGACACAATTAGACCTTCTTTTAATAAATAACTAACAAAATACATGCTTATTTCGTTATATCCCTCATTAATAGGTATTCCCATAAATCCACCGATATTAATAATTTTTAAATATGTGATGCTCAGTATACTTAATAACTATTAAATAACATCACGTAACAATAAAACTAAATTAAATACAAACTCTGTATTTTACAATAAGAATTCAACATAAATACTTTTTCAATTAACTTAATAACTATTACACCACACTAACAAATAAATTATTCTTGTTTACATGAAATCTCAAATCGTTTTCTACAATTTTTTTAAACTCAGAAATATATAGAACGCTCTATTACTAGTTAACCAAGGAATAATTTTATTAAAAAGTATTTTCAACTTAATAGTCTTTACGAATTTTTGCTTTTTGTTTTTTTGTGTATTTCTTCTTATATAAAAATCCCACCTTCATAGATATACGAATTTTAATTTATTTCGTTTTTCTACTTTAGCGGGATCGCATCAATGTCTTCAATTTTTATTTTTTTTTATTAATACAGTTTAATCTTCCATCTTAGAACTAAACTAATTCAAATTGAAATTATTTTCTATAATCTTATCTATACTTTTCCAAAAAGAATATTTATTTCCTATATCGGATCAATAGAGAATTGTTTTAAAACACTCTTTTCATCTATTCAATTACCTTTTATTCGCTTGTTTTATTCAGCGTATTTAAATGCTTTATAAGTAGGTGCTACTTCATTTAACCCTACAGAGAATAGTACCTCATTTGTGTTAAAATCTATTTCTTGAATCATATAGTAACTCTCTAATGTTTTTCCCCAACTTATAACATATTGGCCTTCTTCAATTTCAAGCGCACTTCCCATTGAATAAGTGAAAACATTGTCTATCTGATAGCTATAGAAATCTTCAATTGTTTTTTCTTCTTCATTTAAATAAAATTTTACGACACGTGTTTGTCCACTTTCGTTTTCATCATCACCACCATTATCAAATAGCGTAATCGCACCATCCTCAGTCACTCTTACATCGTGTTGCTTTAAAAAGAATTGTTCATCAGTTATTCCAAATTGATCTCCAACTCCACCTAAGATCCAAATAATTTCAGAAGTAGTTCTATCTACCTTTAAAATAGCATCAAGATTCTTTAAAGATAGCAGTAAATTTCCATCCTTTGGATCAATTGTAGCACAATTAAAGTGAGTATAATCTGCATTAGCTAGAATTTCATTATGATAATCATTTTCTCTTACACTATATGCATATAGTTCTGGATGAGCTGTGCTACTCCATTCAAATATAAGTTCTCCATCTTTGATTTCTTGAACAACGGCATTTACTACATTTGCACCATTTTCATTGTAACTAACCCCATCAGGGAAATTAGTTACCGTTTCTGCTACATAGGCTGATATTAAATAATGATTTTCACCTAAAATTTCAAATTGATGTGAATCAAGCGGCATTCCTGAAGGCACATTTTCAGTACTAATTAATTCAGTAACTTCATCGATGATTCTAAAATTTTCATCCATTACAACAGATTTAATTGTACCATAAGCAGCATCCTCTAATTTTGGATGTTCCTCAACACTTACACCTTCTGAATAGCTATAAAAAACTTGCCCATCAACTTCTGTTCTATTAAAATTCATAAGCGCATTGCCTGTTCTATAGTATACTAATTCTCCATCAGTATTCATTTTAAGAGCATATCCTCTTGGCGCAAAATAATAAAAACCATCTCCGTCTTGATTATCTTCTATTGGTGTTATATCTAAATCTTTTGGATAAGTGTTAATATATGAGATTATTTCTTTATCCTCAGCTCTATTAACAATTTTCAATTCTAATTTATAATCGGTATCAATTTTTTCTACTGAAAAAGTTTCTTCTTGGTTTCCACTTATCATTACATCATTTAAGTAGATTTCATAGTTTTCATTCGATTCATAATTAATGTAATTATCAGTAAGTACTGATAATGAAGTCACATGATACTCATTAGCATTTGTCAAACTTACAGAAAGTACACTGTCATTAATAATTAAATCAATCATTTCCTCTGTATCGAGAGTCGGACTTACTGTTTCAACTACATTGTTGTTGGTAGTGTTACACGCAGTAAGTAATAATAGTGCTACTGACATAAAAAATAAAATACGTTTTCTCATTTTAATCCCTCCGTTATGAAAAATTCTTTTACTCGAATCTATTTTCAATGACCCTTGCCTTCGTTATTTTACGAATGCACTATTCGCCATTAATAATGCTTAATTTGTTGTATCCAGTATAACAATAAAATCTAGTTTAAAGCACACTGTTTTCTCATCCTCTTTTGCTTACTACAAATCCTTATATGATAGGGTTAAAATCTTACTTCTCCATCATGTGCAATTAGTGAAACTGATTGCACCCCTGTTAATTTATTACAACTTTCCACAACTTCTTCTTCATTTTTAGTATGGAACTCAATTAAATATTCTTTTTGACCATTATATAAACTTCTATTTCTAATCTTAATTTGTTTACATGATTTTTTAAGGTTATTCATAATATCTTCAGAAGATAAACGCTCATCCCCTCCAATAGTTAAAATATAAGTAGATTGTCCAAAAGGGACATAATCTAATCCTAATATAACTATTGTCATTATAATGCTTGTAATAATCGCAATATTAAATAATCCCGTACCACAAACAATACCACTACTTATACTCCAAAATAAAAACAATAAATCCATAGGGTCTTTAACTGCATTTCTAAATCTCACAATAGAAAGTGCACCTACCATCCCTAATGATACAATTAAACTTCCTTGCATTGCGATAATAATAGAAGTAGTAATTACAGTCATACCTACTAATGTTTTAGCAAATGCACTTGAATAAAAACCTCTTCTTGAAGCTAAGCGATATATCAAAAAGATATATAAAGAAAGTGCTAATGCAATACTCATAAATACTGCAATCAAGGTAATGCTAAAATCTGTTTCAGTCAATGCTGTAATTGAAATTTCATTCAATATATCTTCTAATCCCATTTATTTTTCCTCCTAAAGTTAAAAAAAGATGACTTTTCTATTTTTCTAGTTAAATAATATTTTGAAAATGCTGTTTTATTTAGTTTACTTAATCCTAATGCATTTTTTATATATGAAGGTAAAAACTCATCATATTTTACTTCTAAAATAAAATGACCCTGTGGCAGTATTGGTGTTTTATTTACCCCTGTACCAAAGAATGATTCAATATTAGATGTACCTGTTATCTCCATATCCAACGTTATTCTAACATTACCTTCTTTATAAGTATAAGCTTTTCTGCTATATTCTACAATGATAACCGGTCTTAAGCATGCAGTCCTCATTTTGATTAAAGTTTGATGGTATGCTTTAGGCATAGTACACTCTAACGGTAACCCGCGCCCTAATATAGCTTCTTTGGCAACTTCTTGAGATAAAACACTACTATCTTTGTAACAGTATGAATTCATCTTAGATTTAACCTCTAAGCGTATCAAAGATAAGTCATTATTATAAATACGAATACGATATTTTTTTCTCTCTCCAATACCATCTTCATTTTCATAAAAGCAGCGATCATTAAGTGTATCAAAATAAACGCTTTTAACTAAATAACTACTCGTCTCACCTGCATTTTTATCAATTTTGAGAAGTCTTTTTAATCTTTGATCAAGAATTTCGAAATCTTTAGCATTACAAATATATTTATCTTCTACTCTATATTTCATTATTCGTTCGACAACCCTTCTACATAGTGGTCCATAATCATTAGGCGTTCTAATGAATAATCAATTAATCTATCTAATTCCTCTTGTAAATCATCTTCACTCCACCATACTAATGAATCACGAATATATGCTCCCGATGCAGATAATCGCAGTACGTGTTTATTAATAGTTTCGATGATATTTTCATTGGTTAACACTGTAGTTCTTAGTTCACTATAGCGCTCCGTAAACAGCATAATATATTCACTACGGTCTTCACTATGAAGTAACACATCCGAAATATAGCTATATTCTGTAACTGAACTATCCATATTAGCAGTAAATGTTGATGAATTATCTATATATTGATCGCCCAAGGAATAATTCATATCGTATAAAATATATTCAAAAATTGTGTCATTTCCACTTTCTTTTACAGATAGAAACATGTTTTTAGGCTCATTATCCATTAAACCAAAAGTTCTAATTAATATATCATTATCAATTAAATTGTATATATCAAATTTAGAAGTTACTTCATCTAATGTAACCGCTCTTTGAGTTGCTTCATCAAATGAAAATAAATCAAAAAATTCAATCATTGGTTCATAAACATTTTCATTAGGTGGATAATGTTTAGCTTCTATTGTATATAACAGTGAGCTACTATCATTTGCCTTTAACTCTTCAATTGAAGGCATTTGTTCCCCAATGATTTTATAAAGAAAGTCTGTGTCTCTATCGATTTGTATTTGTTTTTCATCCATTGGCTCTAATAATTGATAAATACCTATATACTGATTATTTAAAAATAATTCACAAAATTCTATTCCTTGCGGATATAAATAATAGCCATTTTGTTCGCTCTTTATCTGTCCAATTAAATCCATCATGATGGCTTCTCTAACTTTAGTAGTATCTCCATACACTGCAGTTAAAGCCCAATCATCATCCGAGCGAACTCCTAATAGAACATGATCATAATTTTCTTTATCACTATCTATCAAA
This sequence comes from uncultured Holdemania sp., assembly GCA_964370435.1. GTDB lineage: Bacteria > Bacillota_I > Bacilli_A > Erysipelotrichales > Erysipelotrichaceae > CALVGQ01. Next base: position 6,500 of record CAYJJG010000028.1, read on the forward strand.
TCTATATTATATGATTTCTTCGGATAAAGTTGTGTATTAGAACCTCGATATTTATATGTTATAGCATAATTTTCATAGCTATATCGACCATCTACACTAAAGTCTGGATCCACCAACAAAAGATGACCTTCATTTTTTAAATCACTATAAGGAATTGGTTCTATCGGTGTTGTTAATTGAACAATAGGTAGCGTTGTGATCTTAATAGTACTTATTGTATAACTATTATCTCTTATAATTACAATGTTGAAGTCTTCATTTTCACTAATACTTTTTTCAATATCTTCAAACTGTGAATCATCAATCCAGTATACTTCAAGGTTTTCATTTTCAATAAAGTTTCCTTTTATTTCTTTGCCTACAGTAATATAGTAATAATTAAAACTATTATCATACGCAGGAGTTACTCCCTCGAATCTTAATTGAGTAACTAAATTATCCTCTGATACACTTAAATTACTTATTTTATTTTCAAGCTCCTCATGGCTAATAATTTCAACATTTAAAAATACTTTAGGCATGAAAAAAAACATATATATATAAATTATAATAAGTGAAAGTAATGCTATTAATACTAATTTTTTTTTCATCGTTATGCCTTTCAAGTTCAAATTTACTTATCAAGTATAACATATTCTATAATATAAAAAAATAACTCAATGTGTGCAAAATTAAATTCCATTTAATTACAACTCTATTTATATTCTTATCCATGTAATAATTTTTTATTTAAAACACATTATATTTATAACTATACTAAAACATAAACTAAGCACTACAAAGACTAAAGGATATTCTCATACTTAGAGAATATCCTTGTTATTAAACTATTATTAACCTTCAGGACTAGGCGAAGGTGCTGATGCCTGTGTCGGTGCTTGTGTTGGTGGATTTGTTGGTGCCTGTGTTGCTGGAACTGTTGGTGCTACAGTAACAATTTTTTGTGTCGTAGACGTTGTAGTACTAGTAGTTGTTTCTTCAACTTTACTAGTTGTAGTCTCTACTACTGTACTAGTTGACTCTACAGTACTAGTAGATGTTGATTCTACAGTAACCGAGCTCATACTTGAGCTTGAACTAGAAGAACTCATACTTGAACTAGAACTTGAGCTTGAGCTAGTTGTAACTTCTACATGTTTATTAATATAAATAGTAATCTCTTCTATTTTACTTAATACTGTCCCAACAACAACACTTTGATAAACAACAGTGTTTTCAGCTAGTGTTGGAACATAAAATTCACTATAGTCATTGTTCACTGTTGCTTTGCCAACTTTTAGCACAATGCCTTCTTCAGCACAATATGCTATTACTTCATCTAATGTTTTACCATAGAAATCTATTAGAAGTGGTGGCGCTTGTGAAGCAATTTGTGGTTCGTTATAAAAATCAAGCACTGCAATTGGTGGCTCATAAATCCAGTTAATACTAAATTTCATAGATTTTTCACTATCTAATTCACGATCAAATTCTAAATTAGACATAATTAACTCATGAGCATCTTCAATAGCTCCTTCATATAAACGTATAATAGACAGATTAGTTTCTGTAGATTCATTCCAAATACCAGAATTATATCCAGATACGCTTGTTTGCACTAAATTAAGTGCTGACTCTGCCTTAACCGATGTTCTTTGCATTTTAGCCATAACTAGATTAAAGAAATCTATCATTTGATCTACACTCATATTAGTTTGAACATTATCGCCTGCTGCATTTAATACAGATACTGCTTGATTAACATCACTCATATTTACTACTCGATGTAGCATTGCTTCAATAACTTGTTGCTGATTACTTTGTCTTTGCCAATCTCCACTAAGATATAAATGACGCTCTCTTGCAAAAGCTAAAGCTTGTTCACCACTTAATAAAACGTCATCACCTGCTGGAACCCAAATAGTATATTTACCTCTATTATCAGATTCTTGTCCAACAAATTGATAAGGATTATCAACTACAATACCACCAAGGGCATCAACAATATCCACTACTCCAGCAAAGTTAGTTTCCACATAGAAATCAACTTCAATGTCTAATAAATCTTCTACTGTATCAATAGAACATTGAAGACCTCTTGAGCGTGCATGATTAATTTTATCACTCGCATTACCTGCGTAGCATGCAATAGGTACATAACTATCTCTTGCTACTGAAGTAATTGTAATTTGTAAACTGATAGGGTTTACTGACACTACCATAATGGCATCAGTTCTACCTTCATCTACACCAAACAATAATACTGTAAAAGGTTCTGTAGTTACATCTAATCCTTCCCCAGATGTTTGGATTTGTGTTTGAATAACAGTATTAAAACTATGTACTATCTGTGTGTTATCAAGTAATGAACTAAAATATCCATCATCACCATAAATTTCAGCATAATTGCTTGGTAGTGCCGCAGCATCTACTTCCCCTGAAAATAAGGCATTTAATTGATCCATGTTACTTTCATATCCCACTAAAGTAGCATCTACATTATTTTCTTGTAGTTCTGCTACAGGTAATAGATAACTCTTTTCATCAGTTTCATCAGATGAAACAGCAACTTTCTTGTTATCTAAGTCCTCTAATTCTTCTATAGTAAAATTGCCATCTTTATCATAAACTACAAAAGCAATCTCCACTGTTTCATTTTGTTCACCTTGAACAACTATTTGACCTAAATTGTCTGTTACAGCAGAAGTAAGATAATTTAAATATCCACCTGCTAACAAAGCAACTAGAAGAACACCTGCCATTGCACCTAGTGTATTTTGTTTTCTTATCTTTACTGCATAAGCTACAAATAAATTCATAGCAATTAGTAAAACTAAGATTACAATATTTATAATTAAAAAGATAGTTTGGCTTAAATTACTAAATTGATTAACATCATTTAATGCCATAAAGAATAGCACATTCACTATAGCTACTACTGCAATAATAATGTAGTTAATAATTGGAGGATACGCTATTTTTTTGTTTTTAGTATTTTTATTATTACTCATTTTCATCTATACTCCTCCTAATCCCATGCATCATAGAATGATGCAATTTCTATTCTTCCATTATTGTCTATTAACGTGAAATATCCAACTTTTTGAAATTCTTCTACATCTATTTCGCTACTTGATTTATATTCCCATTTTGCTTCTACATAATAAGCAGGATAAGTTTCGTTATTCATGAAAACGAAATCTTCAGTATCCATAACAGTAGAAGTCTCTACTGACGTTACTTCAAGTAAATTTTCTCTTCCATGTTGCTCAATATAAGCATCTAAATCACTATAAAATTCCCATCTTGCTTGTGTCTGAAAGCTAGTAAACATTGGACCATAAATGTAGGTCAACCCGCCTACCTCATAATTTCCATCTTTGTTAGTCCAAGTGAAAAAATCTGCAATAAAAGATTTTGTTACAAATTCGACCATCTTATAAGGATCTTCTTCCTTAACTGCTGCATCTAAACTTTCGAAAAACTCTAATTGAATATCTGTCGGATTATTGCCTAGGTGATATTCGTATTCTTCGATAACAGTATGACTATCCACTTCTATCACGTTTCCACCCGCTGTAGTTTCACTATTTAAAACGCGTATCACATTATATCCAAATAAAACAGTAATTACTATTGATATTACTATCATTGAATATAAAACTAGGTTTTTCTTCAATTTATTTATATTCATATTTACCTCCCACTTAATTTTTATATTACCCTTGCTATTTTATCAAATAAAATAAAAAGTGTAAAACCAATTTTGGTTTTCACACTATTTTCACATATAATATTATAAATTTCAACTATAAAATAGTAAATTCTTACCATTTAATATATACTTGATACTTTCCATAACCCTCTAGTGCATAATTATTCGGATTATTTTCATACAGTGTATACAACTCTGTTATCCTTTCATAATCCTCCAATAGGATATAAATAGCATTGGATACATTTTCTTCTGGTAAATAGAAATTGACATTTGGAGCTATATATTGCCTTGCATCAATCGCATAAGGATCAATTAATGACTCAGCTAGATACCAAATATAAGGTTTCTCATCATATGATTCTATGAAAATATCCATATTGGGATATGCTGTTTGATAGTGATTCACCAATTCATAAATCCCTTCATTGAACAAATATTTCATTTCTTTATTATAGTTACTGAAAAAATAAGTGGTAAACATTGTAGCCGATAACACAAAAGCAATCAAGAAAAAATAAGCGATTTTTTTATATTGATAATATAGCGCATAAATACCAATTATTGTAATAATGGCTATAGAAAAATACCATGCGTTAGCCTTACTTACGTTAGGATATGCAATTAACAATGTTAATAGTAAATTGGCAGTAAAGATTATTAAAATAAAGCTATATAATGAGTATTGTTTACCTTTAATATCTTTTATTGTTTGCTTAATTATTACTAAAAGTCCATATAAAAAGCATGGTATCATAACATAATAAATTGTCCCAAAAAGAGCAGTAGAGTTATAGTCATAAGCATCAAAAGTTAATGCAGTCCATAAAAATGTAAGATTATCTATAATATTAGATAACGCAATTTCACCTTGTCTCCAAAAATGCATTTTAGGAATAGTAACTATACCTATTTGAATACTTTCTAAATCAAAAATATTTACTATTAAAACCATAAATAAAGGAATCGCTAAAATAAAAGCTGGTATTAACATTAAAGTAATTTGCTTTAAGTTTATTTTTTGAATGTATAGTAAATAACCAAATAGCAGAATTAACATTATAGGCATCAATATCCACGATAAGATATAAGTATATAGTAAGACTCCCAAAAAGAATCCTGTAATTATGAAAAAACCATTTTTATGTTTTGATAAAGAAAAATCTAATAACACTGTAAATAGCGCTAAGAATCCAACTAACAAATTACAATCTAATGCAAATCTAGAACTCATCATCGAAAAAGGAATAAAAAGAATAAACACAAAACTAAATAGCGCCCAATTTTTAGATAGATATTTTCGCACTAAGAAGTAGCTACTTATACATAACATTAGATTTCCTATTACAGCTGGAATGCGAAGTAATACCACGCTTGGATAAAATAACCGAAAAAGTATCGCAACAAGATAAGTATAAAGAGCACTTTGTCCGCCACCATGATTTATCATATACACGGGAAACGAGTTTAAATAACGATCAACATTAAAATATGATAAAGCATACGCATCATATAATATTCCTGCTTCATCTATATGCAGACCAACAAATAAATCACTAATCTGGTATAACCGTACTACAAAAAAAGCTACTATTAGTAGCATAAAAACTATAACATGATATTTATTAAATAAAATATGTAGTTTTTTCATTGTATTTCCCCCTATTATTTATTCATATTTTTTTCTAATTACATAGCTTGGTCTCTTCTTCACTTCCATATATGTTTTAGACAAATATTCCCCAATAATCCCGATGCATAAAAGCTGAATTCCACCTAAGAAAGTAATAATTACTATAGTAGAAGCATACCCTTCAACTGGATTACCTAGTAATAATGCACTTAAGAAAGCATACATCATATAAACAAATGAGGATAAAGAAATAAACAGTCCAAAGAAAGTGGCTATTCTAAGTGGCGCTGTTGTAAAGGCTATGATACCTTCAATAGCATATTTTAATAATCCCCAAAAAGACCAACTTGTTTCGCCTGCAACACGTTCAATATTTTCATATTCCATGTACTCGGTTTTATAGCCAACCCAAACAAATAAGCCCTTAGAAAAGCGGTGAACTTCTCGTAGTTCCAATATACTATCTACGACTTGCCTTTTCATTAATCGATAATCTCTGGCACCATCGACGATTTCTACTTCACTAAACTTATTAATTAATTTATAAAAATTACGAGCAAAAAATGATCGAATAGGAGGTTCTCCTTTTCTTGAAACTCTTCTTGTTCCTACAATATCTAAATCTTTTTCTTTTAACATGCTTAACATCTCTGGAAGAAATTCAGGCGGATCTTGTAAATCAACATCCATTACAGCAACATAATCTCCACTAGCATACTCTAATCCTGCTAATAAGCCGCTCTCTTTTCCAAAGTTACGACTAAAATCAAGAACACGTACTACTTCTTGATGATTTTGATATAGTTTTTCTAGCTCAACTAAAGTATTATCTTTCGATCCATCATTAATATAAACTAATTCATAGTCTACCTTCATCTCATTTAATACTTTGGAAGTAGCTTCATAAAATAAATGTACTGTCTCTTGTTCATTATAACAAGGTATAACAATTGAAATCTTTTCCATGCCCGTCCTCCATTACCTCTTCATTATAGCGATAAAATTAATTTTTAACAATAAGTTATGCTTATAAGGTATAATATTACCTTTTTATGACAGCTTAACAATCATTACTCCATCCACTAGCTCAATATAACCCTCGTATGGAAATGAAGGCATAGCACTTGCATACTGTTTTAACTTGTCATTAGGATAAAGAAGCACAATAGGATAAGCTAGCACATTGTCAAAATACGATTGATAGGAATAAGTAATTCCAAAATTAGTTGTACCTAAACCCCAGACTTCGTTGAAGCCGTTTTGCGGTCTTGATATTACTGAATAATTTAATTCTCCAATAAGCACTACTGGAGTAACACCTACCACATAGCCATCTACTTGTTCCATGCGATCAATAACTCGATTCATAGATATCATAGTAATGTCATAAATCATTGTTTTTCGTAAATATAGTTGATTCGAATAAATAATATTATTAAAGATAATCAGTACTAAACCTAGTTGTACAAGCATTTTCAAATTTATTTTATAAATCTGAGGCAATTCATAATCCATTAATACTATGATTAAAATATAGAATAAAGATAACGCATAGATCATTAATGAATGATATATGCTATTAGAAATAAAATAAACGCAGTTTAATGCGAAAGGAAATAAAACTAATAAGCACAGTAATAAGACTTTATTTTGCATAGAACATCGTTTCTGTTTAGTAATACGATAAAGTTGTATTATTGTAGTAACCATCAAAAAAGCATTAATTG
>CAYJJG010000029.1:0-13264 GCA_964370435.1 uncultured Holdemania sp.
CCTGCTAAATCACCTGTTCCACGAACTAAATAATCACCCATAGAAGGAATGCCTGTCTCAGCAGTTACCTTAAAGGTAGTTGATGCACCGTTATAATATAATGTTAGTTGGTCAATATTAAACCAACTATTGTCAACACTTGCATCAGCTACATCCAGTAAAGAATCATCTAAAAACTCTGCAGGAATTTGAATTTGTTTTAAATTATAACGACTATAAGATTGATCAAAAGTTGCACTATAATCCACATTATCAATTCTTGAAGAATATGAATCTGGTGATCCACCATCAGTACGATTCCATGCATTTAATACATAGGTATCAGCATCAGGTGTAATATTTTGTATTAAGCCGCCACTTGTAGTATCTTCATAATCATAATGTGACGTAGTATTGCTTGTTACTGAGTATCCTGCTGCAAAAGGTATACGATATCCTTGCATGTAAGCAGAATCAGTTTCATTACGGTACTCATATCCATAATCAGTTGATTGTACTTGACTCGTATGATTTCTTGCATCGGCAACACTTTCTCCTTTGATAGAGAATATTTTACCCCAAGTTTCAATATCGCTTGCAGTAATTGCCCCAAAATCATAAGCCTCTTTAGTTTCATCATAATCGCTGTATTCACGAGCATAATCACCATTACCTGGAATATCCTTTAAAATTATTGTATATCCATAAGGCATGCTGTAAGTATACGTCCATGAACTATCGAATTCTATTTCATTTGCAGCAGTAGCACTTTCACCTTTATCTACATATTTAAATATTACATTAAAAGTACCATCAGCATCTTTTAAAGCATCAATTTCAGCACGAGTATAGGTTTTAACTTCATCACCTTTTGCATTATCTGTACTTTTTTCATAAAAAGTAATCGATTCAATATGCTCGGTAATGTCTTTCTTTAACACTAATTCATTAGTTAAGAAAGCATAATTAATACTATCGTCATCCCCAACACGTTTGGTATTTTTTGGGAATACTCCATTTAATTCAACATAATCTACAAATGGTGTTTTTCCCCACCAATCTGGATAATCCTGATAGTATTTAGCACTATTATGACCACCGCTTAAGGTTACATATTGTGAATAGTCCCAATATGGACTATCGTGGTCCATACTTCTTGTTTTTTCACCGCTATAAAAAGCAGTAGAGTATTGATAACGATCTCCAAATTGAAGATTAGTGTTTGCTTCTGTTTGAGTACTAGTTAAAACCCCTATACTTAATAGCGGACTATCATCTAATGATACGATAGTGTGTGCAGTTGACTTAAGGCCTCTAGCTTGCCACTCGTAATCTCTGTAAACATAAGTATATCCACTATAGTAGAATGCACGATATTTATTCCAGAAAGACCAATCTGATAACGAATTTGTATCGCCATCGTCATTTCTTACTTTAGCTTGCGCTGCATCTGTTCCCCTATCTTTAGGTGTTGTAACAAGTGCACTAGTTACCACTGCTGTAGCAGTGCCATGTTTATAGTAACGTCCAGTTACTTCAATCATATATTTTGTAGCTTGTAAGTTTTCAACATAATCTATACCAAAATCAGCTGTATTAGCCTCTATTTCTGTACCTTGTTCTTGATTAATTGTTAATTCGAAAGCTACGTTGGTTACTGGATTTGTTGCTACATAATCCGTATTTGGCGACTTATATAAATCACTATAATCACTACCCGTAATTTCATCAAATTGATCTACTTCATCACCCAATAAATTTACTCTAAAGAACTTGTTTCCATCAGCATCAAGTTCTACACTGTTCTTCGCATTCGCAAGAATAGTAGCATTATCCATTGTTCTTTCAGTACCATCTTGATACGTAATCGTTATGCTATTAATAAAAGCTAACGTTTCATCTTTAATTTTTAAATAATAAGCATCAAATAATTCAGCAGGTAACTCCATATCCATTTCAAGATCCACTGCTGTATTAAACGATTCTGGATATACATAATTCATCGATTGATGTTCTTGTGATATTACTTTTTGGCCTAGATTGTCGACTGGTGTATCTGTTTGTACATTCAAATATTGTCTAAAATCTAACATATAAGAGCCAACAGACTTATAACCTACATCCAATTCTTGATTATCCCAAAACCATGCTCTACCGCTAGTACGATAATAATAGCGTACGTGTTCATGAGAAGTAGAAACTCGATCAAAACGATTAGCTGTATCTGTTATATCGTCTGGATTATCATTATAGCCTGATACTAATATAGTATCGAAATACATCTTACTTGTTAATACATGCGCATAATCTTTTTCTACAATTCGAGTGGCAACACTATCAATTCCACCTAAGAAATTAGTTGATGTTGCAAAAAGATAATTATTAGTTCCAAAATCAGAATCAACAAAACCATAGAAATCAACATAGGTATCCTCGGCTGGAATATCATAAACTCCTATATTTTTACCTGTAAACAATAATTTATTAATATTAAAGATACCATTAGCCCTTAATAATTGCTCACTAACTACATAATCACCATTAGCATCAACACTAATAATTGTTCCATTTAAATTAAATGTTTTATTAGTTTGATCATAATTCATGGTTGCCATAACAGTATCGCTATCCGCATCGTATAAATCAATTTTCTTAAAATCTGCATATTGATTAATTACGTTTTCGCTAATTTTGATAGTCGTTGTATGAAAACCAGTATTTTCTTCTCCAGCTATATCAGTTTTATTAGTAACTGGAACTAATATCTCTATATCAACTTCATCTAAAATTACTCCACTATTATTTTTCATCGTAACAATATATTTAAAGTCACGATCATAAGGAACTGCTAAACTATATAAATTACCATCAGTAGTATGCGTACTTGAGCTTGCACTTGCTACAGAAGGTGTATTTTCTGCATAAAAGCTATTAGCATGAATATCTAATGAAGGTCTAGCTACATTCAATTTTGCAATAACCTCTGCTGACATATGCTGTAAGTTAACATTGTTAGGTTGAAACTCCATAGTCGCATTTAAAGCATCGTACCAATCAGCTACACCATTCAGCTCAACAACCAGTTCTTCACCAGTACCAGAAGGTTCACCATAAAGCACATCTATGTCTACACGCATATATTTTAATAATTCAATTTCAGGCCCTAATTCAGCCTTGGTAACAACATATCTTCCATCCGCTTCAACACTTAAGTCATCTACCGCAATTACCTTTGCAGGTGCATCTACTTCAGGATCTTGATCCCAGTTAAAGAATTGAATTTCTGACACATCACCCATATCCAATAAGTTAGCTGAAAAAACTATTTCTTGAGTATCAAAACCTTTAATTACTTGCTCACCATCACGATTAACACCTTTATTACCAACACTACTTGATAAGTCAAAATTCAAGAAGTTATCTACTGCACCTGATTTTGAATTGTTGGCAAAAAAGAAACGATATCCAGCTTCATCACTCTTACTAGCTGCTGTTAAGAAATTACTGCTTATCGTTGGCGTATTTAATCCAGAATAAACACCTTTTTCCAAACTTTGCCCACTTAATTCCGGCTTAATAGCTTCCACCGTAATAGTTGCAGTGTCGCTAACATAACCATCATTAGCGCCAACATCATCACCCTCAGAATACATAAATCCCGTAGGAGTAATAATGGTAGAAGTATTAACCGTACCACGAACCATAACAAAGCGATCTTCATCTAATGGCACATTAGCATCAAATTGATTAAACACAATTTCAAAATTCTTCAAGTAATCTAAATCACCAAATTTTGATGCTGATAAATAATATACTTCATTGGTTTCATCATAACTTAATGATGAAAACGGAATTGTATTTACATTTTTATCTTCTCCATAAAGAAGCAACTCTTTAATATCACCTGACTCAACCAGTGCTTTGGAGATAACGATATTATCTACAATTAAACCAATTTCTCTTTCTGGTTGATCCCCTGTTTTAATGACAGCAACTAAATCTCCAGAACCAAACAACAATGGAGCCATCCAAGAGTCAGAATCGTTTGCAAGTTGATATCTAAATCCTAAATTAGATTCGCCTATTTCTCCATCAGTCTCTTCTGCAAAAATAATTGGATCTACATTAGAATCAAAAGACTCAACGATAATTTGTGGGTTACCTGGCAAAGTAGAAAGTGACGCTGTATCAGCTTCACCAGCTAATTTTGTAACCGCATAATCCTCTTTGTTTTGTGTATCTACTGTAAAATTATGATACCACCATTCATAGTGTGGCTGTGCAGTATTTAAATAGGTTTTCTTTGTTCTTGGAATACCTATAATTTCAATTTCCCCATCAAAGGTTTTATCATGCATCATTTTATCTGCAAAATAAATTCTTATTTTATTATTGAATGCCGCTTGTCCTGCAATGTTTGTTGTAATAGTTGCAGTATACACTATATGATCAGCGGTATTTTCTGTTTCAACAAAAGTTCCAAGACTCAGATAATTATTCTCATTAGTGCCAAACTGCCCAGTTAAAATGCTAGAATAATCATCTTTAAACCAATCTGTCAGCTCAGGATTTGGATTGCTTGCATTTTTATTCATTGTAATTTTAACGCTTTGTAATTCAAAATCAGTAGGTATCTCATCTTCTATATATGCATCAAAAACCGGAATATTTCCTATATTAGTAATATCACCAATAAAATAACTAGCTAGAGTATCTACTCCGACTTGAACAGTTTCTTGTCTATTTCCAACTCCATCTTTTACATACTTATTGATAGAAACTCCTGTTTGACGAAAACTAAATTGGAACGGACTACTATAATTTTTAGACCATCCAAAACTTTCACCATAGAAAATAGTGGCAATTGTAGTACCAGAAATATAAGCATTATGCTTATCTTCAGTTACATTTGTTGGAAAAGGTACGCAAATATAATAAGTAAGGGTATCCCCAGGAGAAACAGGGGTATCGGCCTTGACATTAACAACAATATCTCTACTATCGGTAACCGCATAACCAAGGGTTGGCGCAGTAATAGTCGATAAATCATTTAAATCCCAAGTATCTTGAGTAGCTTGATCTACTGCGTTTATATCATAAATAAGGACACCGCCTTGATTATAAATACCGCGATAAGTTTCATCACGTATTCCAGGTGTTGGATTAGCAATAATATTACCTGAACCATCATCTATCCATTCCATAATATGAGCATCCAATAACCCATAGCCATGTTCTATTTCATTAGTTAAATCAAGAGTAAATTGAAAGTCTGTAAACTTTGCGTTTTCATCAGTTGAATCATTATTAATATCAATTTTATAAGCTGCATAATTATATTTATCCCAAAGTGCAGGATTAGGGGTTTGCATGTTACTAATATTTATATCCCATTTTAAGTTTGAATTTATAACCACATAATCATCAGTTTCTCCTGAACCAACAGGGGCATTAAATTCAACTGTTTCTGACACTCCACCAACAGTAAAGGTTTCATAAGTTACACCCGCTAACGCAGTTAAACGAATACCTTCAGGCAAATTTGTTCCATAACTACTTAAAGTCATAGTGATTTGAGCACCAACTTCTGGGGTAACCTGTGCATTTGGACCGGCTATTGTAAATGAGCCAGTTTCATATTTATCCGCACCAGGAACATAATTAAAACTTCCTGCCGATATTATATTGGCTCTTAATCCACTTAGTGGGTTTCCTTCAGCATCTTTTTGTTCTTCCGGAACATCATTTTTATCATATGTAATCTGTGGATTATTTTCGGTATCGAAATAAATATATGGTAAACTGATTGTTAAATTTAATCTCTCAGCACGCCCAGCGTTAAAGCCATCTTCATTTGCAGTAAGCGATACTGTCACATGTTCAGATGAACTAATAATAGAAGCACGATCCCCTGCAGGAATTCCTCCTAATTCGGTTCTCCACACCAAAGAAATTGGTGGTGCATCTGGATCGCTTATTATCTCAGCACCAGACTGCAGTGCCGGCGTAGGTGGCACAGTAGTACTAGGAAGTTGTGCATTTGAGCTCGATGTCGTACTCACACTCGATTGATTCGTACTTGTTTCTAACGCACTTGACGTCACACTAGTACTTTCATCCAAACTGCTACTACTGCCGCCTGAACTAAAACTACTAGTTAGCACACCACTTGTGCTAGTACTAAGTCCTGTAACGAAATCAACAATGGACGTACTAGTACTTATTTGTGAACCATCACTCGCACTTGTAGTCGAAGTCAACTCAGCACTAGAAGTTGTAGTCACTCCTGCTCCGCTTGTCTCAGCAGGCTTTGAAACTCCTTGTTCTCCTTCCAAATTATTTGCTGTAATGTTTGCAGTTAAATATTCACTAATCGTAGATGAATACACCTCGATATTAAGGCTAGTAACTACAAGTATGATGGACAATAAAATCCTAACAAAAATACTCATAAACCTTTTCATACATACCCCACTTTTTCTAACACTCAAAATTTGAACTTTTATAATTTATTTTAGCATGATTCCATATTTTTTACAATGAATCTACACTATGCCTTAGTGTCAATTTGGTGCCTTTCACTAAAAATATTAAACTGTATATTTTATGTGTTTTTTTTTATATTTGCACCATAATTAAATAATGCCTTTATCTAAAATTTTCCTTTATATAACTACATTATTTAATGTTTTATGGCTTTTTTAATCTTTATAAGTAAAATGAATGATTTTATAAAGTTAAATACACTTAAAATTGAATATATTTTACATATTATATTTTATTTTTCACTGAAGTTTTACTAAATCTATTATGGATTTTACCATATAAAAACTGAAAAAAAAATAAATTTATATAACTTTATTTTGCAACTTTATATTGCTCAAAATATGTTTTTTTTAATATGTATTCTAATAAAAAAGCATCACCAAAATATATAATAAAACCAAAAAATTAGGTTTACTACACTTTTAGCAGATGCTTTATGATTTATACTGACTATTATTAAATTAGCCATTAATATTTAGTATTAATATCTAAACTAAATAACCCATCAAAATCCATGTTTTTATTCTTACGAATATTTAGTAATTCAATGTTTTCATTCACTGTTTTAAAATAATCTACATAAGCTTGGGCTTGATCTAAATTTGTAAATTGTAATTGGATAAAATAGTGTTCATTGTGAAGCGTTAAATATTTACTAGCTTGTTCAATACGCTTAATTCTTTCAAAGACACTATCAGAGTAAACTATTTTTTTGATGTTGCTTATTTTAATAAATTTAAAATCAGCTTCACAACTAATTATTACATCTTCAAAAACCAAAATTGAATTGAGCATATAAAAAGGTTTTATTTGATCATTTTTGAAGTAATCTTTAAAATTTACGACAAACCGTTTAATTCTTTGCGTCTGATAAAATATAAATAAAACAATAACTATAAATGCAGCACACGCCAATAAATAAAAATCCATGGCCATTAATATTAATATCATTACCATAAACATTAATAAGTAGATCAAGCAAATCAATAAAACATTTTTAAACAACAAACTCTTAATTATTTTTATCATACCTCTACCTCTTTCTTTAAAATTTTAAAAAACAAAGTTAAATAAACCTTACTCCTTTCTATGTTTCATTAAAGATAAAATTATATTTTATGCGTATATATACTTTTATTATATAATGTTGCCTTTTTTTTTACAAGTATACCAGTTCATAGCACTTGATCCTGCTTACTATTTACAAGTTATAAAAATCATGTAAAATAAGATTATACAATAATGAACAGAGGTTTACTTATGGCGCAAAAATTAAAAGATACGCTGCGACAACAAATCATCATTAGCTCCATTGCACTAATGAAAGCAAAAGGCATTTCTAACGTTGATATGCGTTCAATCGCCAAAGATACCGGCATGACTGTTGGTAATTTATATCGCTATTTTAAAAATAAAGAGGACTTGATTTCCACTATTATACAACCCATGATCGAGGAAATAGAAACTATTATTTCAAAACAGTCCCAAGGTTTGGTGAGCCTACAAAACAATCAGATGAGCTATCACTATTTAAATAAACTAACGCTAAAGCAACAAGTTGTAAAAATAAACCAGCTTATTGTTGATGTTATAGTGCAACTACATAATTTAGCACATAAGAATCCCGATATCACTGAAATTCTTTTACACAACAATGAATTTCTTGTCCGTATAGAAGAGTGGATCAATACAGCTTTATTAGCTTTTTTCTATCAACACTATCAATTAACAACAAATGAAAATTATAGTTTTCAAATTATACTGCAGTCACAAATTAAATCATTTGTGGTTGGTTTAAATTATTTTTTACAAGCAAGTTGCGATGTCCAACAACAAGCTTTCATTCCAATGTCCGAGTTCTATATTCAACAAAACACACAAATATTTCAGTCGATGCTACAACGACAATTAGATTTAAAAACTATCATTGTAAAGGAGTCCAATTATGAATAAAAGAAAATCTATACTATTTATAAGTTTATTAATAATGATACTCCTTGCATTTCTACTTTTGTATAGGGTTAGCTCAAATGAGGCTGAAGTTTTTGAAACAGAAGAGATTATCAGCGTTAAAACCACTAACATAACCCTGACTTCATCAACATCACATTTAAATTATTCTGCTTTAATTCAACCTGAAAATACAGAAGAAGTCATGTTTTCTACCATTGCAACTGTTGAAGAACTGCATGTAAAAGAAGGTGACGTAGTTCAACCTGGACAAAAAATAGTAACTTTAGATGATGAACAAATCGATAATCAAACCGAAAGTAGTTACCAAACTATGTTAGCTAGTGAAGCAAATAAAGATGCAGCTAAAGCTAATCTTGATACACAACAGCGCGAGCTAGATGCACTAAAAATAGAGTTATCTACCGATGCAAATTATCTTAGTGCCCAAAACAATGTAAATGAAAGTCAAAAAGCACTTGAAGAAGCCCAAAATGAGTTTAATCTAGCTCAAGAAGCGATTACACCTTACGAAGATGACCTTGAAACAAGTCAAAACAACTATGACACCTTAAGTGAAGAATACAATACACTGCAAGAAGAAATTGCCCAGCTTGACAATGAAATCATGCAGGCTCAAGCTCAATTAAAAGAACTTGAAGACTTAGAAAATGAAAATCCTGACGATGAGCATTATAGCGATGAAATCGAACAAAAAGAAAAAGAAATAGATGATTTAGAAATAACAAAACAACAAAAAGAGTCAGCTTTATTAAATAAAAAAACAGAAGTTGATGCTGCTGAAAAGCAAGTAACCCTTGTTCAAGAATCAGTTAATACTGCAAAAGCAGACAATCAATATGATCAAAAACAGTCTAATCTTCTGCTTGCTAATACTACCCATGATGCTAATAAAGCTGCTTTAGACAATATCGAAGCTAGAAATGAAGCTCAACTTGCTGTAGTTGAAGGCCAGGTAGAAACAGCCCGTTTTAATTATGAAAGTCAAGAAGCTGCTTATGAAGCCGCTAAAAGCAACTATGAAAACAACTTAGAAACTTCTCAAAATTTAACCTATACAGCTAAGTCCAGTGGTGTAGTTATTATGATTGCTACTGATGAAGGGGAGGTCGCTACTCCGCTCGCACCTATTGTCGTTATAGCAAGTGAAGGTCGTATAGCACAGTTTGGTGCGTCATCAAGTGAGGTAGCTCAAATCCATCTTGGTAACCCAGTAGAAGTTATTATAAAAGAAGAAAGCTACAGTGCTGTTGTTTCTAACATTGCACAAATACCCGACGAAACTAGTCGAACTTACCTTATTGATGTCACTATTGATAACGCACCTAATAATGTTTTATTAGGAGAATTAGTAAGTGCTAAAGTTTTTACAGGAGAAAGTGATGGGGTATGGATTCCTATTGGTGCTATATTAAACGATACTAAAGATTATGTGTTTGTTGTAGAAGATGGGCGAGCAATTAGAAGAGACATTATAATTTTAGACTTAAACAATGATTTAGTTAAAGTAAGTGGCTTAAACGCCAATGATCAACTTATTGTAGAAGGAATGACTAAAGTAAAAAGTGGTATTTTAGTGCACGTGGTAACCGATAATGATTGATCGCTTAATTTCTTTATTATTGAAAAAACGAATTCAAGTTTTAGTTATTGCTTTTTTAATTGCAGTTTTGGGAATATATAGTTATTACATTATTCCTAAACAAGAAAACCCCGACACTACGGTAGCTGCTGCCGCCATCACAACACTTTATCCTGGAGCTAGCCCAGAAGAGGTGGAACAAGCAGTAACTAATGTCATCGAAGAAGAAATAGCTAAACTGGAATATATTGACTATTACACCAGTTCAAGTATTAATAGTGCAAGTATTATTGTCATTATGTATGACATGGCTGTAACTATCGATGAAGTCGAAGACGAACTACAACAAGCTATTATTGATGCTAGTACAGCTCTTCCTGAATTGGCTCATGCTAGTATAATTAACACAAATCTAGTACAAGACAATCAATTTATTATCAGTTTATCAGGTTCAAAATATCAAGATAATGAGCTAGTTGAATACGCCAAACTCGTTAAGGAATATATCATTGAAACTCCTGGTATTTATGAGGTTACTATTCAAGGTGAAGCTTTAAGTCAATTAGTTATAGAAATAGATAATGAATTGCTTAAATCCTATAACATTAACATCGAAAGTATCGCCCAGTTACTGCAAGCTCAAAATTTATCCATTCCTTCAGGCAGCATCAGCTACAACTCTTCTACAATTAATGTAGTTGCACCAGCAATATTTGAAAGCATTCAAGATGTTGAAAACACCGTAATAGCTGGAGCTAGTGATTCCTTAAGCTTTGTAAAATTAAAAGACGTGAGCTCTATTTATATTGAGGAAGTAAAAGACTATAGTTATTTTCAAGACAGTCAAGAAGCTATTCTTATAACAGGCACCATCGAAGCTAATCAAAACGCTGTTAATGTAGGAAATGATTTGCGCAAAGCAATTGAGGAAGCAAAATCTTTACTACCTAGTGATTTGATTTTTCATGAAGTAAAATATGCTCCACAAGACATAAGTGATTCGATTAATAACTTTATATTTAGTCTTATACAAAGTATTAGTTTAATTGTGTTGGTAGTCATGATCGGTGTTCGATTAAAAAATGCTCTTGTTATTTCAATTGCACTGCCATTAAGCATTTTGTCCACCTTTATAATAATGAATTTATTAAAAATTGAATTTCACTTTATTTCTATTGCTAGTTTAATCGTATCTTTAGGTATATTAGTGGATAACGCCATAGTTATGAGCGAAGCAATTCAATTCAACCTAAATAAAGGCATTCAAAAAGAAGATGCTATTAAATATGCAATTAAAACTAATGCACTGCCAATTTTAACCTCTACTTTAACAACCATCATCACTTTTTCCGTGGTTTACTTTATACCTGGAACTGTTGGTCAAATAGCTGGGACTATTCCTACTGTAGTTATTGCTTCTTTAGTATCTAGTTATGCTGTAGCAATGTTAATAATTCCAGTGTTAGCTTATCTCTTTTTTAAACCTGAAAATGATAAAAGGAAAAATAAAGTGAGTATTTTTAAACGTTTTTTTGATAGCTGTTTATCCTTTAGCTTAAATCATAAAATGCAAGTAATTGTTTTATCTTTTCTTACTTTAGCTTGTTCAGCCTTTTTAGCACTACAACTTGGTATGCAATTTTTCCCTGTTGCCGATAAACCGATTATTTATATTAACTTTGAAGGGGAAACAATGGCCTATTCCTCTACTCTACAGGCTAGTCATGTCATTAATGAAACTTTAGATGACAATGAATTTATTAATAATTATACTTATGCTGTAGGTAGTGGTTTACCTAATTTCTTTTTAACCGTGCCTACCTTAACACAGTCTCCTAATGCAGCACAATATATAATTCAATTAGACGAAGCACTACTTAATCAAAAAAATTACACTGCCGAAGATGTAGCACGAATGCTGCAACATCAACTTGACCAAAACGTTACTGCTGGCACACCAACAGTGCGCAGTTTGGAATATTCCATGCCTTCTGAGGCTACCATAGCTTATAGTGTTGCAGGGGATGATTTAACTCAGATAGTTGAGGTAGCTAACCAAATGCGTGATCATCTTGAAGATTTAACAGGGACAGATAATGTGCGCACAACGGAAATATCCTCAATATATGAATATCGCATTAACTTAGACAGTGATATTTTATCGTCTTATGGATTATTAAAATACGATGTTTTAAAACAAATCAACACTGCCTTGATGGGTTATAATGTAGGTGTTTATCAAGGATCAAGTGTAGATATGGATATGATCCTTCGCGCCAACATAAGTAATTTAAGTGATTTAAAGGAACTGCAGATAGTTTCAAGTGTAGCTAACACTGCAATTGAACTAAACCAAATTAGTTCAATTTCTCTTCAACCATCAACTCCAGTAATTGAGCATTACAATGGACAAAATTTTGTATATGTTCTAAGTGATGTCTTACCTGGCTATAACTCACTTAATATCGAAAGCGAACTACAAAATAAGTATTTATCACAACAAGACCTATCCCATCTAACAATAATAGGTCATGGTGAAGTAGCAAATATGATGGATCTTATATCCAACTTAGGAATGAGCGCTATCATCGCTGTCATTTTTATTTATTTAGTTTTAGTTTTTCAATTCAAAAACTACAAACAACCCTTTGTAATATTATCTAGTATACCTTTAAGTTTTATTGGTTGCGGCCTTGGCTTGTGGCTATTTAATATGGATATCCAGGCAATGGCTTTAATTGGTTTAGTCAGCTTATTTGGGATTGTCGTTAATAATGGTATTTTATTATTAGAAGTCATGAATGAATGCATCAGCACAGGATTGTCCATGAAACAAGCATGTAAAGAAGCACTTAATCAACGTTATCGCCCTATTTTATTATCAACTACCACTACTTGTATTGGTTTAGTTCCTTTGATTTTATCTGGTGATGCTATGACAGCCCCTATGGCTGCAGTATTATTATTTGGATTATTATTTTCTACTATATTAACTATGGTAGTTGTCCCCACCCTTTATTCTATGCTGAAAATAAAGTGTACTAAAAACTAATTATTCTTACAGCTAAACTATATTGCGAAGTGAACATTCTCACTTCGTATTTTTTATTTTATGGCTGCACCTATTTACTTAAGTCATAACCACCAGTAAAACTGGTGGCATGACCTAGCCCTATAAGGGCTTCA
>CAYJJG010000030.1:0-10691 GCA_964370435.1 uncultured Holdemania sp.
GTTTGCACTGAACTAGTAGTTTGCACTGAACTAGTAGTTTGCACTGAACTAGTTGTTTGCACTGAACTAGCTGTTTGCACTGAACTAGTTGTTTGCACTGAGCTGGTTGTTTGCACTGAGCTAGTTGTTTGCACTGGTAGAGTGCTATCTATATTCGACATAAGCGGTGCTATTTGTTCTTGTGTTGCATTCGCTGGAATGCTTAAATTTACTGCTAAAAAAATAGCTAGAAAAGCAGCTATTCCTTTTTTTAATTTGTCTGAATTAAACATTTTTTCAAGATTCATTTTAATTCTCCTTTGTTTACTTTATCTTATGTTATTTGTTCTTTTAATAAATTTCGTCAACTTTAAAATACTACCAAATTTATGACAATTTGTCAAAGAACATTATTCGTTTTATGTTGCATTTTCTGAATCTAAAGTGATAATGTCTTAGTGTATTATAAAATGAAAATTTCCTAATATTATATTATCAATGTTTGGAGGTTTCATGAAAGGAATTGTACTAAAAGATATGGAGAATTATAAATACAAAACAATTAAAAATATTGTAGGTGGCAGAATATCTAAAGAGAGCGCTTCAGTTCTATTAGATTTATCCACAGATAAATTAATAGACTCATTAATATTTATTAGTAACAAGGTTAAGCTGGTTTCATTCAGGTAATAGAAATAAAGTATCATCAAGAAAAGTATCCCAAGAAACAGAAACTAAAATGGTCATTTTATTCGATGATGAATACACTGATTATGGTTATATCTCAATCATGCCTATAAGAAAAACATAGCACTTTCAAATACCACAATCATAAAACAAACTATAGTAAATTACTTTTTTTAATAAAAAAAGAGTCCATTTATTGATAGACTTTGACTTTAATCAGATTAACATCCTAATTCTATGGTGTGCTCGACAGGACTTGAACCTGCAACCTTCTGAATCGGAATCAGATGCGCTATCCAGTTGCGCCACGAGCACTTATTTAACGTACTATATTATACCATAGAATTAACATTAAAAAATACTTGTCTGTATTATTATGGGGTATGCTATAATAGATAGAGTTAATTGGAGGTATTACATGCATATCAATTGGAATATGAATGAAAAAGACTTTGATGAATTTGTATTAAATCATCCTACAAGTCACTATGCTAAAACATCCATGTGGGCAAAAGTGAAAAAATATCAAGAAAACTATAACGTGGTATTAAGTGGTCTTTATCAAGAAAATAAATTACAAGCAACGGCACTTCTTTTAATAAAGAAAAAATGGGGTATTCGTTATGCTTATATACCTTGGGGAATTTGTGTAGATTTTGATAATCTAGACCTTGTGCAAGAATACTGTAAAGTTATAAGGGATTATGCCAAAAAACATAAATTAGCTTTTGTTAAAATGGAATTAAATGCACTTCATGATGATAAAAGTGAAAATCTAATTAAGTCACTTGATGCTTGTGGATTTAAACATAAGGGATTTGGTTATGGCTATGATGGTAGTTGGTTCAATCGTTTTACTTTAATTATTGATTTAGCACCTAGTTATGAGGATATTCAATCACGATTCACTAAAGCAAGACACTCTAAAATAAATAAACATAACAAATATAGTATTTATACTAAAGTGGCAACTAAAAAACAAATTGATGTATTATGCAGACTAGAAAAAGATTTAGCAGATACTAAAGGATTCAAACCTCATGAACCTGCTTTTTTTGAAAACATTATCGACAATTTCCCTAATAATCATGTTTATGCTATAACAACTTTAGATATTAAGCAATCCTTAGAGAACATCCAAGTAGAATTAACCCACAAAAAATATGTTAAAGATATTAAAGCACGAACTGATAAAGAAAAAACATACAGCGACCTTTTAAAGTTGCATGAAAAGCATGGTGACCATGTAGATATTGCAGCTGGCCTATTTTTATACGACAACTTATCTAGTTGGGATTTATATTTATATAAATGTAGTGATTTTAACTTTATTAATGGGACTGATAAAATTCATTTATTTATGATTGAAGAAATGAAACGTCGTGGAGTTAAACATTATGATATGGTTGGTTTTTCTGGATCTACTAGTCCTGAAGACCCATATTATGGATTATATTTATATAAGTCTTCTTTCGGAAGCGAAGTTGTTGAATATGTTGGCGAATTTAATCTAGTTTTAAATCCTAAATTAAAAAACATATTTGATAAAACAGATCGCCTATATCGTAAGATTAGAAGAAAAGTACATTATTACTTAAACATTAAAACACGCAAATAGCGTGTTTTATTTAGCTTTATATAAATACACCATAGTGTAATAGGTTAGCGCTATACCAATGATACTTCCAATACCATCTTTATACAAATCAATTAGTTGAAAACTTCTTGCAACGCTAAAAAAATGTTGGTTAAGCTCGTCAACAATCGAAAATAGTATGCACCACATAGCTGCAAATGATTTCGTGTACGCTAAAGAGTATTCAAGAAGAAGCAGTGTTACTGTTATACCTAATACAAAATAAACTCCTATATGAGCTAGTGCTCTAACAATATCATTAGCCCTGTCTGATATTATCGCTTGGTTAATGACATCTAAGTTTTGATAACTTGGACTAAACTTTAAAATAAATAAAGTTACTTGCCTACTTAGACCACTTGAACTTTCCCCATCTTGACTTGATAAAAAGAAAATACCAAGCATAGTGCATAGTACTAACATCCATAAAATACCCTTTTTCATTTTATCCTTGCTCCTCTTGTTATTTATTATGAAATCAATTATTTAAAATGTCAATCAAGCATAAAACAAATGATTTTATACTTGATTTCATTAATGCTGTACCTTATAATTTATATACGTAAGTCAAGATCCCTTAGCTCAGTTGGTAGAGCAACTGACTCTTAATCAGTGGGTCTAGGGTTCGAGTCCCTAAGGGATCACCATTATGATGTACAGCGATGAAATCGCATGAACTAACACCATTAATTAGGTGTTTTTTTATTGGTTTGACATAGAATGAGCACTTATTTATATAGCATGTGACAATTGGCACATTGATTTAGAGCTTTAGATATATTAATATTGAATTAAGTAACTAGCATATCACTTTGTGGAGGAAAAATAATGAGAAAATTGATAATTGCTTTTTGTACTATTTCAATTATGTTTATTGTTTCAGCTTGTACAACTTCGGATGATAATATAGTAGAAGAACAGGCTATCGACTACAGTCCTTATAGCGCCCTATTAAAAGCATATGAACTTGACTACAATATTGAAAATTTAAGTAGCACTGACTACAAAGTTACAGGTATGACAATTTCACCAGCTTTTCCATATATTGAAGATGACAGCATGGTGGATGCAAGCGGCTTTAGTTATGCAAATTTGATCGATTTAGACAATAATGGTGTCTTAGAGCTTGTTATTATTGCCTATAATCAACAAGAGCGAGGTTATGGGGAATATTTTTCTTACGATGAAAAAGTTTATCTTGATGCACTTGAATACCCTAATATAGTAAAAGTTTATACTATTGATCAAGACCATGGTTTAACTTTTTTAGGTAGTTTACCTGTTTCTTTACTAGAGCTTCCTACATCATCCAATTATGGCATAGAGTACCTTGTTTC
The DNA here is from genome assembly GCA_964370435.1 of uncultured Holdemania sp. Classification (GTDB taxonomy): domain Bacteria; phylum Bacillota_I; class Bacilli_A; order Erysipelotrichales; family Erysipelotrichaceae; genus CALVGQ01. Next base: position 3,640 of record CAYJJG010000030.1, read on the forward strand.
AGAAGATAAAACGTATATAAGTCACTATGAGACATCGCAAATGAACGATACAGAGATTCGTTATTATGGACTTAGTGGCAGCTATTTTGGAGTTGAAGCTTATTTTGAAAAAAGAGCAGATGGAACTATTTATATTGAGGGCGAAGAATACGATTACCTTGAGTTTGATAAAATAATAGCTGACTATGGTAAAAGTGAAGTTCATCTTATTCAAAATTTAGATGAAACTTATTTAAATGAACTTAATACTATCAATAATGTAACCTTTAGTTTTCTAGAAAAATATCCTGTAAGTAATTTTGAACATCACAGTGGAGCTTATAATGATGGACAGTTTTACTATTTAGAACATAACTCTTACGAATATTATCCGCATGAGTACATCATTAAAGATTATTACAATGCCTTAACTTTACAAGATTACGATAAGCTTTATGAGCTAATGGCAAATCCTGAAGAGGTTGAGTATTATGAGCTAAGTCGCTCTTCTGATGAACATACTTATGTGCCTGGCTATATTATAACTGAACTACAATATGTTGAACTTGGTGATGTAAAAAAAGCAGCTATGGCAACCGATATAAGTAATTATATCTATGAATTAGATAGTGAAAATGTGGTTATTATGTATGCTGCAGTAAATGAAGTACTAGATCCGCACACAACACAACTTGGTCTACAAGTTGCAGGTGATTTATTTGATACTTATTATATTTTATCAAGTGAAGATAAGATTGAATGGAAAATAGAATTTATTATAGATGATAAATTTTACTGGAATTAAAAATTTCTATAGCGTTTAAAGATATAATCCTACTAAAGTAGTCACACGAAATAAATAAATTTCGTAAATCTGTAAAGGTAGGATTTTTTTATACCACCGCTTTTTAACTCAAAGTATATAATTATAGAAAAGTAATGAAAAATGTGCCAAGTAACACATTCTTTTATTATTAAAGATTATTTACAATAATAACTATAGATGGATATCTATAAGCTTCTTAACACAATTATTTTAAAAGAGAGGAAGAAAATCTATTATGAAAAAAATTATTGCGTTAATTCTGGTTTCTACTTTATTAGTATCTATGGCTGCTTGCAGTAGCACTGCAAACAATGAATCTACCCCTGATACTGATAAATCTAACGAAACCTCTAGCACTGAAAGAGTAGAGGGAACTTTATCCTCTGCTGTGATGTTTGATGTAACACTCACACCAGAGTGGACTGAGGAAGTAGATTCTAGGTATGAAGGTGACGCCTTCTCTACGGTTATTTACAATGTTGTTGAAGATGAGGAGGTTATAGTCTCTGTAGAGATCACCCTTGATACTGCCGATGTTACTGGGTTTCGCGACTCTGTAAAATTACTTGGTGTAGATTTATATGAGTATGCAGTAAATGATGCCGGCGAAAGGTTTACTATTGCTGATTATGAATGTGTTATGGCAGTTAGAGAATATTGGGGTGAAGAGTTACTTTCTTATGTAGGTCGTGATGAAAAAAGTGGAACTACACTAGAAGTCGATGTGTATGGAGATTTCAATAACCCACTAGTTACAGAATTATTATCTACATTAACACCAAAAACTGAAGATTTAGGCCTCGTAGACTATCCTTATTTCTGGGATGGTAAACCATTTGCTACGACAGATTTAACCGCTCAAGTGGGTAATTTCACTATTACAAGCACTCCTGTTCCACTAGAAGAACCTACTCAAGTTAATGATATCTTTAGCATAAGAGTAGCTAAAATTGATGATTCAAAAATTTATTTAGGTTATGATAATATGTTATTACAATATAATTTAAGTGACACCTTAACTGCTGGCGAATTTATTGCACTAGAGGATACATTTTCCGAAATGGAATCTGACAATAACGGTAATTTATTTATCTCCAGCTTGGGCTCAAATTTAGTTAAATTAACACCTGACAAATCAAGCTTAACTTATAATAATATTTCTGAAATGATATCGATTCATCCAAGTGGTGAATGGGGTCTAACATACTTTGTTAATTCTGAAGTAGAAAGGGTAGATTTAAATGGTGATAGTGCAGCTGTATCAACATTTAAAAACAAAGATGAATTATTTGACACTGATACAGTAAGATTCACAACAAATCACATTCTGTTATTCGGTAATGAAATTGACAGTGACACTCACAAAGTAATGGTTCTTGACAACAATAAAACACCTCTATTTATCTTGGGTGGTGATGATTTTGCAGAAGATGATGATTATTATGGCGCTATTACTGATGTAGTAGAAACTAGCAATGGATTTATTGTAGCCGATGGTAATCTTCGTGATTTTTACTTTTATGACTTACAAGGTAATTACATTGGTAATTTATCGGATAGTGATTTGCTTGGAACTTCTTATCCCTGGATATCAGATATGCAACTTATGGATGATGGAAGTATTCTTATCGCTTATTCACAACAACGCGAAGACTATTCAGGTTATGAAGTGCTGATAACAAAAATAACTGGATTCTAATAGTTAAAACAAAAAAAGTTGTAACCTTATTGATGATATTTATCTTTATAGTTACAGCTTTTCTTTTTATCTCCTTTATTAAATTCAATTAATGTATACTGCAAGCAATAAAAAAGGAAGAACTGTAGCTTTTATACTACGCTCTTCCTTTTAAACTTATTATTCTTTTTTAAAGTTATTTATCTTTATACTCTCAAGAATATATAACACATCTTGATCGTCAATAGCTATGCTCTTGTCATTATTCTTTAAGAGTATAGCTACATGAAGCGCATTAACACCATCATCAGCAAAAAGAAATATATACGGATAATCCATGCTACTAGCTTTATATCCTGACCAAGTAAAATTATCTAATGTTATAGGATCTATATCCTCAACATTATCATATGCTTTTTTCATGATATCTAATTCAAAAGTTGAAAATAAAGTGTCTTTAAAATTAATATCAATTCTTGGGCTACTAAATAACTCCAACTCTTCTTTAGCACCTTTTCCTACATGAATCGTATTGGGGTTTCCTTTTTCATCGTATTCATTAAAGAAATCAGCACCATGATAGCCTTGCCAGCCCTCTGGCACACGTACACTTATTATACCTGTATCATATAGCTCACTGCTTTGTAAATTAACTTCATTAGCACAACCTGTTAAGCATGACATACCCATTATTAAACATCCAGTAAATAAACTTAATCTGTTTTTTAAATCTATTCTAATCCCATAGATTTTTTAAGTGCTTCAAGTTCACTATCAACACTTACACTATCTGAGCTATATTTTTCTTCAAGTTCAGCAGCTTCATCAACTGGAATTTCATTTAATTCTGCTTCTGCACTAGCTGCATCAACCAAGCGATTGATTTTATCTTCCATGCGATCAAATTCACCTAGTGTGCTTTCAGCATTAACTGCACTACTTCCAAGTTCATTTACTTTTTGTTGTGCTTCAGCAATAGATAGCTTTGCTTTTAACTCATCTTTTCTTGCATGTAATGTATTGATATCGTCTACAAGTTTATCGTGTAATTGACGCATTTTTGTAGCGTTAACTTTAGCAGCATCATATGATAATTTTAAAGTATGGTTTGCTTTCTCAAGTTCTTGTTTCTTTTCTAAGAAAACTCTTGCATCGCCTTCATTACCAGAAGTTAATGCTTTTTTAGCTAATTCTGTAAACTTCTCCATTTCAGCAACATTTTCATCATAAACTCTTCTTGTACGGCTCTCTTCAGCCATTACACCCGCTGTTTCTTTTTTAACTTCTTCTAAATCCTCTACTGCTTGTCTTAAATACTGATCGATCATTTTTTCAGGATCTTCTGCCTTGTCGATTAGTGAATTTAAATTTGCTTCTAAGATGTCGCCAATTCTTTTTAAAATACTCATTTTTATTTTCTCCTTTTATTTGTTTGCATCGTATTTTTTTGCTAATTCATCCGCTTGATCATCGAACTTTTCAAGTGGTTGTTCTAGCATCTCATCGTATTTACGATCTTTCTCTGAATTATAGTACATAGACAAACATTTTGCAATAAAGATTCCTCCTAAAATAAGTACTATAACCCCTATTACTAATGCTGTGACTCCAAAAGATAAAATTGCATCTAACATATTTAGTACCCCGGCCCATAGGTATCATAACCTGGTGGCAAAATTTCCATACTTATATCCCATGGGGTTCCTTCTTCTCTAAAAGTAAAGGATGCATAGAAACTCTCATCATCATCTTCATATTCATGTGATATATAGAACGAACCATTTATAAGATAAGCAGAAAAATCAAAACTATCCTCTTCGGTAATCAGATTATCAAATGCCCATGCATCTGCTGAAATAACTGGTTCGAAAACAGTATCTTCAAGAGTAATATAATAAGAAACAAGTGGAGTTGTATCCATTGCCATAGTTTCATAAATTTCGAAAAAAGTACCCACTTCGTCTTCACTAATTACAGCCCATACATCGTAATCGCCTGCAGCGTATACACCATTACCTTCATAAAATCCAATGTTCATGTAGCCATACCAATATGACGGATTATTGATGCTTGTAGTTGGTGATACAAACTCTTCATCACTTAAGCTCATATCATTATCAACTGCATCATCAACCGCGGTTTCCATTGTTCCAGGTACTGCCATGATTTCATCCCATTCGCTACTGCCTTCTAATGTAAAAGTCATTGACTCCATTTCATCACTAGTTAAAGTTATACTATCGCCATCTAATTCGAAATTGATACTTTCATCATTCATATCAGTTAAGGTCTTTGAAGCAAAGTCAACTTCTAAATCTATTGCATCTTCACCAATTAAAGCCAATTTGGCAGTGTTGTCACCATAAAATTCAAGATACGTTCCCTCAGCCATTTCAAAATAAACTAAATCTGCATAGTTCATTTCTTCACCAAACATTACAACATTAGAAACCAAATACAATCCTTCTAAAGCATCTTCATTACTTGTATCGCTACTACCACAAGCACTCATCGTAAACATCATCATAGCAATTAAAACTAGTGAAATAAATTTTTTCATCATAATCCTCCTTTTTAATTATTTAATCTCTATATGAATCTTTTTTTCATTGTTTGACATACAAATTACAATATAATTATAACACTTTAATACGATCCTCCGCCACTACCTTCGTGGCTATGACTATCATTATCGTCTTTTTCTTGTTGTTTTTCTGTAGCTACTGTATTTTCATATAGGAATCTATCAAAATTTTGGGAAAGTGTAAATGATCCCTCTTTAACATAATTAGTAGCTTCTTTTTTTATTCTAGCAGTATTCATATTAGATTTCATAATTGCTGTAGCAATTAAAGCAATAATTAACCCTAATACTAATCCTACTGCAATAGCAATCATAAAGTCTGTTGCAGATTGAGATTCTCCCTCATAAGCTACACCACTAGCAGCAGCATCTAAGAATTTAATTGTTTCATCAAGATAAGCATCATAAGCCTTATAGTAATTCTCACTTTGAAGATAAGGAACAATCACTTCATCAATCCTATCTAGTGCTGCATCACTAATCACTTTGACACCTTCACCTCTTGCAGTTGTATGATATGTTCTTTCAATAACATCTTGTCCAAAAACTAGTCCATCATTGTTTTGATTAATAGCAGGGTGATTATCAATATATTCTTTTAAACTTTGTCCTTCTGTATCTTGTGTTGTAATAAAGGTAATATCAAAATCATATTCTTCTTTTATTTCCTCTATTTTTTCTATTAAATCATGCTCTTCTTGGATAGTAAATACATCAGCATCGTCCACAATTATCACTGTATCAGCATAAGTATTTACTGTAGTAGATAAAAACAATGCCATTAACACAGTTAAACAAAACAAGACTCTATTCATTTTTATTTTCATTTAATAGCCTCCCTTATATAAATAGCAAGGTAATAGCTGCAATAGGTATTGCCGAAATTAAAGTAATCAAAACACGATATTTCAATAATTTCGCTTTATCTATAGGTAATTCTCCAGCTACTTGTCCTGTTTGCCCATTAATCGCAAATTGATACATTTGACCTTGATACTTAGTATTTAACATCCAAACTGGAAGCATTGCATAAGTAATGTCTTCACCTTTCATTTTCACAAAAGAATGTTTTTTTGTGACTGTTGTATATCCGGTCACCGTATTTTCAAAGGCTTGTTCCGTTGAAGAAATCACACGCTTACTAGCTCGTTCAGCTGAATCTTCAACATTGACATCAAATTTATCACCGAAATAACCCGCCATATACTTAGGGCTAAATTGTTCTAACTCCTTGTAGTCAAAGGGTTCGATTCCATCCATATAATTATCCTCCATTTTACTTGAGGCATCCACTGGAATTTGATTAAATCCTATTTGACCGCTTCTATATACTTGATAGTATTCTGTCTTAGTGTAGTCGTAATCATCATCACTCCAATGCTTTACTTTAGTAGCTTCAAAGGTTACACTTCCACTTCCTATACAACTAAAAAACCAGAAAGGAACATAAAGCCCACTTATTTTTGAAACCCTATTGTTACTTGTAAAGGCATCTGGCAACAATAATTTTCCTTTATAGAAATCTTTTAACATTTGTTCTGCTGTTTTTTTATCAATTTTAAAAGGTATGATCGTATCTGGTGTAACCATTCCACTAACATTATCCTTCATTACTACTGGATTACCACAATACATACATTCAGTTGCCACAGTGTGGGCATCTGATACGATTTCTGCACCACAAGAGGTACAAGAAAATCCGCTCTGACTCGGTGTCGTTGTTTGTTCCTTCACATAGCCTTCTAAATTCCAATCAATTTTGTTTTGTACGAGAGTTTCTTCGCTGTTTTCTGCTGATGCAACAAAATCTTCTGGATATTCATTGTCACATGAGCCACACACTAACATCTGCTTTTTAGCGCTAAATTCTAAGGGCGCGCCACAAGCAGGGCATTGATACTTAAGAACACTTTCTGACATAAAACACCTCCTTTTCTACTAATCCTTATTTCATGTCATTTTCATCAAATGGATCACCACATTCT
>CAYJJG010000031.1:0-10350 GCA_964370435.1 uncultured Holdemania sp.
TAACTATTATAGACACTTATTGTACTTAAATCTAAAAATGAAGCAATTACTATTACATCGGAATTTCTATAAATTAAACTAGCTGTTTTATTTAAGAAAACATATTTTGTCATTTGAAGTGGCGATTTATCGGCCTCTTTTGTTTCCGTGAGTATGCCTTTATTAAGATTCCTGATGCAATAATTTCGAATAATTATCATTATTATATAAATTGAACTATCTACAATAATAAAATATAGGTAATTCTCAGTGCAAGCTAACACCATTATAGCGATTATCATTCTTAGTATAACAGTGAAATTATTAAAAAGTAAGTTAATATGTTCTAGTTGTCTAGCCGCTAGTAATACCATGTCCTTCATCCCGAAAAAAGACAAACACGTTGGTAGGCAAAACACAAACATGATAAAAAACATCAACTTAAACGAATAAGTCGCGCTATACGCAAATCCAAGATACAGTGAAATAAGTAGACTAATTAATAACATTACAAAAATTACTTTCTTCGTCACTGAAGATGAACTATTATAAATTTTTGTTAAGTCGTTATAATTTTTTTTCTCTAAAAATTTATAATAACTTACTCTAAAAACACTGTCTATTCCTAGATTGGCAACAGTTATAAAAGTAATAAGTTGCGTCATTAAAGAGTATAATCCATTAATCTCAGTCCCTAAAGTATCAATAATTATTCGTGTTTTTAGCATTCCTAATCCTATGATAATTACATTAGGAAGAACACTTGCTAATATAGCTAATAAAATACTTCTCTGTCGCTTCGTCATCCTAATCTCCTAACTTTATCCTCTGTTTATTATTACTTTATAAATTAAATCAATTTTATTATAATCAAACTTAATATTTTACTATTGTTCTAAAATAATATCACATATATAATCAACTATTTCTAAAGATAAATCAGCATATAGTGGTAAGGTCAATATTTCATTGGCAATTTTTTTAGCCACCGGTGTTGAGCTTTCATCATAGCCTTCCAATCCTTTGTAGCATTCAAAATTATTAGTTAATGGATAAAAATATTTCCTTGCAATTATCCCCTTTTTTTCTAGCATCTCACAAATTTCATCTCTATTGTATTTGTAATTTTCAAACACTACAGGAAAATAAGAATAATTTGCTTCAACATCACTTTTTAGTTTATATATTTTAATTCCATCAACGTTGGACAGTCTTTGTATATAGTGCTCTACAATCCCTTTTCTTTTGTTAATCTCTTCATCAATATGTCTTAAATTGCATATCCCCATTGCCGCTTGAAATTCATTCATTTTTGCATTACCACCAACGAATTTAACTGTTTCATTATCTCGTATTCCAAAGTTTTTAATATCATTATAAATTTGCGTCAAACTCTCGTCTTGAAAACAAATAGCTCCACCTTCAATGGTATGATAAACTTTTGTAGCATGAAAACTAAACATTGCAGCATCACCGAAATTCGCAGATGAAATCCCTTTGTATTTTACGCCAAAAGTGTGTGCGGCATCATAAATTACTTTTAAATTATACTTTTTAGCAATACGATCTATTGCCTCTACATCACACATATTACCATATACATGAACAGGTAATATTGCACTGGTTTTTTCTGTAATTAAGCTTTCTATCTTAGTAACATCCATCGTGTAATCATCTTCATTAATATCACAAAAAACAGGTGTACATCCGCATCTTACGATAGCATGCGTTGTTGATGCAAAGGTAAATGGTGTAGTAATAATTTCACCACTTAAATTTAATCCTTCTATTATATTTTCTAAAGCTAAATGACCATTAGTACACAATATAATATTGGGTGTATTCAAATAATCTTTTAATTCTTTTTCTAATTGTTTATGTTTAACTCCCATATTTGTAAGCCATCGACTACCCCACAAGTCTTTTATTTCAGCACAATATTCATCATAATCAGGCATTGATGACTGTGTAACATTTATAGGCTCCTCTATTAAAATATCTTCCACCTTAATATTTAGTACGATTTCAATATCCGTTTAAAGACAAAATCATACACTCCTTTCTTATAGTCACTACACTAAGATTATATCCTAATTATTAGTAACTTTAACACTCTTGCTTAATAAATTCACAAATTTTTTAATTTTTAATCTTTAATACTAACTTATAGTAGACTTTAATAATCATTTTAATTAGATTAGGACTAAGAAGACCTATATTAATACCCACTTTTCTTTTAATAGATTGTGCTTTATATATTTCCTTAAATTCCTTTTTTAATAAACTATAGTTTCCTAATAATAATTCAATATCAAACCTAAATATATTAATTGCTTTCTTTATGGCATCATTATATTTATAATTATAAAATTGATTTACTCGACCAAGCATATCTATTATATTTCTTTTGTATTCTAGCGATCGTTGCGTAGTAGAATTCTTTGTCGACCAAGCATCTTGCGAAGAATAAGCATTATATACTCCCATACAATCACTCATATAATAAAAATCTCCAACAATTGCTGCATAAATTTGGATTTGATAATCAGCTATTCCTTTACACTTAAAGCAATCAGGTAGACTTTGACGCACTTCTTTTTTCATCATAATCGAACAAGTTGGAACAAATACTCCGCCTCCTATGATAATTTCATCTGCCGTAAAATAACGTGACTGCATAGCAGGGCCACAATAGCTTTTTTTATTATTACGTTTGTTTACCTTTGTTACCGCATGCGTCACAATGCTACAATTAGGATTATCACACATGAAGTCATATTGTTTTTGAAGTTTGTTTTCATCTGTCCAAAAATCATCACCTTCACAAATTGCAATAATATCACCAGAGCATTTTGGCAAAATGTATTCATTAACAATTAAAATCCCTTTTGAGTATTGGTTCTCTGTTTGAAAAATGGGTTTAATAATGTCTGGATATTTTAAAGCATATTCTTTTATAATAGCCACACTATCATCCGTTGACGCATCATCATGAATAATGGCCTCATATTTAAAATTCGTTTTTTGCATCACAAAACCATTCAAGCACTGTCTTAAATAGAGCGCATGATTATATACGGCACAATAGATACTGACTTTTACTTCACTCATATAATAAAAATCTCCTCATAATAGCACATTTATAATCTATATAGTGGCTCGTATAGAGTATAAAAAACCATTTAATTTAAACACTAACGTCGAAAATATAATCCAAAATGTCTTCATTGTGATAATTAACATCTTTGAAAAATATAACATATTATAACTCTTAACACAAATAAATCTCTACTTAAAAACTTCATATATATGAAGTTCATTTTAAATAATAATGTCAAATTTATCTTATCACTAAAACTAAACTAACTTTTAACTAGCTTTAAAACCTTTAGTAAGTAATGAAAAGTTTCGATTTTAAATATAAATGATAGTATTATGTAAACAAGGATACCTGAAATAATTTGAATTAATAAACCAACTAAAAAAGTAAAATTCAAAAAAGAGATTAACCATACAATACTGCCCATAGCTGTACTCAACAAAAGTGCAGGAAAAACATCTTTGAATTGTTCAAGATAACTATAGTTCATTAAATAATGATTAGGCATAGCATTAGCCAATGCCGAAAGCATTGCAGCTATCATTATCCCAAAAGCCATCGCTTCTAATCCTAGTGGTAGAGCAATTAATAAAATTGTGATTCCTATTAGTTTTTTTATAACCTCTAGTTTTAGAAATATATCACTTCTTCCTAGTGCTTTAAACATTTGTGCGTTTGCAGTTTGTAGTGGTTTCCATGCTTCAACAAAACACCAAGCACGTAAAAATGGAACACACGGCAACCATTTGTCACTTAGTAGCAACAATACAATTTCTTCAGCACAAATAGCTAAACCCATACATATTGGAAACATAATATAAGCACTCATACTAATCGATCGTTGTGCCAATTTTTTTAGTTCTTTTTTATTGTCTTGAACTTTAGCCATAACTGGGTATATCACTGCAATGACGGTATTATCCACGATAGTAACTAAAAATAAGGGTAATTGATTCCCTTTATTCCAAAATGCTAAATCTGATGTTGAGTATCTTGCACCAATGATAATCGAATAAATATTTTTGTATACTGTATCCAAAAAACCAGAACATAGTATTTTCCATCCAAAAGAAAATAAAATACGTAGTCTTTCAAAAGAAAAAATAAGCTTTGGGCGCCACTGAATATTAAAAGATAACAATATAGTATTGAGCAAAAGAGCACTTAGTTGCTGTGCGACTAAAGCCCATGTGCCAAAACCATTAAGGGCAAAGAAAATACCTACAAAACCACCAAACATTACTGAACAAAGTGAATTAAAAAATTGTTTTTTAAACATTAAACTCTTAGAAAGAATCACAACTTGAATGTTTTGGTACGTTGTTATAATTATAGTTAAAGAAAAAAATCGAAGTAAATTTTTAAATTCAGGAATTGCATAGTAATCAGCTATAAAAGGTGCAATGGCAAAAAATAGTATATATATAACTATTGATACAGTTAAAGTTGTATAAAAGACGCTAGAATAATCTAAATCATCCGCATCCTTTTTCTGAAGCAAGGCATTAATAAAACCTGCCGTTATGAAAACTTGTGCAAGAGAAGTATATATTGTTAATAAAGCTAATACACCATAGTCATCAGGTGTTAAAAGCCTTGCCAAAAGCAACGATAAAAAAAAGGTAATAAACTGAACACCGGATTGTTCAAAAAATTTCCACATTAAGGAAGACACTATTTTTTTTTGAGTAGTATTAGTCATTGCTTTCCCTTTCATAAAAAATGTATTAATAGCTAAATAGCACTAATACTTTTTTTAAAAATTTATTCTTTATCCTTATTTTGATTTAAAGAAATATATTGTACTAAGTTTTTTAATTTTTCATCTAACACGGATATCTTAATATAAAGGTAAAAAACTAGGCAATATAGGAAGAATATCATAAATAAAAATAAGCTATTTATTGGTGATTGTATTCCCAATAAATCACTAGCGTTATAAACTATCTCAGGGATTAGTGCAATTAGGATTACCCCTAGTCCCCATATAATCCATGCCGTAGCCATATCTGTTTGTAATTTAGATTTTTTTATAATACGCACCATAAAAACAAAAAAGGTTAATGATGCAATAAACAATAAAATTTGCAACTCTAGCGTCATAAATTCTTCCTCCTTAATACATAAAGAATATAATTGAAATAGTTGTCTTAAGCATATATTTTATTGATGCCCATGTAGTAAAAATACTTTCCCCTGCAATTCTTTCATTCATTTCTACTTGTATTTCTTTTATTTTAACACCTTTTCTTATTTGATACACTAAAGTATCTGGTTCAGGTTTTCTATTCATATTATAAGCGTAGTCATAAAATATCTTTTTATTCAATAAACGCATACCACTAGTAGGATCAGTAATTTTTTTACCTGTAGTTAATCGAATCAGAAAACTAATAATTCTTGAACCCAGCATCCTTGCACTATAGCTTTTCTTTTCACTTACAAATCGTGAGCCAATAACAATATCAATGCCTTCTTTCATCACATCCATCATTTCAGTAATATATTTTGATTGATGTTGCCCATCTCCATCAAATTGCATAGCAGCATCGTATCCATTTATATAGGCGTATTTATAACCTGTTTGAACCGCTCCACTTAAACCCAAATTAGAAGCTAAGTTGATATGATTAAGTTTATTTTCAGCTAAAATTTTAGCAGAATTATCAGTAGAACAATCATTAATAAAAACATAATCTACTTTACCTTCTAATGCTGATTTTATATCCTCATACACTCTAAGAATATTTTCTTCTTCGTTATAGGAAGGGATTATTAGTAATACTTTCATACAATCTTGTGCTCCTTTTAGCTATTGCCCTATTTTTAGTAAGTCATTAATTTTGATTACTTATGAATTATATCAAAACAATTAGATATTCTCAATTTATTTTAGATATAGTTAGTATTATCTAAGTTCTTTTTAAAATTTCATAACACATTAAATCTTTAAGACAACGTATGTTTAATTACAACTTTAAATATAATGGCATCAATAAAATCGTTTATTCATTATAATATTTTAAGGAAAATACAGTATAAATTTATTTTAATTTAAATTTTTTTATTAGTAATTCGCCTTTTATTCATTGATTTTGATGCCATATCGTGAATTATTGATATTTTTTAACAAATCTTACTCACATATTATTCACACAGTTATGATGTAATATGTAATCTAATGTAAAAGGAGACGACAATGAAAAAACAAAATAAATTATTACTCAAAAATTACTTAAAATGTACTTTAATATTCTTATCTGCAGCAATGATAGTATTCTTTGTTTATATAACCCTAGATTCAAAAGACGAGGAAACTGATACTTCTATCCCGGTGGTTAACCCGAACACTACTATTACTCCTAATGATCCAACTGTGGATGAATTTAATACTACTTGGTATTTTCAAAGCTATCATGGAGACATGGAAAATACTCCTAATCAAATGAAAATTAGCTTAAGCTCTGCAATTACCTCTATTGAAGAATCTTACGTATACCATGAAAGTATGCCTATGATTGAGAATGTTACATATAGGATTTCATTTTCATTAAGCGCAAGTACACCTAGAGAAGTACAATTGTTTTTTAAAGATGCAAATTCAAATTATGTCGCACTTAATGAAACCGTTAGTACTTCTAATGAAGAGCAGTATTATAGTTTTGATGTGACTATTAATAATCCTACAGTTTTCACTGGAATGATCGGTTTTAATGTGGGTAATACCTCTATAGATGTACATCATGAAATTTATATCAGTAACTTCATGGTTCAAGAAATAAATAACCCTTATAGCCAACCTACCATAAAAGTAAACCAAACTGGTTATTTACCTGACAGTCAGAAGAGGTTTGTGGTTCCTTATGAACAAGGTGATATGTTTGCGATTATTGATACAATTACTAATGAAACAGTATATGTCGGTGGCATAGTAGGTGAATTTAATAACACTAGTGCTAATGAATTAAATAGTTATGGTGACTTTAGTGATTTCACAAAACCCGGGAATTATAAAATTGTTTCTCAATTAAATGGTTATTCTCATGAATTTGAAATTGCAGAGAATATATATGATGACATTTTAAATAGTGCTACAAAAATGTTTACTTATATGCGTTGTGGTACTTTATTAGAAGAAGCAATAGTTCATGAATTTGCCCATGATGATTGCCATGATCATGATGCTACTATCTACAGTAGTGATATTACAGTTGATGTAAGTGGTGGATGGCATGATGCAGGCGACTATGGTCGCTATACTCAAACCGGTGTAAAAGCAGTTAGTGATTTACTATTAGCTTATCTGCTTAATCCTGAACAATTTGGTGATGATAGCGAAATAGCGGAGAGTAACAACGGTATTGCAGATATCCTTGATGAAGCTAAAGTAGAATTAGATTGGCTGCTAAAAATGCAAAATGATGAGGGTAAAGTATATGATAAAGTAGTTACTAGCCAATTTGCTGATTTCGTAAGTCCTGATGAAGACAATCAAGAGTTAATTATTTTTGAGGAATCCTCTACTGCTGTTGGAGGATTTGTAGGTGCTATGGCCTTAGCTTCGATTGTTTATCAAGACATTGATCCTGAGTATGCTAATATAGCTCTAGAAGCCGCTACCTTATCCTATCAATACCTTCAAGGTATGGGATATCGCTCTACAACTAATCCTCCAGAAGTAAGTGCTGGAGAATACCGTGATGAAGAAGATATTGATGAGCGTTATTTTGCCGATGCTTTAATGTATGCCGCCACTAATGACAGACAATACCTTGATAATGCTATAAATCGCTTTAGTGGTAATGAGGAATCATTAAGTAATATCAGTTGGTCTGAACTAGGCACTTATGGTACATACATGCTTTTAGGACATTCTAACTTAAAAGAAATTGATACTGACTTCTATAATACCCTAGTTCAAAACTTAACTAATCAAGCTCAAGGTGTTTTAGATGCCTCTTACTCTGATGGCTATTTCATTTCTTTATTTAATAGTTTTGTTTGGGGAAGTAACGCCGAAGTTGCCAACCATGCATTAGTCTTAATTCTTGCTAATGAAATAGTACCTAATGAAACATATCTTACTTATGCCTTTGAACATCTTCACTACTTACTAGGTCGTAACGCATTAAACATTTCATTTGTTACTAAAACTGGAGATGTGTCGCCTCAAAACATTCATGATCGTGCTTCAGTTGCCGTTAATAGCGTCGTTCCTGGTGCTTTAGTAGGTGGCCCAAATCTTGCCCACGATGATTCTGCTGCCAACACAAAATTAAGTGAAGATACACCACCTGCACTTAGTTATGTAGATGATGCTGATAGTTATACCACTAATGAAATTGCAATCTATTGGAATTCAGCATTTGTATTCTTACTTAGTTCATTAATGTAGCAAATACTAACACTAGTTCCATAATAGCTTATATGAATATAGATTTAAATTTATTTTTGAATAATTCAACCTATATGTTTGTCCACTTTAAAACGTCCCATTCTCTTTGTTCAAGAGGATTAGGACGTTTTTATTCTTTTCTATTACCTATGATAGGATTATAAACTGTAGTTACCTAGGAATATATTTTTCAACTATTTTTAATAATGAAGTAGATAAGCCTAGTAAATTCATCCTAAATAGCCTATAACCCATAAAAAACCACCACTGTTTATCTTTTTTAATATATTGATTAGAATTATAATCTGAAATATTATTTAAGATAAATTTTCTAGAATCCTCTAAGCCTTTTTTTATAGTTGCTTTATCGAAATGTATTATTCTAGATAAATGCCCAAATACAACATGTTTAAAAACAATGTAATCATACTCTTGTTTATATTCAGTGTAACTTGATGAATTTAATATGTACTTTGCAATTTCAAATATATCATCTATCTTATTATCCCACTTTCGCATAGTTGAATTTTCATAAATTCGATAATAATATAAACTCTCATCTATCATATATACCTCTTTAGCTACACTTAAAAAATCTGGAAACGATGCTGTATCTTCATAGCGTAGCCTTTGTTCAATGAATTTCTTTTCATTAAAAATAGCTTTTCTATATAATTTATTACAGGCTGCAGGATTCATGGTAACCATTGCTTCTTTATTACTTAGAAGTCCACTTTTAGAAAATTGATCTTCAATTTGTTTATTTCCAACTAACCTTGTCATACCACATGAAACAATACTCACATTAACTGTCATTTTATCCATTAATTTCTCAAGTAAAAATTCATCAACATAATCATCAGCATCAACAAACACTATGAAATCACTAGTTGCCAATTGAATACCTATATTCCTTGCGATGCCCTGTCCGCTATTTTCTTGGTAGTGATAAATAAGTTGTGGATACTGTTTCAATATAGCTGCTGAATTATCCGTTGAACCATCATCAACAACAATAATTTCAATATTTTTATAAGTTTGATTTAATACTGTACTTAGGCATTTTTCTAAATATTTTTCTGCATTAAACACCGGTATAATAATTGATATTTTTTCATGATTTATCATAATCTATTCCCTCTAACTATTTAATATTGTTTTGTTTATCAATAATTTTATCAAATTCTTCTTTTCCTTTGAAACATAGTTTGAGATATTTAAAAAATGAAATTGATGGATCAATTATTGGCCTTTTAACAACATATAAATAAACCATAAATAACAAGTATAACTTTTTGTGATATAACCTAAAAAAAGCTGATTTTGAAATTACCTGACTTTCATTCCATGTTGCATTTGAAGCTTTTGCTTCAATATGATTTGCTATAACTATAGGAACATGATACATTTTTAAGCCTTTATCAAAACACTCCTTTAAAAGCAAATTTTCTTCGCCACTAATGAAGTAATTACTACCTAGTCCAAAATACGTATTAAACTTAATATTGTTATCTATTAAACTCTTTCTACGAAATGTTATTTGATTACTTCCAACTTGTAATATTGAAAAACGGGTATGCTTCTTTACCTCTGTTGATCCAATTCTGTCACTTACCCTGTTTCCCATTGTTATTAAAAAAGTAATTACATCTGCATCAGGATATAATTTATAGTATTTTTTTACAGTATCTACATAATCTTTACTCATAACTAAGTCGTCATCAGAAATAACAGCTATTTCTTCTGTTGCATTTTCCATAGCTAAATTTCTAGAAACTGATAGTCCACTTGTGATTGAGTTAATCACTTTATTATTATTAATTATTTCTGTACTTTCAATCTCACCCTGATTAATCACGGTGCATTTTGAAGAAAT
>CAYJJG010000032.1:0-5810 GCA_964370435.1 uncultured Holdemania sp.
ATATCGAAAGTAGGTGTTTTTTTACCACTATAAGACTATTACCACGCGCATAGCACGTGGTATTTTTGCCAATAAAAAAGCTATAAGTCTATTAAACTTATAGCTGTAAATGTATTGATTATAGTTTTACTGTAAATGTTGTTCCATCTTGATTACTATCTACATTAATTTTACCTTTATGCTTTTCTACAATATCTTTTGCGATAGATAATCCTAATCCATAACTTCCATTGTTAGTTCGTGATTCATCACCGCGATAAAAGCGTTCAAACAGCACTTTACGATTTTCTTTTTTTATAAATGAGCCACTATTAAATACTTGAAAATTTAATTTACGGTTTTTAGTCAATGTAACCTCTATTCGATTGTTGGTTGGGGTAAATTTGATCGCATTATCTATCAATATAACAAATACCTGTTTCAAACTTTCTATATCAACATTGTGGATAATTTCTTCTTCTATGTTGAAATCAATAGTTACCCCTTTTTCATATGCAATACTTTCAAAAGGTAGCGCAACTTCATAAAGCGCATTGGAGATATTCTCTGGTTTAAGCTTTAATTTTTTATTAAGCTCTTCCGCTTTGGAACTATTAAGTAAATTTTTAATTAGTTTATCCATACGTTTTACTTCATTGTTAATATAGTGATATTCTTGTTTATTATTGTTTTGTTCCTTAATCAACTCTAAATTTAATGCAATTATTGATAAAGGTGTTTTTAATTCATGGGATGCATCATTAATAAATTGACGCTGTCTTTTAAACGCTTGTTCCACTGGTTTAGTGACAATATTTGTGATAACTAACGCAAGAATAAATAGTACACAAGACCCAAACAACAACAATAATAAAGAAACATCATGGAATATTCCCAGTGCTTCTTGTTCAACTGTGTTGCTTATATCCCTTAGTATTAGCGTTTGATTATTTTCATCATAGGTGTATATATAATGCCCAGATACACTTCCATCTATTCCAATGGGGCGATTTATACTAAGTTCTAAATCCATTTTAGCTTTTTCAATAATCACATTTATATCTTCTGGAACAGGATCACCACTTAGCGAAATAACTTCATAAGTTTCGCTACTTAAATCTATTTCAAATAATGGTTCTATGTTTAGCGATATTTCTTCATAAAAATCTTTTCCATGCGGTCGCATAAACTCTAAATCATCTGATGTTAATCCTTCAATGGATTGACGATGAAAAAAATCCACAGTTCTTTGAGCACCTACATTGGCCACACCTATCAACATGTTAAAAGGAACAATTAATAAGAGAGCTACAATTATAAAAATTTTAAGTTTAAGTTTTTTAATCATTTTTATCCAACCTATACCCTAAATGACGGATAGCCTTTATTTGTACTTTTGTTTCTAAATATATTAATTTCTTTCTAATAAACGAAATGTACACTTCTACATTATTATAGTCGCTTTCATCGCTAAACCCCCATACCTTATCAAATAATAATTCCTTCGATAGTACAGCGTTTTTATTCAAAAAGAAAACTTCTAATAATTGAAATTCTTTAGCTCCTAAGTGTACTGATTTTTGTTTGCATATTAGATCTTTGCTTACTAAATTTAAAGTTAAATCTTCAAACTCAACTAAACTATCATTAATTTCATTATTACGACGTGTTAAAGCACGAATCCTAGCAACTAGCTCTTTTGTATCAAATGGCTTAGTAAGGTAATCATCGGCACCAATATCTAAACCTACCACTTTATCTTCAATCTCTGATTTTGCAGATAATAATAGTACAGGAGTTTTAATTTTTTTATGTCGGAGTTGTTTAAGCACTTCATAGCCATTTAAAAAAGGCATCATAATATCTAAAATTAAAGCGTCATAAATAGCGCTTAATGCATACTCTAGTCCTTCTTCGCCGTTTTCTGCTGTATCCACAACATAACCTTGCTTTTCCAGTGTCAATTTTAAACCTGTTCTTAAACCTTCTTCATCTTCAATAATCAATAATCTCATATGTAATTACCTCTACTTCTTATTTTACCATTTAAGCTTAAAGGAAGCTTGAAAATTTTTTTATTTTTATTCAAGGTTCATTTAAGTTTAAATCGCTATCATTATGCTGTAATCTAAAGGAGAAAAACATGATTAAACTATTAAAAAACAAAAAAGTGATTATCGGACTTGCAGTCCTGTGTGTTGCATCGGGATCAATTTATTTTGTTAATGCCAATGCACAAGGTACTGAAGAGGTCTCAACAACTCAAACCTATGTTAGAACAACAACCTTAACAAAAGGGTCTATTGATGAAACTATTTCTTCTACTGGAGTTATTTCATCAACAAATACAACAGCAGTATCAAGTAGCTTACAAGGTGTAAAAATTGCCTCTGTACTTGTAGAAGTAGGCGACATTGTAAATGAAGGAGATACTTTAATTACACTAGAACAAGATCAATTAAATGAGAAAATTAGTGAATTAAACGAAGATATTCAAGAAGAAAAAGATAATCTTCAAGATCTATATGATACAGCATTAAGCAATAAAGATGATGCATGGTCTACAGTATATTCATCAGGTGGAACACACGATGTTTATGAAAATGCTAAAGCACTATATGATGCAGCAAGCGATACCATTAGTGTAGCACAAAACGCTTATAATACAGCGCTTGATACCTATAATGCTAGTCTAGTTACTTTAGGAGAAGCACAGACTGTATATAATAATGCTGTTATTGATGGTGATGCTGATACTATAACTGCTGCACAAGCCAGTTTAGATGCTGCCAGCAAAGATTTTAATGATAAAGATCTAGCTTTAGCATCTGAACAATCCAATTTAGATGCAGCTAAAAAAACTTATAATTTTACCGATTTAGAAACTGCATATAACGATGCAAAAAAGACTTTCGATACAACTAATGAAATTTATCTTGATGCAGAAGAAGCACTAAGTACTGCGAAGTCTAATTTAGATAATCAAACTAGTACCTTACTTGAAAACTATCAAGAAGAATTAGCTGAATTATATGAAACCGTAAGTGATTATACGCTAAAAGCTGAAAGTTCTGGAACAGTTACTGAAGTTAATGCAACTGTTGGATCACAAACTAACAATTCTTCAGATTTAATTACTATAGATGATACTGCATCATTAAAAATAGAAATTCAAGTTGATGAAGGAGATATACATTTAGTAGAACTAGGTCAAACCGCTAATATTTTAAGTGATGCTACAACTGATACTATCACAGGTACGGTAACTTCAAAATCCCCTGTTGCTTCAGTAAGTGGACAAGGATCTTCTGCATCTACATTTACAGTAACAATAGAAATTAATGAATTTACTTCAAGCCTATTAATAGGAATGAACGCTCAAGTTGATATTATGTTATCAAGTGTGGAAGATGTATTTATGGCTCCTATTGATGCCATAGAAATAATCGACGGTGTTTCCTATGTATACAAACAAATAGCAGAAGGAACAACAGAAGAAGCTTTTGAACGTATTGAAGTAACAACAGGTCAAAGCAATGACTACTATATTGAAATAAGTGGTAGCGAAATTCAAGAAGGACTAGTAATACGCTCTAGTGCAGTATTAGCTGAAGCATTAGTAGAAACTGATGAAGCGATGATGCCTGGAATGCTTGGAGGAATGATGAGCGGTGGTGCTGCCCCTAGTGGTGGTACATCTAGCGGAGGCATGTCTGGCGGACAAATGCCTAATCGAGGAAACCAATAATGGAAAGCGTCATTGAATTAAAAGGTATTAGAAAGAGCTACTTTATTGGCAAACCCAATGAACTAGAGGTTCTCCATGGCATTGATTTGACCATTTATAAAGGTGAGTTTGTAGCTATCGTTGGTGAATCAGGTTCAGGGAAAAGCACCTTAATGAATATTATCGGTGTTCTTGATAGTGCAACTGCTGGTGAATATATATTAAATGGCGAAAACATCAAAAGTATCAAAGAAAACGAAAAAGCTGCCATACGTAATCGAAATATCGGTTTTATATTTCAAAATTTTAATTTAATAGGACGTTCTAATATTTTAAAAAATGTAGAGTTACCTATGATATATGCAAAAGTTAGTTCTAAGCAACGTCGTAAAAAAGCTCTAGCATTATTAACTAGTGTTAATATGGATAACCGCGTACACCATTTGCCTAGTGAGTTATCAGGAGGACAAAAGCAGCGTGTAGCCATCGCTAGAGCATTAGCTAATGATCCTTCTATTATTCTAGCCGATGAGCCTACTGGAGCTTTAGATTCTCAAACTTCAGCACAGGTAATGGAAATCCTTCATACCTTACACCGTGAAAGCAAAAACACAATTATTTTGATCACACATAACCCTGAATTAGCTAAACAATGTAAGCGTATTGTAACAATTAAAGACGGTGATATTATATCCGATGTGAAGGGAGAAAGCTATGTTAAATAACATATTACTAGCCCTCAGTGCCCTTCGTGCCAATAAAATGCGTTCATTATTAACTATGTTAGGTATTATTATTGGTATTGCATCCGTTATTGCTATTGTAACTGTTGGTAACTCACTAACAGCCTCAGTAAATGAAACCATGTCTGATTTCGGAGTAAATACACTAACTATATCTCTAGATGAAAAAACAGAAGAAGAGGGTAATCAAAATATTTTTACTGCTAATAGTATGAGTGATGAAGACTACATTACCCCTGCTATCGTAGAGGAATTTGAAACTCTGTTTAATCAAGAGTTAACTGCAGTATCTATAAATGAGAGTGTTCAGGGTTTAACTACCAATGATTCAAGTAGTGTATATTCTTTATCTACAACTGGAATTAATACAGGTTATCAACTAAGCACAAACTTTGAGCTAGCCTATGGACGATCTTTTAGCGATGAAGATATTAATGAAGCTAAAAACTTAGTCATTATTGAAGAAGATTTAGCAACTGCCATGTTTGGTAATACCGATCCTATTGGACAAGGAATTAAACTATACAGTAATACTACGATTGAGACATTCTATATCATTGGAGTTTCTACTAGTAGTGAAAGTGGCATGATGTCTATGTTTTCTAGTGAAGAAACTTATCAAGTATATATTCCTATTACAACAGGCAAAAACATCAGTGATGCTAACGAAGGATATACGAGCATTACCGCATTATTTAATGAAGATGTAAATCTTGATGAGATGAAAATACACACACAGGAATTCTTTAGCGAAGTTTATCAACGCAATGATACTTACACTGCAACAGTATCGGATATTTCATCTATGGTAGAAAGTTTCACTGATATGTTGGGAACTATACAAATCGCCATTGCTGCAATTGCTGCTATATCATTATTAGTTGGTGGGATTGGTGTTATGAATATAATGTTAGTGTCCATCACCGAGCGAACAAAAGAAATTGGTACAAGAAAAGCTTTAGGAGCTCCAACCTTTGATATAATGTCTCAATTTGTAACTGAAGCCGTTGTTATTTGTATGATTGGTGGAGCGTTAGGTGTCGCTATTGGTGTTGGTCTTGGAATGATGGCATCAAATATATTAGGATTCCCAGCAACACCTGATGGTTATGCTATTGTACTAGCAGTAGGATTCTCTATGGCTATTGGATTATTCTTTGGATATTATCCAGCAAAAAAAGCCGCAAAATTAGACCCTATTGAAGCATTAAGACATGAATAAAGGAGAAAATATGAAAAAATTATTAACAATTTCCCTTGTTGGATTCCTATTTTTAAGTGGATGCACAAATACAAGTGATGTTCAAACTGAAGATTTCGACAACCCTAGTGAAGAAAATTTTAATCCTGAAGGTGAAAGA
>CAYJJG010000032.1:5910-9430 GCA_964370435.1 uncultured Holdemania sp.
ATGCCTGAAGACTCTTTAAACAGCACCACTGATAGTGGATTAAGTGATGAGGCAGCAACTACACAATAACTCTATATAATCATATTGATATTACTGCATTGTAAAAGGCAAGCTACACGAAAGTGTTCTTGCCTTTTTAGATGTTTTTATATTAATCATGCTTTCTTAAAACAATTTTTGTTTATTTAAAAAGAAGGACTCCCCACTATTTTAAAACAATTATAAAAGATTATGTTCTCGAATAAATCGATCATAAACCCATTCTGGAGAAACATTAATAACATGTAACAGCGCTTCTTTTAATTCTTGTTTTGTCATCTGATTAATATGATTTATAACTCGCTTTTCGACATCAGCAAGATATAAATCTACTTGATGATTATGCTCTTCTATTTCATCATAAAAAACCTGTTCCTCTTCAGGAAAAGCGTGAAATAGGTTGCAACAATATGTTTACATATTACTTTTCTGTCTTTAGCATGAGGACATTCACATGTCAATTTTTTTGGTTGTGCAAGGTTTAAAAAAATACTATAAATTGTATCACTTCCCTTAACTTTACTTTTGTATTCCTTTTCATTTATTTTTTCGATATCATAAACTTTTTTAGCTTGATAATAACCTATACCTTTCCACACTGAAGCATTACTAGCACTTTTAATAACTCTCATAATTTCACCTCTTCATACTTTAATATTTAAAATTTTTAAACCTGTGATTTTGTATTACTTTTAGCCTAATTAAATCTTCACATTGCACTTAAAACGATGTCTCTTTTATAGGAACTATTTTAGCAATTACAAGATTAACGAGCGAAAATGAGGCAGCTAAAATAAAAATATAATGAGCTCCTAAGGTTATCCATATATATCCACTAAAAAAGGAACATACAATTGCCACAATATGATCTAAACATATCCCAAATGATATGGTTGATACAAGTTCTTCTTTATTTTCAGTAATGAAATTCAAGTATACAGAACGTATAAATCCCATTTGACTCGACATACGATCAACAACAAATATACCGCAAGTAACAAGAGCAGCTATTCCAACGGTAGCATAGTTTCCTTCCACAATCATATAGGTCATATAAGCAAAAGCTAGATATACAACAATGAATGAAATAGCATCAGCATAAAGCATTTTACGAATACCAAAACGATCTAAACACCTGCCTAAAAAAGGCATGAAAAACACTCCAGCAATAGAGCTTATCAACATCAACAATGCCGTCGTTTCAGCACCACGACCTAATATTTCAATAATAACCCAAGGTCCAAACACGATAAAAACTTGTTTTTGTACACCATTCATAATCTGTAGAATATAATAGTAAATATATTTTTTTCTCAAAATAAGTTTTGGTTTTATTACTTCCTTAGAATGAGTGTGTTTTACTACATAAGCAAGCAAGAACATACTAAGGACATAAAACACTGCTGCTAAAACAAAAATCCAGCGAATTTCATGAACAAGTTGAAACCACCCCGACTGAAAACCAATCATAACAAGAATGGATGCAACTAGTGCTGCCGCTGTAACAACTCCTTTAATATTACCCAGTCCTGTACCTATTTTTTTATTATCCATGATAGCCATTAAATTAAGTGCAATTCCATCTTGTAATGGGATAAAAATATGCGTCCCCATTGAATAAACAAACAACATTGCAGTCATGGTATAAAAACTAGGGGTAGTTAGTGCCAACAACAGCATACCTATCATTGCAAGTGCTTGTGAAAATATCGCAATCTTTAAATCACCAAATCGTGATAATAAAGAAATCACAAGAATCGCCAATACCCCTGGAAGTTCACGAGGTAACTCAATAAAAGCTCGCTTTAGTGCATCAATATTATAGGCATCCTTATAAAAATTAGATAACACGTTATCTCCTAAACCATTCCCTAATGCAACTAATGCTACCGCAACTACATAGATTATAAACATTTTTCTTCTATCCATTTGCACCCCACCTCCACTTACAAAACTATAACATAAAACATCATTCTAGCTCATCTAATATTGATAATCATTAATAAAAAACTATAAGTCTTGAACCAACTCATAGCTTCTTTATTTCTTCTTTACTTAATTCTGTAAGCTTACAAATTACTTCGATATCAAATCCTTCTAACTTCATCTTCTTAGCAACTTCCTGCGTCTTTTGTTTGGTTCCAAGCTCAAGTCCTTGTTTAGTTCCTTCTTGATGACCATAGTTGTAGTGCTCTTTTTTCTCCATCTCTTCAAACAACTTTTCTTCTTCTCTTGTTTTAAACTGTTCTATTAACTTTTTATTCTTATTCATATGTTTTAACACTCCTATCGCTTCATCTATCTCTTCTACTTGACTAGCTATCTTTTTAAGCTCTTCTTCTTTCTTTGCCGCTATAAGCTTAAGCCATATATTATCCTCTTTCACTTCTTCTTTTCTTAATTTAGGTAGTTCTACTAGGATAATTCTATTAGGGCTCATAATGATTTGTTCACTTATATGCTTCAAGGCAAAGGGGTGTAGATACCCCTTTTTTACTTCTTCTAATTCATAGTCTAATAACCATAAACTGATGATTCTTTTAGCTTGCTCATCTTTATTTATAGTATAGCCTTTTTTATGTTGCATCGCAATCAGTTTTCCATAATAATATTCTGCTCGCTTATAGAGATTGCCTTGTTTTTGCACCTGTATTTCTATATGAATAATTTGATGTTCTAGCGATACTAAGATATCCAATACACTGCTTTTTAATTCTGGATGATTAGGTATTTCACTATTCATAAGTATAATATCTTTTTCACTTTGGATATTCAGTTGTAGGGTATGATTTAAGAAACTTTTTAATAAACGATTATCTTTTTGCAGTATAAATAAATATTTAAAGACTAGATCATTACTAAAGGTATATACTTCCATTCCTTCTAGATTCATTATAGACATAGCATCAATCTTCCTTGTGCACTTAGTTATTTGTTTAGTTTGAATGTTTTCCTACATTAAAGTTAAGCTTTTTAATAATTAGCAACAATTAGCTTAGCACATCTAAAAAATGAACTCCCAGACTTAAACTAGGAGTTCATCAATATTTAGTATGAATTTTTAATTATTTACTGCGTTTGAAGTAAATAAAGATTCCTGCTCCTCCAAGTGCTATTGCTAAGAACATTAAGATTAGCAGCATTGAAGAATCACTTTCTGTTTCTTCTATATTTCCTGAAGTTGTTTCGTTTTGCTCTGTTACTTTTTCAGTCGTAGTAGTATCATCACCAGCAGTACTTGTTTCTTCTTTTTCTTCTGTAAAGATTACTTTTATTGTTATATCTTTTGTAACCTCTTCAAGAGTATAAGAATCTTTAGCACCTACTGATTCATTATTTACAAGAACATCACTGATTACATAGCCATTATCAGCTACAAAATCGAAAGTTACTTCTGTTCCTTTTTTAACTCTAACGATACTATCGTTTCCACCATCCGGCGAGATTTTCCCCATACCTTCAACTTCTACTTCAATATCAT
>CAYJJG010000033.1:0-8506 GCA_964370435.1 uncultured Holdemania sp.
ATATATGGGGTATTAGCTCAGCTGGGAGAGCGCCTGCCTTGCACGCAGGAGGTCAACGGTTCGATCCCGTTATGCTCCACCATATAAATAAAACAGTCCAAGTAATTGGACTTTTTTTATGCTTACTTTATTAATCATTGGTTGCTAATTTAGAAATTAACTAGTGTTATCTAGATTGATACAAATCAAAAAGGTATCACTACACCTTTTTTACCAACTCCATACAACTGGAAAAATTATGGTGCTATGAATGTTGAATTATTTATAAAACATCAAAATACTTCCTATAATCACGCAAAGACTATGTTAAGAGAAAGCCACAAACAAGTTATGGCTATAATAGACACTTTCACTAACGATGAACTCTTTAAAAAAAAATTTCATGGACTGGTACAATTACACTTGGTAGTTACTGCGTTTCTGCAACAGCTAGTCACTATCAGCGGGCAATCAAGAAAACTAAGCTACACCTTAAAACAGTAAAAAACTAATTCATCAGTTTAATACAATTCAAAAATTCCTAGTACTACTTATGTGTTTCTCTGTTACCCACAAACACATAAGTAGTAATGAATATAAATACCACTCTTCTCCATAATACTTATAAATAAGCCAGCTTGATAAGTCGGGCTTTTTTATGTTGTAATTAGTATTTTTTAATAGAAAAGACCACCCATAAAGAGTGGTCTGATTCTTCCATATAACGAATGTTTGAGAATACTATGTCCTTTGCTTATTAGTTATTGTAGCATTTGGGTGGCAAAGTAATCGCTCTTCAGAATGATATAAATTATATTTATTACTTATTACTAAATATCATTCACATCATCATTAATAAATGACATATATAACTCCTGTTCTTGAATAGATTGTGATCTGTCTGGATTTACATATATCGTATCTCGCAATACAACTTGCAATTTGTCACAACATGGTTTAAATGACATATATGTAATTCCGCCGCTTAGCACCCCACCAGCTACAGGTATGGCTTTTTTGAAAAAACCAGTAAATATACTTTTAGTCATTTTGACACCAAACCATTTTGATATTTCTTTTACCACTGGATAAAAAATTCCTTTGTTAGAGCTTTTTTCATCAATTGTTTTTGAACACCATTTCCCAACATATTCGCAAGTACTTTTACTGCATTAGCTGCTCCACCCACACCATACATAGTGCCTAACATCAATATTATTGTGTTCATTGTCTGTGAATCAACATTAAGCTGAATATAATAAATTTCTAGTCCAAGAGATTCAAACAAAAGAAATGCTTGTAAAGAATCTTAATATAGAAGAACGAGCTTTACTTATTACGTTACTTTCGATTAATACAAATATTAGTTTTCTGTAAGAATTTGAAAACTTTACAATTAGATTTAAAGTAGTAGCTAGACTTACAAATTCAATGAATGAAACCACACCACACTTTAATATAGATGAAGGAGTAGCTCAACTCACGAAATCTACACAAATATAATTGAATTCATTTGCCATAATGCTATAAGTTTTCTATTCCGAAAATTTGAATTTTTTATGAGTTTTCGGAATAGAAAAACTGTGTTATACTATAAGCGGTGATAAATATATGAAAACTATAGAAAGAAAAAATCATTTATCTAAATTAATTAATGTTATTGGAACACCTGATATTAAGGTTATAACTGGAGTTAGACGGTCTGGAAAATCTAAGTTGCTAGAGTTATTTAAAGATTATGTAGAAAACAATATTCAAGATTTTAATATTATTCAAATTGATTTTAATAGTTTAAAATTTGCTGATTTAAAAGACTATAAAAAATTAAATGACTACATTGAAAATGCTTATCAACCTAATAGAGACAATTTTATATTAATTGATGAAGTACAGATGTGTACTAACTTTGAACTTACAATTAATAGCTTACATGCAAGCAATAAATATGACATTTACCTCACAGGATCAAATGCATTTTTATTGAGTAGTGATTTAGCTACCCTTTTTACAGGAAGAACATTTTCGATAGAAGTATTTCCTTTCTCATTTAAAGAATATATAGACTATTTTGGAAGTACAGATATCGACATTTCATTCGAAAATTACTTTTTTGAAGGGGGTTTCTCCGGATCTTACTTATATCAAGATGTTGATGATAAATATGATTATGTTAATAAAGATGTTTATGAAACAATTATTACAAGAGACTTAGTTACAAAGTATAAGGTAAAGAATAAAACTGTTCTTCATAATTTAAGTATGTTTTTAATAGATAATATTTCTAATCTTACTTCATCGAATAGCATAACTAATTATTTAAATAGTAACAATAATAAAATCACTGATAAAACTATCTCAAATTATATTGATTACTTATGCGATGCCTTTGTATTTTATAAAGTTACTCGCTTTGATTTAAAAGGAAAGAAATACTTATCTACAGAATATAAATATTATTTATGTGATCCTACAATTAAATACGCAAAACTTGGCACTAAAAATATTGATTATGGTAGAACCTATGAAAATATTGTTGCTATTGAATTATTAAGGCGCGGTTATAAGATATATGTAGGTAAACTATATAAAAAAGAAATTGATTTTGTTGCCATGAAAAGAGATGAGCAGCTCTATATTCAAGTTTCTAGAAACATAGATGATGAAAATACTTTTAAAAGAGAAGTTGACCCACTACTAGCTGTAAAAGATGCATTCCCCAAAATAATCATTGCTAGAACTAAACAAGACACCCAACTATACGAGGGAATAAAAATCATCGATATTGCTAGATGGTTATTAGATTAAACAACGTGAAGCTAACTGGAATTTGTTAGCTTTTTTGTTGCAGTAATGTTTCACTATGCTTCAAAAACATCACTTAAAGCACAAAAAAGACCACCCATAATGAGTGATCTGATTCTTCCATATAACGATAATTGATTAACGTTTAGAGAATTGTGGTGCACGACGAGCGCCTTTAAGTCCGTATTTTTTACGTTCTTTAGCACGACTGTCACGAGTTAAGAATCCTGCTGCTTTTAAAGCTGGACGATAATCACTAGATGCTTCTAGTAATGCACGTGCAACACCATGACGCATTGCTCCTGCTTGTCCTGAGTATCCTCCACCTGTTACATTAATCTTTATATCAAATGATGATAAAGTTGATGTTAATTCAAGTGGTGCTTTTACAATCATCTTTAATGTTTCTAATGGTAAGTATTCATTTAAATCTTTACCATTTACTACGATATTACCTGTACCTGGAGTCATAAAGACACGAGCCACAGAAGATTTACGACGTCCTGTACCAATATAAGTTACACTGTTCTTTTTAGCCATGTTCTTTCTCCTCCCTAACCTTTAATTTTAAGCTCTACTGGTTTTTGAGCTGTATGTGGATGTTCTGATCCTTTATAAACAAATAAATGTTTACGTTGTACATTTCCTAATCTTGTATGAGGAATCATACCATGAATAGCTTTTTCAACCCATTCAATAGTGTATTTTTCTCTCATTACACGAGTAGAACGTGTACGAAGTCCACCTGGATATTGTGAATGAGAATAATAGAATTTTTTCTCATCTTGATCTCCAGTAATTACGATTTTGTCTGCATTAACTACGATTACGAAATCTCCGCAGTCTACATGTGGTGTGAATGTTGGTTTGTGTTTACCACGAAGTACAGTAGCTACTTCCGTTGCTAAACGTCCTAAAGTTAATCCGTTACCATCAACTACGTACCATTGACGAACGACTTCACTTGGTTTTGTCATTGTTGTTTGACGCATAATAATTTCCTCCTTTGGCCACTTGCAGTTTCCGGGGCTACAACCGGCGTAGGTCCGTTTTAAATTATAGTATATTCAGCGTTAATAGTCAATTAAAAGATGATATTATTATCTAAAAAAAACTCTTTAAATTACAGTTGCCAACCCTGGTCATAACTTACAGATACTAAATACAATCCATATGCTTTAGCATTATAGCGGCATGCACCTTTTCGCCTTTCTTCTAGCATCCTTTCAATGTCTTTTTCACTTATTTTTCCACGCCCCAGTTCAATTAATGTTCCTACAATCATTCGTACCATATATCTTAAAAATCCTTTACCTTCAAAAGTAATTTTTAGTAATTGATTTTCATAAGTGAAATCTATACGATAAATCTCACGAACTTGATCTGGATGAGTATCAAATCCATTGGTACAAAAAGAGCTAAAATCTTTTTTCCCCACAAAAAGCTTACTTGCTTTTTCCATGGCTTCTATATCTAGCTTATAATAACATCTTAAAGCATAGTTTCTTAAGAAGACATCTTTTTCCCCTAATAATATACGGTATTCATAACCTTTTTTTACAGCATGAAAACGTGCGTGAAAATCTTCTTTTACTGCTACTATTGAAACTATTGTGATATCTTCAGGTAAATGTGCATTAAGTGCTTTTTTCCATCCTTTAGCATCTAAATAAAAGCCACTATCAAAATGAAACACTTGTCCTAGTGCATGTACTTTGGCATCGGTTCTTCCTGAGCCTACGATTACTACACTTTCATTACTAATTTTCTTTATTGTATCTTCAACAACCTCTTGTATTGTAAGCCCATGTGGTTGTCTTTGCCAACCAAGATATGCTGTTCCATCATAACTAACGACTACTTTAAATCGAGACATCTAAAGCACCCATAACCACAATATAACCATAACACCACATAGTAAACATGCTCCCATCAAAAACAGGTAATCTTTACCTTTCATTACTAATTTTTTATAGCGTGTACGCTTTGCCTCTGGTGCATAGCCTCTAGCTTCCATCGCATTAGCTAAGTCTTCTGCTCTTTGAAAAGAAGAAATAAATAAAGGAACTATTAATGATAATATAGCCATAATCTTCTCTTTTAGCTTGCCTTCTTTTAAATCTACTCCTCTACTCGCCTGTGCTTTCATTATTCTTTGTGTTTCTTCTATTAGTGTAGGAATAAATCTAAGTGCTATAGAAATCATCATTGCTATTTCATGTGCTGGTACTTTTATCACCTTAAAAGGCTTTAACAAATCTTCAATACCTAAAGTTAAATCTAGTGGTTTTGTAGTAGCAGTAAGCACAGTAGTAACCATAATCATCAATACTAAGCGAACTGCAATATATAATGTTTGAATTACAGCATCACTGTACACACTAACGCCAAATATAGTAAACCATATAGTACCTGTATTGATTACAAAAATATTCAATATCATTAAAAAAATTAACATAAACATCATTGGCCTTACAGCTTTTACAACAAATTTTAAACTTAATTTAGCCGTCAACACAACACTAATAATTATTATTGCTAAAATACCATATCCAAGCCATCCTGCTGGTATAAATATACTAATTAGCAACAAAATCATTGCACCTATTTTAGCACGTGGATCAAGATGGTGAATTATGGAGTTTAAAGGCATATATCTTCCTAGTATAAAATTACCCATGATGTACCTCTTTCTTAATGGCTTGTACTAAATCAGCTAAACTTAATACTTCGCCATCAATATTAATCCCTTTATCTTGAAGTAATTTCTTAGTTTGAATTACAGCTGGAGGAATAATATTAATTTCTTCTAATAAGTCTGTATCTTTAAAAAATGATGCGCAGCTCAAATGAGTAAATACTTTACCCTTTTTCATCACTACTACTTCGTCACAATAATTTAATACATGTTCCATATCATGCGTTACAATTAATACTGTCTTATTTAGCTCTTTATTTAATTTCATAAATAAAGTCATCATTTGTTTTGCCCCTTGAGGATCTAGTCCTGCAGTAGGCTCATCAAGTACTAGCACTTCTGGATTCATTGCTAAAATCCCTGCAATAGCTACTCTTCTTTTTTGCCCGCCTGATAAATCAAGCGGACTTCGTTCATAATAACTTTCATCCATTCCTACTAACGCTAGTGCTTCCTTCGCTTTTTTATTAGCTGTATCTTCATCATCATTAAAATTTTTAGGCCCAAAAGCAACATCTTTTAAGATTGTTTCTTCAAAAAGCTGATATTCTGGAAACTGAAAAACTAAGCCTACTTGTTTTCTTAGACTCTTTAATTTTTCTGCTTTTTCGTCTGCACTAATAACTCGATCTAATATTTCTAGTTTACCTGATGTCGGCAAAAGTAAAGCGTTTAAATGTTGCACCAAGGTTGACTTACCACTACCAGTTTCTCCAACAATGGCAGTAACTTTACCAAGCTTTATATTTAAATTAACACCCTTTAAAGCGGTATATGAAAATGGTGTATTGAGAGAATAAATATATTCTATTTCTTTAAATTGTATTGACATAATGCATTCACCATCCCTTCGATACTAAGATTTATAGGCAAAGTAATTCCTTCCTTAATCAATTCATTTCTAAGTTTAAGACTAAAAGGAATATCCAACTTTAAATCAACCAATTGTTGCTCATTCAAAAGTACTTCTTCTGGCTTTCCTTGCATTACTACTTTGCCTTCATCCATGACAATTACATAATCACTTTTGACAACTTCTTCAATATCGTGAGTAATTGAAATTAAAGTAATCTTACCTTCTTTATGGAGTGTTCTAATCATTTGATTGATTTCTTCTTTACCTTGGGGATCTAACATACTCGTGCTCTCATCAAAAATCAATATCTCGGGTGCCATCGCTAAAACCCCAGCAATCGCAACACGTTGCTTTTGTCCACCACTTAGTTTTGTTGGCTCATGTTCTAAAAAATCTTCCATATGCACTCGTGTCGCAAATTCAACAATTATATCATCCATTAAATGTTGTTCAACACAGTGGTTTTCTAAACCAAACGCAATATCATCACGTACTGTAGTTCCAATAAACTGATTATCTGGATTTTGAAAAACAATACCCACTTTTGAGCGAATACGTTGAAGATTCTCTAAATTCAATTGTAATCCGTCAATCGTGATAGTCCCGGATTTTTTCGCCAATAAACCTATTATAAGCTTCGCTATCGTTGATTTGCCACTGCCGTTATGTCCGATTATCGTTGTATAGCTTCCCTTCTCTACCGCAAAGGAAACATTGTCTACAGCATTTACCTCCTGATCATAGGAAAACACTAAATTATTACATTCTATATGTTTCAAATCTATCACTCCTTATTAATATAAAACCTTATAAATATAAGTTAAAAGTACATTTTTAGTCACTTATCAATTATACCGCTAATTTCTTAAAAGTAAAGCACAAGGCATAAAAAAAGAGACGCTGTTGGTCTCTTAATTAGGCTAATTTTTCAACGTTAAATCCTTCATATTCACCCTTGTAACCTGCTACTATGTTCGCTACTAAAAAGATATTATCTAGGAAATTACTATCCTTTATACTAACCTCTTTATAGGCAAGCACAACATTTTCTTCGCTAGCTTCACGAATTTGGAATCCTTCATTTTTAATCCATTTTACATAGGCTGCTAAGTTTTCGACCAATGGGAATTTTGCAACATGGACAATATTGATTTTTTCTTTAGGTTTGATTTTTGATTTTAATTCTTCATAATACTCAAAAGCTTGTAACACTACCACATCTTCTAAATAAGGATAATTTGACAATACTTTTTCTAAACTTTCGCGCACTTCACTATCCAAAGTTTCTAGAATACATACCTCTTCTTGAAATGAAGGCATATCTTTTACTTCATCAATATGGTTACTATCTAATTTAATCATTTTTATTTCATTTTGATCAACTTGTTCAAGTGCTTTTTCTTCTTTTATTTTTTTTGCTACAAAATAAGCAGTTGCTCCTGCAGCGATTGCTAATAACGGGATTAATTTTTTCATAATATTCACCTCTAATATTAGTTTACCACAATTTATTTATTTTTTATACTAACTATCGCAACCCCATCACCAATTTCTTTATAAAATTGTACATCATAGCAATCATTTTCAAGAATTTCATCGCGGAATTTGCGGATTTTTTTTACTAATTGTCGAGTATTACGAGATTTTGCAAGTCCTGGATCATCAACCATGCCATGAAATTCTAGGTTATCAAAAAAATAAATTCCTTTATCACTTAGATTATTTTCAAAAAAATCCATGTAACGACGATACTGACTTTTAGCAGCATCAATAAAAATTAAATCATACTTTACATCACTCTTAAACATTAAAGCATCACCAAGATGAACTTTAATCTGCCCAGATAAGTTAGCATGTTCAATGTTTAATATAGCTTGTTGATACCTTTCTTCATCTATTTCTAGTGTATCAATAGTAATATCATCACTAATGGATGCCATCATAATCGATGAATATCCTATAGCAGTACCTACTTCTAAAATACTTTTAATTTGATATTTATTGATTGTCTCGAGCAAAAAAGAGATACCTTCCTCTAACATAATAGGAACATCCTTAGCTTCAGCGTACTCCTTCATCTTTTGAATATGACTCATCATTACACCACCTTAATATTAAAAAAGAGATATCTAAGTGATATCTCCATGAACCCGGCAACGAGCTATCTTGAC
>CAYJJG010000034.1:0-8459 GCA_964370435.1 uncultured Holdemania sp.
TATCACTATCTACCACTACCGTCAATCTTTTTTTTATCTTTTTTTTAATTATTTTATTTTACGTTTAAAAACCCTTAAATAAGCTTTATCTACATGCCTGTTTTTCTTTGCATGATTTATTTATTTAAAGAAAAAATCAAGACTCAAACTCTAAAATAAGAGCATGAGTCTTAATATAGTTTTACTAAACTGTTTCTGATCTAACCGGAGCTAACCACACTTTACCTGTGCCACGATAAACATTAACTAAACCTTCACCTGAAGCTGCTGACCCAATCAATGATTTTCCTGAGCGCTCTACCGTAAATTCTAGACTACCACTCCAAGCAATTGCCATATTACCATCCACTTTAAGCGTGTCATTATCTAAGACGATTTCCACTAACTCTTCTTTTGGACAAGGTGACTCAAGACATAAGACACCACTACCACGAACACTAAGATTAAATAATCCTTCTCCACCTGCAAGAGCTGAAGAAAAATTAGAACGCATTACTGCTTTATGTTCTAATTTAGAATCACAAGCTAGAAACAGTCCATCATCCAAAACTATAGAACCATTCCACTCAGCCACATCTACTAATAAAATGTGCTTATAAGTAGGTTCTAACACTAATGTACCTGTTCCTTTATACTCAGGCTTAATAGCAGTTTCACCACTCACCTTACTTCTTACTGCTTTTCCAAATAAGTCACCAACACCTTTAATCCCTGTATTAGCATTTACATCACCAACAGTCCACTGCATTGCGCCCGCTTGTAAAGTAACATCGCAAACATTTAAATCACACACTACTTGTTTTTTCCTAACATTCATTTCACTGCAGTAAAATGCATTCATTGCATTGTAAGGCATAACACTCAAATCTCTTTGATATTCCATTACCTTAAAAGCTCCAAGTGTCGAAGTAACACGAATGTCGTCATTATCTAATAAATTATTAATCTGATACATTTAAAACCCTCTCTTTCATTATTATTTTATCATTTCATTCTCGATTCAATCAACATAAATTAATTTAAATCACTAAATAAAAAGAAGAAATCACTAAATTCAATCACTTCATTATATGCACAAAAGAATAACTTATGTTAAAACTTCTTGATTTTTTGGATAATGATTTAATACTTCACAGCCATCATCAGTTACCAACACTAAATCTTCAATTCGAACACCGCCAACGCCTTCAATATATATCCCTGGCTCTATAGAAAAACACATGCCTTCTTTTATCAACATCTCATTTGCGCTACTTACATCATAAGGCTCATGTACTTCTAATCCGATTCCGTGCCCTGTACGATGAATAAATTGTTCCCCATATCCCGCTTCTTCAATAATTTTTCTAGCCGCTAAATCAACTTCCTTAAAAGATACTCCTGGCTTAACACAATTAATTGCTGCTAAATTAGCTGCAAGCACCACCTCATAAATTTCTTTCAAGTTATTTTCTTCTATAAAAAAAGTTCGCGTCATATCACTACAATACCCTTGATACTTACAACCCATATCAATAATAACCGACATTCCTTTTTCCAATAATTTGTCTTGAGGATTCGCATGAGGGTCAGCACAGTTTTCTCCATAAGCCACTATAGTTGAAAAACTTGGTTTCCCATTACTAATCCCCATAAACAATTGATCTATTTCATCACGAAGCTGTCTTTCACTTTTCCCTACTTGAATCAGCTTCCTTACCTCTACCATTACTCGATCATTCAAAAGACTTGCTTGTCTCATCTTCTCTTGTTCTTCCTTGGATTTTATTGAGCGTATTAAATCAATGTACTGTGCACCATTTTTAAATTGAACATTTTCCCTTAACTCCATTAGTCTAAGCAAAGTTCCTGATGGTAATGCTTTATCTACACCAACGACATTGCCTTCGATTAGCCTCGATAAACATAGTACACCATCATGAGCATCATTATAGCGCACTAGCTCAACTTCTTCTATTGAAGTGATTGGAAACAAATCATTAAGTAATAACTTGCTTTTTTGATTTTGATATACTACTAACGCAACCACTCTTTCACCACAATGAAACACTTTATCAATAAAATAATGTATTGCCGCACTATCGCTAATCACACACGTTGATAATCCTTCACTCACCATTAACTCTTGTAGTTTTTTTATTCGCATTTTTATTCCCCCATTAAGTCTTTAATCCATTTGCGATGGGCTGTGACCATAGAAACTTGATTTAATTGTTCAATATCTATCCACTTAGCGCCATCCAAAGCTACCACATCAGCCTCTAACACATAACACTTCATGTCCCATACACGATGAGAAAAGACATGTTTTCGCCTTTGTATAAATTTCGCTTGTTTTAATTCTTTTTTTATCTCTAAATATTGAGGCAATCTTTTAAGCCCCGCCATTAAACCATCACTATCATCATCACTAATTAATATTTGATTCTTTTTATTTTTAATAAAATAAGTATGCACTTGTATAATTGTTGCTTTCTTTGCCTTTTTTTTAACTGGATAATTCAAAACTGTAGCGCTATGATATGCTTTACAATATTGAATTAATGGACAAGTAGAGCAACTAGGATTTTTATAGGTGCACACTAAAGCGCCTAGCTCCATCAATGCCTGCGTAAACAAGGAGGGTTCACTTTCACCCATAAGTTCAAAAACCTCGTTATAAATAAAATCAACAGTAGCTTTTTTATTTACTTCTTCTTTAATTTCAAAATTACGACTAATTACCCTTAGCACATTACCATCTATGGCTGGTGCTTTTACATTATATGCAATAGAGGCTATCGCACCTGCAGTATAATTTCCAATACCACTAATTTTTTTTAACAGTTCTACTTCACCAGGCAGCTTTCCATTATAATTCAATAGTGTGAACTTAGCCCCCTCATGCAGTCTTCTAGCACGATTATAATAACCAAGCCCTTGCCAAAGATGTAACACATCCTCAATCGAGGCTCGGGCAAAGTCTTCTAGCGTAGGCCACCTATCCATCCACTTTAAATAATAAGGCATCATTTGTTCAATCCGTGTTTGTTGAGCCATAACCTCACTAACCCAAATACGATAAGGATCTTTTTCTTTTCTAAAAGGTAAATCTCGACGATATTTTAAATACCAACCAATTAAGTCATCACTGTAACACATAGTTTTTACTTAACCTTTTATAGAGCGATAAGCTTTGCCTGGCTCTAATGTTACACCCTTAGCTTGCGCCAATTGACTTGCACTCACTATTTGAAATCCTCTTTCAATTAATTCTGGCACAATAATTTTAGTTATATCAACCGCTTGAAAATATAAATCATGAAGCAAAATAATATCTCCATCACTTGCGCTTTCTAAGATAATATTAACTGATTCATCAACACTGTGATGTTTCCAATCCAATGAATCAATATTCCATAATATAAAGGGATATTTTGATTTAGATTTTACTTCATCATTAGAAGCTCCATAAGGGGGGCGATGCAAAGTGACTACATATTCACCTTCACTTAGCGAATAAATCATATTCGCTGGTTCTTCTAATTGATAACTAAGCTCTTCATCCGTTAACTTATTTAAATTTTCATGAGTCATACTATGGGTAGCAGCATCATTACCTCCGTTAATCATATCTATAATTAATTCATCTTTATTCGCAATACGTGACCCCAACATAAAGAAAGTAGCATTTTGTCCGTAATCATTTAAGTAGTAGACTATTTCATCAGTCACTCCCGCTCTTGGCCCATCATCATAGGTTAAGGCAATCATTGGCTTATTAGGATCTATAAAACGCATAGGAATAGTTATTAAATTTTCTCCTACCTGTTGCAGTTGCTGGTCCACCAAACTAACCTCTTCTAAGGAATAAACTATTTCAATATCTTCATGAGCTGCAAAAGCACCCTCATTTATGTACACATATACATTTTCATTATCAATATAAAATGCTTCTATTCCTGAAACAATATCCATAGTGGATTCATAAAAAGCTAAAGTAAACACTTCATCACTCAATAACGTATTAGATTGAATTTCATAGCGTACTTCCTTAGTTAATCGCTCTAATACATCTGCTGCATAATAATCTTGTAAATCTTCTTTTAAATCAACATCCCATAAAAAACTATAATAATCATAACTAACTTCACTGCCTTCTTGCAAATACTTCGTTTTTTCCATGGTAAACAAAAAAGAAAAAACGCCATCCTCTAACAACGTATAATCATAATCTACTTTTATTTCATTCGCTTGCACAACATTTTCTTTTATGTCCTCAGTAATCTCATCAATTAAAACTTGAACTCGATCGTTTATCGCTTGATCTTCAAAAATCGGATTAAACAGTACCGCTAAAACATCTCCTTCCTCAATTACATTGCGCAACACTTCTTCATCAGTATGTTTTGAAGCACGTAAATGCGAAGGTAAACTTTTACTATTAACATATAAAAACATTCCACATAATATCACAACACCGATAATCATCAGAATGTATATTTTTTTATTTTTTTTCATATCTATCACCTATTTCTTTGCTTATTATACCTTATATATATGTTTTAACACAATTAAAACAATAAGTGTCATATGAAAAAACTGTAAGTAACAATACTTACAGTTTAATATTATTTTAATTTATTAATTTGTAACGATATCATTATCGAAAACATATTTATTATTATCACAAAAAACATAAATACCATCAGTAAATGCGCCAATGGTTGCGTAAGATAATAATCAAACACTATTCCTACTTGCGAAAATAGAGGGCCTATAGCACCAATAAATCCCATAGAAATAATAAAGGCCCATCTTCCTTTTTCAGAACCAAGTTTAAACAAAAAAGGCAAATTGCAGGCAATTACTAAGCACCCCATTAAGAAAGAAAAAGAAATAAAAATCCAGTCAATGCTTCCTTTTTGAACTAGTTGTATAAGCGATACAATACCAGAAGTCATTATTAGTGACACATAACCTAACACATACTTGTTTATTGTAATATCCCAATTTGAGTAAGGATATAATTTGACCAGTTTATTAAAAAATGAACGTTCATCAAAAGCTATAGAACTCATCGGCATAGTACTACCGAAAATTATTGCAATCATGCTCATACTTCTGTCATCGAAAAATCCCAAGAAAACAACCAACAATAATAAAATTTTATATTGTTTGACTATGACCATCATATCTTTAATAAGTAATGCCTTCATTGTTGTTCCTCCTTAGAAATAAATATAATAATATCTTCTAACGTAGTCATTTCCATTTTAAACACTTTCGGTACCAATGCTTTAATCACTAGCGTGTCATAACCATACGTTGTAAGTTTCTTGCTTACAATTGCCTTTTGATCTAAATCCACTAATTCGCTTTCTTTTACTTTAAGCAAACCGTATTGTTCTAAAAGAACATCTTTTTCTTCAAACAATACTATTTTTCCATCATTAATAAAGACGATGTAATCACAAATTTTTTCTAAATCACTAACAATATGTGAAGAAAACAAAATTGCATTTTCTTCATCTCTTGTATATTCATTTAACATCTCTAATACTTCCTCACGTACCATTGGATCTAAACCAGAAGTAGGTTCATCTAAAATTAGTAATTTAGGATGATGCGATAAAGCACTTAAAATACTTACTTTCCTTTTCATTCCCGTTGAAAAATTTTTAAGCGCTTTGTTTTTAGGCAAACCAAACTGTTCTATATAATTATAAAATAATTTACTATCCCAATTCTTATAAGTATACTTCAAAATTTTTTCAACATCATTTAGCGTTAAAATGTCTGGAAAGAATGCTTCATCTAACACTATTCCTATATCTTGTTTACAATTTAAAAATGCTTTGTCTTGATTGTTAATATTGAGAACCTTTATTTCACCCTCATCATAGGCTAAAGCATTCATAATGCAATTAATTGTTGTACTCTTCCCTGCACCATTAGCACCAATTAAACCAACAATAGCCCCTTTAGGAACCTTAAAACTAATTTTATCTAGTTTAAAGCCTTGAAACTCTTTAGTACAATCTCTAATTTCTATACTATTCATTTTCATTCCTCCATTAGTAGTTTAAACATCGCAATTAAATCTTTCTCATCAAGATTACAAGAAGGAGCCATATCTATAATCTTTTTCATGTGCTCTTCAATCTCTTTTAACTGTATTTCTTGAAGTAAGGTTATATTTTTTTCAGCAACATAAGAGCCTTTCCCATGTACCGTATTAATATATCCGTCATGTTCTAATTGATCATAAGCTTTTTTAGTAGTAACCACACTAATTCTTAAGTCTTTAGCTAAATTTCGTATTGAGGGCAAACTTTCTTTTTCTTTTAACTCACCCGATATAATCATACTTCTAATTTGATTATAAAGTTGCTCATATATCGGTATGTTTACAGCGTTACTTATTATAATATTCATAGTTACTCCAATCTGTTCATACTGTTATATATGTATAATAACAGTATGAACAGATGTAGTCAAGAATAAAATAAAAAAAAGTCTATCTTTAATAGACTTTCTTCGTTAACTATAAACGACCACCACGACCACCATGACTTCTTCCAGAAGAACTTCGATGAGTCCTGCTACCACCACTACTGCTAGTTT
Source organism: uncultured Holdemania sp. (assembly GCA_964370435.1). Lineage (GTDB taxonomy): Bacteria > Bacillota_I > Bacilli_A > Erysipelotrichales > Erysipelotrichaceae > CALVGQ01. The sequence continues at coordinate 6,607 of CAYJJG010000034.1, forward strand.
TTTTAGGTCTAGCTCTAACACTCATAGTTTTATATAAAAATATATCTTGTTTCTTATCTAATATATAACTATTATCCTTAACATAGTCGTGAGCTGTTGGCTGACTTTTAACACTTTTAAGTTGACCTGCCATACCCGCCACTACTAATGCTGCGATAAAAAGTCCAATCAATCCCGCTAAACCAACATAGAAGAAATCAATTTCTACTGGTGCTTCATATACTGTACCCTCATTATTATAGTATTCAATATAGGTATCACAACTTTCTGCAAAATCCACAAATCCAACATACATTTCGCCATCTCTTAAATATTCAATCATTGAATTTTCAATCGCTATTAGAGCATTGTCATTAAAAATATCAATTGCTCTTCCAGTAGTTGTAGTCCAGTAGTCTCCATACTCCATACTCAACAAAAACAAAATTCCATCATAACTGCTTCCTTGCCCATAACCTTGATAATCAAAATAATCATCTGCATAAGCCATAGCACTTTTACCCTCTAAAGAATCTACCGTTACAACTACTACATCAAGTTGCTGCCTTGTACTTATTTCCTCTAAAGTTTTTTCTAACATTGCTTCTTCAACACTACTCAATAGATTCCCATCATCTACTACATAATCTTTATCTTCTGCAACAACAGGTATTATGAAGAAACAAAAAGAAATCATCAAACTAAGTATTACTCTAATTTTTTTCATTTCTTAGGCCCCCAATGCATATAGTATAAACATATAAGCAAGTACTGAAAAAGGAAGCATTAGCCCTACAAGCCATAACAATGCTGCTTTTTTATCTAATGGTAAATTACCTATGAATTTCCCTGTTTGTCCATTCATCGCAAACATATAGCTTTTACCAGCATAGGAAGTGGTTAGCACCCAAACAGGATATAAGGCATATTTTGAAACTGAATTCGTTAATGCCATAACACTGTTTTCCGTTACCACTGTCTGATAACCAGTTACACTAGATTTAAAAAGCTCTTCAGTACTTTTTTTAATACGCTCATTAGCACGATTTATACTTTGTTCAACAGTAACATCATATTTATCTGCTAGATATCCCGCAAGATATGCTGTTTGAAAATCTACTGCATCATCAAAATCGTAGGGATTAATAGACTCCATTAAATCATCAGCCATTTTTGTTGATCCATCTATAGCTACTTTTTCAAAACGCACTTCACCTGAGCGCACTATAGCAAAATGTCGTGTTTCTGTGTAGTTGTTTTTAGAATCACTCCAAGTACGCACTTTTCTAGCTTTAAAGCGTATTGTTGCATCAACATCACTATCAAATAGCCAAAAAGGCACATACAACCCTTTAATCTCTTCAATATAATTTTCATCCTTAAATAGTTTAGGGAGTAGTATTTTACCTTCTAAATGCTTTTGTAATCCAGCTTTAGCTGCTTCTTTATCCAGTTTAAAAGGTATAACATAATCAGGTCGTAACTCATCATAAAATTGATGCATCAAAACGATAACATTTCCACAATACGGACAACTAGTCGCCGCCATATGTTCATCGCCTACAATTTCTCCTGAACAAGATTTACACGCATACACCGCTAACCCTTTAGTTTCATCTTCTTGCCACGAAGTGCCTGGTCTTGTATCCCAGGTCATTTCCTTATTTAAATCATGTTCTTCTTTTAATATTTCATCGTATTCTTTTAATGTAGCTAAATCAAATTCACTCTCACAATAGGGACATTTCATATTTTGAGAAAAACTATCAAAAGTAATAGCCCCATTACAATTAGGACATTTATATTCTTGTATTGTCATCTTTTCTACTAATCCTTATTTCATGTCATTTTCATCAAATGGATCACCACATTCT
>CAYJJG010000035.1:0-329 GCA_964370435.1 uncultured Holdemania sp.
TGTAATGTACTTATCTATAGAATATTACTTGTTCAAATTCCTTTTTTAATTTAACTAAAAATAGAACGTTCATTATAAATAATAGTGAAAAAATTACAATGCTAGATACTGATAAAGTTATCCAATAAAAACCACAGTAAATACTAACTATAATCGACAGCACATATAAACTAATTTTAGAAACCTTATAAGGGAACAGCACAAATAAAAAAGCCTGGATTATCCTAGATCCATCAAGCGGATAAATAGGTAAACAGTTAAAAATAAGTATTTGAAAATTCATCATCATACACCAATCATAGAAAACAGGCGAAAGCAAATGATAGCTT
>CAYJJG010000035.1:339-8194 GCA_964370435.1 uncultured Holdemania sp.
AATTAATGGAATAAACAGATGCATACAAGGACCACTAACTACTACTAGTACTTGAATATACCATCGTTGATATTCTAATTTTTCTATTTGGGCACATAAGCCAAAAGGATACCAAGAAAATTTTGAAATATTAAGATGAAACAAAGTAGCAGTAGCACAGTGTGCCAACTCATGTAGTGTCATCATCATAAACAAAAAAGTTATTGCTTTCAAGCTTCCATTAAAATAAGCAATAACCCATAACAAAAAGGTAAAAAAGTGTATTTTTACCTTCATTTTATAATTACATCACTAAAACTAATAGTAGTACCATTATCACTAAAATCCATATATACTGCCCCATTTGTTAAACCTAAAATTTGCCCTTTTAAGATACGATCATCTTCATCTACATGAACATCACTCATTGCACCATAAGTGGCCATTATGCCATTATCGTGTTTTATTAGCACTAAATTACCTGTTGCCTGTGTCGCAACATACAATACAACGCCATCATCTACACTCACTACCTGATTATTAGTGGCTTCAAAATATTGATTGCCTAAATCATGATAATGAGAAACTAAACTTGTAGTTATTGTATCCTCATCAAAATTAAACCAATTTTCAAAAGGTATAAAATTACTTATGCGATAAGCTTGTAATGGTTCAATTATTTTTTGAATGTTAGAAGCTAAAACCTCAAATCCATTTTTTTCATAAATTAAGTTACCTAAAACTAGTGTACTTCCTAATAAAAAAAGTATTACTAGGCTATACAAACTTCTAACCAAGTGGTTTTGATCTCTATTATAACTAGTATAGCTTCTTCTTGATTTTATTCTTTGTCTACATCTTTCTCTATAGTTCATCGTTATCACCCAATTTAATATATGCTTAAAATATATAAAATAGACCTCGCAAATATAAAAACAAACACCGCAGTGTTTGTCATTAATAATTACGATATAGCGTAACTTCTTCCTTTTTCTTTCGTTCTTCCCTTTTAGAAGTGAAATTTTCTTTAACTTTATACAACATTAATACTATACATATCGTTGGAATATTTATTACTAAGGTCGTAATTCCACGATTTAATAAAAATGATTCTGTACTTAATGTAATACTTTCTAAAACAAGCATCATAAAGTAAAGTATTAGCTCTTTCGCAAAGATTATCGAAAGAAACAAAAGAACGTTTTCAAAAAATGTATCACTGAAATGACGTCCCCATTGTCGTGCAATCAGAACACTTATGATATATACAGGTGTAAATACCATAAATTCAAAAGATATAAAATCTACCACTATACCCACAATAAAAGCTAGTACTACACCATCAAACCATGTTCTATCCTTAGTTAAACATAATAAGCCAATTAAAGAAGCTTGGCTCATATAGACAAATGACTGCAAAGAAGGATCTTGTGGTGCAATAGCTAATACTATGAAATCGATTATAAAACATACTGTTAAAAATAATCCATTCACTATCATCTACTCTGTCCTCTTTACAACATACAGATAACTTAAATCACCAAAATCTGCTGCAGGCTTCACAAAGATATCCATACCTATCGCATTTTCTAATTCCTCTACACGAATAATCTCACCAACTAATAAGCCGCTGGGAAAAACACCACCCATACCGCTAGTTATAACGCTCATTCCTTCAACTACCGTATTATTAGAATCTAACAGTTTTACAACATAGGCTTGTTCCTCATGGTTATAGCGCTCTAAAATAGCATCAGCTTGCACATTGTCACTAATAATTACTTTTACAGATACTTTATTTGATCCATCAGCTACACTCAATAGTTTAACAGTTGAACTAGTTGCTCCTGCATATTCTACTCGTCCTATTAGTCCTTCACTACTAATCACAGCATAATTTTCCATGATTCCATCATCAATACCTAAATCAATAGTTAAATGGTTATCCCATGATTCATAAGAACGTGACAACACTGTAGTAGGAAACATTTCATAGTCAGAAAGAATCACTTTTAAATCATTCATTGCTTGAAGTTCCTCAATTTGCTTAGCTTGTTCATTCACTTTGGCTTGTAATGAGGCTATACCTTCTACTTGCTTTCTAAGCATTTCATTTTCTTCCTCTAAAGACCATGTTTGACTTATTATTTCTGATGTATCTAAAACAGCTCCTGCTGGTCGATCAACTAGAGTATAACGAACCATATTAAACAAATTATATCCTTCACTCGAAAAAGGAAGTGTCCCAACCATTCTTGAAATATTTAAAAGCACAGAAAAAGTTGTAATACTTATGATTACAGCTAATAAAAATTTTTGAAAACGATTTAATTTCATTTTATCACCAGTGTTATTATACTGGTTTATAAACATAACTTCAATGCAATATAGTTATAATTATTATATTTATCCCATTAATCCAGCTTGTTTAAAGCTAAATACTTTATTTCTAGAGATAATCAAATGATCCAACACTTCAATTTTCATCAATTCACCTATTTCTATCATCTGTTCAGTTACATTAATATCTTTTATAGAAGGTTCAATGTTACCAGAAGGATGATTATGAACAAGTATAATCTTTGAACCATTATATACAAGTGCTTGTTTAAATATTTCCCTAGGATGTACAAGACTATGGTCTAAAGTACCTTTAAACAGAGTTTCATGGTGCAAAATTTCATTTTTGACATTTAAATACAACACCATCAGTACTTCTTGTTGTTTTAAACCTAACTCCATCTGCAACCATCTTGTTAAGACTTGAGGATCACTAATTACTTCTTTTTCTCTAGTTTTTTCTAACAACATTCTCTTCGCGATTTCAAAACAAGCTAATAGCTGCAAACCTTTAGCATTATGAATTCCCTTTATTGAAGTAAGTTGTTTTAAGTCAAGGTTAGCTAAGTTAGCCATTCCTTGACTTAGTTTTAGTAATTCATCCGCAATAAATAAACTACTACATTCTTTATAACCATGCCGAAGCACTAGAGCTAATAATTCTCTATTGCTTAAAGATTCAATTCCGTATTGTGCAGCTTTTTCTCTAGGACGTTCTTCAAGCGGTAATTCTTTAATATTTAATATATCCATTCCTCCAATAAGATTTCATATGATCCTTCTCTTAAAATCGGTAGTGCTATTTCATCAAAATCTGTTTTCTCTTTTGGCATATATTCTAAACCTGCATCTACAATCAAATTAATATTTTCAAGATGTACACTTTCTTCACTGGTACACCCTACTACCAAAGCTATTTTACCTTGTGTATTAATTGTTAGAGGATTTAGGTTTAATGCTTTTGTTTCTTCAATTAATTCTGAATAAGAAGAAGCCTGTGAAAAAATACCAAGTTGTATCCAGTATAATGTAGTAGCCTTTTCATTATTTATAGTGTCTTCCTGATCAATACTTTGAATTAATATGTTCTCACTACTTGGCGTTAAACTACTAAAAACAAAAAAATAAATAAGAGAAAAAATTAAAGATGCTATTACGGCAAGAATACTATATGCTTTACGTTTTTCCAACTTGTATCACCTCAATTCATTGTATGCTTTAATTTTTTTTCTACTCTATATATTTATTCAAAAAAAAGCTAATTCCTATTTTTTTAAACTTTTATGGTGTTTGGATTGTTTATTTTTTAAAAAAAGAGTAAAATATGCGTGTAAACATATAGGAGGAAATTATGATTATTCAAAGTAAAAGAGTTTGGATTGCTTCTCGATTTATTGAGGCACAAATCGAAATTAAAGAAGATAAAATCACTCATATCTACCCTTATAACACTCATACAGTAGATAAAGATTATGGTAATGAACGTATTGTTCCAGGATTTATTGATGTACATACTCATGGTGCATATGGTTTTGATACTAATTATGCTACTGAAGAAGGATTAAAAAATTGGGTTAAAGAATTGCCTAGTGAAGGTGTAACAGGATTTTGTCCAACTACGATCACTCAGGGATTTGAAATATTGAAAGATGCTGTAGCTAATGTTGCCCATGTTCATGCACAACAACCAAAAGGTGCTGAGATTCTAGGAATACATTTTGAAGGTCCTTTCTTAGATATGGTTTATAAAGGTGCTCAACCACCAGAATTCATTCGTGTTGGAACTATTGAAGAATTTAATCAATACCAAGAGGCAGCAAATGGTCTAATTAAAATTGTTACCATGGCTACTGAACATGATCCAAATTTTGATTTAACTAAATATTTAAATGACAAAGAAGTAGTTGTAAGTATAGGACATTCTTCTTGTACTTATGAACAAGCTTGTATGGCTGCTGCAAATGGTGCAAAATCAATGACTCATGTTTATAATGGTATGTCCCCTTTTAACCACCGTAAAAATGGTTTAATTGGAGCTGCTCTTGATATTAAAGATTTCTATGGTGAAATCATTTGTGATGGAAACCATTCTTCAATCGCTTCACTTCGCACGTATTTCAACGCTAAAAATAGTGATTACTGCGTAATGATAAGTGATTCGCTAATGTGTAAAGGAAGCCCTGCTGGATCTAAATTCATCTTTGGTGGACAAGAAATTGAAGTATATCCAGATGGAAGTGCTCACTTAACACCTGAAACGTTAGCAGGAAGCACTTTAAAAATTAATGAAGGATTAAAGCTTCTTGTTGAAACTGTACTAGTACCTTTTGATGTTGCTTTAAAATCATGCACTATTAATCCTGCAAGATTAATTAATCTTGGAACTACTAAAGGATTAATTAGAGTTGGCTATGATGCTGATTTAGTAGTATTGAAAGATGATTATACTGTTACACAGACTTATTGTCGTGGTGTTAGTCAATTATAAAACTATTCCCTTTGAAAAAAGGGATTTTTTTTACAAATTAGCTAATTTTAAAGTATAATGTTAATGGTGATAAAATGTTACAAGTAAATCAAATAAGTTGCCCATTAGACATGGACATCAATAAACTAGAAGTTTATATTGCAAAAAAATGTCATATTCATAGCGATGACATTCTTTCTTATCGTATATTAAGGCAATCCTTAGATGCTAGAAAAGATATTGCTTATAAAATATCAGTATTATTAGAAACTACAAAAGAAAAACAACTATTAAAAACTAAAAACAAAGATATTTTTAAAACAGAAAAACCAAAGCAAATTGTTTTTGAATCCGTTACTATGAAAGATAGACCTATAGTCGTTGGTTTTGGACCTGCTGGAATGTTTAGTGCCCTTGCTTTAGCTCAAGCTGGGTGTCGTCCAATTATTTTTGAGCGCGGTAAAGAAGTTGAAAAACGCACTAAAGATGTTCATCATTTTTGGAAAACTGGAGACTTAAATACCGCTAGTAATGTTCAATTTGGTGAAGGTGGTGCAGGAACTTTTTCTGACGGTAAATTAACTACTCGCATTAAAGATGAGCGTATTAGCTATATTCTGCAACAATTAGTAGCAAATGGTGCTGATGAAAATATTACCTATCTTCAACATCCTCATATTGGAAGTGATCGTTTAACCGGGATAGTAAAGAATATCCGCAGTCGTATTCTTGCTTTAGGTGGTGAAATACATTTTGAGCATCAAGTTGAAGAATTAATTATCAAAGAAAATCGCATAGCTGGAGTTAAAGTCAAAAATAAAGATTATTATTGTAAAGAGGTAATCTTAGCCATAGGTCATAGTGCCACTGATACTATTCAAACGCTATATCGACAGGGAGTAGCGATGCAGTCTAAGGATATCTCGATAGGTGTTCGTATTGAACATAATCAAGATTGGGTCAATTTAACTCAGTATAAAGAGCATTTCAATAATCCTCATTTGCCCAGTGCTGAATATCGATTAACGATGAAGACAAGTGATCAACGTGGAGTTTATACTTTTTGTATGTGCCCTGGTGGTAGTGTTGTAGCAGCTAGTGCTCAACATCAACAACTGGTGGTTAACGGCATGAGTGAATCTAAAAGAGATTTAGCATTTGCGAATAGTGCTTTATTAGTTCAAGTTAAAAACTTAGATAAGGAGAATGTTTTTTCCGCTTTAAGCTACATAGAAAATCTAGAGAAAAAAGCATATACGTTAGCTAATCATAGTTATCTAGCACCAGCACAAATGGCTCAAGATTTCTTAAAGAATATAAAAAGTGAAAAGTTAATTGAAAGCAGCTACTTATTAGGATTAACTAGTGCAAATTTAAATGAATTATTTGATGAAGAAATAAGTAATGCATTAAAAGAGGCAATTTTGCACTTTGATAAACTTATGCCTGGATTCAAAGAAGGACTTTTAATTGCTGTTGAAAGTCGCTCCTCTTCGTTTGTTAGAATACCACGTAATGAACACTATCAAAGCATTGCCATCAAAGGACTATATCCCGCTGGAGAAGGTGTTGGCTATGGTGGTGGAATTATGTCCTGTGCTCTTGATGGGCTTCGCTGTGCACAAGCCATACTTGATCAATATCGACAATAATTTCAGCTAAAATTCACATAAAAAACATACTAAAACCATAATATTAACCTATACTAAAAAAGTAAAAAAAAGGAGATTATTATGAAAGAATACGATGAATTCAATAACAACAAAGACGAATCAAAACTACAAAATGATACTTCATCAACTATATACAATATGATGGAGGCCGAAAAACAAAAACAAGACAATTATCAGGTTCCACATGAAAACGCTAATGTTAAAACAAAAAAAGAACCTTCTGCAATGAAATCAAGGTTAGTCAATATTACCCTTGCAGCAGTTGTAGGCTTCTCTTCAGGAATACTTGGTTCCTACGTAGCAGGAGATAATAATGGATCAACGGTTGTATATCAAAACGCTAACCCTTTAACATTAACTAGTAGTGATAGTGATACTTCAAATGTAGCACAAGTAGCTTCAGCGGTTAGTGAAAGTGTTGTTGAAATAAGCACACAACAAGAGGTTCAATCTAGTTTTCTTCAAAGTTATGTTAGTGAAGGTGCTGGATCAGGAGTCATCTATACTACTAATGGTTATATCGTTACCAATAATCATGTAATTGAAGGTGCAACAACGATTAATGTTACGCTAAATGATGGAACTACTTATCCAGCTGAACTTGTCGCAAGGGATTCAAAAACTGATATTGCTGTAATTAAGATTGAAAAAGAAAACTGTCAACCAATAATATTAGGAGATAGTGATACTATATTAGTGGGTGAAACTGCCATTGCCGTTGGAAATCCCTTAGGTGAACTTGGTGGTACTGTAACCAACGGTATTATTAGTGCTCTTGATCGAGAAATAACTCTTGAAGATGGACATACGCGTAACTTACTTCAAACGAACGCTGAAATCAATGAAGGTAATTCAGGTGGTGGATTATTTAATGCTCAAGGTGAACTTATTGGTCTTGTGGTAGCCAAGTCAAGTGGTACAGGGATTGAAGGTATCGGCTTTGCAATACCTGTAAACGATGTAAAAGAGGTCGTAGAAGATTTATTAAATACAGGTTATGTAAGTGGTCGTCCTGCTCTTGGTGTCTCTGTTGTATCGATTGAGGATTATCAAACTGCACTGAGTTATGGTTTAACTAAATATGGTGTTTATGTTGCTGAAGTAGTTGAAGGTTCTGCAGCTGAAAAAGCTGGTATAGTAGCCAATGACTACATTGTAGCAATCGATGATCAAATAGTAGAGAGTTTTAGTGATTTATCTAGTCTTCTAGACCAATATGAAGTTAATGATACTATCCAAGTTCAAATTGAAAGAAATCGAGAGATTATTGAACTTGAAGTAACTTTACAAGAAAGTACTGCTCAAAACTAATATAAAACCGCTAATAAAAGCGGTTTTTTTTGGGTATCGAACATATTTCGGGGTTTTAAATTTTCGGGGTCTAAAACCCCTTTTT
>CAYJJG010000036.1:0-7858 GCA_964370435.1 uncultured Holdemania sp.
TTTAGCTACAGCATTTTCATCATTAGAAAAGGACAGTACATAATCTGCATTTTCTTTTAAAGAGGCATGAGCATTACTAACCGCATAGCACTCATCAGCAACATCAAACAAAGTTATATCATTTAAATTATCGCCAAAAGCTAAAATTCTTTTATAATCTATCGTCAATAAAGAACATAATTTTAAAAGTGTATGCCCTTTATTAACTAGTGCATGGGTTACTTCCAAATTTTCTACTCCTGAAGAAGTACAAGGATATCCTAGAAATTGATCAATAATCTGCCTGCTTTGTAATTTCTCTTGTGTATCAAAAAAATTAAAATGTAGTTTTTCAATCGCTTTATGTTGTTTTAATAATTCTTTAACATCATCAACTAAAACTCTAGTGGATAACCATCGATCAATTTCTTCTTTACTAAAGAGTGGTTTTAATACTTCTCTTATTGCTTTTTCACTATATACTACTCCATCCTTTATAACCGAAGATACTACCTTATAATCCTTAACTAAGTCAATTACCTCTAAGGCACAAGAAGTTTCAAGTAAATAGGACAATATTACTTGGTCTTCTTTTTTATCATATACTATAGCTCCGTTAGAACAAATATAATATCGAATATCACTTTCTAATAAACTTGTAGGTAAAGACTTATACGATCTTGCAGTACAAGGTACGATTAATATATCTTGTTTAAGTGCTTTATTTATAATTTCTTTCGTATACTCTGTTATTTGTGACTCTTTATTTAGTAATGTCCTATCCAAATCGGTTGCAATAATTGTTTTTGACATAGTGTTTTCTCCTTGATTTATATTATAACAAATTCTACTATTTTATGTTAACTCAAAATAATTCCTCAATTTTAGTATAAATAGGATATAATAACAGAGGTGATTATATGTTGAAAGAGATAAGTTTAACTGTATTTAAAAATCAAGAATTACTCGCTATAGTAATAATAGCATTATTGTCTGTATTTATTATAAAAGTAATTTTTTATAGTTATAGTAAAATAACAAATAAGCAATCTAGTAAAGATGGATTTTATATTGTCCTAATTACTGTACTTTATAGTATCGTTTCTTTATGGAATTTAGGAGTGATGAATTTCCCTCAAACCTATTGGCAAGCACAAGAAGACAAGGAATATCTTGTAATAGAATTAAAAGAAGAAACCTCTTTTAATGAAATAGTTTGGATTTCAGGTGAAGGTAATAATAATATTAATGAAGATAGTTTACAATTTGGTGCTGACTTTACTTTTATGGGAAGCAATGATTTAGCCCAGTGGCAGGAAATCACTACCATTATAGATCACTCCTATTTAGAGTGGGGTGTCCATCAAGGAGACTTTAACTATAGGTACATTCGAATTGATAGTAACAATAAAAATAATGTAATGCATGAAATAGGTTTTAAAACAAAAGAAAATAAGTATCTTGAAGCTACTATTTTAGAGCAATCTAATGAGCTTAATCCTTTTAATCCTCAACATCTTCTAGATGAACAAGATACGCTTCCTCAAATAATGTCGTATCAAAACAATACTTTCTTTGATGAGATATATCACGTACGTAATGCCTATGAGATTGCCAATGAACAACTCATGTATGAGTCAGTGCATCCTTTGTTAGGAACTTCTATTATTGCAGCATTTACTTCTGTTTGGGGTGTAACCCCTTGGGGATTTAGACTAGCCGGTGCTTTATTTGGCAGTGCCATGCTACCGATATTTTATTTGATACTTAAGCGACTATTTAAACAAACAAGATATGCCGTAATAGGTACAACTTTATTTGCAGCAGAATTTATGCACTATACTACTTCACGTATAGCTACCTTAGAACCCTTTAGTATCTTCTTTATCTTATTAATGTATTATTTTATGATTGAATATTACTATCACAGTTTCTATACAGCATCCTTTAAAAAAACCTTAAAATGGCTAGCATTATCTGGAATAGCCATGGGACTAGCTATCGCAACAAAATGGACAGGAGCCTATGCAGCAGTTGGTTTAGCAATTTTATTTTTTACTACTTTATTTCAGCGTTATAACGAATATAAACTTGCTAAAAAAGCGCAAGAAAAATCAGATTATCAGCTTTATATCATTAAAGTATTTCCTAGCTATGCATGGAAAACTATACTATGGAATTGTATCTTCTTTGTAGTTGTACCACTAATAATCTATTTTGGATCATATCTATGGATTGTTTTAGAAAGAAATCAAACTTTTAATTTAATGAGCGTTATTGAACAAACAGAGTACATGTTAAATTATCATGTAAGCCTACAAGCAACTCATCCTTTTGAATCTCCATGGTATTCTTGGCTTGTTAATGTCCGCCCTGTTTGGTACTATGTAGAGCGCTATAATGATGGATTAATATCAACCATCTCGGTAATGGGTAATCCTTTAATCTTGTGGTCTGGAGTCATTGCTATAATACTCACACTATACTACTTAATCAAAGAAAAAAGCTTAGATGCATGGCTTGTTATTGTAGCTTATTTTTCACAACTTGTACCATGGATGTTGGTAAGTCGATGTATCTTCATTTATCATTATTATCCCTCTATTCCTTTTTTAATACTAATTATAGTATTTATAATAAAAAAATTAGAAACCTATAATCAAAACTATAAAAAGTACGTTAATATTTATGTACTATTATGTGTATTCTTGTTTATTCTATTTCTTCCAGTAATTAGTGGTTTCACTAGTACCAATGAGTATATAGATATGCTTAAATGGCTACCTAGCTGGAATTTTTCATAAAAAAGAAACTGTGATTAAGCACTTCACTTTGAAGTTAGACTTGATCACAGTTTTTTTGTATTACTTAGACTATTCAATGCCTAGGTTTATCTGAATTAATGCTCTTTAATATACCGCATTCTTTCATCTTTTGAATCTATAATGAGCCACCCACACCTTTAAATTTTTCAACAAAAGCAGAGATTTTTTGAAACACTGCTTGCTTCTTAGTTCGATACTGAGGATTTAGCGGACTCATTTTAGGGAGTATCGAGTTCAATTCAGTTCCATTTTCTGTTGCATACTCACGTTTTAATGATGATTGGATATAACGTTTAGCTTCTTCAACATTCAATCCTTCAGCCTCAATTAATTCATATGCTTCTCTTACTTGTTCTTTTTGAGCAAAGACAAAGAATGCATCTATAATATTAGCCTTGTTTTCAATCTTATCCAAATCAGTTTGATTGATGAAGTCAACAATAAGACTTTCTTTTGCACGATTGCCTACACTTGAGCGAATAATACGGCGAATATCTTCTACAAGACTTGCCTTATCTTTGCTTTGCTTATTCTTCTCAAAGATTAACTCTAAGATATAATCCAAATTAATCTCTTGTGATTTTAATAAGTCCACTTCAAACACGACATCATCCCAGTCGATAGACGAAGCTTCTTTTTCTTCACTTTGATGCTGTCTTCTTAACCAATCACGAATGTCATTATAAGTAGAGCGATAATCTTGAACGATGCGTTCTGATAGTATATCAACTTGTTTCATCACTTCAATATCATCATCAGTTAAGTAATGTGTATTTTTGAATTCTTCAACTGCTTTTGGATCATTAAAATCAACTGTTTGAAGTGCCTTCAAGCTTGTGAATTCATCATAATTTTGTAATATGTTTTCTACTTTTAAGTATTCTCCAAATAATTTAGCAAAATCTTTTTTATCTTTTTCAGTAATAATTTGATCAATATCAGGAAAGCGTTCGTTCAATTCTTTAACAACATCGACATATCCCCTTCTTGCCTCCCCTGTTAAAATATCAGAGAATCCTTCCATGTATTCTTTATAACTCTTTTCAAGAACTACATTTTTTGTATTACTGTTTCCAAACAATGTAATCGCATCAATCGTAGGTTTTTCTAAATCTCTAAAAGTTACGATGTTTCCAAATGTTTTAGTCGTATCATAAATACGATTTGTTCTTGAAAATGCTTGGATCAATCCATGATATCGAAGATTCTTATCTACAAACAGTGTATTAAGTGTAGGCGCATCAAAACCAGTAAGAAACATACCAACAACAATAAGTAAATCAACCTCTTGTTTTTTAACACGATTTGAAAGGTCTCTATAATAGTTTTGGAACTCTTTACTATCAACACCAAAGTTTGTCTTAAACATAGCATTGTATTCATTAATCGCATGAGTAAGGAATTCCTTTGCACTACTATCCATTGCTGTGACTTCAAATGACTCATCAACAATTTCTCCTACTGCATTTTGTTCTTCATTTGCAGCAAATGAGAATATTGTTGCAATTTTCAACTTCTTTTCACTGTCTTCCTGCAGATTTGACAAGCACTCATAATAGAGTTTTGCAGCCTCAACACTACTTACTGCAAACATTGCATTAAAGCCTTTTGCTCCAATATGCGAACGGTGTGTTTTAGTTCGGAAGTTATTTAATATATATTGTGATATCTCCTGGATACGCATTGGATGCAGAAGTGCTTCTTTTGTTTCAGCAGCACTCAATTTCTTATCATCCATTTCCATCTCAATTTGCTTAAACATAGGTCGAACATCATTGTAATCCACCTTAAATTTAAGTACTTTCTCATCACGAATTGCATCTGTAATTACGTAAGAATGTAGCTCTGATCCAAACACTGACATTGTCGTCTCTGAACCCAGTGCATTTTCAGGGAATATAGGCGTTCCAGTAAACCCAAATTGATAGTATTGCTTAAATTTCTTATGGATATTTTTTTGTGCTTCACCAAACTGTGAACGATGAGCCTCATCAAAGATAAACACAACTTGCTTATCATAGATAGGTAGATCAGCTTCACCTTTAATTAGATTATTCAATTTTTGTATTGTAGTAACTATAATTTTATTATCATCTTTTTCTATATTTTCTTTTAATCCTGCAGTACTATCAGAACCATTAACACTATTTGGTGAAAAACGCTGGTACTCTTTCATTGTTTGATAGTCTAAATCTTTTCTATCAACCACGAAGAATACTTTATCAATGAATTCAAACTCAGTAGCTAAACGTGCAGCTTTAAAGCTGGTCAGAGTTTTCCCAGATCCTGTTGTATGCCAGATATATCCACCAGCTTCAGGCGTTCTCCACTTCTTTGCATTGTATGAGCTTGTGATTTTCCATAAGATTCGCTCTGTTGCAGCAATCTGATATGGTCTCATGATTAACAATGTATTACTTGAGTCAAATACTGAGAAATGTAAAAGAATTTTTAACAAGGTATTCTTTTGAAAGAATGTAGCTGTGAAATCTTTTAAGTCCTTGATTAAACTATTGTCAGACTTAGCCCAGTTCATTGTAAAATCAAAACTATTTTTATCACGTTTTGTTGTATTAGCAAAATATCTACTATCAGTACCATTGGAGATAACAAAGATTTGAAGATATTTATATAGAGAGTTAGTTGAATTAAAACTCTCTTTACTATATCGATTCAATTGATTAAATGCTTCACGAATTGCAACTCCACGCTTCTTTAATTCTACTTGAACTAAAGGTAGTCCGTTGACTAAAATCGTAACATCATATCGATTTGCTTGAGAACCAGTTTGTTCAAACTGAGAAATAACTTGTAGTTTATTTCGAGTAATATTTGTCTTATCTACCAAATAGATATTTTGAATATGTCCATCATCAAAAACGAAATCATAAACATAATCATCATGAAGCTTTCTGATTCTCTCGATATGATTATCACTTGGTTTATCTAAATACTCCTCACAAAACCTCTTCCACTCCAACTCCGTAAATGTCATATTATTTAGTGTTTGGATATGCATGCGAACGTTTGAAAACATATCTGCTTGAGTTTTAATACTCTTTACATATTCATAACCTTGATTCACTAAATCACTAATTAATTCACGTTCTAAATCAACTTCAGTTTGATAACCTAAGCCTTGTTGATCTATTTTCGTATATTTATCTAATACTATGAATTTGTTTAATTCAGCTATTGGTTTAAAGTTTGTCATAGTCATTCTCCCTGCTCTTTCCATTCAAGATAACATGCTGTTCTCACGAGTAATTTAATCTCTTCAAATGACATTTCGAAGGCATTTATTACTACCCATTTTTTAGCAAATTCTTTGGAGAATAAATCAGCCTGTATCCGTCCCCATTTATTATTGTTGTCTCCTGCATCATCCCTTAGATATGAGAAGATTTTTTCCATTTGATAGCCAAAACCTTGATACACAATTCTTGGATGAACATGCATTATATCAATGAGTCTATTAGCTTCATCATAATTCAATTCATCTATGCATTTACATAATTCAGGAATTCGCGAGCTTAATTGTTGTCTTAGTTTCTGAACTGCCTTCTCATTACTTTGTAGTGTAAACTTGCTGGACAAACAAGAAATAGCTTCATCTACTATGTCTTCTTCATGTCTTTCCCGTAGAATAGTTTGAATATCCTTCAAAGTTTCAATATCATTTTTATCTCTTTTAACTTTTCTCTTCTTCCAATCATCTTCCTGTATTTCTATTCTTTTTTTTAGTACATTGATAATCAAGTTAAACAACTCATAGCGTGAGCAAATATATTTTTTTAAATTGATGAAGGGGAATGTAAAGTCAATTATATCTTCATCTAAATTATTATATATTCGAACTCCAACAAACGACAACTCCCTACCCAAACGCATCATTGGATTATTGGATATTACAAACGGAGAGTACTGGGTTTCTTTATCTCTCAAGAATTTTGGACGATTAGTATTAACTGGATGTGCAAAGGATAACGAGCGAAAATATTCAAAAAATTTATCGTCTGTAGGACAGTTGATTTCATCAATATTTAACTTGGATTGCAGGCAATTGTCCCTAAAATACGTAAAATGTTCTGGATTACTTTCAAAAGAAATTGCTTTGATTGAATCGTGAGAATATGGATATGGAATCTTTAGTTGCCTAAACGTCTCTTTTACGGAATCAACAAGCATACTTGAATACATCAAAAAAACAATTAAATTTTCCTCTGTAGAAGGACAATTAGAATGATTGTTTAGGAACTTTACACATGTGTCAGTTCTATCCATAACTGCACATATTAAATTATACTCAGCATAATTGTAGTGGTCATTATTGCAGAAAATCGTCGAACTATTAATTAGGGTTCTCAATGAATTAATAATAGTGTAATTCAAAAATTCAGCCATATACTATTTTACCTTTTCTTTAAAAGCTAATAACTTATCTCTATAATATTCGTACTGTTGTTGTCTTGCCTTAATTTCAGCAGGTAGTCCGCTTGAAATGTCGTTACAAAGGATATCAAAACGATCCAGGATGTCAACTATGCGCTGTTGCTCATCGAGAGTGGGGACAGGTATTTGAAATTTTCTTAAAGATTTTAGTCCAAGATTTTTAATTGTTGAACCAGTCAAATTTGCAAAGAAATATGCTTTTGTTTGTGAAGTTTGTAAGTAGTAAAATAGATACTTTTTACAAAGTTCTTCTGATTTAATAGTAAAGTAAGCAGCAGATTTACCGAGTGCGACTTTCTCTCCATTATATAAAGCAATATTGCCAATAGTTCCATTAATTGACATTAGTATAGTTTCGCTAAAAGTAATTCCAATTTTATTAAATTCAGTTTCATCTATTCGGTTTGTCTTTTCATTAATAACAATTTTTCCATTTACTAAGTTATTACCATTTATAAATAAATATTCCCCATTGTCTTTATAAGTCGGTGTCCCATGTAGTCCATCACCAATTGCACAGAGTTCCCCCAACGTCTTCCACTCAACCTCATACCCAAACGTCAACAAACTATCCCTATAATACTCATACTGTTTCTTCCTTG
>CAYJJG010000037.1:0-6162 GCA_964370435.1 uncultured Holdemania sp.
TAGATAAAGTAGCGATGCTGTATCAAAAAAGTATTGAAATTGATGAGAAGTTAGCTAAAGAAAAAACAAAGGAAGCCTATAATGATTTATGTGTAAGCTATTATAATATGAAAAATTACTATCAAGTGATGGAAAATAAAGAGGAAGCTTTAAAGTATGAGCTTAAAAACCTAGAGGTCAATGAAAAAATGGTGTCATTCTTTGAAACACCTAAGGAACATAAAGATTTAGCGCTAAGTTATTTAGTAGCTGCTATGAACTGTACAGAAGTTAATTATAAGGATAAAGCTCTTGAATTATATTTAAGAAGTATAGCCTTATATTGTGGTGTTATTGAGGAGTGTGATGATGAAGACTATGAAAGTTTAGCTTATAACTATAACAAGGTGGCTGAACTATATAGTGAAAAAGAAGATTTTTATAAGGTAGTTGAAAATTATAATGAAGAAATGAAAATAAGATTTGACTTATATGATAAGAATAAAGATATACCTAATTATGAAGCTTTGTATATATGTTATTTAAAAGTAGGATACTGTTATTATCAATGTGGATATAATGAAGAAGCATTAGAATATTTTATACAGTGTATGGAAATGGGAGAATATTTAGTTGAGAACTATCCAAGTGATGAAACTTATGAACGTATGGAATACACTTATTCAACACTTTCTCAAATTTATAGTGATTTGAATGATCATGAAAAGAAATTAGCATTTGAAGAGAAAGCATTAAAAATAAAAACTATTTTAGAAAATAGTGCTAAGGAGTAAACTGTGTATGATGAATTTTAAATGGGGATGTTCAGTTTATGTAACACATTTTGAACAACAACAACAATTTCTTAAGCAATTTGCCAATAATAATTTCTGGGTGTTCACTTCTTTGCATATCCCTGAAGAGGCAAGTAAGGAATATGTAAGTCAGGCCGATACAATGCTAATTTGGCTGAAAGAACATCGCTTCAAATTAATTGTTGACGTATCTAAGCGTACACTGGATTTATTTGGAGTAGATAGTGTAATCAAGTTGGTTGAGAAATACCAAATTGATGTATTAAGGATTGATTTTGGTTATGAATTAGAGGAAATTATCAAACTAGGAAAAAAGGTGCCTATAGCCTTTAATGCCTCTACAACATCAAAAGAGGAAGTGGAAACATTAGTGGCGCATAAATTAAATTTAATTGCGATACACAATTTTTATCCTAGAGCTTATACAGGTTTAAGTGAGCGACAATTTATCAAGATGAATGAAAATTTTAAACAGAGTAAAATACAAACAGTAGCCTTTATTGCTAATAAAGATTTCCCGCGAGGGCCAATGTTTGAGGGACTACCAACATTAGAAAGTCATAGATATATGAATCCTTATGTTAGTTTTTTGATGATGAATCAAGTAAAGTATAACTGTGATGTCGCTGTATTATCTGACTTAATGATGAATCAAGAAGATGTCGAAAGAATAAATCTATATTTAACAAAGAATATCATAAGTATAGTTTGTGAGTTAAGTGAAGAGAATCAGGACTTATACAATAAAGTGATTAGTGTGCGTCTTGATTCACCAGAATATGTATTGAGAATTGCAGAATCAAGAGCGTATGCAACCTATGGTAAAGATGTTGCGCCTTATAATTGTATTACTCGTGATGTAGGTGTAATAACAATAGATAATCGTAACTTTAAACGCTATAGTGGTGAAATTCAAATTATAGTAGAAAAACTACCGCAAGATGATCGTGTAAACATTATTGGTACAGTATCAAAAATGATGATACCTTGTTTAAAGCTGATTGTACCTGGGCAAAAAATGGTATTCGTAAAACCTAGCGAGCAGGATAGCGTAATAAATAAACTTAGTAATGAGTGAAAAGCTAATTGTAAATTGAAGATAACTAAAAATTATAAAAATAAAAACTGATTTCTTATAACAAAATAGAAATCAGTTTTTATTTGCTTTATTTTAAGAAATCATCACGAAGTGGTGTAAATACATCAAGAAGAATTCCTTTTTCTAAACAGGTAACACCATGAGATTGGTTTGGTTTAAAATACAGTGTGTCTCCTTTAGATACAAGAAGTGTTTCATTTTCGATAATGAATTCAAATTTACCTTCAAGCACATAGGTAAATTGTGCGTGTACATGAGTATGTACAGTTCCGATACCACCGGTTTCAAAATGGACTTCTACTCCCATAACTTCATTACCATATGCTAATATTTTCCTTGATACTCCATTTGCTACTGGGGTTAGTGTTTGATTTTCGTGTCTTTCGATTGTTTTCATTTTTAGCTCCTCTACTTTACAGTTTTCTATCTGTTGAATCTAAATGGTTAATGGTACAGTCGATATAGGTTGTGCCTTTTTTTAAAGTAGAACCCTGTATTTCTTCTAATAAATACTGGCAAGATAAACTACCTTCATCAAAGGCTGGTTGAACAATGGTTGTAATAGAAGGATTAGAAAATAATGTCCATTCTGTACTATCGAATCCTACCAAGCCAATAGTTTGTGGGATTAAATTATGATAAGCTTTAAGTGCCATGTAAATATTAGGTAATGCCCAACAATTTAAGCTGAAAATACAAGTTTTTTTATTTAATTTCAAACAGCTGTCTAAATATTTTTTAACTTCATCACTAGTGAAGTGATAATCAATAAGCTGTAGTTGATAGGTGATTTTGTGAGCATCTAAAGTGGATATAACAGCATCTAAACGCTCTTGTCTAGTGCTCAGCACTGCCGGGTCACCACTAAGCAAAATGAATTCATCATATCCTTTGTTAATTAGTTTTGTAGTAATTTCTTTGCAGGATTTATAAGTATTTGCCTTAATTGATATTTCATTATTATCCAAATTACTGTCAATAAATATCAGTGGTTTATTGGCTTTTTTTATTAACTCTAAAGCTTTAAAGTTGTAAGTGGGCTGTATAATAAAACCATCCACTCCCATAGTTAACATATTTTCTACATACTTTATTTCATCTTCATTTTGGTAATTGCTTGATCCAATAATAAGCTGATAACCTTCAGTTTTAGCAATGGATTCAATACCTTTGATTACTTGATTAGTAAAGCTATTGGTTATATCTCCAATAATAACTCCAATAAGTTTTGACGACTTTGAATTTAGAATGCGAGCAGCTTGATTTGGGGTATAATTAGTTTGTTTAATTATAGTATCGATTCGATCTTTGGTTTGAGGACTCATTTTATCAAAGCGCCCATTAAGATAAAAAGATATTGTTGTTTTAGAGGTGTTTGCTAACTGTGCTATTGTAGTAATTGTTAATTTTTCTTGTTTTTTCATAGGCTAACCTCCTTTTTTATAATAAGTAAACAGGTTAACTATGTCAAGTGCATTTTAGGATTATAATATTATTTTTAATAACAGAATTGAAGAAAAAAAATTAAACTATTGACATATAAGGATTTATGATTTATATTTTTGGTGTACTGGTTTACTAAAGAGGAGAAGTCATGGAAAGTTTAAAAAAATTTGATTTAAAAAACAAAGTTGCACTTATTACTGGTGCTTCTTACGGCATTGGATTTGAATTAGCTAAAAGTCTTGCGCATGCTGGGGCTACGGTGGTATTTAATGATATTAATCGAGAGTTGGTGGAAAGCGGATTGTTAAACTACCAAAATGAGGGTATCAATGCTCATGGGTATGTTTGTGATGTAAGTGATGAAAAGGCTGTTGTAGCTATGGTAAAACAAATTGAACAAGAAGTAGGAGCAATAGATATCCTTGTAAATAATGCAGGTATTATCAAGCGTACAGCAATGATTGACATGGAAGTAGAAGATTTTAGAAAAGTTATTGATATTGACTTAGTTGCACCATTTATTGTAGCAAAAGCTGTAATACCATCAATGATTAAAAAAGGACATGGTAAAATTATTAATATTTGTTCCATGATGTCTGAACTAGGACGAGAAACAGTAAGCGCCTATGCTGCTGCTAAAGGGGGTCTAAAGATGTTAACTAAAAATATTGCTTCAGAATATGGGAGTTATAACATTCAGTGTAATGGCTTAGGTCCAGGATACATCGCCACCCCACAGACAGAGCCACTTAGAGCGATACAAGAAGATGGTTCAAAACATCCCTTTGATAGCTTTATTATTTCAAAAACACCAGCTGCAAGATGGGGAGAAGCAAGCGATTTAAGTGGTCCTTGTATCTTTTTAGCAAGTGACGCTAGTAATTTTGTAAATGGACACATCTTATATGTAGATGGTGGAATCTTAGCATATATTGGTAAACAACCTTAAGGAGAAGAATATGAAAATCGCACTAATTAATGAAAATTCACAGGCTGCAAAAAATGAAGTTATTTATTCAGCACTAAAGTCAGTAACCGTTGAAAAAGGTTATCAATTATTTAACTATGGTATGTTTAATAGTGATGACAAAACTTTAACTTATGTTCAAGTAGGATTACTAACGGCAATACTAATCAATGCTAAGGCAGTTGATTTTGTAGTAACAGGATGTGGTACAGGACAGGGGGCATGCCTTGCAGCTAATAGTTTTCCTAAAGTGCTGTGTGGTCATATTGTCAATGATCTGGATGCTTATCTATTTTCACAAGTTAATGATGGTAATGCTATTGCTATGCCTTTTGCACAAGGGTTTGGTTGGGGTAGTGAGCTTAATTTAAAATACACTTTTGAAAAATTATTTGCCCAACCGTTCGGTCAAGGATATCCACTTGAAAGAGCCGAGGCTGAACAAAGAAATAAAAAAATATTAGATAGCGTTAAAGAAGTAACTCATCAAGAAATGATAACTATTTTAAAAACGATCGACCAAGCTTTTTTGAAGGAAACTATTGATCGTGATAGCTTTAAAGAGTATTTCTTTGAGCATGCACAAGATGAAGAAATAGTAGCCTATTTAAAAAAGATATTAGCATAATAGTAATAATTAAAGCATTGAATAGTTAAACTATTTAGTGCTTTTTTAAAATAAAGTTAGCATATTCAACTAAAGACAAAAGTTTAATAAAAAGAAAAGTGTGAACTTAAACAAGTTGTGAATTAAAAAGAAAAATTGACCTTAGAAGTACTAAAATAATTATCTAATTACAATAAACATGTAAACACCATACCATAATTACTTAGCACTAATATTGACATTCCTTATATAGACATTTAATTTATATTTTTTATAATAGTAGTATTAAATAAAGGAGATTTTATGAAGAAGAGCTTGTTTATAGATTTAGATGGAACATTACTACAACCTGATTTTTTAATATCAAAGGTTAATATAGCTTGCTTAAAAAAGGCTCTTGATGTAGGATTTAATGTCATTTTGATAAGTGGAAGACCAATTCTTTTTGTTGAATATTTTGCGCGATTAATTGATGATCGTGTAGCAAGTATTGGTTTTAATGGTGCGTATTGTGAAGATGTACTAGATTTCACACTAGATCAAAATACTTTAAAAAAGATAAATGACATAGTGAAGAGATACGATTTTCTAGCTATGCTAAAAAGCATAGATCACATATATGCCAATCGTCAAGTTAATGAGCATTTCGCTTATAAGATTAATGAAGAGGTGCAAGCGAAGTGTACTTTAAATGCTGATTTAGATAGTTTAAATAATCATAGTATATACAAATATATTGGTATGTTTAAAGGAAAACCAATAAATGAAATAGTAGCTATTGAAAAAGAATTTAATGCTCTCGATGTGAATTATATAGATTACAATAAAAAGGGATTTGAAGTAAGTCATGTTAATGCTAGCAAGGGGCAAGCTATTAAATACTATTGTAAGCACTATGACTATGATCTAGATAAAGTAGTATGTATTGGTGATTCAGTAAACGATGTGAGTATGTTTGAATTAGGATGTTTTAATGTGGTGATGGGTAATGCTGAAGAAAGCATTAAGAAATATGCTTCCTTTGTAACCTTAACTTGCACAGAAGATGGTGTTGCTTACGCTTTAGAAAAAATATTAAAAGGAGAAATCGCATGAATAAATTAATGGATGAATTATTACAACAAGAAAAAGAAAATATGTTTCCCTACATGAACGCAACTTTAGCTTATTCCCTTGGCAATGTCATTGTTCAAAAGGCAATAAAAGAAAATTTACAGCTGTGTGTAGATATTCATGCTTATAATAAAAC